>NZ_PPTG01000029.1 GCF_002954245.1 Cryobacterium aureum | reverse complement strand
GTTGGATGCACTGAGTTCAGACACGGATACCTCGGGGTGTGGTCAGGCGGCCGAGGCCGACGAGAAGGAGATCAAGAATAAGAGCGAGCACAACAACACCGATGACGCCCGTCAGCACCGACTCGAGAGAGTTGGCACCGCCGAGGCGGGACAGGCCGGAGAAGATGAAACCACCCAGGCCTGGGCCGAGGGAATATGCGGCGATCGCGGCGATTCCCATGACCATCTGAGCGGATACCCGAATGCCTGTGAGGATAATCGGCCACGCCATTGGCAGTTCTACCTGCAGGAGCGTGCGAAAACGGCTCATGCCGATGCCGCGGGCGGATTCCACGATCGACGGTGCTATACCCGATAGGCCCACGACCGCGTTACGCAGAATGGGGAGGGTAGCGAAGAACGCTACGACGATGACGGCCGGAACAACGCCGAAGCCGAGCGGCGCGATGAGCAGCCCGATGAACGCGAACGATGGGATGGTCAGGCCAATGGCCGACACCGAGTTGGCGATCCCGGTGAACACGGAACTGCGATAGACGGCGGCGGCCAGCACGACAGCGATAACTGTCGCCAGGATCAGGCATTGCACGACGAGACTAAAGTGCTGCCAACTACTGAACAGGACCTGCTCATACTGATCCCTTAGAAAATCCCACACATCAAAACCTCTTCGCTTCGATCGCACATAGATTCACCGCCACCGGCATGGGCGCAACTGGAGGCGCGGATGCGGAACTGGAGGGGGACGCAGGCTGAGAGCCGTAGGCGAAGGTGAACTTCCAGTCTTGCACGGCCGCACTCCCCTCTGGGTGCAGCGGGACGTTACGGTTCGATCACGTGCGCCGATCCCCCCGCGAATGAGGACGAGGACACGGTGCACGACGCGGATCAGTATCGGGCTGCGCGTCTTCGAAGCCACGGCCTTGACCTGAGCTGACCGGCGACTGTACCGGCCAGCTCACGCGGGCTGCCACGGAAAAGGACACGCAGACCGCATCACCCCGCTAATCCCGACACCTGCTTGGACATGCTGGCCTGGCAGAAAGAAAACCGCACTCCTGAACCCCCGCAGCATCGCGATTTACCTGTACGGCAACGCGCGGTTCGGGCCGGCAGACGATCTGGGCCCCGGCATCAACCCAGACGGGCACGTGCACGGTATCGACGGGTCGCGTCCCCAACACCTCGATCCTGCCAACCACGCCCGTGCGCGAACCGACCGCGACCGCCGTTCTCATCGGGGAACTCGTCGCCGACTTCATCCATCGTGGGCTCTGGGGTATGCCTCCGACTGCCCGTGCCCAGATGATTATTGCCCGGGAAACGACTCCGCCACGTTAGAACGGTGGACCCGTCACGAGCCCTGCGCAGGACCGCGCCCACAATCAACGCTCCTGGTCGTCCTCTTTTCCGGCCGGGAGCATTTCTGCATCCCGATATCATTTTCCGTTCACGTTTGCACAGCGACCCGCATGTTTTCAGGGTTGTGCAGGCGAATGTTGAGCACTGGTTTTTCCGTACTCCCCTGCACTAAAAGACTTTTTGCTCACTACTCCTCTGCACAATAAAAAAGGGGGGCGGAGTGGACGCGAAATCGATACGTTTTTCTGAGCCCGGCAGGTTGACAGAGAGGGCTGCGCTGAGCCGGATCGAGCCTGACCATCAGAGCAGAACTCTCGGGTCACCACGCCGTCACAACCCACGCAGACCGGTCGGTTGAGGATTAGGTGGGGATTAGACTGATCGCATCGATCCAGGGCGAGGTCGCGCAAGGAGGTCGCGGGTGCCGATTACGCGGACCGTGCTGGAAGTCGCCGAGCAGTATCCGGACCAGCTGGCGATCGTCGCGGCTGATGTTCGGTTGACGTATGCGCAACTCGTTGAGGATTCCCGGCACATGTTCGCCGCCGTGGAGGGGCTTCACCGGAGGCAGCACACGCCGCCGGTACCCGCCGCTGAAACCGGCGGCATCCCGATCACGGCCGTGAGCATCGCATCAGCGTTCCATACGGCACGCATCATTGCGGGGCTCGCAGGGTTCCGTGCTGTGTCGGCGACTATCGACCCACGGTGGCCGCTGGAGCACAGGGTCGGCGTCATTCTTGCCACGGGAATCGGTGTGGTGATCAGTGATGCTACCGACCTTGCGGATGCCCTCGCCGCGCGCGGCTGGACCGGTACGATCCACCCGCTGACCGACTTCATGCAGCGCGAGGCATCTGCCACGGCGGCGGCAGCACCGACGGTGCGGCACGGCAACGAGCCTTTCCTCCTCTTGTTCTCATCGGGCACGACGAGCAACCCCAAGGGATTCCTGAAGACGCGGCACCAGTACCGCGAGAACTTCGCGATCTCCAGTGCGCACCTGGAACCATGGCCCGGCGTCGCAACGCTCGCGCCCGGCCCAGTGTCGTACAGCCTCACCCTCTACGCGCTGATCGAGTGCCTCGCTTCCGGAGGCAGCGCGCACATGGCGGACGTGTTCGATCCGCTGGAAATGGCCGCGCGCATTCCTGACGAAAAGATCACCCGCGTCGTTACGGTCCCTGCCGTCGTGCAGGCACTGGTGGATGCTGCCCGTCGTGACCCCGCCCGCTTCACCACGCTCGAACTGATCGTCACTGGCGGCGCGAATCTACCCGCCGTTCTTCGTGCGGGTCTGGCCGACGTGCTGCCCGATGTGCGGCTGATCAGTTATTACGGTGCAGCTGAGATTGGGTTCATCGGTGACAGCCGTGACGGTGACGGCACAACTATCAACATCTACGATGGTGTCAAGGCGAGTATTCGCGACAAGGATGGCGCCGAGCTGCCCGACAGCGAGCCCGGCACGCTGTGGATCCGGGCCGCCGCTTGCTCCGAGGGTTACATCGCCGGTACGACAAATGCCGTGCTGCAAGGCTCCGACGGCTGGTCAACGGTACATGACCACGGCCGGCTGGTCGACGGTGCGTTGGTTCTGGTGGGCCGCGCCGGAGACATCGCCGTCACCGGCGGACACAAGGTGGCGTTACCGGAGGTGGAACGCGCATTCGAGGGGATGCCGCACCTAGGCGCGATTTGCGCCGTTGCGCTTCCTCACGAACGGCTGGGCACTGTCATCGCACTGGTCATCGAGGGTGAAACGCCAAACAAGGGCCAGCTGCTCACCCACGCGCGGCACAACCTGGCCCCGCAATTCGTACCACGCCGTTGGTACTGGGTCGAGCGGCTGCCGCGCACAATCGGCGGAAAGATTCGCCGCGCCGCCACCGCGCAGCTCGTCGCGCGGGGAGAGGCCGTGCGGCTGTGAGCGATCGGCGCCGCGTGGTCATCACCGGGCTCGGGGCGATCACCCCGAGCGGCTTGGATGTGCCGACGATGTGGGATGCCGTCCGCCACGGCCGAAGCGCCATTACGACACTTGACGATCCCGAATTCGCCGACCTGGCCGTGCGCATCGGCGGACAAGTGCACGGGTTCGAGGTATCCAGTGTCCTCGCACCGAGCCTTGCCCGTCGGCTGAGCCGTAGCCAACACTGGGCCGTCGCGGCCGCTGACCAGGCACTGGCGCAGGCAGGCTGGACGCCCGGAACCAGCGAGATGCCGTGGGACCCGCACCGGTTCGCGGTGATCGCCGCCACAGGCTCCGGACCGGTCAACGCCATGCAGCACGCCACTCGCGCCCTCGACGAGCGCGGACCCCGAGCAGTGCCACTGACCCTCGCGATCTACGGTGCACCCGACGCAGCGGCGGCCCTACTCAGCCAGCGCTACCAGGCATTCGGGCCGGCACAGAGCGTATCGGCGACGTGCGCGAGCGGCGCGATCGGTCTCGGGGAGGCGATGCGTCGCATCCGCCACGGCTACGCCGACGCAGTTCTCGTCGTCGGTGTCGAGGACTGCCTGAACCCGGTAAATCTCGCATCGAACGCGAACATACACGCCCTGGCATCTGGGTACGAGCATGAGCCCGCCGCCGCATCCCGCCCCTTCGATCGGGCACGCTCCGGCTTCGTAATGTCGGCCGGAGCCGCCGCCATCCTTCTCGAGTCCGAGGAGGGCGCACGCACCCGCCGCGCTACCGTGTTAGCCCAGCTGGCCGGTTTCGGGGCGGCCAGCGATGCGTACCACCCGACCGCACCGCATCCACAAGGTCGAGGAGCGGCGCAAGCTGTGCGAGTCTGCCTTGCCGACGCCGGCGTCACGCCGGATGCCGTCGACCACATCAACGCACACGGCACCGGAACACCGACCGGTGATGCCGCCGAACTGAACGCGATGGATGCCGCGCTCGGTGATCGAGCTCGCAGCATCCCGATCAGCGCAACCAAGTCCAGCACAGGCCACCTCCTCGGCGCGTCTGGGGTGGTGGAGGCAATCATCGCCGTGCAGTCGTTGCGTGACGAGATACTACCGCCCACTCGCAACCTCGACGACCTCGAGTTCGCAGACTGGGATATCGTGGCCGGCGAAGCCCGCCGACAGAGTATTGACACGGTGCTGTCGAACTCGTTCGGGTTCGGCGGCCACAACGGCGCGGTACTGATCAGACGCGCCAATGCATGACGAAGGAGCAGACATGTCAGACCGGGAAACCCGACACGCAGAATTGGCCTCGACGTACCTGCCCGACGACCTGTTGGGCCGTTTCCGCGCGCGGGCCGACATCTACGATCGGGAAAACCGCTTCTTCGATGAGGACCTCGCCGAGCTCACAGCGCAAGGCTATCTCACCCTGTTTGTGCCGGAGGAGTTCGGCGGCGCTGGTCTGAGCCTCAACGAAGTATCTCGGCTGCAGCAGCGCCTAGCCACGGCAGCGCCCGCGACGGCCCTTGCTATCAACATGCACCTGATGAGCGTCGGGGTTGTACGTGCGATGTTCGAGCGCGGCGACCGGTCGCTGACGTACGTGTTCGACGAGGTGATGGCCGGTGAAATCTTCGCGTTCGGGGTGAGCGAGCCAGCCAACGACTGGGTACTGCAGGGGTCAAACACCGTTGCTCAGCCGCAGGAGGACGGCGGTTATCTGCTGACCGGGGTGAAGGTTTTCACCTCACTGTCGCCGGTATGGACGCGCCTGATCACCCACGGGCTGGACAGCACCGATGCCGACAACCCGAGGCTCGTGTACGGGTTCATCGAGCGGAGCGCGGAGGGCATCAGCGTGTCGGACCAGTGGGACGTGCTTGGTATGCGCGCGTCGCAGAGCCGTGCGACGATCCTGAAGAACGTGCGGATGCGCCCGGAGAAGGTCGCTCGCAAAATTCCGACGGGGCGATACCCCGATCTGTTGACGTTCGCGATCACGAGTAACTTTCAACTGCTGATCGGGGCTGTGTACACGGGTGTCGCGCGCCGTGCGCTGGATCTGGGCGCCGCGGGGCTGAAAAGCCGGAAGTCGGCCAAGAACGGCACTACCTACGCCCAAGTGCCGGAGTTCCGGGCACGCCTGGCCGACGCCCTCATGGCGTACATGGCGGTGCCCGCGCAGTTGGACGCTTACACTCGCGACTTCGACGACCTCATCGACCACGGCGCAGGCTGGCCACTGCGTCTGGTCAGCGCCCGCATCAACGCATCGAACGTGGCCCGGCACGCGACCGAAACCGCGCTAATGTGCGCAAGCGGCAGCGGATACAACAACAGCACCGAGCTTAACCGCCTGTTCCGGGATGCTACGGCCGGGCTGTTCCATCCGCCCAGTGCCGACGCCGCCCGACCGATGTACGCGGCCGCATTACTCGACGAGCCCACCGTTGACTGACGGGCTTCGTCCGCCAAAGCTGATCCCTATTCGCTGATCATTCCATTGTCCTGCCAACTCGACTGAGGCTGTGTGTAATCTCTCCCGACAGATCAAACCGAACGAGATCGTGGCATTCTCGGCACGAACAGGGCGGGAAAATCACGATCATCACGATGGCCGCAACTCTTCTGCAGTCAACCCACGGGAGAACTTCAATTTCTTTGCCGACCTCCCGGGACACCAACGGCAAACGTAGAAGTCGGCTCAACTGGAACTGGAACTGGAAGGGATGAATTTTAGACGATTAGTCATGAAACATGATTCTTCTTACCGCTGTCTCAATTCACCATACGAGCGCAAGTCTCTGGACACCGTCACCCGCGTGCTCCACGGCGTCATCATCGACTATTGCGGAACGAACTCTTTAGGAAAAGTAGAGGTAACATGACTGACAATTTCTACTCCAACCCGGCCGCCAGGCGGTGGCGAACGGATGCTGTGGGCGACTCGATCCTGCAATTCCACCGCAGCCTGCCCAACTACCGACCGAGCCCGCTCACAGAGATTTCCGCCCTGGCCGACGAGTTGAGGGTCGGCCGTGCGTTCGTGAAAGACGAATCGTCCCGATTCGGTCTCCCGGCGTTCAAGATGATGGGCGCGTCGTACGCGGTGTCCCGCGTGCTGTCGGCTCGGGTGGGGTCGCCGGATGCGGCGCTTCCGCTGGACGAGTTGCGCGACCGGCTGACCGCGCAGGCACCGTTCACCCTGGTCGCCGCGACCGACGGCAACCACGGACGCGCGGTCGCCCATATGGCGCGGCTGCTCGGCCTGCCCGCGCGCATCTTCGTCTCGAACTACCTGTCGAAGCTCCCCTGGGCGGCGATCGAATCGGAGGGTGCGGGGGTATTTGGGGTGGACGCACCCTACGACGGCGTGGTGACTGCCGCCCGCGCCTATGTCGAGTCGGCGGGGGAGAGTGCACTCCACATCCAGGACACCGCCTGGCCCGGCTATGAGCTGGTACCGCAGCTCATCGTCGATGGCTACTCGACCATCTTCAGTGAGGCTGACGCGCAGCTGGGGGAATTGGGGCTTCTCGCCGACCTGGTGACGGTTCCCGTCGGTGTCGGGTCCCTGGCTGAGGCGGCCATCCGCCACTATCGCTCGCGACCGGATGGAGTCGCCGCGGCTCCGACAATGCTGAGCGTCGAACCCGAGAACTCACCATCCGTCATCGTCTCGCTGCAAGCCGGTACGCTCACCTCAGTGCCGACCTCATACACAATCATGGCCGGCCTCAACTGCGGCACGCCGTCGAGCAACTCCTGGCCATATTTGATCGACGGGCTGGATACCGCGGTCACCGTCTCGGAGGACGACACGCGCCGCGCTGTGCACGACCTCGCGCAGTTCGGGGTGGACGCCGGCCCGTGCGGCGCGTCGTCCCTGGCGGCGATGCGCGCAATCGCAGGCGATCCGGGCAGACGCACCGCAGCGTCGCTGAGTTCCGATGCCGTGGTCGTCCTGCTGAGCACAGAAAGCCGCTCGGCAAATCCGATCTGAGCCGACGGGTCCGCGTCAGACCCGCCGGATACCCGTCACAGGTGGCTCAGCACGTCCAGTCAAAGCTGCGCGACGACGGCGACTACGATGCAGCTAGTGACGACGGTCGACACCCAGCCGTGGACCGAGCCGAATGTCCGAGCCATCCGCTCGTCGAAACGGCCCTGGCTGGAACTGTGCAGGGTCACGGCCCAGAACAGCGGGACCTTCCGATCGTCTTTGAACTCCTGGGTGAAACGCCTACGTGCTGCGGTCATGCTGATCTCTACTTTCAGTAGCCCCTCATTTTAAGAGGGCCCACTGTCCGAGACACCCGCAGCAGCTCACTTTGGGATTTAGTGCTCTAGTGCTATTCAGACCCGGAAGGAGGTCATCATCGAGTAGACGGTTTAGGTAACGCGTATGACGGTTGTCTCGGCCCGGGCATCATCTGTTATCTGGGGTTAGATCAGATCGGCGTGGTGGACCGCAGCCACGTTGGGGTGGGCGCGTAAACGGTAGCGCAGGGCGTTGTCACCGTAGGTCGTCTCGAGAATGGGGCTGTTGGTCGGGTCGGCAGAGAGCCCGCGGGCCTCGCGAGACAGACTCTCGTCGAGCTGCAGTCGCGGCATTACGGTGTCGAGTGCAGGGTTGAAGAAGAACGGCACGGAGATGCGGTCGGACCCGTCTTCAGGGGAGAAAACGCGGTGCAGGGTCGCCTTGAGGTAGCCATCCGTTGCCAGTTCGAGCATTTCGCCGATGTTCACGACGAAGGCGCCGTCGAGCGGGGGAGCGTCGATCCACTCGCCATCGTGCTCGACTTGCAGGCCGTCTTTGTCTGGTTCGACGAGCAGCAGTGTGAGAACTCCACCGTCGCGGTGCTCGCCCACACCTTGGGCATGTACCGGCTGGCCGGGATAGCGCACGATCTTGGTCAAAAGGAACGGGTTCTCGGCGAAAGCGGCGTCGAAGACGCTCTCGGGGCTGCCGAGGGCGAGTGCCCAGGCGCGCAGCAGGCGAAGCGCGATGCGGCTCAGCTCCTCATTCCAGCGCAGGGCGACGGTCTTCAGCTCGGGCAAGGACTCCGGCCAGAGGTTCGGCCCCTCGAGGCGCCAATAGTCTGGAGTTCCGACGGCGAGGGGCACGGGCTCGCGGTCTACTCCGATATCGATTTGCTCACGCCAGTCAACGGCGTTGGCGGTGAGCTCCCCGCCGACGCGGGTATAACCGCGAAACTGGGGACTGTGGATGTTTTCCAGCTTGAGTTTCTGGTCGGCCGGCAGATCAAAGAATTTGCGGGAGACGGCGAGGAGCTCCTTCGTCAGCTGCGGGTCGACGCCGTGGCCGGTCAGGTAGAAGAACCCGACCTCGTGGGTGACGCGCAGGAGTTCGGCGCGGAATGCCGCAGCTTCGGCTTCGCCAGCGTCGAGTTGAGAGAAATCGAGGATCGGCAGTGAAAGCACCATGGTCCAAGTCTGGCACCGAGCAGGCCACGCCGCGAATCGTGACGCCTCCGAGCCTTAGACAGGGTTATAAGTGTCGGCTGACATTCGCTTGAATGTGCGGGGTGTAGCACCTCTAAGTTCTGTGTGCCATATTTTCATCCAAGTTATTTCTCAGGAAGGCTATCCGGAAACTCTGGGTCACGCCATATTTGGGCTTGGAGTCTGAGGAGGATCGGTACGGAAATTCACGCTTAGGGTTCGGGTGGCTGTTGAATTGGTGGGATGGCGGTCGATTTTTTAAGTGATGAGCAGGCCGCCGGGTTCGGCCGATTCCCTAATGAGGTATCGCAGGAGGACCTGGAGCGCTTTTGTTGGTTGGAAGATGCCGATCTGTCGGTGGCCAGCCGGCGCCGAGGGGGTACAACCGTTTGGGATTCGCTGTTCAACTGGCCACGGTCCGTTTAGTAGGTCGGTGTCTGACGGATCCGCTGGTTGTCCCTAGGCCAGTGGTAGAACCCGTGGCCGGGCAGCTGGGCATTGCGGATGCTTCTGCTCTCAAGCTTTACGCGCAGCGGGGCCAGACCGGTTACGAGCATGCTGCGGAGATTTCTGCCGTTTATGGGTACGTGGACTTCGCTGATCCGGTCAAGTACGAGCAGCTGAGGCTGTTCCTGTCAGCCCGGGCGTGGACGTCGTCGGAGGGGCCAGTGCGTTTGTTTGAGCGGGCGGTCCTCTGGCTGCGTGAGCGGAAGGTCCTTCTTCCTGGCGTCTCCATATTGACGCGTCTGGTTGCAGAGGTCCGTGCTGGCGCGAATGATCGGCTCTATGCCGTGCTGATTGACGCGGCCGGGCCCGCCTTGATCCAGGAGTTGGAGGCTTTGCTTCGCGTCGAGGTCGGTTCCAGGCTGACGGTGTGGGAAAGACTGCGCACAGGGCCCGCGCGGGTCTCGGTGCCGGAGTTGCTGCGGCAGTTGGAACGGCTGACACGCCTACAGGCGCTGGGTGCGGGGACCATTGATGTGGAGACGGTTCCCGCGGGCCGGATGAATGCCCTGGTCCGCTACGGGTTAGCCGGAAAGTCATCAGCGTTGCAGGGGCTGTCGGGTCAACGCCGGGGTGCGACCGTGCTCTGTGCGGTGCGGGCATTGACGTCCGAGGTCGCTGATGATTTGTGTGACGCCCTCGATGCCATCGTCACGCAACGCGTGGTCCGCAAGGCGACAAGGGAATCCACGGCGGCCCGATTGAAGTCTCTGCCCCGCTTATCGAAGGCATCGCTACAGCTGGCCAAGGCTGCGAAAACACTGGTTGAGGTCCTGGGCAATACGGAATATTCCCGCGCAAAGACCGCCTCGGTGCTTGCCAAACAGGTGTAGTTGCCCGAGTTGCGCGCTGCGATGCGCGTATGTCGCTGCGCGAAATCGATCGCTTGGGAAAGAGCACGCAGATTTATCCCTGGGAACCCACCGCGTAAATAGGTCTACTCCAGTGCCAGCCAGCTTGCTCGCGCACAGCGCCAAGTTGGCGGCGCAGGTCGGCGTGCACCTGGTGATGAAATTTCCTAAGCACCATGTTCACGTTCGCGCGTTTCTGCTCACCATCACACCTGCCGGCCACGAGGTTTCTGCCCATTGTGGGTATGGTTTCATCATGTACCGCATCAGAACTGTCAGCGCATTCGTCGGGCGCTGGTTCGCCGTTATTGTTTTGGCTGCGGGGGCATTGGCGCTTGCCGTCCCCGACGCATTTTCGGGCCTGACCGTGGCGATCCCATGGTTACTTGCCGTGATCATGCTGGGAATGGGGATGACGCTTCGTCTCGTTGACTTTGCGATTATTGCCAGGCGGCCGTGGGCGCTTCTGCTGGGCGTTGCGACCCAGTTTTTCGTGATGCCGCTGCTTGGCTTCGGGATTGCCGTCGCGCTGGGGCTTTCGCCGATGCTGACGGCCGGCATGATTTTGGTCGGTTCGGTGCCCGGAGGTACAGCGTCCAACGTAATGGTCTACCTCTCTAAGGGCGATACCGCGTTGTCTGTGGCGATGACGTCCGTTTCGACTTTGTTGGCGCCCTTACTGACGCCGCTGCTGGTGTTGGCGCTCGTGGGAGAGTCCCTGCCCGTTGATGCTGGCGCCTTGTTCGTGTCGATTGTGCAGATCGTGCTGGTGCCGGTGGTGCTCGGGCTCGTGCTGCGGATGATCGTGCCGCGCTTGGTGGAGCGTTTTCTCGATGTTTTGCCGCTGCTGTCGGTGGCCGGCATCACCGTTGTGGTTGTGGCTGTCATCGCCGCGAGTGCCTCCACGCTGTTGTCGATTGGCGTGCTCGTGGTCGTCGCCGTGATCTTGCACAATTCTCTCGGGTTGACGCTTGGGTACTACATCGGGCGTCTGTTCGGGCTTCCGGTCGCTAGTCGTCGAGCTCTTAGTTTCGAGGTGGGCATGCAGAACTCTGGCCTGGCCGCGGCCCTGGCAGTGGCGCATTTCAACCCGGTAGCCGCGCTGCCAGCGGCGATTTTCTCGGTCTGGCACAACGTATCGGGTTCCGTGCTCGCCAGCTATTGGGCGCGCAAGGGTCTACCGTCCAATGAGGTTTCCGAATCCTTGCCGGTCACCACCCGAGCCTGATCTGACCGGTGCTCAGAAGGCATTGACCAACTGTTAACCACTGCCGGCCACGAGGCAGCTTTGTCACGCTTTGTTAGTTGTTCTCTGGGGGCGGGCGGTTACACCGCACTGACGGACACTGAAATTGCCTCCGCGCAAGTTCTCCGGTTCCGACCACGCTGGAGCCCACCAAGCGCAAAACGCCAGCCACGCCACGCGAGCGCGACGGCCACGGAAGAGAGTAAGAGAGCAGGAGAAAGATTATGGCCGAGGACACAGACGGAGTAGGCGAAGTCTTCGACGACCAGCTGCGCATGGCGCTTACCATCGCTTCGCAAATCGGTGAACGTATCGCCAGGCTGCGCGAACAGCTCGCCCGACAGCGTGAAGCAGCGGCGACGCAGCAGACCCGCGAGCTCGACGCACGCTTCGAGGCGGAACGCGGAGCAGCGCGCGCGAGCCTCGCACCGGTGCAGGAACCCGAATGGTGGGACCAAGCAACGCCTGAGGACATTGCAGGCGCCCACGAAACAGTGACCGCCTGGCGCAGCTACGACGACGTTGCCCACTCTGCGGAGACACGCATCCGCGACGAAGTGCGCGAGCGATACGGTATCGACGTCGACGCACCAGGGGCCGACCCGGTGGCCGTCGCGGCCGCACTTCGAGTCGCCGAACGGGACCGGGGCCAGGCCCGCGCTGAGAGGGAACGTGCCGGCGAAGAACTCACCGCCTCGCAGTTGCTCCTCGCTGACGTGAACAGGCGCGACGCCCAGGCCAACGAACTCGATCGGGACAACACTGACGCCGACCGCACCAACGACCCGGAGGGGCAACGTCAGGCCGAGGAGGTGCACCGCGAAGCTGATGTGAATCGAAGCTCTAGCGGCCTCGACTACGACAGCTCAGAGCGCCGCCGACAGTTCGCCGCGAGCCTTGAAGGCAAGGCCGACCAGAAAACCATCGACGCCCGCCTCCTTGCGGACGGCGACCAGGCGAAGCACCCGCGCGAAGCGGTCCGATCGCAGGCCGGGCGGGCGCCGAAAGCACGACGAGCTGGAACATCAACGATGCAACAGCGTGAACGTGGCGGACTTTCCCGCTGAGGTGATCTCAGGTAGCGGGTGTAATCCCACCAACCGGCGTGCGAATGCCCGTTACGCAGGCCTGGGACCCCTTGGCGTGTCATTTATCCCGTTTCGTGAGCTTGCCCCCAAAGGGAGAACGCGGTAGCCCGATGCAGGGTTCCAAAGACCAGCCCATCGTCACCTTGCCGGAAGCAAAAACTATCGTCCCTCTCGACGGCACGGAATGGTGGCTCAGCACTGAGGAATCCCGCGGCCTCAGCACCTGAGCGTCTCCCGGTTTAGCGTGGTCGTGTGAACAACGCCGACCGAGCATCGTGGCTAATTTGGTGCATGAGACCGCTTCCTCCCCACCGACTCGGTCATCCTCGTAGGGCGTTGTGGTGAAACTCTGTTTGGACTGTGCGGCAGAGGTCGCGCTCAACCATTTCGTTCCCCTGCCGATCGCGATCCTCTCGGGCATCTCGAGGGCTAGTCGTGAGGTGTCACCGAAGAGTTGCTAGTGGAAGTACTGGGCGCCGTTGATGTCGATGACAGCCCCGCTTACGAACGAGGCCGCGTCGGATGCGAGCCATACCGTTGCACCTGCGACGTCGTCGGGTCGGCCAGCGCGTCCAATCGGGATGGCATCGACGGTACTGCGTTTCGAGTCGGCGGTGGTGAATGTGTCGTGAAATGGGGTCGCCTCGACAAAGCCCGGAGCGAGCGCGTTTACCGTGATTCCTTGTGGGCCGAGTTCGGTTGCCAGGGCACGGGTGAATCCGATCGCGCCGGCCTTGGCTGTGGCATAGGCCAACGCACCAGGGTGTCCACCCGAGTGAGCGGCGAGTGAGGCGATATTGATCACCCGGCCGAAATCACTCTTGGCGAGGAACGGCAATGCGTGATGACTGAAGAGGAACATGCTGTCGAGGTTCACGTTAAGGATCGCTCGCCACGTCTCGAGGTCGAGCTCGCCGAGTCGGGCGCGTCTGACGAGACCGCCGATATTGTTTACCAGGATGTCGAGCCCACCGAGATGATCGGCCGACTGCTCTACCCCGGTGCGCACGGTGTTAGGGTCGCCCGCATCGACCTGCACAACGAACGCACCAACTTCGCTCACGAACGACGGATCGGGCTTATGGCTGCGATAGGTGACCGCGACCCGCGCGCCCGCGCTGGCTAGCGCTCGGGCGATCGCTGCACCGATCCCCACCCCTCCCCCCGTCACTAGGGCGGTGCGGCCGTCTAGCGCCTGCGCGGTCATCGGTGCTCCCATCTGCTCGCTCGATTCACTTAACGCAATGCCGTTCGAGGACATCCATGTCGACTTCGACACCAAGACCAGGTCCCGCAGGCACCTCGATGTAACCGTTCTGGAGCACGAATGACTGGCTCAACAGGTCGTCTCGAAGAGGGTTACGCGTGCGATCGAACTCGATGATTGGCTCGTTCTGCACTGGGACTGGCCGGTGGGTGTAGGGCACGAGTGGCAACCAGCTGCAGACCTGAAGCGCAGCTGCAACGGCTATTCCCGAACCCCACACGTGCGGAATAGTGCGCAAATTGTTCGTCGTCGCGAGGGCGACGATGTTGCGCACCTCGGAGATGCCGCCTGTCACGCAGATGTCAGGTTGAAGGATGTCGACGCAATCGCCGGCGATGAGGTCGCGGAAGCCGTATCTCGTGTACTCGGCTTCGCCGCCCGCGATCGCGATGTCGAGGTGCTCACGAACCCGAGCGTATCCCCGACGATCTTCCGGAGGCACGGGCTCCTCGAAGAACTGGAAATCTGCCCTTTCGAGTACCCGTCCCATGGCGATTGCGCTGCTGGCGTTGTACGCGTGATTGGCGTCGGCGAAGAGCACGAAATCGTCGCCGAGCACATCACGCACTGTCTGCACCCTAAGCGCGTCATCAGCGATGGGCAGCAGACCGATTTTCATCTTGAGCATGCCGAGACCCTCGTCGGCATAGCGCTCGACGACCGTGGCAAGTCGAGCGAGGTCACGATGACGGTCGAAGTCGAGAGTGTCGTAGTAACCGCCCGTACCGTAAGCCTTGACCCGTTCGCGGCTGCGTCCTCCCATCAGAGTCGCGATGGATGCGCCTAGGCTTTTGCCGAGCACATCCCAGAGCGCGATATCGAGCGCACTCATGGCTTCGATGTACGGTCCTTTCGACCCGAAGTCGCGGATTCCCGCATAGAGACGCTCCCATACCACCCCGGGGGACGCATCGTCGATGGCTAGTAGTTGGGGCGCCAGCACCTCATCGATGCAGGTCTTCACCGGTTCCGCTGGACCATATTGGCCACCTTCGCCCCATCCCGTAACGCCGTCGCTGGTGGTGATGCGAACCAGCAGACTGTTTCGCTCGGGGAACTCCGCCTGGGACGAATAGAACCGCTCTGCACCGAGAGGTGTCTTTAGCACGAATGTTTCGACACGCTCGACTCTCATCGCGTTCCTCGCTTCCTGGGCGACTCCACCGTTGGGCCGCCGTGATGGGACAGCTTAGCAGGTAGTCCTCAGAGGAGTACGTCCACGCTGGTTCCCGGCTGAACACCGTAGACAAGGGAAAAATAGATTTGACATGGTGCATTTCGCGCCATAGTCTTCCAGTTATCTGAGGACAGTAGGTATCTGCCTCCCCCTCCTCAGTCCCCGCGATGACCGATACGGACGCGGAACACTTCGAAGAAGAGCAGGTGACGCTGGTGTCCACAGCTTGGTTGATTGTCATATTTGTTGTGGTGTTCGTCGCCATCGCACTTCTCATAGTGCGGCTGCGGATAAATCCGATGATCGCGCTCCTGCTGGGCACGATCGCACTGGGGATCACCACAGGCGTCTCGCTCGACGATCTGGTTACCGGCATCAACGGCGGATTCGGTGTGATCATGGCCGAGGTCGGACTGCTCATCAGTCTCGGCGTGATCATGGGTCTGCTGATGTCGAGCTATGGCGCCGTGCAGAGGATCGTCGAGGCGATTCTGCGTCTTTTCGGTAAACGCGCCTCGCCTTATGCCTTCGCACTCACTCTCTCGACGGTCACCCCGTCCATTTATTTCGACGTGCTTCTCGTTCTCGTCGCCCCCATCGCGCGCAGCGTTGCGCGTCGCACTGGACGTCCCGTCGCATCGCTTGCCGGTCCCGTGGCGATGGGACTCGCGGCGGGCAATGCTCTCGTGATACCCGGCGCAGCCATGCTCGCTTATCTCGGGACCGTGCAACTGTCTGCTGCGGACTTGCTGCTGCCTGGGTTCGCGATCGCTATCCCCGCCGTCGTCATCACCACGTTTCTCTATCTGCTCGTGATCGAGCGATTCGGCTGGTGGAATCCAGCTCGCGACGAAGACCACATCGCCGATGTCTTGGAGAACGGTGTCACGGCCGTCTCATCGACCGGCGGTGCGAGCGCTGTTGGAGTGGTCGACAGCGCAGCACCACAACCGGCGCCGACGACGGTCGCCACTGCCGTCGCGACCGACGCCGTATTGCCTCAGTCCGCGACGCGGCTGCCGAACCTCGCGGCCGCGCTCGCCCCCGTGCTGGTTGTGCTCATCCTGATCCTCGCGTCGATCATCACCCCCCTCACCGGCCTCGAGTCTCAGACGGTAGCCTTCCTGGGAAGTCCTGTGATTGCTCTTCTTGCGGGAGTACTCACAGCACTGGGCATCACCATCGCCAAGAGCGGTCTCCGCGCTCAAGAGACAGTGGTGGGCCAGGCATTCGAGACGATGGGCTCAATCCTCGTGGTCACCGCCGTGGCCGGTTCGCTTGGAGCGGTCATCGCCGCGACGGGTCTGCAAGACGTGCTCAGTGAGCTGTTCGGCGCCAATCAGACGGTGCCACTATTGGCCGTGTGGTTCGTCGCCGCGGTGCTTCGCACCGCGATCGGGGGACAGACCGTCGCCGGTATTACTGCGATCGGCATTATTGCGCCGCTCATTCCCGACCTCGGTCTCTCACCCATCCTCGTCGTGCTCGCTGCGGGAGCCGGCGGATGCTTCGGCGGGCAGTTCAGCGACAACGCCTTTTGGATGCTCCGTAGCCTGTTCGGACTATCGACCCGCGGAACCTTGAAGACTTACACTCTCGCTCAGTCGATGCTCTCGATCGTCGTGCTCGCCATCGTGCTTCTCGTCGAGATTTTCGTGTGACGATGTGGGCGCGGTGCTGAGATCAGTTGAAATCCGCAGCAGGCGCGATGTCAGTTACGCTGGTGCCGACTCGTGCTGCAGTTCTCGCTGTACCGCGCTTACGTGCTCTCTCGCAGCGGTCGATGCTTTGTCGCCGTCTCTCGCCACGATCGCCTCAGCGATAGCGCAATGATCGCGATGAGCACGCTCGAGACGTCCGGGAAGCGTGATCACTTTGTTCGAGTACTCCACGAACTGCGCCGCCAGCGACTCCCAGATGTGCAGCAAAAGTGGGTTTCCCGATGCTTCGGCGACCTGCCGGTGAAACCGTCCGTCGAGTTCGACGAACCGTTCATGCGAGATGTCAGGATCGGAGGCCGCCGCGAGGATCGACTGGATCAGCTCCCGGTGGTGGTCGGTCAGCCGACGAGCCGCGAGCTCCGCGGTCTTGCTCTCAACCGCGATGCGTGCCTCGAACAGGTCGCTCATCGTGTATCCGCCGGTCAGCACCTGATCGAACACCCCGGCACTGCGGGGGTGGTCGTTGATCACGAACACTCCCACACCGTGCGTGCTGCGCAGATAGCCGGCAACCTCGAGGGCACGCACCGCTTCACGCATAGAGCTGCGGCCCACCCCGTACTGCTGGGCGAGGTCGTGCTCGGGCATGAGCTTCGCTCCTACGGGATACTCACCCGCAGTGATCTGGGCCTCGAGCTTGTGCGCGACGGCGTCAGACAGTCGGGCGCGAGGCATCCGCCCACTGCGGCTTTCCTCGGTCGACGCCATAGCCACTTATCATACCGACCGCGGTCAGTCGGTGCCCGTTGATCATGATCGACCCACCAGGAGTAACCATGAAGCCCACATCCGCCGGCGACGTTATCAATGTCCTGATGCATACCCGAGTGCTGCCGGTGCTCACTGTGCACGACGCCGGTTCCGGTGATGCGATAGCGGCCGGGCTTGGAGCCGGAGGCCTGCCGATCGCTGAAGTCACGCTGCGCACTCCCGCCGCGCTCGACGCAATTCGTGGTCTGGCCATCGGCGGCGAGGTGCTGGTGGGAGCAGGCACCGTGCTCTCGATCGACGACGCCCAGCGCGCTGTCGATGCGGGCGCTCGATTCTTGGTGTCGCCCGGGCTGTCCGAGAGTCTTGCCATGTGGTGTCAAACGAACGGGATCGCTTTCATACCCGGCGTCGTCCAGTATCTCTGTGTAATCCCGGGGTTGAATTCGTTGGATTAACAACGAAGTGAACCACCGTGCGATGGTCAGTGAGTACCGATCAAAGAACTCACAGAAAGACACATCACACGATGGCTCTAGACCAGTCTGCCCTGCTCGCGCTCCTCGCGGAACTCAAGCTGACCAATGTCACCGATCGAATCCGCATGGTGACCGAAACTCTCTACCAAGAACTCATCGATGCGGAGGCCACCGCGCACATCGGCACCGGCCGATTCGAACGCTCCGATGACCGCACCACCCAGCGCAACGGGACTCGTCCGCGCGTCTTGACGACGACGGCCGGCGACCTGAATCTGAAGGTGCCCAAGCTGCGCCAAGGGTCGTTCTTCTCCGCCTTCCTTGAGCGGTGCCGCCGCGTTGATCAGGCCCTGTTCGCCGTTGTGATGGAGGCATAGCTTCACGGCGTCTCGACTCGGAAGGTCGCTGATCTGGTCAAGGCGCTCGGCGCTGATACCGGCATCTCCAAGTCGGAGGTGTCTCGGATTTGCGCTGATCTCGACGACGAAGTCGGCACATTCCGTGGCCGTGACCTCGGCGTTACCGGCTACCCCTATGTGTTCCTCGACGCCACGTATTGCAAGGCCCGCGTCAACCACCGCGTCATCTCCCAAGCGATGGTCGTCGCCATCGGAGTGGCCGCCGACGGGCGCCGCGAAGTCCTCGGTTTCGACGTCGGTGACAGCGAGAACGAGGTCTTCTGGACCGAGTTCCTTCGGTCGCTGAAGGCGCGCGGGCTGGACGGTGTCAAGCTCGTCATCTCCGACGCGCACAGCGGTTTGAAGAAGGCCATCAGCACAGTGTTCCAAGGTGCCGCGTGGCAGCGCTGCCGAGTTCACTTCATGAGAAATGTGCTCTCCATCGTCCCGCGTGCCAGCCAGGACATGGTTGCCGCGGTCATCCGCACCATCTTCGCCCAGCCCGACGCGACTCACATCCAGGCCCAGTTCGATGAGGTCACCCGGATGCTCGAGCGCACGCACCCGAAGGTCGCCACAATGCTGCACGATGCCCGCGCCGACATCCTCGCGTTCTGTGGGTTCCCGCCCAAACACTGGCGGCAGATCTGGTCGACAAACCCCATATCTGTTTACCGGCTCTCGAACGACACGTCCCACTCAGCACTGCGAATGAGGAGGGTTCCGCGCTCGTTGGGGTGGAAGCTATTGCAGACCGGCCGACAAAGGAGTTCAGGCTATGAATGTTTCAGCGAGGAAGATCGACGGCGCGTTTCGTATCGTGGGCGATTGGGGCGACGCCGTATCGGCGAATGCCTTTCTCGGTCACCTCGATGCTCGGGCGTTCAGCCCGAGCACGGTTCGCTCTTACGCGTTCGACATCGTCAACTTTGCACGGTTTCTATCGGCGAGAGACAGCACCCGTGTCGAGGTCTCGCCGATGATGGTCTTCGAGTGGATCGACTGGCAGGGCGTTCGGTCACACGGCACATCTGATCGGGCCGAGGACGCTTCGGGCGCAGTGCGCACGGCGGCAGCGTCGACGGTCAACCGCCGGGTCGCGGCGGTGAGGGCGTTATTCGAATACTTGGTGATGGCCGGCACTTGCCCGAGCAATCCCGTCCCGTCTCCGCGACGGCGCAGTAGCCCCGGCACCTCGACCCGCGGCCTGCTGGGTCATCTGGGCGTCGGGCGCTCGCGCGGCGGGGGCCGGCTGGTGCGTCAGCCCCAGATGCTGCCGGAATCGCTGCCCGTTAGTGATGTCGACCGTTTCTTGCGTTCGCTGGACACCCACCGCGACCGCGCGATCGTGTTGGTGATGCTGCTGGGCGGTTTACGGGCCGCGGAAGTGCGCGGGCTCCAGCTAGCCGACATCGACCTCGGTCGCCGCCGCCTGCGCGTCGTGGGCAAAGGATCGAAAGAACGTCACGTCCCCGTCGATGGCGCCTTCTTCACCGAGGTTGCCGCCTACCTGCGTCACGAACGCCCCACCGGGGTGAAATCATCGGAGTGTTTCCTCGTGTTGAGAGGACCAACCACGGGACAACCGTTGACAGAAGCGGGGCTGCGTGGGGTGTTCCGCCGCCACCGGGAGACATCGGGGGCGACCCGAGTGCGTCCTCACCGATTGCGGCACACCTATGGCACCGAGTTGGCCTCGGCCGGTATTGACCTGTTGGCACTACGGGAACTGATGGGCCACGTTTCCCCGGGAACCACCGCCCGTTACGTCCACCTGAGTATCGAACACCTTGCCGCCGAATACGGCGCCGCCCGCGCGACCCTCGCCGCCAACGCCCGATGACGAGTATCATGACCACCACGTCCTTGCCTCCAGTGCTGACGTTACGAGACGGGTACCTCCACAATCTGTCGGTTCTCGGCCTGGGGCCCAGGGCCATGCGGGACCGCGTTCGGATCGTTGACGTTTTCCTCGGCTATCACCCCGACCTGGTCGAGTGGATGAGTCTCCCGGCGGTGTCTCGCTCCGAGGAGCTGGTTCGCACCGGCGCCTGGCCCGTCATCGTCTATGCCGTCGCGCACAACGGCCTGCTACTGGACTTAGAGCTGATTGGGGCGAAGAACCTCACCGGCCTCGGCGAGGCGATCGAGGCGCGCGACCCGGATGGATTCGCCCGGATGCGCGCCGCCGGAACCCGGCTCGGATGGACACCGAAATGGGTCGAAACTCTTCTCGGTCAAGGCCTTGCCGTGCTCCTCGCCTGGACGGGCGGAACAACGGCGCAGCTGACCAACGGCATCATCGACGCGTTCGAAACGGGACTCAGCGCCACGACGACATTGACGCCGTCGATGCTCCGCGCCTACCTCGCACGGCTAGCAGGGCTGAGAGCGATCCTGTTCGACACCAGAGTGATCGACACGCCACCTCGGCGGCGGCCCACCGGGTCGAGTCATGAGGAACGCTTCGCGGCGGTGGAGATGGCGCCCTCGCTGCGCAAAACGTTCTTGCGTTACGTCACCGTCCGTTCCGCAGTGGCCCGTCCCAGCACGGTGGACTGCCTGATCAATGACCTGCTGCCGTTTGCTGAGTACCTCACCGCCCATGCCCCGGAGATCCGACACCTTCGGCACCTGCGACGCCACCACATTGAGGCCTACCTGATCTGGAACCGCTACCGGTCCTGGCGCGGGCGCCGGGCCGCTGCCGGCGCAGGCCGCACAGTCTCGACCGCTGTCGCGCAGGCGGCGGTGTTGACGCTGCGGAACATGCTCGAGGACATCACAGACTGGGGTTGGAAAGACGTCCCCACGCGCCGGCTGGTATTCCGGGCTGACATCCCCAAGCTCGGTCAGCCGCTGCCACGCGCCCTCGCTCCCGACGTCGACGCGGCGCTGATGGCCTCCGTTGATGGCATCGATGATCCCTTCGCCCGCGTCGCGGTGACGGTGTTGCGGCACACCGGATTGCGCATTGGTGAGCTCCTCGACCTGGAACTGGGCAGCGTCTATGACTACGGCCCCACCGGCTCGTGGCTGAAAGTCCCCCTCGGCAAACTCGCCACCGAGCGGATGGTTCCTCTGGACGCGACCGCGCTGGCCGCCCTCGACCAGTGGACTGGTCAGCGCGGTCCCTCACGGGCGCTGCCGCACCCCCGGACCGGCACGGTCACAGACTTCCTCTTCACTAATCACGGTCGACGATTGGGTCCGACCCGGATCCGAAACGGCCTGATCGCCGCTAGCACCGCTGCGGGACTCCTCGGCGCCGATGGGGCTGCCCTGATGGTGACGCCGCACCAACTCCGCCACACCTGGGCCACCGAGCTCGCCAACGCCGGGATGAGCCTGCAAGCGCTCATGGCGCTCCTGGGCCACGCGACCGCCCAAATGACCGTCCGGTATGCCACCCTCGCCTCGCCGACGCTGCGAGTCGCCTACGATGACGCCATCGGCAAAATGCGCCGACAACTGACCCTCACACCGGTCGGCCGCCCGATCGTTCCCGACAAAGTCGCCTGGCTCAACAGCGAGATGATCAAAACCCGTGTCGCCCACGGATACTGCTCCCGGCACGAAAGCGCCGGCGCCTGTTCCTATGCGAACATCTGCGAGAACTGCGCCAACTTCACGACCGGCCCCGAGTTCACCGACGCTCTCGCCGAGCAACTCGTCGACATCCAAGCTCTCAAAGCCGATGCCCAACAACGAGGCTGGGACGGTGAAACAACCAGGCACGCCACCACCGCGGCAGCCCTCACCAGCCACCTCCGCCAAGTCCGACGGTGACACCGAAAAATCCCGATCCCCTTGACCTGACAACGAGAGCCGGTTAATCGAGAGACTCAACAAGGAGATCAAACGCCGCACCGACGTCGTCGGCGTGTTCCCCAATACCGCGGCTCTGCTCCGCCTCGCCGGAGCAGTCCTGGTCGAGCAACACGACGAGTGAGAAGCCGGCGCCCGCCGCTACCTCTCCGAGGACTCCATGCGCCAGCTGGCGGCCTTCAACGAGGCCCTCACGCTCCCCGACGCCAGCGCCCTGACGGGGGTGATTCCGATCCCCGAGCTCATTGCTGCATAATCAAATCAGCTGACCCGCACGGCGACGATGAATTACACCACCCGGCGGGACGTGACCCCATTGCAGAGGCTTAGCTGTTTGCGGATGTGGCCTCTCCGGCATATTCCGGTCGCCCGATTGACTCGGGCGAGGAGCCGCGAGCCGCGACGTATCGGTCTGGGCGCACGAGCGCCACGCGCTGGCCGTCGGGCTCAGCTCGTCGGAGAGTCGTCCGCCGTCTCGCAGCTCCGGGTTTGCCAGCCGCCGGCCGGCGCCGGGCGCGGTCGCCAGCGATCCGCTCGAGTAGACGAGGTCGAGCATCCCTGCTGTGCGGCCAAGCTTCGTCTGAACGGCAGGGCGCGCCAGGATCCACGTGGCGAGGCGTCCCAGCGCTCGGCGGATCGAGCTTCGACGGGTGGTGAGTGCGGATGTCACCCGGGCCACGCCGGTGGCCATCCTCCGCGCGGTGTCCCGCCGCTCCGCCTCATAACTATCGAGCAGTCGCTCCGCCGCTTCTGAGGAATCCAGACGGTCGACCGCGGCGAGTTTTCAGAGCAGGTCGTGGGCATCCTGAACCCCGGCGTTGAGGCCTTGCCCTCCGACGGGGTTGTGGATGTGGGCTGCGTCCCCGGCGAGGAAGACCCGGCCCTTCCGGAAGTGGTTCGCCAGCCCATGGCTCAAGTTGAACTGTGATGTCCACCTCACATCGTGGCTGCCGAATTCCAACCCGGACCGCTGCCGGATCAGCTCATCGAGGAAGAGCGCGTCCACGGTCAGTTGTGACTCCTTCACCGGCGTCGGTACATGGGCGATGATCCTCCAGCGGTCTGGCTCCGGCATCGGCGCGACCAGCAGCAGCCCGTCCGGGTCCAGGTAGGCGTAGCCCTCGTTCGGGGTTATCGGCAGGGTGCTCGTGACGTCCGCCAGGATGAAGGTTGCGCCGGCATCACGACGGGTGAGCCGGAGTCCGACCTGGTCTCGCACCCGGCTGCGACCTCCATCGCAGCCGACGAGCCAGCGTGCGCTCACCCTTTCTCTGCTGCCGTCCCGCGTCACGAGCGCCTCGACGTGATCGTCATCGTCATGGATTTCAGCCAGGGAGGTTCCCCATTCCACGACGCCGCCGAGGTTATTGAGGTGATCCTCCAACACGAGTTCTGTGGCATCTTGGGGGAGGGAGAGCCAGAACGGATACGCGGTGTCACCTCAGGGAAGTCTAAGCAAGTCCACGCGAGTGGCCTGGTGCTGGGGGCCGGCATGCGCGGTGAGGGCCGCGAAGGGAACCCGTCCGGCGAGCATCGCGCCGGCCACCCCCATGGTCTCGAATACTTCGAGTGTGCGGGCATGGGTGACGAGGGCCTTGGAATGAGTCGAGCGTCCCTGCTTGCGATCGATGACTCGCACGCTCAAGCCGTGACGCAGGGCTTCGCACGCCGCGGTCAGCCCGGTCGGGCCGGCGCCCACGACGAGAACATCAACGTCGCCCCTTCCGGAGGGTTGAGCTCGGGCGCATGGATTCGGGGAGCGCTGAGGGTTTATGCCGAGAAGCATACCCATAAAATACGACAGTAATGTCTCGTTTTGTAAAATCAACGGTCAAGTGACGCCACTTTAAGAAGGGGATTGCTGGTCCTGACCCCCACGGATAGGGTCACGGATAATGTCATCGCGTATGGTCGAGATCGACGCACTCCCGGAAAGGCACCATGCACAACCCTCAGCAGCCAGCGGTCCCGCGCATCGATGTGGAACGCCACCGTCGGGCACTCCTTGCGGCTGCGGCCGATGAACTCGCCCGCAACCCCGAGTCATCCATGGCCGACGTCGCCCAGGCGGCACATCTGACCCGAGCGACCCTGTATCGCCATTTCAGTAACCGGCAGACTCTTCTCCAGGCCATCCAGGCGGAGGCCCTCACGCGCGCGTCGGAGACGCTCATCGCGTGTCGCCTCGACGAGGGGAGCGCACTGGAAGTGCTCCAGCGCGTGATCGGCTCACTGGGCAAGCACGGGATGCGCTTCCGTATCATCCTGATGAAGGCGTCCGACGCCAGTCCGCGATTCCTCACCCAGCGCGACCAGGTTCTCGCCCCAGTGGTGGAGGTCGTCAAGCGGGGTCAGCTCGAAGGCGACATCCGTGCCGACCTGTCACCTGAGTGGATCGTCACGGCCATGGCCTCGCTACTCATCGCCGCGGTGCGCGCCGCGCCGACCACGAAGCACTCCGACGTCGACGTGTCCGACCTCATCTTCCGCACCTTGGTCGGCGGGATCGCGCCAGACAACAAGAACCTCAACGCCAAGAACCCCAAGGCACAAAACTAGACAACACTGTCTCATTTCATCTAGTCTCGAATGAGCAGCCCGAATCGGGCTGCCGGACTCGATGAACCGTGATGGGACTTTCCGTGCTCTCTGCACTCGCTCGCATATCAACCCGCTACCGCTGGATAGTGGTCACGATGTGGCTGGTGCTGCTCCTCGGCACCCTGTTCGGCAGCCGGGCGATCGGCGGCACCTTCAGCAACGACCTGACCCTCGCCGGCACCGACTCGCAGGCCGCGTACGATACCCTCCGCGAGCAGTTCCCGGAACTGTCCGGTGACGGCATGCAGGCCATCGTGCACAGCATGGATGCCGCCGAGCCCGTCACGTCCGAGGCCACCCGCACCGCGGTGGAGGAGGCCGTGGCCGAGCTGGCCGCCCTCGACGGCGTCGCCGCCGTTCGGTCGCCCTACGGCCCGCCCCAGCCGATGGTCTCCGAAGACGGAATGACGGCGATGGTGACCATCCAGTTCACCGAACGAGCCAAGGACATCCCGGTGGAAACCCTGGCCGAGGCGCAGGCCGCCTTTGCCGGCGTGCAGGACGTGGGGGTGCAGGTGGAATTCGGCGGCCCCGCTGCTCAGGCCGAGTCCGGACCGTCGGGAAGCGAGATCTACGGGCTGCTCGCCGCCGCCCTAGTGCTGCTCCTGGTGTTCGGCTCCGTGTTCGCCATGCTGGTCACCCTGGTCAGCGCCCTCATGGCCCTCGGCATCGGGATCGCCTCGATCTCCATGATCGCCTCGACGGTGACCATCGGCACGTCCGGTCCGATCGTGGCCGCCATGATCGGCCTCGGCGTCGGCATCGACTACGCCCTGCTGATCGTCACCCGGCACCGCGAGGGGATGTCCCAGGGGCTGGCCCCGAACGCATCCATCGAAGCGGCCATGACCACCGCGGGCCGCTCCGTTCTGGTAGCCGGCGCCACGGTGATCATCGCCATCCTCAGCCTCTACGCCATCGGCATCCCATTCGTCTCCTCCCTGGGGCTGGCCAGCGCCATCGTAGTCAGTGCGACGATGCTCGCCGCAGTGACCTTACTGCCGGCACTGCTGGCCATCTTCGGCCGGAACCTGGACCGCGTCCGGGTGCGCAAGCTCCGCAAGAAGACGGCCCTGACGACGGATGCCGCGAGCACCCCCCACACGCAGCCCGCGTCGGGCTGGCGCAGCTGGGTCGGCGGCATCCAGCGTCGTCGCTGGGTCTCGGCGCTGGCCGCCGTGCTCGTGCTGGCGATTCTGGCTCTGCCGCTGCTGTCGCTGCGCCTCGGTACGGCAGACGGTGGATCCCAAGCCGCCGACACCACCCAGCGCAAGGCTTACGACCTCATCGTCGACGGCTTCGGTGCCGGCTGGGCCGGCCCGCTCCTGGTCACGGTCGACTTCGGCGCCAACTCCACGTCGGCCGAGAACCAGGCTGCGAGCATGGCCGTGCACACCCAACTGGCGGCAACGGACGACGTTAGCGCCGTCACACCCCCGCGGCTGGCCGAGAACGGAACGACCGCCCTGTTCACCGTGATCCCCACCAGCTCACCGGATGACGCCACCACCGAAACCCTGGTGCACGAACTGCGCGACACCGTACTGCCAGCGGCGGCACCGGACGCGGTCGCCCACGTCGGCGGGGCCACGGCGACCAGCATCGACCTCGCCGACACGCTCCTGGCACAGATCGGCTGGTTCATCCTGATCGTCGTCGTGCTGGCCTTCATCGTTCTCCTGATCGAGTTCCGGGCGCCGTTCATCGCGTCCATGGCCGTGATCATGAACCTGTTCGCCGTGGGCGCCGCCTACGGACCCGTCGTTGCCGTGTTCCAGTGGGGGTGGTGGCCCGCCGACCTGCTCGGGGTGTCCTCCGGCCCGGTGGAATCGTTCGTGCCGGTCATGCTCTTTGCGGTGCTCTTCGGTCTATCCACCGACTACACCGTGTTCCTGCTCAGCCGCGTCAAGGAAGAGCTCGCCCGCACGGGAGACGCCGACCGGGCGGTACGCGACGGCCTAGCCGCGACGGCCCGGGTGATCCTGGCAGCGGCATCCGTCATGGTCGTCGTCTTTGGAAGCTTCATTCTCAATGACCAGCGGACCGTCACGATGTTCGGCTTTGGCCTAGCCATGTCCATCGCCGTGTACGCACTCATCGTGATGCTGGTACTTGTACCCGCACTCCTTGCCGTCGCGGGCCGCGCAGCCTGGGGACGAACGAAGCGTCACCCGTCAGCCGAGCCCGAGTCCAGCCCTGAACCCGAACCTCTCGTTGCAACACTCGGACGGGGTTAAGGAAGCGTTGCTCAGGACGGCTGGTAACCACCCCTGAAAAACAGCTTCCAGCGTGAAGCGGGTCGCATGACAAACGCACAGTTCATCGCAACTGCTATCTCACGGTGGGCGCTTCGTGTCGCGACCACACTCGCGATACTCGCAGCCACGGACTATTTCGCGATCGGACTCGGCATAGCCCCAGAGAACTTCAAATCACCTCCCGCTCCCATCATGATTGTGGCCGGGCTTGCCTATCTCATCGGCGGCCGGCTGATCCTGATTGCACATCGCCGGCTGATGCTCGCAGGCGCGGCGGCGAATGCCCTGGTCCTGCTCCTGCTCCTGTTCGTCGTGTCCGCGTTCACGGGAAATGCGACAATCGATGCACTCAGCCTCAGCGGTAAGGCCGCTCAAATGGTGCCGGGCGCGCTGCTCGGCTGGTTCGTGAAGCGGACGGGGAAAAACGAGACGGAGCGGAAGTGCCACCTCCGCGCAATTTCTCCGGAAGCAAGTTCCAAATCACGGCGAGCCTCGCACAAGTCAGCTGACCTGTGGCGTTGGGTAACGATCCGTTGCTGGACGCCACACGCCACAAAACCTTGGCGTCGGATACTCGATAAATCCACAATTCACCCCCTTGTCAATACTCGTGAGCTGGGGATCGGTGAGACCGATGGTTTCGCCGTCGGGGGTGACGCTGACGGGGTTGGCGGTCGGGCCGCCGAGGACGTGGGCGAGCACGGTTACGAGCAGATTCAGGGGTGAGCCGTTGATGAGTCCTTCATCGTTAACGAACAAGTCGATACTGTCGGCCAAACCAACGACATCAAACACCGAGCAGGGAATGGCGGCGCTGATATTGCTGCGAGCCAGGCTCAGGGTGGTGATGGTCTCGGTCAGGTTGATCTTGACGCCACGGACGCTGGTGGTCACGGGGTTCGCTGCCATATGGCGCTACGCGCCAGCCCTTTCCTAAGTCTAATGATGGCCACCGACAAGGCCACCTCGGCATCGAGCGGTGACACGCTGTCGACGGCGCGTTCCGCCAATGGCCACGTCGTGACTTACTGCAGGCTCTGCGAGGTTCGCGGTTTAGGTCGCCAGGAGGTTTTCGGCTATCAGCTCGTCGACGTCCCAAGATGCAGGTGTTGTTCGAAGAAGTTGGTCCATCCGATGCTGCAGCTGGTGATCACGCAGGAGTCGTGACGTTTCAATGAGACCGAAGGCGGACGAGACGAGTTGCACAGCACGTTCGTGCAGATGTTCCTGAGCGGGAACTGCTTCGAGCCGTCTGGAACAGACGTTGGCATCCGACGACTCCTGAATCCACTTCTTGGTCAAGAAAATCCAGACTTGGAGTGGCTGTGCGACCGGCAATTCTGGCTGGAACGTCTCACGAAGCACGCACATTGCAGCCTTGGCGACCACATCGGTCGCTGCGGATAATGCAAGTTTGCGGTAAAAGAAGACGAGATCGGAAAGACCCAGCCGGTGGGGCCTTGTCCCGTAGACAAACGGGATGCCCGCGATGGCTTCCTCGACAAATCTCACGATCATTGAGTTGAGAGTTTGGTCGGGGCCACTCGGGAACCCTGCGTTCGTGGGCAGTTCATCGGCGATGTCCTGCATGCTGGTCTTGAGAGCGCCCCCGTACTTCAAGGACCCGTGCCACGGCCATCATTGATTCTGAGTGAATCCTGTGGGCGTGCAACTCCCCAGGTTTCCGTGGTCTGCTTGAGGCTCCGGTTGCTCGGTCTTTCAGGGCTGCTGAATGAAAAATGGATACCACCGCCTTCGGGACCGGTGAATCCAGTCCTCAACAAGTACCCTGCGGCGGGTTTGGGACCGACGAGAAGGTCAGGTGGCCGTCCATCAGGAAGCCCTCTCAAGCTGCTCCGTAGAGGCCCAACGGTACCCATGAATGTCGTTACAGGCGAACGTGTCGAGACGATTCCCCGACCGGAGTACGCGAGTCGCAACCTTAGATTCGGCCAGGACCGGGACCGTATACGACCGTATGTTATACGGAAGTTACGGAAACTCATCATCGGTGCCGGCAGGCCTGCCCAGAGCTTCTTCACCTATTGCCGGTGGAGTCGGCAGTTGGCTTCGAGGACCTGTTGAATTCACAATCAATTGGAGAGCCAGAAACCAGGCTTTCTTTGCGCGCTTGATGAGCAGACTAATCCTCACTGAAATCTAGAAATTTAGCTTGCGAGCAAACTAGCAATAACGGTTCCGCGTCGGGTCCGGCAGTCGTTTGACCCACCACGCGTCCGAGACAATGGCCCGGCTGACCACAGGCGCCGTGCCGGACTGCGTCTCCACGCGGAAGATTCCAACGGCGTGACGAACGTCTAATTCATTGAGCGGCTCCATATAGTTATCTTCCACCTCGGCACTGACACAGGACGCACACCGCGGGCCGGGCCGTGATCGTCTGAGTTTCTGTACCCGGGGGCGCGAGCGGCACCGTCATCGGCGGTGTTTCGGTGCGGGTAGTCTACCATCGGAGGTTTTGGTGCCTTATCCAAGGTTGACAGAGAGGGCAGCAACTCTGCTCTGCGAGCGAGTTATTCAAGCAGCAGTGCGAGGCGGTTGGTATAGGCAGGATCGGGGTCGAAAAGGACCACGGCGTTCGTCGACGAGTTCCGGCGCTCCGGTTTGATCGAATTACTAGCGATGTCCGCGGATGTCGGGGCGGAGCGCCGCCGTTGAGTGCCCGCGGAGCGCGCCGAGCCAGAGACCTGCCCCGTAGGCGAGGTCGTCGGCTCGGCGTGCGATCCCGAAGCGCACGATGTCGAGTTGCGGTCTGGTTCGTCGGTAGTCGAGGACGACGTCGAGTATGGCGGCGGCGATCGTTGCCCGGCGTACCCGTCGGGAGATGATGCTGCCGAGCACTGCGATTGGCCACCAGTGCCGCGTGAGCAGGGCCATCGTCTGCGAAACCGATGCGGCGACGCCGGTGGCTGTCAGGTCGATACCGATACGCAGCGGATGCTCGTGGCGGGATAGCTTGCGCGAGATGCGCACTGCGGCGACGGCCGAAATTCCGAGGGCGAGAGGAACCGACCATGCGCGCTGGGCGAGCAACGCCACGATGACGCCGACGCTCCAGGGCGCGAGGATCGCCGGGGCGATGTTGCCTGGATGTCGGAGTGCCAGTGCGTGGCCGCCCGTGCCGTAGAACGCTTTGCGTTTGGCCCAGTCGGGAAACGTGACTCGGTGTTCGTGGGCGCTCGTCGCGGCCGGTTCGTAGCGCACCCTCCAGCCCTGTTCGACGAGTGTCCAAACGAGGTCGACGTCTTCGCCGACTCGCATACCGTCGCTGAACCCGGCGCCGAGGGCTTCGACACGGGCTACGACGAAAGCCGTTGACACCCACGACACCCGCGCGCGTGGCCGCACCGTGGCGGGAGTCGGTCCGAGGTCGAGCGATGACCGGGCATCTTCGTAACGAGAGATCCAGTTGACTCGGGTCGACAGCTGGAGTCCGATCACTCGCGGGGCGACGAGGGCAACCCTTGGATCAACGAAGTGTCGGAGCAATGTTGCTACAGCACCGTCGGTGACGACCATGTCGTTGTCGACGAACACTACATAGGTCGTCTGCACCAATCGCAGCCCCGCATTGCGGGCGCCGGCCGGACCCAGATTCTCGGGCAGAGCGATGAAACGGGCTCCTGCTGCGGCGGCGATTCGTTTCGCATCGCTGGGGTCGGGCGAGGCATCATCGACCACGATGACCGATTTGCGTGGCCCAATACTCGTTAGGAGGCGGTCGAGCGATTCCGGCCGACCGTACGTTGGAATCACGTAGGTGACGTCGCTCTCATCCGCTGCTGGGAGCGTGTCGAGTACCGGATCGGCCATGCCAATTTCGAGCAGCTTGTCAACGAGGGTGCCCGAGCCGGCACGGTCGACGGCCAGGCGGCGCCCGGCGAACATGCTGGCGGCGGCCCGGGAGAGATAGATTGCGCGGGTCGGGGAGCCTCCGACCAAGGATCGGCCTTGGTCACGGACCGTGACCGTGCGGTTGAGTTCGACCGTGAAACCGGGTGGGAGCAGAGCAGCGGGCGGCTTCATGTTCGATCTTCCGTGGCGACGGGTGCCGGGACTGTGCACCGGGCGGGGTCGCGGAGGCATCCGCGGGGGTCGATGGACTCGCCGAGGATCCGGCGCTGCACACCGTCGCACATCTCAGCCATGAAAGCAGCGCCGGTCGTGGCGGTGGCTCCGGTCGGGTCGCCCAAAATCCCGGTCGGCGACACCGCTCGCACGCCCTCCGACGTGAGCCGGCTAAAAAGGGCAGACATCGGCGTCGTCGCGCCAGGCACAACCGATGCCAGGTCGACCAACTTGGCGTCGAGATGCAGCAGAATCGATGTCTCGGTGATTCCGGCATGGGCATCTCCCCGGGCAACCGTGCAGGGAGCCCAGGCGATAGCGTGACCTTCACCTCGGAGCAGAGAAACGGATGCAGTGAGCGCAGCAAGGTTTCCACCATGGCCGTTGACGAGCACAATGCGGCCAGCCCAGGTCGACAGAGAGCGCACCAGCTCGATCACGACTATCGTGAGCGCTTCGGTGCCGATCGACACGGTTCCCGGAAAATTCTGGTGCTCACCGCTCGCCCCGTACGGCAGGGCGGGGGCGACGACGACCGAATGCCCCCTGATGGTCAGATCCGTGGCGACTCGCTCTGCCACCGCCGAGGCGATTATGGTGTCGGTGGAGAACGGCAGGTGTGGTCCGTGCTGCTCCGTCGAGCCGAGGGGTACGAGCACGACTGGGGCCGGCGGCAGCGATGGCCAGGTGCTATACGCCAATTCACCATCCACTTGTGCCCCCTCGTTCGACTTCAAGTCTGGCCCCAAAAAGTACCGTGCGCCGCCGCCATGGCGGTGACGTGGTTGATAGTGACGTGATTATTGCCGGGTCGTAGCGTCGACGTTGCTCAGTGTCGCTCCAAGGGTGCGTGAGAACGTTGGCGGGATGTAAAAGTCTGCGGGTGACAGCTCGTGGATTGAATCATGGCCAAGGCCGAGAACGGCCGAGTCGAGTCCGCCACGCAGAATGTCGAGTACGTTTTCGACTCCGGCCTGGCCGTTCGCGGCGAGGCCCCACAGGTAGGCGCGGCCGATCATGACCGCGCGTGCGCCGAGTGCGAGGGCCTTGGCGACGTCGCTGCCCCGGCGGATTCCGCCGTCCAGCACAATTTCTACGTCGCCGCCAACGGCTTCGACGACCGACGCGAGCATACGAATTGTCGCCGGTGTTCCGTCGAGGTTGTTGCCGCCGTGGTTAGACACGGAGATGGCCATTACGCCTGCATCGACGGCTCGGCGGGCATCGTCGATGCGGGTGACGCCCTTGAGCATGAAGGGTCCTCCCCAGGTTTCGCGCATCCAGGCGACGTCTTCCCAGGAGGGCGGTGGCGTTTGCATCCACTCGTAGTAGGCGCCGAAGAAGGTCGGTGCTGTGCCGCCGGGGGGAGTGAGATTGGGCGCGGTGAGGTCGGGGATATGTCCGGCTTTAACGAAGCGCAGGAGCCATTGTGGGTGGGGGAGTACGTTGGGCGCGAAGTTGATCATTGTCTTCAGGCTCATCTTTTCCGGAATCTGTGGGCTGCCCCAGTCGCGACCGTTGGAGAAGGACCAATCGAGGGTGGCGATGAGTCCCTTGGCGCCGGCGGCCCGGGCCCGGTCCATTCGCTGCACCATCGATTCCCGCGATCCTGACCAGTACATTTGGAAGAACGTGTTTGGATTGGCAGCGATCACGTCTTCAACGGGCTTGCTCGCGAACGAACTCAGGCCCATGATGGTGCCGCGGTTAGCGGATGCCCGGGCAACGGCCACTTCACCGTCGGGGTGCACGGCCTGCACACCTGTGGGTGAAATGATGACCGGCAAAGAAATGGGTATGCCCATCACGGTTGTCGTGAGGTCGCGCACCGCATGGTGCCCGGCGACATGCGGGGAGAAGCCCAGTTCGCCAAACGCTGCCATATTATCGTCAATGGTCAGCCCGCGCTCAGACCCCGCAACGAGGGCACCGTAGACAGAGGAGGGAAGTGCTCTCTTGGCTCGTCGCTGTGCCTCGGCAACGGTTTCGAACCATGCATTTTTCGCCATGGGAATTCCTGCTTTCTAGTTGTCGTTCAGGTTCTAAATAGTCGGCCGAGGGCCGGAGCGACATCTCGGTGAGTGCGCACAAGATGAGCGGTCCCATGTCCGGAAGTCGCGAGCTGCCGGCCCAGTTCGATGTCTTCCTCACCGCTCACGTCGATGAGCACGTCGAGTCGCCCCAGTCGCGCCGCATTCTCCCGCGGGTCCGGACCCGCATTATGTACACAGTCCGACAACAGGATCACGCGCGCCTCCCGGGTTGGTACCTGCGCCAGCTGACGCGCCGCGAGTTCGAGCGGGAACGCGATGTTCGTGAGTCCGCGGGCGGGCATCTGCAAGATGGAATCGAGCAGATCCATCGGCTTCACCTCCCGGCCGAGACCGAGCAGGATGGCCGCGTCCGACCAGAACGCGATGACGGCCAGGGAATCGTGCTGGAGTTCACCCGCGAGAGCACCGACCGTCGCGGCGGCGGTCTGCACTCGCTCGCCCTTCATCGATCCAGACACATCAACGAGCAGCACCACCGACCGGCGGGTGCGAATGCGCTCCCGCACGATGATGTCTTCGTCTTCCGGAATTGGGTGTTCGGCGAGCATCTCGATCGTGCGGTCGAGGTCGATCTCGTCCGACCCGGCCCGATAGGGCAAACTCGCGAGTTTGCCCGAACCTCGGTGCGCCAGCGAGTCTGTTCTTGGTCGAGGGATAGCCAGCCTCGCAGCTATCTGCCGGGCTCGCTCGCGCACGTTGGGATCGATGCCGACCATATCGGCGCCGCCGAGCACTATTTCACCAATTTCGTCGGTGTTTCCCGCTTCAGCGGTCCCCGGGGACGATTTGGGCGCGGGACCGCGCCCAATTGCCTGAGCGCGCAACACCATGCCTGCGCTCCCCGCGCCGGGCTCGAAGAGCACCGGATCCTCCGTGAGCTGCTTCGGCTTGCGACCCAACGCTGCTCTGGCCAGTTTCTGGCGGCCCGGCCTTGACAGGGGCGAGTCGGCTTCGACCTCCCTTCAACCTGGCTCTGCAATGGCCGGTTCCAGAACGAAATGGTCTTCCCAGATCTGTCGCAACACGCGCTCGGGCGTGCTTTCCGCGGCCTCGTCGAGGTGGATGCGACCGGACAGGGAAACGGTCATAGCATCGTAGACGAGTTCGGGGTACGCATCATCCACTGGTGACGTGAGGTGCCGAAGCAGGGCGAGTTGCAGCGCGACAAGGACACAGTCAATCGCGCCACGCACGCTGCTTCCCTGGCGCACATCCGGGTGACGCCGCGTTGCCCGGGTGACGGATACCGCATCGATAACGAGACGATTGGCGAGATCACCGTCGGCCTGGGTACGAAGCGTGACGATTCCGCGTTCGGCCGGCTCGTCCTGATAACCGATCGCGAGTCGGTTCAAACGATCGTGCACGCTCGTCGACAACCGCGTCGTGCCAACGTTGTCATAGGGGTTCATCGACGCAACTACTCGGAAGGTCGGCGCCGCGACGATGGTGCCGACCCGGGGCACGGCGATGGCACGATCAGCCATCGCGGTGAGCAGTGTGTTGAGGGTGTCTTCCGGTGCCCGGTTGAACTCCTCTATATAGAGGAACCCACCGCGTTGCATCGCTTCGATGAGGGGCCCAGCCACGAAGTTGTCGGCGCTATAGTCCTCCCGCAGCACCCGCGCGGGATTGTGATGACCAACGAGTTTGGCCGGGGTGAGGTCGGCATTGCCCTCGACGAAGAGCAAGGGGATACCCCATTCTCCGGTGATGGCTTTCAGTATGGTGGTTTTGCTCGTCCCCGGCGGCCCCTCAAGTAGGATGTCTCGGCTGGCTGCGACGGCCGCGAGCGTCAGTTCGAGCTCACGCTCACGGCCGACGAGGTGCGCTGCCACTCGTTTCTGGGTGTCGACGATAGTGCTGGTGGGTGCCACGTGTTCTCCTTCATCTGGAACAGGGCTGGTTTACTTGATGGATGCACCGCCGTCGACCGGTATCTGGCCTCCGCTGACGTAGTAGGACTGGTCGGAGGCCAGCCAGGCGACCGCGTTCGACACATGGATTGGCTCGATCCAAGCCTTGCCCATAGGGTTCAACCCGGCGAATGCGGGTTCGGCATCCTCGGCCTGAGGATCGTCAAGGTCTGGGCGGAACAGCTTGTAGGTGTTGCTGTTCTTCACCATCTTCGTGTCGATCGAGTTCGGGTGGATCGTATTGACCCGAATTCCGTAAGGACCGAGTTCATTGGCGAGCACCTTCATCAGTCCGACGATGCCGTGCTTGGTAGTCGTATAGGCGGCGACGTTGGCGAGTCCCTTGAATCCGGCCAGTGAGGAGATAATAATGACCGATCCACCTGCGCCGGATGCGATCAGATGATCGGCCGCCGCTTTGTAGGTGTGCCATACCCCGGTCAGGTTAATGTCCATAAGGTCTTTCCAGGACTGCTCCTCGATCTTCTGGGTGTCCGATCCGAAGGTGAAAATTCCGGCGTTGGCAACGATGATGTCGAGCCGTCCCAATTCTGCGACGCCTTCATCCACAGCCTTGGTCAGCGCTTCGATATCGCGCACGTCCGCCTGCTTCGCCACGATACGCCGGTCGAGAGCCTCGACCTGCCGCACGGTCTCCGCCAGATCCTCAGCCGTTGCTAGCTCATAAAATGAGGCGACGCTGTCGACACCTTCGCAGAGGTCGATCGCGATAATATCGGCGCCCTCCTTCGCCAGTCGAATGGCGTGGCTTCTGCCCTGCCCTCTGGCTGCGCCGGTGATGAAGGCGACTTTGCCGTCAAGGTTTCCCATATCTGTCTCTTCTCTTTCGTAGATGGCGGGGCGGTGCACAGTACATCGCCCCGCGTCGATTGGTTACTTGACGAGGTTGCCCGCGTCCACGGGGAGGGTGACTCCCGTGATGAACCTCGCCTCGTCGGAGGCTAGGAACAATACCGCGTTGCTGATGTCGACCGATTCCACCCAAGAGACTGGCAGGGCGTTGAGACTTTTAAAAGCCTCGACCGCCGATTCCTGGGTCGGGTTCGGATTAGCCGGATCGAACAACCCCCAAACGTCTTCGTTCTGGATCATGATCGTGTTGACCGTTGTGGGATGCACCGAGTTCACTCGAATTGAGTATTGAGCGAACTCGTTGGCCAGCGTCCGCATGATGCCGACGACCCCATGCTTGGCCGCTGTGTAGTGGACGGTGTTAGCGAGTCCTTTGAGCCCCGCAGTCGAACTGGTAAGAATGATCGACCCGCCTCGTCCGCCTTCGATGAGATGCGGTAGTGCCGCCTTGCAGGTGTTCCAGACGCCAGTCAGATTAATGTCGATGGTTTCCTGCCAAGCGGCGTCGTCAAGCTCGAGCGCCGGGGACATCTGAAAGATCCCCGCGTTGGCCGACACGATATCGAGCCGTCCCAGCTGAGCGACTCCATCGTCCATCACCGCTTTTAGCGCTGCTGAGTCACGTACATCGGCCTGTGTAGCGATGATGCGGCGATCCAACGCTTCCACTTGACGCACGGTCTCGGCAAGATCCTCCTCGGTGGCCATTGGGTACGCGTGCACCGACTCGACAGGACCGACAATGTCGACCGCAATTATGTCCGCGCCTTCCTGGGCCAAGCGCAGCGCATGACTTCGCCCCTGACTTCTAGCGGCACCGGTGATGAACGCTACCTTGCCTTCTACTCTTCCCATGATCTTCTCCTCGTCGAGTTGTGAAACGAATATTCTTACTTGATGCTGCCGCCCGCGTCGACAGGCAGGGCAACGCCGGTTATGTACCTCGCCTCATCGGAGGCCAGGAATAGTAACGCATTGGAAATATCAATTGCTTCCAGCCACGGAATCGGCAACGCCTGCATAGCAAACGATGCAGTCTTGAAATCTTCTCGGGTGGGGTTCTTCAGATCAGGGCGGAATAGCTTGTACATCGCCTCGTTCTGGATCATGTCGGTGTTAACCTGCGTCGGATGGATGCTATTGACACGGATCATGTGTGGTGCCAGTTCGAGGGCCAGCGTTCGCATGAGTCCCACGACACCGTGCTTAGCTGCGGTGTAGTGGGCGAGGTTCTGGTAGACCATCAAAGCGGCGTTGGAACTGGTCAGGATGATGGATCCACCGCGCCCGCCGGCCTTGATGTGCGGGATTGCTGCTTTTGTGGTGCGCCAGGCACCGGACAGGTTCACGTTGATCATGTCTGTCCAGATCTCTTCCGATAGCTCCTCGGTGGGTGCCATGTCGGTTACGATGCCGGCGTTGGCCGACACGATGTCGAGGCGTCCGAGCTGCGCTACGCCCTCATCCACTGCGGATTTCAGGGCGTCAAAATCGCGCACATCCGCCTTAGTAGCGATGATGCGACGATCGAGTGCCTCGACCTGACGAACGGTCTCGGCCAGATCTTCTTCCGTGGCCCCGGCGTACGGCGCTCCGGGAATGTCCTCACAGACATCGATCGCGATGATATCTGCGCCTTCTTGCGCCAGTCGGATAGCGTGACTACGCCCCTGGCCTCTGGCTGCACCCGTGATGAATGCGACTTTGCCTTCTACTCTTCCCATGGTTTCCTCCTCATTTTTGATGTTCAGGTTCTATACAGTCGACTGAGACCGGCGCGGTAGTTGCGGCGGCGCGGCATCCGATCGGAAGGCGTACTCTGCGACTGCGTCGTGCTGCACCTCACGGCTCAGAGTCCCCCGTTCGCCGAAGCAGTCGCGCATTCCGATCCTTGATAACGCATTTTTTGGCTGAAGACGCCCGCCTCTCTGTCGCAAGCGCACCGGGCGCTTGTCACGTCTCTCTGGGTTGCGAACTCTAACTACAGCCGCACGTTCCTTCTCCGCAGCTCTCCCCGGCGCAGCTGGATTGCGAAGTTGCGAGCAGGTTCATCCCGGCCAGTGGGCTCTCGTCACAAGCTCCTGCCGGTGGTTGTTCGGGCGTGAACCCGACGAGGGGACTGACTTCGCAGTCGCTGGCGTTCACTGGAACCATCCCGGCGCGACGGCTCAGTGTGAGCTGTACCGAGCCCATTCCTTCGCGTCCGGCTCGGGTAGTGCGGTGGGAGTGGTCGACGATTGACGATTTTGGAAGCTCTACCGCTTTGCCCTTGCGGTTCTTTAGCAACTCTTCGCCGTACCCCTGGACGCATTCCGGGTCGGGACCATCCAGCGGTAATCCAGTGAAGAATTTGGCGGCCATGCAGCCGCCCTTGCAAGTGTCGAAAAACGCGCATGAGGTGCACGCTCCACCCGACTGCGGTTCGCGCAGTTTGAGAAAGAGTTCCGAGTGCTGCCAGACCTCCTGGAAGCCGCCCTCTGAGCGCACATTGCCGGCGAGGAACTCTTCGTGAATGGCGAAGGGGCACGCGTAGACGTCCCCGACGGGGTCTATGAGGCAGACAACACGACCTGCGCCGCACAGGTTAAGGCCGGGCAGTGCGTCTCCAAAAGCAGAGAGATGGAAGAACGAGTCTCCGGTGAGCACACCATCTCCGTGTGCGACGAGCCAGTCGTAGAGTTCGCGCTGCTGCGTTTGGGTCGGGTGCAGTTCGTCCCAGACGTCCGCTCCGCGACCGGAGGGGCGCAGGCGGGTGAGCCGCAATTGGGCGTCAAACTTGTCGGCGATGGCCTTGAAGTCGTCGAGCTGGCTGATGTTCTGGCTCGTACAGACGACCGAGATCTTGAATCCCTTGAAGCCGGCTTCATACATGTTCTGCATGGCGTTCATAGCCGTGGCGTAGGAGCCGGGGCCGCGCACATGATCGTTGACTTCCGCTGTTGCGCCGTCGAGCGAGATCTGCACGTCGACGTAGTCGCTTCTGACGAGACGCTGGGCAATCTCCGGGGAGATTTTCACGCCGTTGGTGGAGAATTTGACTCCGACGTGGTGCTCTGATGCGTAGTCGACGAGTTCCCAGAAATCGGGACGCACGGTCGGCTCGCCGCCGCCGATGTTGACGTAGAAGACCTGCATCCGCTCGAACTCGTCAATGACGGCCTTCGCCTCTGCCGTCGTCAGCTCGCGAGGATCGCGGCGCCCGGAACTCGAGAGGCAGTGAACACAGGACAGGTTGCAGGCGTAGGTCAGTTCCCAAGTGAGACAGATGGGGGCGTCAAGGCCGTATTCGAAGAGATCGACGAGACGCTCGGTCTTTCGGGGAATATCTTTCGGGGCGAGAACGAACGGGGACGTTCGGGGTGCATCGAGGAGCGTCATGAGGTCCTTTCAACGACCATGGAGGATTTCGCGAGGGTGCCGAGAGCACGCTGATAGCGGGGCAGATCACTCTCAGCGATGCCCGCGGCCGTGCACGCTGCGCGGGCAGAAGGTACGTCGGCGAGAGTCCTCACGACGGCGAGAAGCGTCGTATCTTTTAGGAATGAGAGCTGGCGGGTACCGAAATGGTAGAGCAGCGCACCGAACGGCTCCGGGCGAACAGATACCTGGGGATGGAGATCCCATCCCCGGTCAAGATCCAGGCCTGGCATGTCAGCGATTTAGTAGACGCCGCACATGCCGTCGATCGAGATCTCCTCGACCAGGGTATCGGATTCGAGATCCAACGCCGCAGAATGTTCAGCGCCGGCGGTTGCGGATTCGGTGGGGCTGGTCTTTTTTGCGGAAACCATGCGGTTCTCCTTGCGATAGAAATCGACATCAGTGGCGAAAATCTCGTGCATGCACCAGACTAGTGGCACTCAGTGCCGAAAGTACAGGGATGAAAACAAATGAATGAATGCTCTGTGGCACCGCGGATGGGCCGACAGCCGCTGACGACCCGCGCCGCCCTGAGCCACGTAGCACTTCGGCTTTTTCTCGAGCACGGTTTCGACCAGACGACCGTCGACGACATTGCCACCGCCGCCGGAATTGGGCGTCGAACCCTGTTTCGCTACTTTCCCTCCAAGAACGATCTGCCCTGGGGTGACTTTGACGCTGAACTCGCGCGTATGCGCGCGTTCCTCGCTGCTACGGACACGACCGTGTCTCTCGTCGATGCGCTCGCCCGGGCGGTCGTCGAATTCAATCGATTTCCGTCAGAAGAAGTCCCCTTTCATCGCGAGCGGATGAACCTGCTGCTGAACGTTCCTGCGCTCGTGGCGCACTCCACGCTGCGATATGCCGAGTGGCGCCTGGTGGTGTCGGATTTCGCGGCTGGCCGCTTGGGAGTCGCCGTCGACGCGATCGAACCGACAGTGATCGGCTGGGTATTCCTCGGTGCATCGCTCGCCGCGTACGAGCAGTGGCTCAGAACTGACGGCTCCAACCTCATTGAGCTGCTCGAGTCGGCCTTGCTCCTGCTCAAGGAGGGTTTCACGTCGGGTGAATTACCAACAGTTGGACCCGGAGGACAGGCATGAACCCACGAGTACCGGTGTCGGACTTGACGAACGCGAACTATGACGTGATCGTGGTCGGTGCCGGCGCAGCCGGAGCCCCACTCGCAGCCCGACTGAGTGAAGATCCCGAGAGACGGGTGCTGCTCCTTGAGGCAGGACCGGTGCCGCGGTCCGCCGCCGAATTCCCGCCCGAGTTACTCGATGCTGGAACCGTGCAGGGAGCAATGCCGGGACATCCGCAGAATTGGTCGTTCACAGGTAATCTCATACCGAAACTGCCCTACTCAATCGCGCGCGGCCGGATCCTCGGTGGATCATCGACGATCAACGGCTCGTACTTCATTCGCGCCAGAAAAGCCGACTTTGATTCCTGGTCTATCGGGTCACCCGAATGGGCCTGGGAAAAGGTATTGCCGTTCTATCGCCGGATCGAAACCGACCTGCAGTATGGCGAGTCCGCCGTTCACGGTGGTGCGGGGCCGATGGTCGTCGGTCGGCCTCCGCAGGACCATCCAGTGACCGTCGCTTTTCGCGCGGCGGCCGTGGAGCTGGGCTTCGCCGACGAACCTGACAAGAACGATCAGGGTATTCCGGGACACGGACCGCTCCCGATGAACACGCTCGACGGCGTGCGTCAGAACACCGGGATCGCCTACCTGAATCCGGTGCGGCACCGCAGAAACCTCACGGTGTCGGGTGACAGCTACGTGCGCCGTGTACTGTTCGAGGGAACGCGAGCTATCGGTGTTGAGGTCGCGCGAGGCGGCGGGATCGTTCAGCTGCGAGGCCGAGAGATTGTGCTCTCGGCAGGCGCGATCAAATCACCTCACCTGCTGCTGGTCTCAGGGGTGGGCCCCCGGGAGCAACTGGAACAATTTAACATTTCAGTCGTGCGCGACTTGCCCGGGGTCGGGGCGAATTTCAGTGATCACCCGGATATCGCCGTGCTGTGGCAGCCGCGCCGACAGATCGTTGACTATCGCACGTCGCAGTCGATGGCGTCGTGCCTGAACTTCACGGCGACCGGTTCTACTGCGCCCGGAAATCTGGAGATTCTCCCGATGCTTAAACCGATGGGGTATCTGTTGACTGGCAGCGCGCGCGGCATCATGGTCGGGGTACGCGCCGCAGCGAGGCATCCGCTTCGATCACTTCGGGCGATGCGCGGGGTGTCGATGCGGCGCTTCGCGAACCAGATCGCTCACCGGGGGGACCTCGCGCTGCTCGTCGCCGTGCAGTCAGAGACCTCGCGCGGACGTATCAGCCTCGAGTCGGACGACCCAGACGTGCAACCGCGCATCGACTACAACTACCTCTCGACCAAACACGACCTCAAACGCATGCGCGAAGCTGTGCGGGTGGCGGTACATTTGCTGCGAACAGATGCCTACGGGCACCTGTTTAAGCGATTGACCGAACTGACCGACACCGTGCTCGAGAGCGATGAACTGCTCGATGATTGGCTGCGCTCCCACTTGGGCACCGCCATTCACCTCTGCGGCAGTGCACGGTTTGGGCCAGCAGATGATCCTGGGGCCGTCGTCGATCAATACGGGCGCGTGCACGGTGTCGAGGGGTTGCGCGTCGCCGACACCTCGATCCTGCCGACCACGCCCATGCGCGGACCGGCCGCGACCGCCGTTCTCATCGGGGAGCGCGTGGCCGACTTTATTCGCCGCGGAATGTAAGGCGTACTTTTTACGGCCTGTACCCCGATGATTATCGCCCAGAGGACGATTCCAACGCCGATAGAAGGGAAGATCGTTCACAAGCCCTGCACAGGATCTAGCGCCCACAATCAACGCCCCTGGGCGTTCTTCACAGTCCGGCCGTGACGCCAACGCATCCCCGTACGCCGGTTGATCTTCAACATTCGGCACGCCTAGGCGTTACTGATTCCTTGCCTCATTAGCCGAGCATATTCAACGCGCGTCTCTACCATCGGCAGCGCCGGTCACCTTCTTGCGGCTTCGGGAACCGTCTGTCATCGCTACTCCTAAAACTCAGGTGTTGCGACGTTGGCTGGAAAACGCCCAGCCTGTCATGGCCGCCGACACACCGTCTGCGTGAAGTCGGTTCGGACTTTGCGCAGCGCTGTCGCCGATGACGGCGATTGGTTGGCGCTGCATGTGCTGGCAACGGCATGCCGCCATAGGAGGGGGCTATGTTGGGTGGGAGATGCAAGCGGCATCGGAGTTGGTTGAGGTACCGCCGGTCCGGGCTGCTCATCACGAAGGAGATTCAATGTCGAATCAGGATCATGAACCGTGCGCAACGGGAGATCTCGAGGTCCTGTTAACGCCGACTGAAAATAGGGCCAAGAACGCCAACTGAAAATAGGGCCACCAACCATTATGGAAGGTGATCAAATTGGATGATTGGGCTGAGATTCGCCACCTGCATTTGACGGGGAAGCATTCGAAACGGGAGATCGCGCGGCTGGTTGGGGTGTCGCGCGGAACGGTCGATCGGGCGTTGGCTGTGGATCGGTCGCCGACGTATCAGCGGGAGCCGACGGGGTCGAGTTTTGACGCGTTCGCCAGTCAGGTTCGGGTGTTGCTCGCGGCCACGCCGATGATGCCGGCCGCGACCGCAGCCGAGCGGGTGGGGTGGTCGGGGTCGCCCTCGTTGTTTCGGTCCAAGGTCGCCAGGCTCCGCCCGGAATACGTGGTGCCGGACCCCGCGGATCGACTGGTGCACCCGCCCGGGTTTCAGATTCAATGTGATCTCTGGTTCCCGCACGAGGACCTCCCGATGGGTCATGACCAGGCGGCTGCGCCGCCGGTGTTGGTGATGACGTCGACGTTTTCCGGGTTCATTCAGGCGCGCATGTTGCCGTCGCGGACGACGCCAGATCTGCTGGGCGGGATGTGGTCGTTGCTGCGGGAAGCCGAAGCTGTCCCTGCCCGGTTGACGTGGGACAACGAGTCAGGGATCGGGCGCGGGAAACTCACCGAACCGGCAGCCGCGTTCGCGGGCACGCTGGGCACCCAGATCAAGCTGCTCAAAGCGCGAGATCCGGAGTCCAAGGGCATGGTTGAACGCATGAATCGGTTCTTCCGCAGCCGCTTCATGTCAGGGCGCACGTTCACCTCGCCCGATGACTTCAACGAGCAGCTCGCCGCGTGGTTGCCCCTGGCGAACAACCGTCTGTCCCGGTCCCGCCGGGGCCGACCCAACGACCTCATCAGCCGTGATCGGGCTGCGATGCGCGGGCTCCCGCCGATGGCACCTGAGGTGATGTTTCGCAACAGCATCCGACTGCCGAGGGACTATTACGTTCGTGCGTTCAGTAACGACTACTCCGTCGACCCGGCCATGATCGGCCGCGTCGTGGACGTCAGCGCGAGCCTAGACACCATCTCTGTTCATCACGACGGAGTCCTGATCGCCGCGCACTGCCGGAAGTGGGCGCGGCACCTGACCGTCACCGACCCCGCCCACGTTGCCCGCGCGGCCGAATTACGCACCCAGTTCCAAGCCCAACGCGCCCGCCGGCCCGTCATCACGGCCGTCGTCGAGACGGCTTCGCTGGCCCGCTACGACGACCTGTTCCGTGTTGACATTGACGTTGACCTCGAGACCGCCCCGGACAACCTAGCGGTCGCGTCATGATCGGCCCGGAAGCGGCCTCGCAGATCGAGTACTACGCCCGCGCCTTAAGAGCACCCCGGATCAGCGAAGCGTTCCGCCGCCTCGGCGACCAGGCCCGCGACGCGGGTTGGTCCCACGAGGAATACCTCGCCGCGGTGCTCTCCAAAGAAGTATCCGAACGCGAAGCCTCTGGTGCCGGACTTCGGATCAATGCCGCGAGGTTTCCGGGGTTCAAGACCCTCGAGGACTTCAACTTTGAGCACCAGCCCTCTGCCGACCGGAACCTCATCGCGCACCTGGGCACGAGTGTGTTCCTCACCGAAGCGAAGAACGTTGTCCTGCTCGGCCCTCCTGGAACCGGGAAAACGCACCTCGCCGTCGGCATCGGGATCAAGGCCGCCAAGGCTGGCCACCGGGTCCTCTTCGATACTGCGACAGGCTGGGTCGCCCGACTTCAAGAAGCCCACTCGCGGGGCAAACTCGCCGCCGAATTGACCCGGCTACGCCGCTACAGCTTGCTTATCGTCGACGAGGTCGGCTACATCCCCTTTGACCAGGACGCCGCGAACCTGTTCTTCCAACTGGTGTCTTCCCGCTACGAACACGCGTCGCTGATCTTGACGAGCAACCTACCGTTCGCTCGCTGGGGCGACGTATTCGGCGACCTCACCATCGCCTCCGCCATGATCGACCGCATCGTTCACCACGCCGACGTCATCAGCCTCAAAGGCAACAGTTACCGGCTCAAGCAACACCAACCCGCCGCAACTACGGCACACTAGAACCACACGAAAGTGGCCCTGTTTTCAGTTGGCACAAATGGCCCCATTTTCAGTTGGCGTTAACAGGTCCGCAGTCTGTCCGATCATGAATGGCGTGTCGGCGACCGCCGCTGCCACGAAAGGTCACCCAAGAAGGTGCTCGGTTACATCGAAAAACGTGGTTCTGCTTTTGAAGTCATGAATATAGAGGCGCCGCGACGGCACGTCATGTTTGATCATTTCGAGTCGGCGGTCGCCTCGTTTGCGTCAGTTCCCCCGACTTAGATTTTGTTTACGGCGTTGACGTCAACTTGCCGATTCACTCAGCTCCGGGTCCGAGCCCGACGTGTTTACGCTGCGAGGCCCAGATGCAGCAGGAGCGGCTCGGTCCAAGCTGTCCCTGGCGTCAAGCAGCATAGATGTCAAAAATGAGACTGACTTGACTTAGATGAGACAGGACATGACGGGAGCTCCATTCGGCAGATTCTGCCATAGCCTCTTTACTTGTTGACATAGTCGAACGTTATCGGTGAGGTGTCGGGTTATGCCCTATTGCCGACGAAATCTACTTTGAGGACCATGTTGACGAACCTGCCCTTTGAATCGGCTTGTTGAAACTGCTCCCAGACGTGCTCCGGTACGCCGGGGTAGGAGTACGTGCCGGAAGTGCGAAACGTGACCCACACCTCTTCGTTGCGCTCATCGTAGCCAATGGCTTCGACGTTCGAGCTCTCGGGCGTGGGGATCATTTCCGGCATTGTCGTCCTTACTGTGCTTTCAGGGATTAACCGCTGGGGTCGGTTGAGCCAATTCCTGAGCGCGCCAACCCTCCAACGCGAGTTGATAGCCGCCTTGGGGCGGGCGGGTGAGCTGCCAGGACTGCGGCAGGACAGGGTCATCCCCGACGGGGCGGCTGGGTGCCTTTGTGACGCGCACTCTTGAAGGAATTTGCAGAGCGTCCCCAAGCACGAGGCATTCGCCTGTTCTCAGAGAGGGTAGGAGCGCCGTCAGATTGCCTAGGTCGTCAGAAACGGTGGACGTCACTGCTGCGCGATCCAGGCCGTTAGTGACACGCAGGGAAATCATGGATCCGCACTGGCTTAGGATCCCGGGGTCGATGTCCGACGGGCGCTGCGTCACGACCATCAGCCCCACACCATACTTCCTGCCTTCTCGGGCGATGCGATTGCAGATTCGGGAACTGACTGAATTCGCCCCAGATGGCACAAATCGGTGCGCTTCGTCCACGACCACGAGGAGCGGTTGTTTCTTGCCGCCCACGTCAAGGTTCATCCCCCAAAAGAGAGCCTCGTAAATCAAAGTGAGCATTGCACCCACGACGGTCTCGAGAACCTCAGGAGGTAGCCCGGATACGTCGACAATCGTGATTGGCTGAGAGTGCCCAATCCATCCCGAAATGAGGCCATCGAGGTCGGCAGCGACCTTGCCTTCGAGGTCGGGATGGTAGTCGTCCGCCGGCCCGAACATGAAGGTGAATCGGGGGTCCAGGAGTCTCGCCTTCAAATAGTCGAGCTGCCTGGTGATCCCTTTCCGCAGTTTGTTCAGGAATGGCGCGGAGCTTCCGAGCCCGGCGCTCGGATATGTCGTTGCCAAGAGTTTTTCGGCATCGCCTCCGCGAATCGGGGTTGATTCAGTAGCGGTCGATTGCGCGGGCGCAATGTAGGTGACATCTTCGACCGCGCGAAGTTCGAACCAGAGGCGACGAATGCTGAAGGGGATTGGCGAGTCTGCACTCACCATCTCTTCAGATACCGGCGTTCGGAGATGAAGGGCTGATTCAACCTTGAGCGCCCGCACGCGTTCTCGGAAATATTCCGATGTGGAATCACTCATCGGCCCGAACGCGACGCGAGAGAGCTCATCGAACCCGAGGGCCCAGTAGGGAACACGTAGTCCGCTTGAGGCGCCTACTTGCACTGACAGGCTCGTGAATGTGCCAGCCTCCAGTGCCGACGAGTATTCACCGTGCGGGTCCACGACTAGGACGCGAGCAGACGTCAGCCCGCTGGACGCTATTCCGCGGAGGAGGACCGCCATCAGGTTTGACTTTCCTGAGCCCGTTGACCCGACGACGCATGCATGTCGAGTGACCAGCGCGGCTAGGTTGAGCACCGCGGGAATGTCAGGAGCACCGGCTATGTGACCCAGCGAGACCGACGACGTCGTGACGTCCAAGCCTGAGTAAATGACTTCCATATCTGACGAGGTGACTAGGTGGGCCTCGTCTCCGACCGTCGGATACTGGCCAACGCCTCGCTCGAAGGTCGATTCAGTCGACTCGCCGAACAAGACGACCGTCATCCACCGGAATCCCGTGGGGTCAGAATCCTCCTCAGAGGAGATTTCACCCGGCATCATCACGGTGCGTGAAACGTCGGCACCAACCTGCGTGCACACGCCGTAAAGCTGCGTGTAACCAAGAGGAATCCGCACGAATCCGCCGATTTGACCGATTCGATGTGAGGAACCGTCCACCATGACCAACGTCGTTGGGACGTCGCGCAGCTTTACCGTGATCTCGCCTCCGCGGACAGAGTTAACCATGCCGATAAAGGTGGCCGAGGCCAATCGCTGCGTCTTCACGGTTTGGCGGCTATCTGATCCAGGAGGTCACAGAAGACATTGAAATCCCCCAACCGCAGCGTCCCCGAAGTGAGATCAACCTCGGCATTGGGTTCGGGAGCTTCCAGGTCGAAGAGCCCGGGGATACGAAGCGCCGCTTCGTCAGCATCGGCAACCTTCCAAGTTCCCTCGCGGCCGCCAACAATCGCGCGCTTGGGGCCGAGCACGAGGACGTTCGTGGCAGTCTTCGCCGTCCGGATTAATTGGTTCGAACTTGGCAGATCGTCAAAGCACAAGGCGAACAAATGCAGACGAGGATTGTGAGCAAGCGATTCAAAGAGGATTTCATTGATGTGCTGGTCAGCGAAGGAATAGCCGGAGGTGACAAGCACCCCATCCTCACGCTTATCTAGGACGTCACGCAGTCGATCCAGCATGGCCACGTAGGGCTGCTTGCGGGACTCGTCGTATTTCAGGACTGAAGGAAGAATCATCTCCCCGGACGCGCTCTCGGGCCCGCGAACGATGGAAAACCCACCGTTTCCATTCTCCTTGGACGTCCAAGTGACGGAACCGTGCACCTTCCAGATGCGCGTCCAATCCGACCCGGGGCTCGCAGACTGGAACCGCAGGCTAGCAGGGTAGAAGAACGGTTCGTATGTCCCAGCGAAGCCATCAAACGTCGGCAACTTGCAGTCTTCTAGCGCTCTCTCGAACAGTGTGTCGTAGTTGGTTGTGAAGATTTCCACTGCGTGTACCCGGTCAATCTTCTGGATCCACCGGGCTACGGCGTGGTGTGGCAGAGTCTTTGGATATCTGTCCGCGGCGGGGCGCACCAATCGGGAAATTGTCTCCCGAATCGTCGTTTCGAGCTGCGAAATTTGTGTCTTCGAAAGCCCCGCAAGCTTGTCATCATCCAGCACGGCGCTCTGCATCTGCCGAACGAAGGACAGAATGTCCTCAATAGTGCGCTTCTCTGCTGGTAAGCCCTCGATGATGGCTTTCCAGGCTGCGGCGAATTCGGCGCCCATGAGCGCGACGCCTTCTTGACAACCGCGCGTCAGTCCAGACACCAGCGGGAACAGCGGCTGGCCGTCAGCGGCTGAGACCGCGCTTGAAGTTCCTGCTCCGAAAAGGAAGGAGATGAGTTTGTCTCCTGAGGCCAGATGCTCACGCAGTTTTGCCACTTCGCGAACCGGGTTAAAGGTGACCAACGCGCATCCTGCCTATCCCCCCAGGGATGATTTCTAATCGAGCCTATGAATTGAACATAGCGGTCCCAAAAGCATGAGGCGTGCGCTCGACGTTTCGAACGGTATTCCCCCTGACGAGCCCGTGAAATCGAAGGGGCGATGGGGTAACAGTTCCCTTAGATGGCAGTCGGGATGTTGCGGACCCCTATCAAGCCCAGTTCAGTGAGACGATTCCGGCAATCGCTCCCAGGGACAGCCCGCAGACGGCAAGGCGGAGACCCCACAGCGCTCGCCTGTACTCCATCACTGCCAATTTCGACTGGACGGTGAAGCCAGGGACGCCATGGTCATCCTGATTCAGGTTCAACGAGTCAGCGGCCGCTGAAGTCCCGAGTTCTTCGGCTGCCTTCATGAAGTCGCCGGATTTCTCCGCGAATCGGGATCGAAGGATCTCCATTTCGCGAATCTCGTTCTCCTGACTGTCCAGCCTGCTGTTTTCTGGATGGCTTTGACGCTCGCGAGAGTATCGGTCGCGCACTTCTCGGGTCTCGGCGAGCAAGTCCAGGCTGAGATTAGGAGCGAGCTCCATCAGGATCTGGTTGGACAGGGCAATCCGCTTCGCGTGCTCTTCGGAATTACTCGCAACATCGTGAATTCCTACTAGGGCTGTTTCCAAACTCAGATAGGTGCCCTGCAATGCCCGCAATGCTGGCCCGAAGGCCAGCAAGAGGCCGCCTGCTGAGAGGAGGGCAGAAACCGCGTAGGCGACTGCGACAACCAGGGGAGGAATGAACATATGGCAACCGTACCGAATGATCCGTCGCATGCTGTCCGGTGTGACGCTACCCCGCGAACGAGTCCATGCGACCGATCCAAGGACGCAACAGACCGGATGAAAGCCCAATTCCGGAGGTAGCTCTTGAACCACCGCTGGAGTTCGCGGAACAACAAGGAAGTCCCAATTGGATGTCGGACTCTCCAAAAGTGAGACATTGGCACTCCTGGAACGTGTGGTGCGGCGGCGGAGGGCTCCCCATGCGAACACGGGGGTGTTGGGCTTGCCTTGATCTGACCCTACTGTGCGCTTCAGACACGTAATGATGGGTCTCAGTCTGAATGATTGCTTGATGTTTTCGATGAACCCCCGATGAGAGGCACATCTCAATCCGAAACGCCAACGGGCGACGAGTCGGGACGCTCGCTCTGCTAGTTTTCGGGCATGGCGGCAGCGTTTCCCCGGGGGAGGGGATCTCTCGATGCGCCCGCGTGGATGGCTAATTTCGACGTCTGATTGAAATCGCCGGACCCCCAACTTGTCGCATACATCATCACGGCGACTCCTTCTTGAGTCGGCTTCGAAAGGTAATCATGAGCATTGATCTGAACACGACCGAACCGGCTCCGGTTGCGCCGGAACCATCCAGTCCGAACACAACCCAGGTGCCCCCGGCCCGGCCGGCGAAGGTGAAGAAACCGCTGAACGTAGTCGGACTCGTCGCGCTTATCGCAGCGGCGCTCGGGTTCATCTTCGCCTGCATCCCCGGTGCCCTGATCATCGGCTGGATACTCCTGCCGATCGCATTCGTTCTGGCCCTCGTGTCTCTGTTCCTCAAGGGCAAGGGCAAATGGATGGGTATCACCGCCCTGATCGTTTCGATCGTGGGAACGGTCGTCGGGGTCAGCGTGTTTCTTGCCGTCGTCGCGTCGTCGGTCGATGACGCTTTCGGCAGCGGCGGCACGACAGTCGTCGAACCGTCCGACGGTGCGGGCGCCGATGCAAAGGCAACAGAGAACAAGCCGGCCGACGACGCTGAAACCCGCAAGAACCCTTACCCGATCGGTTCGGTTATTGAGTCTGACGACTGGCGGGTCGTGATCAACTCCGTCACCCTCGCTTCTACAGACTGGTTCTCGCCGGCAACCAGTTCAATAAGGCACCGACCGAGGGCTCGGAGTACATCCTTGTGAACTACTCCACTACCTACATCGGCAACGACCCTGACGGGGGTATGCCCGCCTTCGTGTCGGTCGAATACGTCACGGCAGACGGCACGACCGTCAACGGGCTCGATAAATTCGTCACGGCACCGACGCCTATCGACACCATGAGCACTCTCTACACAGACGGCACCGCAACAGGCAACAGGCGATGTCGCCATTGAGGTTCCGACTGCCACCGCTGGCCAGGGTGTCCTCGCCGTCCGTCCGGGCATGCTCACAGACAAGGTATTCGTCGCCGTTCAGTAGTACAGCAAAAAAGGCGCGAAACCCCCGGCACATCACCGGGGGTTTCGCCGCGCCGCGGCAGCTCGCTCGCCATCAGAACCGCTGGGTGGAATGCCGCCGGTTGGCGTGGTCGTCTGGTGTGTTGGCTGGCACACACTATCGTCAGGTCTAGCAAGGGAACCAAGGGGTTAGGAGCTTTCCGTGGACGACAATCAGGAGAAGCTGAAGAGCGCACTGCGGCAATGGCGGGAATCCCTCGTCAACATGGGCGGCAGGAATCGTCTCCTCAACTACCGTCCGACGAGATCTTCTACCCTCGAATTCGTCCGTCACACACCGGAAGAGGTCTTCGACCTAGTCTCGGGTAACGATGGTGTCTTCGCAATTGGCACGAAACCTCCGGCCCCTGCAAAACGCACAGTAGTCCTCGACGAGACCGATGATGATGAATCTCAACTCGAGGACCAAGTTCTCGACGTCATTGAGGCCTTCAACTACGAAGCGTTTCCCGCGCAGCTATTCGCTGACAAGACGCAGCGCGATGTGGACCGCGCTCTCAAGAACCTAGCAAACGCTGCCAAGCGGGAGTTCTTGGACAAGGGCCTGAACATCCTTTACATTGCGTTCGGGGCACTCAAATGGGTGGACGATTCAGGGGATTCGCGGAGAAGTCCACTCCTGTTCGTCCCGGTCGAGCTGCGAAGCGATGGACCCAGGCAGCCGCATCGTCTCTACCTGTCTTCGGAAGATCGCGCCGGCAACCCCGCGCTTGCCCTGAAGCTTCGCGAGTTCGGTTTGGAATTGCCTGCGATCGAAGTCCTGGACGAGGCGATCGAGGCGAGTGGCCTTTCTGCTGCGCTGGATCTCTTCCGTGCCCTCCAGCTTCCGGAGGGTTGGGAAGTCGAAGAACTTGCCGTGCTGTCGAACTTCATGTTCGCGAAGGAGGCGATGTTCCGGGATCTCGAAACCAACGAAGACCGGATTCTCGAAAGCCCCATTCTGCAAGTCATCGCGAATTCACAATCGGGACTAGTGGAACAGTTCGCTTTTGACATGCTCGGAGATGATCGAATTGACGAGTTGGCTCCGCCGGAGTCCGCTCCGTTAGTGCTTGACGCGGACTCGAGCCAACGAGCCGCGATCGCTGCCGCGCGTGAGGGGAAGAGTTTCGTTCTAGACGGCCCACCAGGGACGGGAAAAAGCCAGACGATCGCGAATATTATTGCGGCGCTCATCAGCGACGGGAAGCGGGTGCTCTTCGTTTCTGAGAAGGTCGTCGCGCTGGATGTTGTGCGGGATCGGCTTGATGAGCGTGGTCTCGGTTCTTTCCTCTTTGAACTGCACAGTCATCGGGCCGTCAGAAGTGAAGTAGCGGCGCGACTTGCTGGAGCACTTGACGTCAAACCGGTTCCTGTCGGCCGCCCCAAACCGATCACGCGAATGCGTTCTACGGAGCTCCGCGGAACGCTCAACGACTACGCCGAGGCTATGAACGAGGTTCGAGCTCCGCTCGAATTGACCGTCCACGAAGTGCTCGGCTCGCTCGAAGCGATTGCAGCGTCCGGCGAATCGCCGGCGCCTGAATTCAAAGCTAGAGAACTTCATCCAACCCAATTGGCCGAAATAAAGAAGGAAGCAATCAGGGCCGCCGACAACTGGGACGTAATCCGACGGGGCAATAATGACCCTTGGTGGGGTCTTGAAGAGACGGAATCGCTTCGCTACGACCTCGAAACGGCCCGTGGTGCCCTCCGCGCCCTTCACCAGTCCCTCGAAGCGGTCTTGCCTGGCCGGCAATACTTCGGGTTTGCGGCAACGTCGACGTGGAAGCGTACGGTCGAACTCCTTGTGATTTGGCATCGGAATGAGGCAGGCCACAGTCCCGATTGGCTTCTGAACCAGGATATGCCGGGGCTCACCAACTCGGTGGAAGAATACGCCGGGGCGGTGGCAGACTTCATGGCTGTTGACTCAGCCACTGAGTTGCTTTGCGGTCCCAATTGGCGCGACATCCCAATTCCAACGATTGACCGACGCATCGACACCAGTTTGGCAACGGTCCTGCCGGGAGCTGAGGCGCTGCGGCTGAGTCAGCTGAAGCAGGCCAGAAGCGCCTCCGCAGACGGTGCAGCGATAGTGTCCGCTCTGATCGCAACCACCGCGGTGTTATCCGAACTAGTTGGACTACGAGCTCCGCAATTCATCGCGGGCCTCGATGCATTCGGTGCGGCCGTCCACGCGGTACTCATGAAGAACAGGCCAAACGCCGATTGGCTGACCTCTCAAGAGGCTCTCGACTCGGTCAGGGACGGCGCTCGTGCTCTTCGAGCGTCAATTCAGCAGGAACTGGAGGCTGCAGCATCCGCACGTGAATATTTCACGGACGGTATTCAAGCATTGGACGTGACAGCCCTCGCCGCCAGCGTCAAAGCTACGGCCTCCTTCACCCGGCGTTTTGGTCGCGAAGCAAAGGAAGTTCGCCGAACGATCGCTGGAGTCGCGACTGAATCCGCCAAGATGTCTATTTCGAAGCTCCCACTCGCTTCCGCCTGGCAAGAAGCTAGAGAGACTCATTCCTCGCTCGAGACCCAGTACGCCCGCGTACTCGGGCGATACTCGGTGACAAATGAGGGCTGGTCCGAAACCGGACAAGCGTTTGAGGCCGCCCAGGTCGTCCTCTCGTCGGCGGAGATTTCAGATCCCATCGCCCTCCATCGAGCCCTCAATGACGACGCCACGCGCGCGTTGACCGCGGCCCAGGCTGAACTCCTCATCGGGCAGCTGGCGCAATGGCGCGACGTTGCTTCTGCCGGCATCCTCCACGTGCCGCTTGAAGTCGGCGAAGGCGCTCCCGACGCGGCTCGCGTTCTCATGAAGGAGAGCGAACGAGAAGCGTCGAGAATCGAAGGCGAACTTCGACACATCGCGATTGGGCTCGACAATGACCCGCCGATAGGCCAAGCCTGGGACTCAGCACAGGCCCGCATCACCGCCGACGCGAAAGTCCAGCAATTCGAAGCTATCCAGGCCAGACTGGCGCCAACCCTTTCACTTGCCGGGGTCGACCTCGGCCCAGAGCACGTTTCGACGCTCAAGGACAAACTCAAGTGGACGCTCGACGTTCAAGCGGCCGTCGCGGACCACGGCATTGTCCGAGCCCTCACGAATGACCAGCTTGCCGCTTTATCTACAGCGAACACACCCGATGGCGTCGCGGCCAACGGCGGCGAGTGGGAGCTGAGACTTGCTGCTCTCAAGAAGCACTTCGCTTCCCCGCGCGCGGCCCTGTTGGAATCGGAGTTGGACGACCGGCTCCGCGGCGACACGCTCTTGGGCGACCTCCTCGCAGACGGGAACGGACCAGAGTCATGGCTTGCCGCGCACGCCGCGCGCACACGGCTCACCGAACTTGGCGTCGGCAACGTTGTTGACGCCCTTCTGAGATCCGACGTGGCCGCAGATGTCGTCGCTGACCGCATCGAGCAGGCAACGCTACGTCACTGGGTCAACTATCACCTCCGATATGACTCCCGATTCGGCGGCAAATTCGGCGAAAATCGTGACGATTTGGTCACCGAGTTCAGGAAGATCGATCGCGAACTCATCGACGACGCGAGCAATGAAATTGTCCAGGTGGCGGTCGCCAGACGCCCGAAGACGGGCTACGGCCAGTCTGCTCTCATCCGACGCGAAGGAGAGAAAAAACGTCGTCATATAGCCGTTCGGGAACTCGTCGACCAGGCGCGCGACGTGATTCAGGCGATCCACCCGTGTTTCATGATGAGTCCGCTCGCGGTGTCGCAATACCTTCCCAGTGACATTGAATTCGACGTCGTCATTTTTGATGAGGCGAGTCAGGTCACTCCCGGCGACGCGATCAACTGCATCTACCGGGGGAAGGCGCTCATTACCGCTGGTGACCAACGTCAGCTTCCGCCGACATCGTTCTTCGCCGCCGGCATCGCCATCGACGAGGATGACGACGAAGACGACCTAGCCAATGACTATGAATCGATCCTGGACCTGATGAAGTCAAGTGGGGGCTTCAACAGCATGACATTGCGGTGGCACTACCGTAGCCGCCATGAGCACCTCATCGCGTACAGCAACCACTCGTTCTATGAGGGGCGTCTCGTGACTTTCCCCGGGGCAGTCGATGAAGACGAGAACCTCGGAGTCAAGTTCCATCTGATCGACGGCGTGTACAGAAGGTCGAACGGGCAGGACAACCCCAAAGAAGCCCTGGCCGTGGCCCAGAGAGTGATCAACCACTTCGACACGCGACCCAAGGCGAGTCTGGGAGTTGTCGCTTTCTCTGCCGCTCAGCGGGACAGTATCGACAACGCCATATCTGTTGCCCGCTCCCAGCGCCCAGATCTAGATCGATTCTTCCAGGACGATCGCCTCGATGGCCTCTTCGTCAAGAGCCTCGAGGAGGTTCAGGGCGACGAGCGCGACGTCATTATCCTGTCGATCGGATACGGCCCGGATGAGTCGGGGAAGGTCTATCGGAACTTTGGGCCTATCAATCGAAAGGGTGGGGAACGGCGCCTGAATGTCGCGATCACCCGAGCCCGACAGCTCGTTGAGGTCGTCTCGTCGATGACAGCTTCTCAAATCGGTGAAACTGCCAGCGAAGGTAGCCGGCACCTGCGGCGATACCTTGACTTCGCAGAGCGAGGGACGAAGGCGCTAACGCTTGAACTCGGGCCTGAGGGCCGCGGAACGGACTCGCCATTCGAGGATTCGGTAATCGATGCCATCCGGAGCTGGGGATATGACGTGCAGCCCCAGGTCGGGGTGGCGGGCTTCCGCATCGACATTGGAGTGAAACACCCGGATTCGCCAGGCGTATTCATGCTTGGCGTGGAATGCGACGGTGCTATGTACCACTCCTCTCGAACGGCTCGAGACCGAGATCGTCTTCGACACGAGGTGTTGGAAGGACTCGGCTGGCAGATTTACCACATTTGGGGAACCGCCTGGTACCGAAACAGGGATCGCGAAATCGCACGACTGAAGGAACTCCTCGAAGCGCGCAGCAAAGCGCCAATTTCTGGGCGGCTCGTGGCCCGGCAGCAGCTTCGAAAGTTGCCTAATGTCGTCGAAGAACGTGACTCCTCGCCTGTCAGCGTGCCTGAGTGGCTCGTGCCCTATAAGACGGCGGAACGTGGGAATTTCCCCTTCGGGATTGAGCTGGGTGAAACGGCCAACGCGCGCCACATCGTCCCGTTCGTCCAACGAGTTGTCGAGGCCGAGAGCCCAGTGCACTTTGAAGTGCTGAGTACACGCTTGCGTGAGAATGCGGGCATCGGACGTGTGGGGCATCGCATCCGGGCGACGCTGCAGCGTGCGGTCCAACTGGCTGATGTCAATGTGGACGGAGACTTCCTGGTGTTCGGAACGACGCCGTTGAGCGAGGTCAGGATGTCAACTCCATTCCAAGCGCGGTCCATCGACCAAGTTCATGCCCTTGAAATTGAACTGGCGGTGCACTGCGTCGTGCGTGACGCGGCCGGCGCAAGCCGGCCTGATGTGGTCGAAGCAGTGTCACGGGCCCTGGGGTGGAACCGTACGTCAGTAGCGATAGCGGCGGTGATCGCGGGAGCGATCGACCGTCTAGTCGCATCGGAGGATCTCCGAGAGACGGACTTGCGCCTCACGCTTGACAAGCGCTGAAGTCGTCTCTGAAGCAACGTCTTTGGCCGGGCGAGCCGGCCCGGCAGGGCTGACAATATCTGCTCGTCCCGACAAGGATGCGTCGCCTCGAATGGCCGGAACTCCCAGTGATAGCGCGGAAGTAGGGGAGTTGCTGGAATGAATTCCGGCTTAGCCGGGAATCGCGCGTCCGCGGGACCGGAAACTGCCTCTCAGTCCCCAGCGATAGCAAGGGCTCTCGAATAAACTGAAACACCCACTGCGGATTGGCAGCGGTTAGCCGCTCAATCCAGGCGAACAGTCAGGGCCTTCGAGAAATCGAAGGCCCTGTGTCGTTATGGCACATAGTGTTCGGCTGTCGCCGCTGGAAATGTGACCTGCCGCGTCACGGATAGACACCGCTGCCGGGCAGACAAGTAGCCTTGCGGAGACGCTGCGGGATTCCGCCCGGGCGGGAACGGATCGCGATGACGACGGGTGCTTCCCGGCTGAACTTGGTTCGGCCGAACCGGTGGCTGCGGCTGGCCTGGATCGTGCCGGCCGTGCTGGTCGCTCTGACCCTCGTGGTGCTCGCGGCGAACGGGCTGCGTACCCTTCCGGTGGTGGAGTCGTTCGTACTGACGTACCCCGGAACCTCGACCCATCTAGCTGCTACCCCGGTGGGAATTCCGGCTTGGCTGGCCTGGCAACACGGGCTCAACGCCTTCTTCATACTGTTTGTCATACGCACCGGATGGCAGGTGCGCACGACCAAGCGTCCGACCATTTTTTGGACGCGTACGAACACCGGGCTGCTCCGCACCAAAAATCCTCCGATTAGGATCACCCTGCATCTCTGGCAGCACATCGTCTTCGACACCCTGTGGATGATCAACGGCATCCTCTTTTACGTTCTGTTGTTCGTGACCGGTCAGTGGCTGCGCGTCGTGCCCACCAACTGGGACGTCTTTCCCAACGCGATATCGGCCGGGCTGCAGTATGCCTCGCTTAACTGGCCGACCGACTCCGGCTGGGTGCACTACAACGCCCTGCAGCTGCTCAGCTACTTCGTCGTGATCTTCATCGCGGCGCCGATCGCCCTGGTGACCGGCCTGCGCATGTCACCGGGCCTGTCCGCGCGGTTCCGCCGGCTCGACCATGTCTTTCCCCTGCCCGTGGCGCGCAAGCTGCACTTCGCGGTGCTGATCTTCTTCGTGGCGTTCATCGTCGTGCATGTGACCCTCGTGCTCACGACCGGCGCTCGCGCCAACCTCAACCACATGTACGCGGCGCGCAATGACGGTGGCTGGCTCGGCGTCTGGATCTTCGTCGGGGCCGTGCTCGTCACGGCCGGGATCTGGGTTGGCGCGCGTCCTGCGGTCGTGCGTGCGATCGCGGCGCGCAGCGGTCGCATCATTCACCGCAAGCGCTAAACCGGTTCCACTCTCGATGCGAGAACGTCGCGGCTGAGCATGGCCGCGCCGGCCACGGCCGCCGGCATGACGATGACGGCCGCGCCTGGAATTAGGAACAACAGGTAGGTGAGCACGCCGAAACCGAGGCTGCGCGGGCGGCGGGCGCGAAGCATCCGTCGTCGCTGTTTGAGGGTGAAGCCACGGGCGTCGAAGGCGAAGCCGGTGAGTTCGAGGGTGAGGATCCAGCCGCCGAACAGCGCGCCGAGAACGAGAGCGACCAGCTGGCCGAGCCCGGGGATCAGGCCGCAGACGAGCAGCAGCATAGCGACCCCGACGGCCAGGCCGATCAGTCGCAGGGCGTCGGCCACCGAGCGCAGAATGCTGCGCAGCAGGCCGCGCTCGGGTTCGACCGGCGCATCGCCGAGGGTGGTCTCGACCGCGCGCCAGATGCGCTCATAGAAGGGGTCGCCGACGGCGAGAGTCACCGCCACGAAGGTATATGCCAATAGGAGAATACCGGCGGCCGCGACCGCCGCGCCGGCCACGACCCGCATTCCCGTGCGCCACGGCTCTCCCCAGCCGCTCGCGAACGGACTGATCCCCACTGCGATGACCTCGAGGTTGACTAGCAGCAGCACGATGCCAGCGACGTACGCAATGCCGACGATGAACGCCGGCAGGGCGCCGAGTAGCATGAGGCGCGGCGACGTGATCCACATTCTGAGGCCGCTACCGAGAAAACCGGCTCCGGCGAAGAACTCGCGCGTGGCGGTGGGGCGGGTCGAAGGCGGCACTCCCACACCCTAACCCGCCAAGGTCGGGTCCCCCACAAACCGGGGACCCGACTCACTCAGGCCATCTGCGGAAAACCGAGGTCGATTTCCGAAGTGGCCGGGTCGGGCCAGCGGGTCGTGACGACCTTGGCGCGGGTATAAAAGCGGATGCTGTCCGGCCCATACATATGCGCGTCACCGAACAGCGAGTTCTTCCACCCGCCAAACGAGAACGATCCGACCGGGACCGGAATGGGCACGTTGATGCCGACCATGCCCGCTTCGATCTCGAACTCAAACTGCCGGGCCGCCCCGCCGTCCCTCGTGAACAGGGCGACACCGTTGCCGAACTCGTGCTCGTTGACGAGCTTCACGGCCTCGTCGAAAGTGTCAACCCGCACGACCGAAAGCACCGGGCCGAAGATCTCATCGTCGTAGACCTTCATTCCAGGCGTGACGTGGTCGATCAGACTGACACCGAGAAAGAACCCATCGCTGTCGAAGTTCTGGCTCCGGCCGTCGACGACCATCGTGGCGCCGGCCGCCTCGGCACCGGCCAGGTAGGAGGCGACCCGGTCGCGGTGTTCTCCGGTGATCAGCGGGCCCATCTGCGAGGCCGGATCGGTTCCGGGGCCGACACGGAGCTTATTCATGCGCTGCTCGATCGCGGCGACGAGGCCGTCGGCGATGCCGCCGACGGCCACGAGCACGCTCACGGCCATGCAGCGCTCCCCGGCGGATCCGTAGGCGGCGTTGATCGCGGCATCCGCTGTCATCTCCAGGTCGGCGTCCGGCAGCACGACCATGTGGTTCTTGGCGCCGCCGAGCGCTTGTACCCGCTTGCCGTTCGCGGCGGCCCGGTTGTAGATGGTCTTGGCGATCGGGGTGGATCCGACGAAGCTGATTGCCTTGACGGCAGGGTTGTCGAGCAGCTCGTCGACGGCCTCCTTATCGCCCTGCACCACGTTGAGCACGCCGGCGGGCAGGCCGGCCTCCGTGAAGATCTCAGCAATGAAGATCGCCGACGACGGGTCCTTCTCGCTTGGCTTGAGCAGCACGGTGTTGCCGCAGGCGAGGGCGCTGCCGATCATCCACAGCGGGACCATGGCCGGAAAGTTGAACGGGGTGACGCAGGCGACGACGCCGACGGCCTGGCGCACCGAGTGCACGTCTATTCCGTGGGAGACCTGCTGGGAGAAGTCGCCCTTGAGCATGTGCGCGAGGCCGGTGGCGAATTCGATGTTTTCGAGCCCGCGGGTGATCTCGCCGGCGGCGTCGGAGAGCACCTTGCCGTGCTCACTCGTGAGAATTGCGGCGAGCTCGCTTGTACGCTCGGCGAGCAACTCGCGCACCTTGAAGAAGATGGCCGTGCGCTTGGCCAGCGTGCTGGCTCGCCACTCGGGCAGGGCGGCCTGGGCCGATTCGATGGCGTCGATCACGACCGCGCGGGAAGCCAGCACGACCTGTTTCTCCTGTATGCCGGTGGCCGGATTGAACACGGGACCGAACCGTTCGGCCGACTCGATGCGCTGGCCGTTGATGTAGTGGGGAATTGTTTGCATGACAGTACTCTTTCTGGTGGATAAAATGGTTCAGGCGTGCAGGGAACCGTCGACGAGTTTGACGATCATGGAGCAGTCCTTGCCGCCCTCGCCCTCGTCGATCAGCCGCTGAAACAGCTCGGCGACGTGCTCGCCGATCTCAAGCGGCGTTTCGGTGGCGCGGGCCGCAGCGATCGCCAGCCCGATGTCCTTGCTCGCGAGCGTTGCGGTGAACGTCGGGGCGAAATCCCGGTTGGAGGCGGCCGTCGCGACAACATCCTTGATCGGATACCAGGTACGCAGCGCCCAGCTGTCACCCGACGAAACGGATGCGATATCCCAGAAAACCTGCTTGTCCAGTCCCAGCCGCTCGGCTAAAACAGCGCCCTCCGCCGTCGCGGCGAGGTTGATGAACAGCATGAGATTGTTGCAGATCTTCGCGGCCTGGCCGGTCGTGGCGCCGCCAGTCGGAATTATGTTCGCCGCCATCGGCTCGATGAACGTGGTGGCGTCGCTGACGGCATCAGCATCGCCGCCGATCATGAAGGTGAGCGTTCCGGCGGTGGCACCGCTCATGCCGCCAGAGACCGGGGCGTCGACGAAGCGAAAGCCGGCGGCCGCTGCTGCATCGTGCAGGGTCTGGGCGGTCTCGATGTCGATCGTTGACGAGTCCACCAGCAGGGTGCCCGTGTCGGCCGTGGCCAGCACGCCGTCATCGCCGAAGTAGACGGCACGCGCATGCTCGCCCTTCGGCAGCATGGTGAAGACGACGTCGGCGCCCGCGACGGCTTCCCTGATGCCAGCGGCGGCTGTGACGCCCGCTGCGACGGCGGTGGCTACGGCATCCGGATTCACATCGAACCCGCGCACCTCGTGGCCGGCGGCCACCATATTGGCGGACATGGGCCCGCCCATGTTGCCCAACCCGATCCATGCGATTACTGACATTCGCAGCTCCCTTGCTTGTGTCCCCCCACCTTCGCAGCCGGATAGAGTGCAATCAAGGCAATATTTCACAGGGGGTATGTGCGCAGATGCACACGCTCGAGAGGACTGATCCGTGAGTTCACACCAGCTTCCGAGCCCGAACGATCTGCTCGTGCTGCTCACCGTGGCCAGACTGGGCCGCTTCAACGCGGTCGCCGAGGCGCTCGGGACCACCCACACGACCATCTCGCGGCGCATCCTCGCGCTCGATGCGGAGCTGGGCGGTCGCACGCTCGAGCGCAGCCCGCACGGCTGGGAGCTCACCGAGCTCGGCCGGCACGCGGTCAGTGCGGCCGAGGCGATCGAAGATCGACTCGGCACCCTCGCTACGGCCATTAGCCAGACCGACCCGCTTTCGGGGCTGCTGCGCATCAGCACCATCGACGGATTCGGGGCGGAGATCGTCACGCCGGCACTCGTGAAACTGCAGCAGAGCCACCCACGCATCAATATCGAGATGTTCAGCGCCACCCGCAAGGTGAGCCAGAACCGGTCGGGCGTCGACCTGGAAATCGTGGCCGGCCGCAACGATGTCAACAACGCGCAGGCGATGTTCCTCACCAACTATTTTCTGCGGCTGTACGCCAGCCGCGAGTATCTGCGGGGCCGCGGCGTGCCCCGCACCCTCGACGACGTTGCGGCGCACAGTTTCGTGTCATACGTCGAGAGTGCCCTGCTCGTGACCGACCTGGGCTATCGCTCCTCCGAGCTGCCGGAACCGGCCACGACGTTTCAGGCGACTAGCCTGTTCGCGCAGCTGGAGGCGGTGCAGGCCGGTGCCGGTATCGGGCTGCTGCCGAATTTTCTGGTTCACGACCGGCCGGAATTCGTGCCCGTGTTGCGCGCCGACTTTCAGCGTCAACTGCCGATCTGGGCCGTCGTGCGGGCGGAGTCGTTGCGCTCGCCCGTGGTGCGCGCCGCTATCGAGTCGATCACCCTGGAGATCGCGAACCGACCGGCCGCCTTCAGCGAGTGACCAACGAGTGGATGCCCCGCCGGTGCGGAAATGGCGGCCCGATCACTGAAACGGACCGCCACAGGCAGCGAGGCGCTACCGGCGTGCGACCTCGGCGTGGGTGGCGCGATCGGCCGATTCGGCGGCATCCGCTGCGTCAATGTCGTGCAGGGAGAGTCCGCGCGTTTCCTTGAGGGTGAGCACGACAAGGGCCGTGACCAGGCAGGCCGCTGCGAGGTAGATGGCCACCGGCACCGAGGACTTGAAGGTGGAGAGCAGGCTCACGGCGATGATCGGAGCGATCGAGCCCGCGATGACCGAGGTGACCTGGTAGCCGAGAGAGACGCCGGAGTAGCGCATGCGGGTGGGGAACATTTCGGCCATGATGGCGGGTTGGCCGGCATACATGAGGGCGTGAAAGAGCAGGCCCATCATGATCGCGACAATGATGATGAAGTCGTTCGCGGTGTCCATCATGGGAAAGGCGAAGAAGCCCCAAGTACCGGCGAGCACGGCGCCCACGAAGTACACCGGGCGGCGGCCCACTCGGTCGGACAGGTGGCCGACGAGCGGAATGACGATGAAGTGAATCGCGTGGGCGATGAGCAGGAGCAGCAGAACGCGGGAGGTGTCCATTTCAACGATGATCTTCAAATAAGTGATCGAGAAGACCACGACGAGGTAATAGAGAATATTCTCGGCGAAGCGCAGGCCCATCGCGGTGAACACCCCGCGCGGGTAACGGCGGAAGACCTCGATGATGCCAAAGCCCTTGTCGCCCGCAACGACCTCCTTTTGCGCCTTGAGGAAGATGGGAGCATCGCTGACCTTGGTGCGAATGTAGTAGCCGATGAGCACGATCACCGCGGAAAGCCAGAAGGCCACACGCCAGCCCCAGCTCAGGAAGGCTTCATCGGAGAGGGTGGAGGCGAGTACGAACAGCACTGCGGTGGCCAGCAGGTTGCCCATGGGCACGGCGGACTGGGGCCAGCTGGCCCAGAAGCCGCGCGACTTCGGCGGGCTGTGCTCGGCCACCAGCAGCACGGCGCCGCCCCATTCGCCGCCGACGGCGAAGCCCTGAATGAAACGCAGGAGCACGAGCAGTACCGGTGCGAGGTAGCCGATTTGCTGGAACGTCGGCAGGCAGCCCATCAGAAAAGTGGCCACCCCAACAAGTACGAGGCTGAATTGGAGCAGGCGTTTGCGGCCGAACTTGTCGCCGAAGTGACCGAACACGATTCCGCCGATCGGGCGAGCCAAAAAACCGACGGCGTAGGTGGCGAAGGCCGCGATGATGCCCTCGAGCTCGGTGCCGGCGTTCGGAAAAAACAGAGTGCCGAAGACCAGGGTGGCCGCCGAGGCGTAAAGAAAGAATTCGTACCATTCGACGACCGTGCCGGCCATGGAGGCCGCAACGACCTTTTTCAGTCCGGATGACTGCGGATCGTTTCGAGTGTCGGATCTGGTCGGGCTCATGGGATTCCCCCTGGTGTCGTCATTGACACAACGTGCGTGCACGTCGTCTGGCTGGTCTTAGCCTGCGCTTCGCGTTGGAGGCTGTCAAAGGCGATTCTCACAGGCGTGACGTGCAGAAATGCACAGAGTGTTCCGGGGAACAAATGCGGCACCGGTATTCTCGAAGCTACGAGAGTGAGGTGGGAGCAACCGTGACGCACGCGTATCCGTTGCACGTCGACGTTGAAGTGGCCTGTTTGTGCTGCCTCGCGCCGCAGCCGTTTCACTTCACGTCGTTGAGCGATCAAGTTGTCTGCTTGAACTGCGTGCACCACATCGGGGCCGAGAAATCGGAGCGCCGCGACCTCGAACACGTGAAGACGTGGGCGGCGCGCTGGGCGGCCAACGAGACCACCCACGACGACTACATCGCGGAAACGGATGCCCTACTCGTCGCCCGAGACAACGACCTGACCGCGCTCCGCGACCGGATCGGTGAGCTCACCGCCATCATCGCGGGCCAGTTCACGGCCGAGATCGATGGGGTGCGGAGCCTGTTGCAGAACGACCTGGTCAAGCGGGCTGAACGCAACACTGAACTGGCCCGGCGCCAGATCGACTGGGCCATGGCCGGCATCTGGCGCATCGAAACGCTGCACCACGACTCAGCGACGCAGAAGTGTTCCTGCGGTCGCACGGCCGGCAGTTGCGCTGAGAGCGCCGCGATCAACCCCCTGCGCCAGGCGCTGCGCGGCTGGGAGAAGAAGAACGTCGCGCTGCTGCAGGCCGGCCGGCGGCACGGACTGCCGGAGGACCATCCCGCAGTGTTGGCCCAGCGCATCCGCTGAACCAGCGTGCTGCACTGCCCAGATGCGCGGGCTAGTGCCCGATGGGCACCGACGCACCGAGCGGTGGACGCCGCACCAGGAACGCCGCTGGAATTGCGAACAGCGAGATAATCGCGCCGCACAGGAACGCATCGTGAATACCGGATGCCGTCGCCGAGACCTCGGAGACGCCTTGCGTCATGAGAGCGGCCGACTGGGACGTCATCACGGCGATGAACAGTGCGGTTCCGACGGCGCCGGCCAACTGCTGAACGGTGCCGACGACCGCGCTGCCGTGGGAGTAAAGGTTCGGCGTGAGCGAGCCAAGCGCCGACGTGAACAGCGGCGTGAACAGCAGTGACAGGCCGACGCTCATGCCGATGTGGGTGACCATGAGCATCCACGGTTCGGTGGTCTCGCCCATCATAGTCATCGTCCAGAACGCCGCGCTGACGATGATCGACCCGGGAACCAGCAGAATGGTCGGGCCACGGCGGTCGTAGAGGCGGCCGACGAACGGCGCGAGCAGGCCCATGGTCAGGCCTCCCGGAAGCAGCAGCAGCCCGGTGGAGAGCGCGGTCATGCCGAGCACGTTCTGCATGTACAGGGGCAGCAGAATGATGGTGCCGAACAGGGCGAGCATGCTGATGCTGAGCATCGAGATTGACAGGGTGAACGTGCGCGCCTTGAACACGCGCAGATCGAGGAGGGCGCGATCGGTGCGCTGCAATTGCAGCTGGCGCAGCACGAACAGGATGAGGGCGAACACGCCGATTCCGAGCGATAGCCAACCGGCAGCGGGAGCCGCGCCGAGGTTGCTGAGTCCGTAGACGAACCCGCCGAAGCCGAAGGCAGAGAGGATGACGGAGAGAACGTCGAGCGGAACCGTGCGCGGCGTCGTCACGTTCTGGATGTGTGAGGCGCCGAGGACGAGGGCGCCGATGGCGATCGGCAGAACCAGGATGAACATCCAGCGCCAGTCCAGCACACTGAGGATGATGCCGGAGATGGTCGGGCCGATGGCTGGGGCGACCGAGATGACGATGGAGATGTTTCCCATCGTCCTGCCGCGGGAAGCCGGTGCTACGAGTGTCATCACGGTCGTCATGAGCAAGGGCATCATGATGGCCGTTCCACTGGCCTGCACGATGCGCCCGATGAGCAGCACCTCAAAGCCTGGCGCGAGTGCGGCGATAAGTGTGCCGGTGCTGAACAGCGTCATCGCGGCGATGAAGATCGGTCGGGTGTTGAAGCGCTGAATGAGAAAACCGGTGATCGGAATGACCACGGCCATCGTGAGCATGAACGCCGTGGTCAGCCACTGCGCCGCGGTCGCCGTGATGCTGAGGTCGTTCATGAGGTGCGGTAGCGCCACACCCATAATGGTCTCGTTCAGGATGACGACGAATGCCGAGACCAACAAGAGACGGATTACCAGTTGGTTGCGCTTGGCATCCGGTTGTAGTTCAGCCTTGGTGGTGGGGGCGCTGGCTGTTGCGGTCATAGCTGATCCTGACGGTCGTGCGAAAAGGGGGACATGCGAGAATGAGCGGGCCGCCCGCCCCGTGAGTACCCCCCGGGCCGGCTCGCTGTGAGCGCCTTCAGGTGTAGCGTTTTGCAGGGTGTGAATTATTCCGCCAGATCAAAATTGGCCGAGCCGCCGCTCGTTTGGGCTCTGTTCATTGAAATCAACCTCAGGGAGACCGATGAGGGCGGTGTGGGGAGTTAGGCGAGGCGGCGGGCGAGATAGGGGGCGGTTCGGCTCGTTGGGTGCACGGCCACGGCGGCAGGGGTGCCGGCGGCCACGATGCGGCCGCCCTGGTCTCCTCCGCTCGGGCCGAGGTCGATCACCCAGTCGGCGGCGGCGATTACGTCCATATCGTGTTCAACTACAACGACGGTGTTTCCGGCGTCGACGAGGCGCCCAAGCTGCTTCATCAAGAGTTCGACGTCGGCCGGGTGTAATCCGGTCGTCGGTTCGTCGAGCAAGTAGAGCGTGTGACCGCGGCGGGCCCGCTGAAGCTCGGTTGCGAGCTTAATGCGTTGGGCTTCTCCGCCGGAGAGTTCGGTGGCGGGCTGACCGAGGCGCAGGTACCCGAGGCCCACCTCGCGCAGGGTTTCCAGGCTGCGCGCGGCCGCGGGAACCTCGGTGAGAAAGACCAACGCCGCGTCGACGGAGAGGCCGAGTACCTCGGCGACGTTCTTGCCGCGGTAGGTCACCTCGAGGGTCTCGGGGTTGTAGCGCGAGCCCCCGCATTTCGGGCAGGGCGCGTAGCTGCCAGGCAGAAACAGCAGTCCGACCGCTACAAAGCCCTCACCGAGGCAGGTTTCACAGCGGCCACCGGCCACGTTGAACGAGAAACGTGAGGCGGTGAAACCGCGCTTCCGGGCTTCACCTGTGGCGGCGAAGGCCGCACGCACGGCATCGAACAGCCCGGTGTAGGTGGCGAGGTTTGACCGCGGTGTGCGCCCGATCGGCTTCTGATCGACCTGCACCAAACGGTCGATGGCTTCCAGTCCGGTAACCTGCGCGATGGAAATTCGCTCGCCGGACGCTGCATCAGCAGCTGCCTCCGCAGCGGCTTCTCCAGCGGCATCCGGGTCGCCGAGGTCGAGCGCGGGTGCATCGTCGGGAGCTGGATGCAAATGCAGCCCAACGGCCTCGGCGAGCACGTGGCTGACCAGGGTCGACTTGCCTGACCCTGAGACGCCGGTAACGGCAGTGAGTACCCCGAGCGGAATCTGTGCGTCCAGCCCGCGCAAATTGTGCCGGGTGATATTGGTCAGTTCCAGCCAGCCCAGCGGATGCCGCAACTCCCCCCGGGCCACCGGCTCGCGGTGGTCCGCAAACAGGTACCGCCGTGTCACGGATGTCGCAACCTCGGCCAGTCCAGCGGTCGGGCCGCTATAGAGCACGTCGCCGCCACCTTCACCGGCCCGAGGCCCAACGTCGACGACCCAGTCGGCACGGCTAACCACGTCCATATTGTGTTCCACCACGAAGACCGAGTTGCCCGAGAGTTTGAGTTGCTCGAGTACGTCGAGCAGGGGTTCGGCGTCGGCTGGGTGCAGACCGGCCGAGGGCTCATCGAGCACATAGATGACGCCGAACAGCCCAGATCGCAGCTGTGTTGCAATGCGCAGCCGCTGCATCTCACCTGGAGAAAGCGTCGGGGTCGACCGGCCGAGGGCCAGGTAGCCCAGGCCTAGATCGAGCAGTACGTTGATGCGGCGCAGCAGGTCGCCGGCCAGGGTGACGGCGACCTCCGACGCACCCGGATCGCCAGACACGAGCGGCCGCAGAATGGCGGCGAGGGCGGTCATCGGCAGAGAATTCAGTGCGGCGATCGAGTGCCCGGCCACGGTTACGGCGAGGGCTTCGGGCTTGAGGCCGCTGCCGCCGCAGTCCGGGCAGGGGCCGGTGTCGACATAACGCAGCACCCGCTGCCGCATCGTTTGGCTCTTGCTGTCGGCCAGGGTGTGCAGCACAAAGCTTTTTGCACTCCAAAATCTTCCCTGATAGGTCACTGCGATCCGGTCGCGCTGTGGCACGACTTCGACCACTGGCTGCTCTTCGGAAAAGAGGATCCAGTCCCGGTCGGCCTGCGATAGCTCTTGCCAGGGAATGTCGATGTCATACCCGAGAACGGCGACGATGTCACGAAGGTTCTTGCCCTGCCAGGCGCCGGGCCAGGCGGTGATGGCGCCGTCCCGAATGCTCAGAGTGGGGTCGAGAACCATCGACGCCTCCGTGACGGTGTGGGCCATGCCGAGACCGTGGCATCGGGGGCAGGCTCCTATCGCTGTGTTGGGCGAGAATGATTCTGAATCAAGTCGACCCGCAGCATCCGTCGGATATATACCAGCACGGGAATACATCATGCGCAACGAGTTGGAGAGGGTGGTGACTGTGCCGACGCTCGAGCGGGAACTCGGTGTTCCCCGGCGTTGTTGCAGAGCGACGGCGGGCGGCAGTCCGGTGATCTCATCAACGCGCGGAGTGTGGCCCTGCTGAATCAGTCGGCGGGCATACGGCGCGACAGACTCGAAGAAACGGCGCTGAGCCTCAGCAAAGATGGTGCCGAATGCGAGTGATGATTTGCCCGAGCCCGATACCCCGGTGAAGGCGACGATCGCATCCCTCGGCACATCGACGTTCACATTGCGCAGGTTGTTCTCGCGGGCGCCACGCACCCGCACAAAGCCGTCACCGGTGAAAGACGGGTTGGGCTTGGCTGGCTCTTCCTTGGAAGTGGGCATTCTAACAACTGTAGTTTGCCGACTGGTCTGGGGCTAGGGCTGTTTTGGCTCGCGGTGGGCTCTTCGTACCTGCCCGGCGTCCTTCTTGAGGATGTCGTGCAGCGCACTCTCGCACGACCCGCTACAAGACGGCCGGTTCAGCGACTTCTTCGGGCAGTTCGCGCAGCACGACCTTCATGATCTTGCCGGTGGCGGTGCGCGGCAGGGCGTCGACGAAGGTGACGTAGTCGGGCACCTTGAATGCCGCGATCAGGTAGCGGGTGTGCGTGAGTAGATCGACCTCGGTGACCAGGGCGTCCGGGCGGAGCACCACGTAGGCCTTGGGTCGCTCGCCCCACTTGGGGTGCGGCATGCCGACAACGGCGACGTCGAGCACGGTTGGGTGGGTGAGCATGGCGTTCTCGACCTCGATGGTCGAGATGTTCTCGCCGCCGGAAATGATGATGTCCTTTGCGCGGTCCTTTATCTCGATGTACCCGTCTGGATGCATGACGCCGAGGTCGCCGGTGTGGAACCAGCCGCCGCGGAAGGCATCCGCTGTAGCCTGCGGGTCCTTGAAGTAGCCGAGCATGACGTTGTTGCCGCGCAGCACAATCTCACCGATCGTCGCCGCGTCGGCCGGAACGTCGGCCATGGCGGAGTCGACGATGCGGGCCGATTCGGCCTGCACCATGCCGACCCCCTGGCGGGAGATCTTGCGCGCACGTTCGTCGCCGGGCAAGTCGTCCCACTCGCGCTGGTATTCGCAGATCGTGTTCGGACCGTAGACCTCGGTGAGGCCGTAGACGTGCACGACCGTGATGCCGAGGACGTCGAGCTGTTCGATCACGCTCGGCGGCGGCGGGGCGCCGGCCGTGGTGATCGAGAGCGGTGTCTCGAGCACGTGTTTCATGGGCGCGTTGGCGATGACGCCGCACACCGTGGGTGCGCCGCACAGGTTGGTCACACCGAGGGTGTCAATGGCCGACCAAACCGATTCGGCCCGCACGGTGCGCAGGCAGACGTGGGTGGCGCCGGCTGCCGTGACCGCCCACGGTGTGCACCAGCCGTTGCAGTGGAACATGGGCAGGGTCCACAGGTAGACAGAGTCGCTCGTGAACTTGTTGTGGAACACCTCGCCGAAGGAGTTGAGGTACGCGCCGCGATGGGAGTACATGACGCCCTTGGGCTTGCCGGTCGTGCCCGAGGTGTAGTTGATCGAGATCACCGAGCGTTCGTCGGAGACCTCCCAGGCCAGCGGCTCGGCGGAGTCGTTGTCGGCCTCGGCCAAGAACAATTCGAGGGACTGCTGGCCCACCTCGAGTCCACTTTCGGTGATACCGAACTCGCCGTCGGCGATTTCGATCACGCCCTTCAGGGCAGCAGATGCCGCAAATGCGTCGCCGACGGTACTCACCAGCTCGGCGTCAATGAACAGCAGGGTGGCCTCCGAGTGCTCGAGGACGTAGTGCACCTCGGGCCCGGCCAATCGAGAATTCAGCGCAACGAGCACGCCGCCGGCCAGTGGAACAGCGTAGTGCGCAATGAGCATCTCGGGTATATTCGGCGCAAGGAGTATAACCCGATCGCCTGGAGTGATCCGGGAACGGATGGCGTGGGCCAGCTCCTCGGCCGCCTCTGCAAACTCGCGGTAGCTGTAGCGACGAGCGCCGTAAATGATCGCATCCTTGTTCGGGAATACTTCGGCGCTGCGCTGGAGAAACCGCATGGGCGTGAGCGGCGAGTCGTTGGGCGAGTTTGTGGTACTCAGGGTCAGGTCGATCATGCGGGACTCCTTTGTCCGAAAAGATAATGCAAGCGAGAGCTCGTGCAGGTCGAACCTAGCGGAAGGCGCTGACGCCGGTCAGATCGCGACCGATGAGTAGCGACTGGATGCTCTCGGTGCCCTCATAGGTGTGGATGGACTCGATGTCGGCGAGGTGGCGAATGACGTGGTTCTCCAGCAGGATTCCGTTGCCGCCGAGCATGTCGCGGGCGAGCGAGGCGAGGGACCTGGCCGCGCGGGTGTTGTGAAACTTCGCGAGGCTAGCCTGGATGGGCCGCAGGGTTCCGGCGGCGTCGAGTTCGGCCAGACGAATGCAGTGCAGCTGCATCGAGGTGAGCTCGGAGAGCATGAGAGTGAGGCGCTCCTGAACAATCTGAAAACCGGCGATGGGCTTGCCGAACTGCACGCGCTGCTGCGCATAGTTGAGGGCAGCCTCGAAGACAGCCGTGGCGTGGCCGAGTGCCGACCAGGCCACCCCGAGCCGGGTGGCGAACAGAATGACGGCGGTGTCCTTGAAGGTGTGGGTACCCGGCAGTACGGCGTCGAGCGGAATTCGCACGTCGGTCAGGGTGATCCGCGCCTGGTGCACCGCGCGCAGTGAGCCCTTGCCGAGCATCGTCTCTCCGTAATAGCCGGGCAGTGCCTGGTCCACCAGGAAACCGCGCACGTCGCCGTCGTCGTCGCGCGCCCAGACCACGGTCACGTCACCGACCGAGCCGTTGCCGATCCACTTCTTCTCGCCGTTGATGACCCACTCGTCGCCATCACGGTGCGCGGTGGTCTCCAGGCCCACCGAGTCCGAGCCGTGATCGGGTTCGGTCAGGGCGAAGGCGCCGAGCTTCTCGGCGCGGGCCAGCGGCACCAACCAGGTAGCTTTCTGCTCTTCACTGCCAAACATAGCGATGCTGCGCAGAACGAGCCCGCCCTGCACGGCGACGACGGTACCCATCGAACCGTCACCGCGGGAGATCTCCATGTTCACGAGGCCGGCCGCGAGGGGTGACATGGGGGTGAGCCCCGGCCCCTCGACGCCGTCGGTGAGCAGATCGAGTTCGCCCAGGCGGCGAGCCAGGTGCAGCGGGTACTCCGCTTTGTCCCAGGCCTCGCTCAGCTCGTCGAGGGTCTCCACTGCAAAAGTACGTGCCCGGCGCCAGAACGCTCGATCAGCTTCGGGCACATCAGCGAAAACGCCGTAGTAGTCGGTGTCGAGCGGGGCCGAGACATCGTAATCGGGCATCATTGCCTTTCGCGGTAGCAGGTGTGACTACAGTTCTATCTGACACTGAGTCTCACGTCAAGTGACACTTGGTGTCAGAGTGCTGTGGATCGGAGCCGGTTCTCGATCACGCGGGCGACATCTGCCGGCAAGGCCGAGGCGGGAAACACGGCCACGAGCAGGTCGCTGGAGGCCGCGGCCACCTCCCCGCCGGGCACAAAGCGATTGCGCACGGCGTGCAACTGTGCCGCCAAGCCGGCGGAATCGAGCACTCGAGCGGAGTCGACGGCACGAATCATACGGCGCAGCTCGAAATTGTGCGTGGCCGTCACTGCGGCGGCAAATTGAATCGCCACGACCGGGTCGACGCCCGGCAGGCTGCGGCGCAGATAGGCAGAGAAGGTTTTCTCGTAGCGAGACACCATCACCGTTTCCCGGTCGCGCAAAACGGATGTCTGGCGCACCACCAGGTCGCGCACCCGCACGATCTCGAGACGCTCCCGAAACCGCTCGAACACGAGCGCGGCCGCACCGCAGACGGCCAGCCAGGGGTCATCGTGCTCGGCGGCAAAAAACTCGTCGATTTGTTCGAGCAACTCATCGTGGTCGGCGAAGATCACATCGTCCTTCGAGCGGAATTGACGAAAGAAGGTGCTGCGGGACACCCCAGCGGCTGCGGCGATCTGAGTGGTGCTGGTGGCTTCATAGCCCTGGGCTTGAAACAAGCCGACAGCGATGTCGGCGACGGCGACGCGGCTGCGGGCATCCGTTTGGCGGGGCGCGGAATCGCGCGCGAGATCGGTGAACGCGGTGGGTGCAGACAGATCAGACATGGTCTGGCGAAATTAGCACGTAATAGGTGCCGGCCGTGGCCCAGAACAGAGTGGAGGGCGCAGGTGGGCCGACTAGCGAATGCACAAGGTTTCCATAAGGCCCACATCGCACTCTTACAGCATTCGCTCACCCTGAAGAGATAGGTGCGTCATGAGCAGGTTCGAAGGTCACGGAAGCATTCGCAGCACGAGAAGTACCGGAATGCGGGGTAGTCCACTTTCTCAGGACAGTGGAAGACCGCAGAGAGTCTTCGGCAAGCCCATGCGCATAGTCGCAGCCGGCATGGCAGCGGTGCTCTACGCCGGACTCGGGCTGACGGCCGCACTGCCGGCCCAGGCGGCCGTCGCTGCGGTCGGCCAGGGGTTTGCCGTCACCACAAGCGACCTCGCCTTTATTCTTAAGCAGATCAAGATCGCTGAAGCCCACGTGGCGAACACCACCTCGGCCACGGGCCCGTGTGGTGCGCTCGTCGGGAGCGGTCCCAACCAGATCGCCAGCCCGCTGCTCTCGCTCGGACTGCGCACGGTGGACGGCTCCTGCAACAACCTGCAGCCCGGCCAGGACCAATTTGGAGCCTCCGACCAGGTGTTCCCCCGCATGGCCACGCCGTTGTTCACTGAAGCGGATGTCACACCCTCCGGATTCGGCCCGCCGAACGGCACCTCATACGCCCAGAAAAAGGGCCTGGTCTTCGACTCTGAGCCGCGCACCATCAGCAACCTGATCGTCGACCAGACCTCCACCAACCCGGCCGCCATCGCCGCCGCCGGAAACCCGGTGCGCACCCAAGGCAATGAGGGCGTCGTGGCATGCACGACCGACCCGAGCCCGAGTCTGCCCTCCGGCACACCACCGGGCTGTATCCCCAACCACGAGACGCTGTTCATGCCGAACGTGACGACCGATGTCGGTTTGTCGCCGCCGTACAACTCCCTGTTCACCCTGTTCGGCCAATTCTTCGACCATGGCATCGACCAGACGGTCAAGGGCGGCGGCACGGTCTTCGTACCGCTTCAGGCCGACGACCCGCTGGTCGCCGGGCCGGATCACGTCTTCGGAAACGGTGACGACCTCGATCCGAACCTGCGCTTCATGGTGCTGACCCGTGGCAAGAACCAGCCCGGAGCCGACGGCGTCGCCGGCGATGACCGGTCCACTGCGGCCGATGAGAGCGCTGACGACGTTCAGGATGCCCTCAACACCAACTCCCCCTGGGTCGACCAGAGCCAGACCTACGCCTCGCACGCCTCGCACCAGGTGTTCCTGCGCGAGTACGTGATCGAGGGTAACCGGCCGGTCGCCACCGGCAAGCTCATCGGCGGGCCGGCCGGACCGACCGCTGGCGGCATGGCCACCTGGGCCAATACCAAGGCGCAGGCCGCGAACGTGCTCGGGCTACTGCTGACCGACAAGGATGTTCTCAATATTCCAATGTTGGCAGTGGATGCCTACGGCAAGTTCATTCCCGGGCCGCTGCGCGGAATGCCGCAGTACGCCACCGCGACCGGTCTGGTCGAGGGTGACACGGTGAACCCGGTGCCCGTTCCGAGTGACGTGCTCTACTTCAACACGCCGTTCCTGACCGACATTGCGCACAACGCTGAGCCGAAGCCCGGACTCACACCGGATGCCAACGGGTCGGCATCCGCTGACTTCGCCAGCCAGCCGTCCGGCACCTACGACGATGAGATGCTCAATGCTCACTTCATCGCCGGCGACGGTCGTGTCAATGAAAACATCGGCCTGACCACCATTCACCAGGTGTTCCACTCGGAGCACGACCGCCTGGTTGAGGACATCAAGAACACCCTGACCAACGACACCTCCGCTAAGGGCGCTGCGGCGCTGGCCGAGTGGAAGCTGGCCAGCGGAGCTGCCGGCTGGAACGGCGACCGCCTGTTCCAGGCTGCCCGCTACGTCACCGAGATGGAGTACCAGCACCTCGTATTCGAGGAATTCGCGCGCAAGGTACAGCCGGGGATCAACCCGTTCGAGCCGTTCGCGTTCACCCAGACCGAGATCAACCCGGCAGTCAAGGCGGAGTTCGCTCACGCAGTTTACCGCTTCGGTCACTCCATGCTGACCGAGACAATCTCGCGTCGCAATCAGGACAAGCCCGGTCCCGACGGGGTGTTCGACACGAGTGACGACGTTCTGGGCAGCCAGAACGACATTTCCCTGCTCGAGGGTTTCCTCAACCCGCCCGCGTACACCGATGGTGGACCAGAGGGTCAGTTAACCTCCGAGGAAGCCGCCGGCAGCGTCATCATGGGCATGAGCGACCAGGTAGGTAACGAACTCGACGAGTTCGTCACCGACACCCTGCGCAATGACCTCCTCGGGCTGCCGCTCGACCTGGCAGCGATCAACATAACCCGTGCGCGTTCTGAAGGCGTGCCGCGGCTGAACGTATTCCGTCGTGATCTGTTTAATAAGACCAACGACGGGGCGCTCAAGCCATACACGAACTGGATCGACTTCGGAGAGAACCTCAAGCACCCGGAATCGTTAATCAACTTCGTCGCGGCCTACGGTCAGTTCCCCACCATTACCGGCGCGAGCACGCTCGACGGAAAGCGCGACGCTGCACGACTGATCGTGAGCCCAGACGCTCTGGCTGGAGAAGGTTCTCCGGACGGCGCCATGGACTTCATGAACAGCACCGGAACGTGGGCCAACTCGGGCACGCACTCGATCACGGGTCTCGACGACGTCGATCTCTGGGTCGGCGGCCTGGCTGAGATGACGACCCCGTTCGGTGGCCTGCTCGGCACGACGTTCAACTACGTGTTCGAGAACCAGATGACCGACCTGCAAAACGGTGACCGCCTGTACTATCTCGCCCGCACGCCCGGCATGAATCTCCGCACCCAGCTGGAGGGCAACTCCTTTGCCGAGCTCATGATGCGCAACACGAACGCGCACTCGCTCAAGGCTGATCCCTTCGCCACGGCTGACTGCAAGTTCGAGCTGAAGAACCTGGCTGGAACCGTCGCTGGCTTCGCGGCTTCGGGCAACACCGTCGCCAACGACCCGCAATCCGAGTGTAATGAGGCAGCCCTGCTGATTCGCATGCCAGACGGCACGATCAAGTACCGCGCCCGCAACACGGTCGACCCCGCTGGTATCAACGGGCAGGCTGTCTACAACGGCACCGGAAACGTGGACCGGATCTACGGCGGCAACGACAACGACACCTTCTGGGGCGGCCTGGCCAACGACGTCATCGAAGGCGGTGGCGGAGCCGACGTGGCTCTCGGCGGTGAAGGCAACGACATCATCACCGACCTCGCCGGAGACGACGTGCCCAAGGGCGGCCCAGGCAACGACGCGATCGATGCCGGGCCCGGACTCGACATCCTCATGGGCGGCGAGGGCAAGGACTTCACCAACGGTGGAGCCAATGCCAACGAAACCTTCGGCGGCGCCGGCGACGACTTCATCATGCTCGGTGAAGGCCTCGACGCAGCCTTCGGTGACGGTGGAGACGATTGGGAAGAGGGCGGCAACCAGCCCGACCTCATGATCGGAGACAGCAGCAACCTGTTCTTCCTGGACGACTCGCAGAAGCCTGGCAGCGACTTCATGATCGGCCAGGGCGGCGATGACGACTACGACATGGAAGGCGGCGACGACATTGGCGTCGGTGGTCCCGGCATTGAAAAGGTCGCCGGCGGTTCCGGCTACGACTGGTCGACTGGCCAGGGTGACCCTCAGGCACAGGTCTCCGATCTGGCCCTACCGATCGCTCCGCTCGACATCCTGCAGGTGGGGGTGCGCGACAAGTACAACGAGGTCGAGGCACTCTCCGGCTGGAAGCTGAACGACATCCTCCGCGGTGACGACATTGTTCCCAGTGCCGTCGGCGGTGGCGGATTCATCGGCTGCGACGTTCTGGACCAGGCCGGAGTAGACCGCATCGCGGGCCTCGACGCGCTGATTCCGGAATTCACGACCACACTGGCATCCGTTGTCGCTGTGTCGGCCCAGGGTGACTGCCCGATTCTCGAAGGCCCGAACGTCTGGGGTGCCGGCAACGTACTCCTCGGTGGCGGCGGTAGCGACCTGATCGAGGGACGCGGCGCCGACGACATCATCGACGGTGACGCGTACCTCAGCCTTCGCCTGAGTGTTCGCACCAACGCGAACGACCCGGCGACGGAGATCGGCAGTGCCAGCATCAACGGCGCGAACCAGAGCGCGATGACCAGCCAGTACCTGTCTGACGGCGCCGGTGGGCTCACCGGACCGACGTTGCAGGAAGCTGTCTTCGCCGGCAACGTCGACCCGGGCAACATCGTGGCGGTACGCGAGATTCTCTACGGATCTGGCGGCACTGACTCGGCGCAGTTCTCCGGATTGACCAGCGACTACGAGGTCACCACCACCGGTGGCAACGGCACGTTGGGTTCAGCTGGGTCAACCACCACGGTGCGTGATAACCGTGGCACCGACGGCACGGATACCCTGCGCAACATCGAACGCCTGCAGTTCAGCGACACCGTGGCTCCGGGAACCCCGACCATCGGTGCTGCCATTGCCGGCAACGAGCAGGCCACCGTTGACTGGACCGCGTCGCCCGTCGGCGTGGCCACCAGCTTCTCGGTGAAGGTGCTCGACTCGGCCGGAGCCCAGGTGGGTGCACTCCGCACCGCAGCCGGAACCGCATTCAACCTGGTTATCACCGGGCTGACCAACGGCTCCAGCTACACCTTCCAGGTATCGGCGACCAATGCGGAAGGAACGAGCGCATTCTCGGCTTCGACCAACGCGGTGACTCCGTCGGCACCGGTGGTCGCGGGCGCTCCAACGATCGGAAGCCCGGTCGCCGGTAATGCGCAGGTGACCGTGAACTGGACACCGCCGGCAGCGGTGGCCAATCAGACACCGATCACGGGCTATCGCATTCGCACCTACGTCGGTGCGAGCACCACACCGGACGGCACTACAAACGTCGCCGACGTCTCCACGGCGACGATCACAGGGCTCACCAACGGCACCGGCTACACCTTCGATGTCGCGGCGATCAACTCGGTCGGCACCGGAGCAGCCTCGGATCGTTCGGTCACTGTCACGCCGGTCGCGCCAGTGGTATTGGTCGTGCCGGGTGCACCAGTGATCGGAACCTCGGTCGCCGGCAACGCGCGGGTGACGGTGAACTGGGCCGCCCCGGGCGCTGTAACCAATGCCCCCGCTGTCAGTGGCTATGTGATTCGCACCTTCATCGGTGCGGGCACGGCGCCAACGGGCAGCACGACGGTGGCTAACGTCACCACCCGGGTGATCACGGCGTTGACCAACGGAACCGGGTATACCTTCGATGTTGCCGCGATCAACTCGGTTGGCACCGGAGCGGCATCCGCTCGTTCGGTCGTAGTCACACCGCGCACGGAGTTCGTGCTTCCGACCGTGATAGCGCGCACCCCTGCAACGGGTGCTCGCTCGGTCAGCCAGACCGGCAACCTCACGGCAACGTTCAGTGAACCGGTCACCAGGGTCAGCGGTACGACGTTCGTGCTGCGGCTCGGCACCACGGTGGTTCCCGCCTCGGTGTCGTACAACGCCACGACTCGCGTCGCGACGCTGAACCCGAACGCGAGCCTGCTCGCCGACCGCAGCTACACGGCCACCTTGTCGGGTATCCGTGACGTGGCGGGCAACACGATGGTGGCCAGTTCCTGGACCTTCACCACGGGCCCGGCTCCGACGATCCTCACGAGGACTCCTGCACCCGGAGCCATCGCGGTACGCCGGAACGCCAACGTGACCGTGCTACTCAGTGAAGACATCACCGGAGTCAGCGCGACCACGGTTCGAATCACTCGGGTTTCCACCGGAGCGGTCATCACCTCGGGAGCGTTGTTCAACGCCACCACCAATGTGCTGACCATCAACCCCGGCGCGAGCCTGAGTTCGAACGTGCAGTACCGGGTCACCATCACCGGAGGAATCGGCAGCGTTCGAGACCTCGCGGGTAACCCGCTGGTGACGAGCACCTGGACCTTCACGACCGGCATCCTGTTCTAAGCCAGGGAACCTGAACCATCCCAGGCCGGCCGGCGACTCTTCCTGAGTCGCCGGCCGGTTTGTGTTTGTCGGCGACCTCCCCACAAATGAGCCTCGAGAATCGCAGCTAATCCCCTTCGCGCCACCCCGGCGCCAACCCCAGTGTTTTTACAAGCTGCGGCTGACATCGTTCATACACGCGTGAATCGTGCTCCACTTTATGGAATGGAAGGCGCACCATGAAAGAGTTGTTGAACGAACCGAAATGGACCGGTTCCCGGTTCCCGGATCGGCGCCAGACCGCATTGGTGGGGCTCGCTGTCGCAGCGCTGTGCTCCAGCTTCGTGCTCGCCATCCCAGCGGCGCATGCGGCCGTTCCGGCATTTCCCGACAACATCGTGGTCTTTCCTAACCGGGACTTCGTCGTTCTCGAGGGCTATCAAAACCATGTGGGTGAGACGGCGACCGTTGAGGTCAGTCGCACCGGTGTCGGAGTGATCGGCTCAGCCCAGGCCGTTGTCCAGGCCGGCGACGTCGCCTTTGAGATCAACCATCCCGGCGGCGTGTGCTGGGGTGCCGGAACCGGACTTCAGGTAACCCCCGATATCCTCCCGGCGGACACCGTATCCGTCAAATTCGGTGCCACCGCTGCCGGGGACACGCTGGTCCAAGACTTGTTTGTGACCGGCAGAGCTGTGCGCAGCGGCACCACAGTCACGGTTACCGGCCATATTGGCGCGACGGTTAACCGGGCACAAGTTGAACAACGCATCATCGAGCCGGCATTGGTACCGACAACCGTGCAGCGCCGCGATGTCCGCGCCGTACCAGGTCCGATGGCCCCCGCCCCCAAGGGCGGCTACCGCTCCAGCCTCGAGTTTGATTTGGCTGGACCGAACACCTTCACCGCCACATATATTTTCGACCAGCTTGACGCGGCACAGCTCGCAGCCGATGCGGGTGGCGAGCGCGCCATGGGCTGGCAGGCCGAAGACCTCGACGCCAACCGTCAGGGTCTGACCATCGCCGAGTTCGGTGAACTGGGCGGCCCCGGCATGGGCGGTTGCCCCAACGGCCCACTCGCCTCTGGCCCCCCCGGGCCGACGGATGTCGCCGCCACGACGTCGGGCACCGCTATTGGGCTCACCTGGAAGCCCGCCGTGGCGATTCCCGGAACACCGGCCATTACCGGGTACAGAGCCGTCGCCGTGGCGCACACCGTCACCAACAACGAGCAGACTGAAATCGGAAAGCGCATCACTGGGCAGGGTTCGACCGGCACCACCATCACTGGATTGACCGCCGGGGAAACCTACGACGTGTACGTGGTCGCGGTCAGCAGTGTCGGAGAAACCTTCCCGGCTGTGCATGCCATCCCGGCAACCGACAGCACGGCGCCTACCGTCGCAGCAACGCCCGCCGGCGGCACATTCGATACCGCACAGTCGGTCACGCTGAGCGCCAATGAGACCGGGTCGGATATTTACTACACCGCCGACGGTTCCGACGTAGTTCTTGCCGGTGGCGTCGTCTCCGACTCCGCCACGCTCTACACCGGAGCGATACCCGTCGCCACCTCCACCACACTCACGTTCAATGCCTTCGATCCCGTCGGAAACGTTTCGGCCACTGTTCAGGCCGTATTCACGATCAGTGTGGTGAATCCGGAACCTGATGTTGTCGCCCCCACGGTGACGGCGCGGACCCCGCTGGCGGGCGCAAGCTCGGTCAGTGCGACCGGTGACGTGACGGTAACGTTCAGCGAAACGGTGACGGGAGTCAGCGAGACCACGTTTGTGCTCGCCAACGGTGCCACGACCGTTCCCGCCGTAGTGTCATACGATGCCGGCACTCGCGTTGCGACCCTGAACCCGAGCGCGACATTGTTGGCCGACACGACCTACACGGCGACGCTGACGGGGATCGTGGATGTTGCGGGCAACCCGATAACTACCGACACCTGGTCATTCATGTCGGCGCCAGCGCCGGTGGTGCAGGTCGTCGCCGGAGCTCCCGTGATCGGAACCTCGGTTGCTGGTAATGCTCAGGTGACGGTGAACTGGACCGCCCCGGGCGCTGTGGCCAACGCCCCGGCTGTCACGGGCTACCAGGTTCGTACCTTCATTGGGGCGGCCACGACGGCAACGGGCACGACGACGGTGGCCGATGTCACCACCCGGGTGATCACGGCGCTGACCAACGGAACCGGGTACACCTTCGATGTTGCCGCGATCAACTCGGTCGGCACCGGAGCAGCATCCGCTCGTTCGGTCGTAGTCACACCGCGCACGGAGTTCGTGCTTCCCACAGTGACAGCGCGCACCCCTGCAACGGGTGCTCGTTCGGTCAGCCAGACCGGCAACCTGACGGCAACGTTCAGTGAACCGGTCACGGGAGTGGGCACCACGACGTTCGTGCTTCGGCTCGGCACAACGGTGATCCCCGCCGTGGTGTCGTACAACGCCACGACTCGCGCCGCGACGCTGAACCCGAACGCGAGCCTGCTCGCCGACCGCAGCTACACGGCCACCCTCTCGGGCATCCGTGACGCGGCCGGCAACACGATGGCGACGAGCACCTGGTCGTTCATCACTGGTCCGGCTCCGACGATCACCGCGCAGAGTCCCGCGGCGGGAGCGACGGCCGTTGGACGGCTGGTGAGCCCGACCGCGACCTTCAGTGAAGCTATCACTGGATTCACCGCAACGTCGGTGACCGTCACCCGTCCCGGTGCGACGATCCCTTCGACCCTGTCGTTCAACGCGACTACCCGCGTACTGACGATCAACCCGAACGCCACCCTCCTGGCCAACACGACGTACACGGTGACCATCACCGGTGGCACTGGTGCTGTGCGAGACCTGGCTGGCAACCCGGTGGTCACCCGCACCTGGTCGTACACGACGGGCGCGGCGAACTAAAACAATCACCCCGATAACCCGGCTGGCGACTCGTATGAGTCGCCAGCCGGGCCCCGAAATACCCCTAACCAAGCAGTGTGTTCCAGAAAATCAGCAGGAGACGTCATGACATCACGCAGAGAAGTCTTGCAACTGGGCGCATTCGGTGCGCTCGGCGTCATCGGGATGAGCGGCGACGACGACGATCCGGTTTCCACCACCCCGCTCATGACGAAAAGCCAGCTGGCACCCGCGAATATGCCGGTGCCATACGCTGGCGTGTTCCGTCGTCCCCCCGAATTATTGCCCTACCAAACCGGCTTCGATGACGGTGACCCGTCACGTCCCTTTGCCCGCTACGCCCTCACCCAGAAGCTCGGCCAGGCTCAGTTCGTTCCCGGGCTGTCAACGACGGTCGCTGGCTACAACGGGATCTTCCCTGGCCCGACCATTCGGCTGGGCCAGGGGACCAGGAGCGAGGTGCGCATTCGCAACGCTCTGCCGACCAACGGTCTGCTGCACCCGAGTGCGTTCAACACCGTCACCCACCTGCACGGCTCGGCATCGCTGCCGCAGTACGACGGCTACGCTAACGACTTCACCGCCGTCGGCAAAGTCAAGAACTATCAGTACCCCAACTGGCAGTCGGCGCGCACGCTGTGGTATCACGACCACAACATGCACCAGACCGCGCAGAATGTGTACTCGGGGTTGGCTGGCATCTATGCCCTGCACGACCCCTTTGAATTGGCGCAGCTGCCCCAGGGCGAATTCGACGTGCCGCTCATGATTTCCGATGCCATGTTTAAAGCCGACGGCTCACTCGGCTACAACGACAACGGCCACAAGGGGGTGTGGGGTGACATCATCATGGTCAACGGTGTGCCGTGGCCCACGATGAAGGTCAAGCCCCGGATCTACCGGTTTCGAGTGCTGATCGCCTCAATCGGACGCTCCTACCGGCCGACCCTCTCGACCGGTGAGCCGATTTACATCGTCGGCACCGACGGCGGCATGACGCCTACGGTTCAAGCCGTGAGATCGTGGCGCCAGGGCACGGCCGAACGCTACGAGATTCTGATCGACTTTCGCAAGTACAAGCCAGGGCAAGCGGTCGAGCTGCGAAACCTCAGCAACAAGAACAACGTGGACTTCGCCAACACCGGCAAGATCATGAAATTCGAGGTCGTAGCCGACTCCGGTTCGAACGCCGGTTCCATCTCGGCCATCCCCACTTCCCTCGACGATGGCGGCGCGGTCCATCCCGAACTGGGCGGCCTGTCCACCATGAGCCTCACGCCCGACATGGCCAAGGTGAAGCGAAAAATGGTGGTGGAGCGCGGGAACGGCATGTGGAAAATCAACGGCACGACCTGGGCCGACGTGGAGAAGTCGAATTTCACCAAGCTGTTCGGCAATCCTCAGCCCTACGACGTGGAGCAGTGGACCATCACCAACTCCTCGGGCGGCTGGTTCCACCCGGTACACATCCACCTAGTGGACGGCAAGATCATCGGGCGCAATACCAACGGAGGCAAACCGTTCGCCTGGGAGAATGGCCCCAAGGATGTCTTCTATGTTGGTGAAAATGAATCCGTCACGGTGCTGATGCAGTTCGATACCGGCAAGGCTTCCGGCGGTCGCTACATGATTCACTGTCACAACCTCTCGCACGAGGACCACGACATGATGATTCAGTTTGCCGTGGGCGATTATCGGGTGAACGATCCGATCAGCTCGGACGTTCCGGTGGTCGACACGACACCGATGGGTTCCTTCCCGCCGGCTTATCGCCCGGGTTTGCCGGCGGGCACCTAATTGTTCCCCCGACCTGCCCGCCCTGCGCGCCGAGCTCGAGCGGCGGGCGACGGATGCCAGCCTGACGTTGTCAGATATCGCCCCGATGTTCTCCCGGCGGGACTCCTCGACCAGGCTGTGCCCGAGCTGACGATGTTGCTGCCCGCCGGTACGACGGCTGCCCAAACGCGCGCCTTAATCGCGCCGGAAGCATCCGTTTCGACAGATTCGGCAAGTGATGCCCCAACCTATTTCGTGGTCGACGTGCTGGTGCATGTTCTTCGATTTGAGGTGACCTCGGTGCGCGTCACGCCTGGACCCTGGATTGGCTATTGGACCGGCCTCTCGGCGCTGCTGTTTGCGACCGTGTCGATCATGCTCTGGAGCGGGTTTCAGCGGCGGCGTCGAATCATGGTTACCGTATTCGAGCGGGAGCAATCCGTTCAAGGGTCGCCATGACCGACGTACCACCGCCCCTCCAGGACCGTACCTCGAGTGAGCCGCCGGCGACCTCGATGGTATCGCGCATGATGCGTAGGCCCAGATGATTCTCGGGGGCATCTTCGGACAAGTCGAAGCCGCATCCGTTGTCGTGGATGAGCAGGATGGTTCGGTCTGCATCTTGCATAAGCGACAGCTCTAATAAGCCGGCCTTGGCATGCTTGACGGTGTTGGCGAGCACCTCTCGGGCCACCCGATAAAACATCGCGGCTCGGTCTCGATCAAGGTCACAGCCGGGGGGGATATGCAGTTTGACCTCAATGCCGTGCTCGAGCAGCGGTGCGGCCAGCCGAGTGAGGGCGGCCGGCAGCCCGAGTTCGGCCAGATCGGGCGGGTAGAGCTCAGTGGTCATGGCGCGCAGGGTGCGCACATTCTTTTGCAGGATGGCCTTAGCCTGGCCGAAGAGCGCCTGGTTCTCGGGGGCCGAGTGTCGTTCCTCGGCCTCGAGGGCATAGGACAGTCCAGCAAGATCCTGGATGACTTCGTCGTGTAGGTCGCGCGCAATGCGCTGTCGTTCCAGATCGGAAGCATCGATCGCGTGCTGCAGAAGTCGGCGCTTGGTTGATTGGTGGCCCTGAATTCGCCGGGCGAGCTGTACGGCCGGAAATAACTGGGCCAGTTGCAATGCGCCGAGCGACAGCAGGAACGCGGGGATTAGGCCGACCACGAGAGCATTCTGCTCGTCATGGACGGCGTCGTCGTTGAAGTACGCCTCAAGAATCAGCGACTGCCCGTTGGCAGCCGTGGTGCGTACGTGCACCTCGACCAATCCGCCGGATTGTGATTCGTGCACGTCGTCTGGGTCGTCTTGCACGCCGAGATTGGCACGCCCCTTTCCACCGGCGAGTAGCTCAGGAGCAAAGCTGGGGAGTTCGAAGACCTGTCCGATCAGGGATGGAAAATCGGAGTAGACGATGCGACCCTCGGCATCCCAGACCTTGACGCGCACGAGGGAGCCGTCGGAGATACGGGGGGCGAGGCGGTCGTCGAGGTACCGAGCAGACCCCGTCACACCGGCGATGAGGTCATCGCTCACGAGTGGCCCGACGGAGTAATCGGCGAGGCGCTGAGTCTGGTTGATGGCATTTTCCATGGCATTACTCTGGGATTCTGCTCGAACCCACAGGGCGGCCGGCGCGGCGACGACAAACATCGCAATGGCGCCGACAACAATAAAACGACTGACGGCGGCGTGAATCTCGGAGCGTTCCTCTGACCGGGTCCGGTCGATTTTGCTCGGCCTCGCCGCCGTCGGACTAGACATGCTGCGCGGGAACCAAACCCAGTCGCGTGGCAATGACGACGGCCTCCAATTGCGAGTGTGCCCCAAGCTTGCCCAGGATCGCTTTGACGTAGCCGCGGCAGGTGTTCTCGGAAATTCCGAGAACCTTGGCGTTGGCCCGCACGTCGGAGCCCTCGCCCATGAGACGGAGCACGGCGAGTTCGCGCTTGGTCAGCTCGGGAAAGGGAATCTCTTCGCTGCGCTGGCGGCGCCGGGCGCTGAGCAGCCCAACGAGGGATGGATGCACGATGAAACCACCGAGGCGCGCGTGCCGCAGGGTGTCGAGCACCGTCGCGAGCGATCCGTCCTTGGGCAGGAACGCGCATACCCCGATTGCGGCGGCCTGTTCAAGGGCCTCGAGGGCAGGGTCGCCGGTGAGGATGACAATGCGAGTATGGGGTGCGCGGGCGAGGATCGCGGTGGCGGCGACGAGGCCGCTGCCGTCGGGCAGGTGGTAGTCCATGACGACGACGTCGGGGATGAGCTCCAGGCAGGCGGCGATGCCGGTGGCCACGCTGTTGGCCCAGCCGACGCTGCACAAATCGGGTTCGCGATTGAGGGAACCGGTGAGCAGCTCGGCGAAGGTGGTGTGGTCGTCAACGATGAGAATACGAATTTGTCCCAGAGGGGTTGTATCGACCGTGACAGAACCGGGTAGGGACGCGGTCGCGATGGTCCCCTGCAGATTGGGTTCGATCGGGGACATCTGCGCGGTCATGTGCGGGGGCCTTTCTGCCCGTTCGTGAGTTTGGATGTTGCCGGACCACACCGTGCGATTCCGGCAGGCGAGACAAGTATCAGTTTTACCTGAGTTTTTGTCGAGTCCTGTTTCTTTTGCCCCCCATGTGGTAGACCGGCGGGCGCAGGTTCGGCCAGCTCAGGCGCGAGCAACGGCGCGTCGCAGAAATGACGTGACAACATCAGTAGCCTCCCTGAGGGAATCCGCGACCGGCACTGGTCGGGGAGAAGTAGTGGTGGCAGGGCGCGAGGCCGGGCCGCTGGCGGTTGACGCTTGAAGTTGGTCGTGCAACATGAGGAGCGCGGATAAAACGTCAGCCAGGTCGCCGTCCCCGTCAGCTGTCGCGTGCAGCAGCCGAAGCTGAGCTGCGCGCAGAATCGGGCCGGGAGCGCAGCCCAACTCGTCCTGCATTGCGCGGCGACAGCGGTCGTAGGCTTGCAGGCCCTCGGCGTGGCGCCCGCTTGCCTCCAATCCGAGAATGAGGGCCGTCCAGGCTCGTTCGTTCAACGGCTCGTCGACCAGAGCCAGGTTCGCGAAATCGAGGGCGTCATCAATCCGGTGCAGGGCTGCGGCGGTTTCCGAAGCGAGAATGCGGGCGCTAGTAAGGCGGGCGGCGTGCAGATCGCGGGCCTCCGTTGCCCAAGCCGGCAGAAGTTCGTCGCCGAGGAGCGGTGCGGCGGCGAGGTCCAGAGCGCGCAACAACAGGGGATACGCGAGGCCCGGAATGGTCTTCTGCGCTCGCTGCAGCAGCACGTCGAACTGGTCCAGGTCGACGTCGACCAGTTCACGGTCCAACACGTAGCCGCCGGTCGTGGTCTGCAGCGGGCCGAATTTTCCCGCGCCGGGCTGCAGGTGGCGACGGAGAACGCTGACGTAACTTTCGAGGGTGGGCAGGGCTTCGACCGGAGCGCTCGCGCCCCAGAGCAGTTCAATGAGGCGGTCTTTGGAGACCGGCAGCCCGAGGTTCACGAGCAGAATTTCGAGGATTTGACGGGGTTTGGGCCCGCCCAACTGGTGGGCGTGCAGCACGATTGATCCCCGTCGAACGCTCAGGTTTCCAAAGACGTGCACGCTCAGGTGGGCCATGGGTGTCGCGGTGGGCTGTTCACGTATGTCGAATCCAATTGTCATGCTGACCTCCACTGTTGGAATGCGACCATGGTGCTCGCTTGCCGATGGGCGGGGGTAGCCGCGTGTGGAGTAGACATGGACCCCCAATTTCGGGGAGAAATTCTCAGGATGCGGTGTGGTGCCCGGTACTGAGCGACAAACGCGCCCCCTGCGGGCCGTCCAGAACCAGAGCGATGTCCCGATTTGGGATCTCAAAGACCAGGGTGGCCAGAACGGATGTCCCGGCCGCCGCCGCCTGCTGGCTCGGGTCGACCCAGAGCGACGTGGCACGAGATCCGATGCCGGACAGGGAGTAGTCGGCGGCGTCCAAAGACAGGCCGGCGGCATCCGCTGCGGTCAGTTCGAGCAGGATGCACACGCGGTGAGCGCCGGGCTGCACAGCGGCGCTGCGGGGACAGGGGTCGGACGGGCTGCGTCTGCCTGGTGGTTTCAGGATGCTTCGCGCCGTCGTCGGGGCGAACCAGACGCAGCGTCGCGTTTGCGGGAGCCATGGCGGAATCTTGATGCCGGTACCATGGAATAACCCTGCTGCCCCCCGGCTACCGCGTCGCTACCCGGTCGAGAAAACGACGGGTACGTTCGTGCCGAGGGTCGTCGAAGAGTTGGGCCGTGGAGCCCTGTTCCCCGATTTTGCCGGCGTCCATGAAGACGACGTAGTCGGCCACAGCACGAGCAAAACGCATCTCGTGCGTGACGATGACCATGGTCAGGCCTTCGGATGCAAGCTCCGCCATGACGGCCAGCACCTCGTCGACGAGTTCTGGGTCGAGAGCGGAAGTAGGCTCATCGAACAAGACGACCTCAGGGTTGATCGCCAACGCGCGGGCAATGGCGACTCGCTGTTGTTGACCACCAGACAGCTGGTGCGGGTACTTCGCGCAGTGTTCTGCCATACCGACTTTGCTCAGGACCGCCAGGCCGGCCTGTCGCGCGTCCACGCGGGACATCGTACGCAGGTGAGTGATCGCGAAGGTGACATTCTCTAGCACCGTCTTGTGCGGGAACAGGTTGAACTGTTGGAATACCATTCCGATGTGGCGCCGCTGTTTGGATATTCGCGGGTCGGCGGTGGCAACGAGGGTTCCTGTCCGGTTGAGCTGGTATCCCACGGGCTCGCCGCGATATTCAACTGAACCGCCGTCGATCATTTCCAGGGCGTTGAGTGTGCGGATCAGAGTGGTTTTACCCGAGCCGGACGGTCCGATGATGGCGATCACCTCGCCCTTGTGAACGGATAGGTCGACACCCTTCAGAACGTGGGTCGAGCCGAAGCTCTTCGTGGCCCCCGACACATCAATGACGATTTCACCCGCGTGGGGATTCTTACCTCGACTCGGCAGCGCGGGTGCAACCTCACCCATGATCTCGGAGACGTCAAGCTGGGTCTTTCGACGGGTGACATCCAGCCGACGCTCGACCAGCTTGAGGCCGCCATCAAAGAGGCTGACCAGTGCCACATAGAAAATTGCCACGACGAGAAGGGTCTCGAGCACCTTGAAATTCTGGGTATAGAGGCGCTGCCCTACCAGGAGCAGCTCGGTCAGGGAGATGGCGGAGACCAGTGAGGTCAATTTGATTATGGTCACCAGTTCGTTCGCGAGCGCCGGCAGTGCCACCCGAAAGGCCTGGGGGATGACGATGTGCGTTTGAACTCCGAGCCACGGAATGCCGAGTGCGCGCGCTGCTTCTCCCTGGCCTTTGGCGACGGAGAGGATGCCACCCCGATGGATCTCTGCGATGTACGCGGTCTCTGACAGCACGATGGCGATGAGTCCAGCGATGAAGGGTGAGCCGACGATCACCTGGAGTTCAGGGACGAGCTGGGGCGCGTTGTAGACGAAAATGAGCAGAACCAGCAAGGGCAGGCTGCGAAAGAGCCAGACGTAGATACCGAGCACCCACGACACCAGCCGGAACCGGGACTGCCGCCCAAGAGCAACCAGCATCCCCAGTACGACCGAGATGGCCCAGCCGAGGAGTGCGAGAACGACGACCGTTCCCGCGGCTTCGTAAAAGGGGGCGTGCGCGAAGAGCCCGACGACGTAGTTCCAGTCCATGTGTGTGTCCTTATCAGCGGTGGCCGGGCTCAGGCGAGTGTCAGTTACCGAGGATTTCAGCAACCTGAGCAGCATCAGGTTCAGCGAGGTTGTAGTCGCTCAGCAGGGCGTCGTAGCTGCCGTCGGCCTTCATCGACTGCAGTGCCGCCAGCAGCTTCTCGGCAAGGCCCGAGTTGCCCTTCTTGACCGCGAGCCCCACCGGGATCGGGTACAGCAATTCCGTGCTCGAAATTCGCACGGCATTCTCCGTGGCGGATTCAAGAGTGGATGCCACGCCCGCGTCGGTCAGCTGGGCGTCCACCTGCCCCGACAGGAGGGCCTGGGTGCCTTCGGGGTCTGTGGTGAACTCGCGTACATCGACCGCGGTCTGGCCGGACTCGACGCAGTCGGCCGAAGCGTCAATTCTCAGGCGCTGCACGATATCGCCACCCTTGATCACGGCGACGACCTTGCCACACAGGTCAGGGATGGTTTCCAGCGGTGATCCCCCGGCGGCGACGACGATGGAGTTGCCGGTTGAGAAGTAGGGGATGTAGTCGACCTCGGCGGCGCGTTCCTTGGTGATGTACAGCGCCGAAGCAATGACATCGAAACGATCAGATTTGATGCCGGCGATGAGCTGCTCAAAGCGAGTGTCTTCGTACGAGACTGTCATGTCCATCGCTTCGGCGAGAGCCAGGGTGATGTCGGGGTCGAAGCCGGCCGGTGTTTCGCCATCAAGAAAAGCGTAGGGAGGGTAGGTGAGGTCGGACCCCACGGTGAGCACATTTTCATCGGCCGCAACATCCGTCGCCGGCGCACAGGACGTCAGCAGCAGAAGAGCTGCTGCCGAAAGCGCGACGGTCCCGATCGACAGGGAGATTCGTGATCGAGATGAAGATCGGACAAAGCGGTTGAGTAATGTCATAATTCACAGACTAGAGATTGTTCAACAATAAAGGCAAGCAGGAATTGTTTCAACAAAGTAAATTCTCAAATCGGCGAGATATTTGCAGGCATGGAGAAGTAAGCTCCGTATAGAGACCGGTGAGCGGATTATTATTGTTCAGCAATAAGAGAGCGGATTGATGATGAAAGACGTCGGGGTGGATGTCGTCTCAGCGCAACCCGTGGAGGCCCTGACGGCCGACCGGGTTGCAGTGGCCCTGCGGGCAGCGATTCTGCAGGGGCACCTGATGCCGGGCACCCGCTTGAAGGACGTGCAGCTAGCTGCGCAATTCCAGGTCTCTCGAAACACGCTCCGCGATGCCATCCGACAGCTCACGAGTGACGGTCTCGTCACCACCCAGCTCCACATCGGTAGCGCGGTACGCATTCTCACCGAGGACGACGCCCGTGACATCTATGCGGTGCGCCGCGCATTGGAAACCGCTGCGATCCTCGGCAGTTCCCGCGCCACCAGGGAACAGCTCACCTCGATTTCGCGAGCCGTGAACCTCGCCTCTGACGCAAATCACAACTCTCGGTGGCGCGATGTCGGGACGGCCAGCCTGGAGTTCCATCAGGCGCTCGTCGGGTTGTGTGGCTCACCGCGGCTCGATGCCTTCTTCGCTAATATCCTGGCCCAGTTACGGCTTGTGTTCTCAGTCATGCCCGATGAATCTGAGTTTCAATTCGAATGGGTTGCGCGAGACGCTCAGCTCGCGTCGCTGATTCTGGCGGGTCGTCGAGCGGATGCCGCGGCCGAGTTAGACAGGTACCTCGAGAGCTCTGAAGCGCTCATCATCGACGCCATTCGCGCTAGCCGTGCAAAAGCGTTTCCCCGGCGCGACAGCGCCCTAATCGAAGGACAGACAATACAGTGAGCGTTCAAGCCGCCTATCAGGCCACCGCCGGAAGTCCCCTCGATGTGGATCGCGAGTTCTACGGGCGCATCGCTAGTGGTGCCGGGCGGGAGCTGACCGAGCAATTCACCATCCCCATTCGGAGTGGCCGGGCGTGGAAGGTTCCCGCTGGCCACGTCTGCCGTATTCTGACGGTGGATGGGCCACAGGTCGGCGATCTGAACATGTGGAGTTTCGACAATCCCCGCGAACGGTTCTGGGCGGCGCGAACACGTCAGTTGCATGCGGCCCACGTCTCGACTTATGACCGATTCTGGTCGACTCTCCCGTACCTGCGGCCCCTGGCGACGATCGTCGCTGACACGCTCGAAAACTATGGTGTCGACCAGGATGGTGGCCGTGTTCACGACACCCTGGGAACTCGTTGCGATCCGTATGTCAACCGGATGCTGACCGGGATCGACGATGACGTGCACTGTCATTCCAACCTGACCCGCGCCATCCTGCCCTATGGGTTGACGGAACTCGATGTGCACGACGTGCTCAACGTCTTTCAGTGCACGGGGCTCAACGAGAACGATCAATACTTCATGAAAGCCTGCCCAGCCACACCCGGCGACTACTTTGAATTCTTTGCCGAGACTGACCTTCTCGTGGCGCTGTCCACCTGCCCGGGCGGTGATTTATCCGTTCCATTGTGGGGACCCGACGCTCAGGACCCCCTGGAATTCTGCCATCCCATCGGCATCGAGGTTCATCGGCTGGACCCAGTCCTCCTCGGCCAGTGGAGCGAACCGAAGTTTGCCGCCTACTCCGGCCAGCACGGACTGCGCTATGTCAACGATTGACCTCAACAGCGACGTCGGAGAGTCGTTTGGCAATTGGACGTTCGGCGACGACGCGCTGGTAATCGCTTCGGTGACGAGCGTCAACGTCGCCTGCGGCTTTCACGCCGGCGACCCCAGCACTATTCGGTCGACCTGCGAGGCTGCGGCCGCCGCGGGGGTCACGGTGGGCGCTCATCCGGGATATCGCGACCTGGTCGGCTTCGGCCGTCGGTTTCTTGATATCGAACCCCGCGATCTCACCAACGACGTGATCTATCAGGTCGGGGCCCTGCAGGCGCTCGCGAGGGTCTCTGGTACTCGAGTCTCGTACGTCAAACCGCACGGCGCCCTGTACAACACCATTGCTCACCACGAGGTTCAAGCCCGCGCAGTCGTCGAAGCGATCCTCGCCGTCGACACTGCACTGCCGATCATGGTGTTACCGAACTCGACGATTGAATCTGTCGCGCGTGCGGCTGGTCTGCGAACGGTTGCCGAGGCGTTTGCCGACCGGGCGTACCACCCGGATGGGACGCTGGTCTCCCGGACTCTGCCCGGATCGGTGCTGCACTCGGTTGCCGCTGTCACGGACCAGGCCATTCTGCTCGCCGAATCCGGACAGGTGCGCTGCCTGGACGGCACCGTCATCACTCTGCCCGTGGAGAGCATCTGTTTGCACGGTGACACGCCGGGGGCGGCCAGTATGGCTGCAACGATACGATCAGCGCTCGGTGAAGCCGGCATCAACGTTCAAAGTTTCGTCTAGCGAATGCCGCGACGGATCGAGTCGGTGCAGCTGCTCAGCGACCGAGCTCTGCTCGTGGAATTGGAGTCACTCGCCGACGTATTGGCCGTGCAGTCTGAACTGACGATCAACCCTGCTTCAGGTCAGGTCGATGTCATCGCCGGAGCGGGGACCGTCGTGGTGACGACTCGCACGACGCAGGCCCTGCACTCCCTGGCTCAGCGACTTCAGCAATTCGATCTCGCCAATCAGGCCATAGGTTCCGGGCTGACTCATTCAGACCTGATCACCATCGACACGGTTTATGACGGACCCGATCTGGACGGTGTGGGGCTGCTCACCGGGATGACCAGGGAGAGTGTCGTGGCCGCTCACAGCTCCCAGCTCTGGAAGGCCGCCTTCGGCGGCTTCGCGCCCGGTTTCGCGTACCTCATCGGGGAGAACGAGAAGCTGACCGTGCCGCGCCAGGATATCCCGCGGGTGCTGGTTCCCGAAGGGTCAGTAGCCCTCGGCAATAACTATTCGGCGATCTACCCTCGTGCGTCACCCGGAGGATGGCAGCTGATCGGACGCACCGACGCCGATCTCTGGAACCTTGATCGTGCCGACCCTGCCCTGCTGCGACCCGGATGCCGCGTGCGATTTCGTCCGGTTCGCGCTCAAGCCGCGGCGGCGAGTGGCCACACCCGAGCAGCTGAGCTGTCGAGTGAACCCCCCGCGGGAGGCCTCCGTGTCATCTCCCCAGGGCTGCAGACGACGGTGCAGGATCTCGGTCGGCCCGGGCTCGCCCACCTCGGCGTCACGCAATCGGGAGCGCTCGACCGGGGAGCGCTCGCGCGGGCCAATCGGCTCGTCGGCAATTCTCGGGGAGCGGCCGGGCTCGAGCACGCACTGGGCGGCCTGACGCTGGAAGCCGGATCGGATCAGGTTCTCGCCGTCACCGGCGCAGACGCTACCCTACACATCCGGCGGGCAGCAGACGCCACGGGGCGCGAAGTGGCGAGCGAGATGGCGTTCGCACTCCTCGCCGGTGAACGGCTGACCATCGGCGCGCCGCGCCGCGGGGTGCGCAGCTATGTCGCCGTTCGTGGCGGGATCGATGGCGCTGTCACCTTGGGCAGTCGGTCTACCGACACGCTGTCCGGCCTCGGCACGAGTGCGCTCACCGCCGAGACTCAACTCGCTGTTGTACTCCTGCGAACCGGCGGTATCGTCGGCAATCCAGAGCTGGGCCGCCCGGACCTGCCCGACGTAGCAAGCGTGACGGAACTCCGTTTCACTCCGGGGCCCCGCGCATCGTGGTTCAGCGCGCATACCCTAGCCCGGTTCGGTGCTCAGGAATGGACTGTGACGACGCAATCCAACCGAATCGGCATCCGTCTGTCGGGAGAACCGTTGCTGCGCAGCCGACCGGGCGAGATGGCGAGCGAAGGCACTTTGAACGGGTCGATCCAGATACCGCCTTCGGGACTTCCCGTCTTGTTCCTCGCCGACCACCCGGTGACGGGTGGGTATCCCGTACTCGGCGTCGTGCTGGATGCGGATATCGATCGTGCGGCCCAGCTTCCGGCTGCTTCACGCATCCGCTTTGTCAGTGTGCCGACTGCACCCGTTGTCCGTGCAGATTTTCGCACCACGAGTAATGCCCAAAACCAGGAGTGATCGAGGCCTATGAAGAAAGTTCTCATCGCCAATCGAGGCGAAATAGCCATTCGGATTATTCGCGCCTGCGACGACGCCGGCCTTCGCTCGGTGGCCGTCTACGCAGATATCGACGCTGACGCGTGGCACGTCAGCCTGGCCTCGGAGGCCTGGGCGCTCAACGGAGTCAGCCCGGCCGAAACCTACCTGAACGCCACGAAATTGCTGGCCTGCGCGCGGGCATCGGGTGCCGATGCGGTGCATCCCGGCTATGGTTTCCTGTCTGAGAATGCTGACTTTGCCGACGCCGTGATCGACGCCGGCCTGACCTGGATCGGTCCGACGCCGCGGGCAATCCGGTTGTTGGGAAACAAAGTCTCTGCTCGGGAGATCGCGATCAAGGTTGGTGCCCCGCTCGTCGTCGGCTCCACCGGTACGGTGAGCAACGCCTCGGAGGTGGAGGAGTTTGCCGCGCGTGAAGGGCTTCCCATTGCCATCAAGGCAGCGTTCGGCGGCGGCGGTCGCGGCCTGAAAATCGTTCGCGAGCTCGATGAAATTCCGGAGGCTTTCGCGGCCGCGGTACGTGAGTCGCAAGCCGCCTTCGGCCGCGGCGAGTGTTATGTCGAGCGCTTTCTCGATCGCCCGCGGCACGTCGAAGCCCAAATTCTGGCCGACAGCCACGGCAATGTGATCGTCGTCGGTACCCGTGATTGTTCGCTCCAACGTCGAAATCAAAAGCTGGTCGAAGAAGCCCCTGCGCCCTTTCTCAGTGCCGCACAACACGATGAGATTGTCACGTCAGCCAAGGCGATCTGCCGCGAAGTGGAGTACGTCGGCGCGGGAACGGTTGAGTACCTCATCGCCGAAGATGGCTCGGTGTCTTTTCTTGAGGTGAATACCCGGTTGCAGGTTGAGCACCCCGTCACCGAAGAAACGTCGGGAATCGATATCGTGTTGGCGCAGTTGGCCATCGCGGACGGCCGGCCCGTGCCTGTACTGCACGATGTGGAACCGTGCGGGCATGCCTTTGAGTTTCGGATCAATGCCGAAGATGTCGGCCGTGGATTCTTGCCCTCTCCCGGCCGGGTTGCCAGCTTCACGATCCCGTCGGGGCCGGGAATCCGGGTGGATTCCGGCGTGCGCAGCGGTTCAATCGTTCCGCCCGAGTTTGATTCGCTGCTGGCCAAGCTCATCGTCACGGGTGCGACGCGGGAGCAGGCCCTGCGCCGGGCTCGTCGTGCGCTGGCCGAATGCGAAATAACCGGCCTTCCGACTGTGCTTCCTTTTCATCGGGCCGTGGTCGATGATGCGGCCTTCACGGCAGAAGACCGACTCGGTGTCTACACCGGGTGGATCGAGGCCGAGTTCGTGAATCGAATCGGTGGTGATCCGCAATTCTCACCGACGCCGCCGGAGGAACCGCGACGGACGATCACCATCGAATTGAACGGCAAGCGGATGGCGCTGGGGCTCCCGGCGTCATTGTGCGAACCACTGGTTGGACGTGACAGCAGTTCTCTGTCGACGGACCAGCGGCAGCAACCCTCGGCGACCGAAGACGCTCGAGCGCTGCGATCGCCGACGAGTGGATCGGTCGTGAAGTGGTTGGTACGTTCCGGTGAAACAGTGACTCAGGGTCAGCCGATTCTTATTCTCGAAGCCATGAAGATGGAATCCACCGTGACCGCCCACCGAGACGGTATTGTCGGTGACCTCGGTTACGGAATCGGTGGGAATATCACATCAGGGGACACGATCGTGTTGATCGACGCCGGACCGGACTCGCCGGTGTGACCCGCGGTCACCTCGGCGGGGGCGGTGGCGACGATGCTCACGCCGAAGTAGTCGTAGATGGTGCCTCTTCGTCGCTCGTGATGGCACCGCGGAGGCATACGAACGGGCTCGAGTAGCGGCAACCTGCCGCTCGTCCAGCCGTGAGTTTTCGGTTGGGACCCACGCCGAGCCGTGCGTTACGAGGCATTTTTCGCGGGCAAACTCACGCGTCGACGCCTCACCCGTGGTGCCGCGCGAGAACCCGAACGACCTCGTCATCGATGTCGACCGGCACAGTAGCGCTGCCGGTGTGTACCCGCTCGTGCGGGTCAGCTATCTGATCACCTGCGAGCAGTATGCGGATGCCGAGGAGTGCGGCCCCGAAGGGGAGGGGGCGGCGAGTTGGCCTACAACTCTAGGCTCGTCGCATGACCACCACCCTAGAAAAGCTCCTGGAGCTCGTTCCATCCCTGAATATCGACGGCGAACCGTATACCTTCGAGGCGAAGGGCAAGACCCTCGTCGGTCAATGGGATATCGTGAGCGCAATCTCGCTCTACCCGACCGAAGCGGCCGCGATCGACAAGAAGTACAAGATCATCGTCACCTTCGACGAGAAGGAGGACACCTACGACTACTCCGAGCGGCAGACCTCGACGAGTGTCTCCCTGAACGGCGGCGGACTTTCCTTTGGCACGAGCGTGTCCTCCGGAAAGTCCTATGGCAAGGAATCCAGCTTCGAGTTCGGCGGAATCAACAAGACCAAAAACGGTGTTTCTCCCGTGCTGTCGTACTCCTTCTCGACCTCACAAATCAAGACGCCGTTGTTCGTTTTTCTGGAGCAGAACGGCTGGACCAAGAAGATGGGTTTCTTCGGTCGCCTGTTCAGCAAGTAGTGCGAGTCCTCGAGCTTTCAGCCGCGACAGTCGCCGAGATCAGTACTCACAGATCAGTGCTCGTCGGCTCCGAGCACCCGCAGCGGCAGGTAGACCGAGCTGCCGAGGCGAGTGAATTCGGCCGACTTCTCGGCCATCCCGGCCTCGATCGCCTCGAGGCTGGTGAGGCCGTTCTCTGCGGCGTACACCCGGACATCCGCTGAAATGCGCATGGAACAGAACTTCGGACCGCACATGCTGCAGAAATGGGCAGCCTTGGCCGGGCCGGCCGGCAGCGTCTCGTCATGGAAACTCTGCGCGGTATCCGGGTCGAGGGAGAGCGCGAACTGGTCTGTCCAGCGAAACTCGAACCGGGCGCGACTAAGGGCGTCGTCGCGCTCCTGCGCGCGGGGATGCTGCTTGGCCAGGTCGGCGGAATGGGCGGCGATCTTGTAGGTGATCACGCCGGTCTTCACATCGTCGCGGTTGGGGAGCCCGAGGTGTTCCTTTGGCGTGACGTAGCAGAGCATGGCAGTGCCGGCCTGGGCGATGATGGCCGCGCCGATCGCACTCGTGATGTGGTCGTAGGCCGGGGCGATATCGGTGGCGAGCGGGCCGAGCGTGTAGAAAGGGGCTTCCTCGCAGAGTTCCTCCTCGAGACGCACGTTCTCGACGATCTTGTGCATCGGCACGTGGCCTGGCCCCTCGATCATCACCTGCACGCCGTAGGATTTCGCGACCTTGGTGAGCTCGCCGAGGGTGCGCAGCTCGGCGAACTGGGCCTCGTCGTTGGCGTCGGCGATCGACCCGGGGCGCAGGCCGTCACCGAGGGAGAAGGTCACATCGTAACGGCGCAGAATCTCGCACAGCTCCACGAAATGGGTGTACAGAAAGCTTTCCTGGTGGTGCGCGAGGCACCAGGCGGCCATGATCGAGCCGCCGCGCGAGACGATGCCGGTGACCCGGTTCGCGGTGAGCGGCACGTAGCGCAGCAGCACGCCGGCATGCACGGTCATGTAGTCGACGCCCTGCTCGCACTGCTCGATCACGGTGTCGCGGTAGATCTCCCAGGTGAGCAGTGCCGGGTCGCCGTTGACCTTCTCGACGGCTTGGTAAAGCGGAACGGTGCCCACCGGAATGGGTGAGTTGCGCATGATCCATTCCCGAGTGAGGTGGATGTCCTTGCCGGTCGAGAGGTCCATCAGGGTGTCGGCGCCCCAGCGTGCCGCCCAGACCATTTTCTCGACCTCTTCGGCGATCGACGAGGTCACGGCGGAGTTGCCAATATTCGCGTTGATCTTCACGGTGAAGGCCTTGCCGATGATCATCGGCTCGCTCTCGGGGTGCATTCGGTTGGCTGGGATGACGGCCCGGCCGCGGGCCACTTCGTCGCGCACGAGCTCGACCGCGACGCCCTCGCGCGCGGCGATGTAGGCCATCTCGGGGGTGACAATGCCGGCGCGAGCCCAGACCAGCTGGGTGGCGGCGCCGTCGACGGGCAGTGGATGTTCCCACCCGGCCCGGGTCGCCGGCAGCCCCTGCTCAAGGTCGATGGTGGCTTCAACGTCGGTGTACGGGCCGGACGTGTCGTACAGGTCGAAGTGCTCGCCGTTGCTGAGGTTCACGCGGCGGACCGGAATGTGAAGCCCGGGCCAGTCTTGCACGGGTTCGTAGCGTTTAGTGCTGCCCTGGATCGGGCCAGTGGTGACGGTTTGGGAGATGGTTGATTCGTCAATTGTGCGCATGTAATCGAACTTCCTACGCCGGCATTACCCGGACAGGTTCAACGGTCGACGGCCCTGGCCGTCCTCTCAGCTCGCTGGTGCGCGCTCCCGTGGTGGTGTGTGTCTTCTGACCCCTTCACCTTAGCGTGGGTCGAGCTTGGCCACGCTAGGCGGTCACCGCGCCCGTTATGGATCACCGCGCCAGGCATAGGTGGCGCGACCGTCGGGAGCTGGCGCGGTGAGTCTGCGGCGGTCCGGGAGCTGGCGCCGGGCATCCGGTCAGCGGGCGAGGGCGGCCAGTTCGGCGCGGGTCGAGGCACCGACCTTGCGCAGCAGATTGGCCACGTGAAACTTGACCGTGTTCTCGCTGATGGTCAGCGCCTCGGCGATGGCCTTGTTGCGCGCGCCCGACGCCACCAGTTCAAGCACGCCGCGCTCGCGCGGGCTGAGCCCCCAGGCCGCAGCAGCAGAAACGGATGCCGTGGGCGCGTCGAGCGGCAGCGACACCGCCATCTCCGACCCCCAGCCCGCCGTCGACTGGACGCCCAGGGTGCCGCTGAGCGCGACGACGCGGGCGGCGAGCTGACGCACACTGGGAACCTCCGCGTCGAGGTCGCCCGGTCCGTCGTCGCGAATGCGAATCAGCAGGTTGCTGCCGTCGCAGTCCCACTGCACGCGCACCCGCGCAACCCCGGGCTGCTCGACCAGGGCGAGTACCGCGCCGCGCACGATGGCGCGGGCTTCGTGCGCGACTTCACCGGGCAGGGCGCGGCCGTTGACCGGTGGCTCGATGAACTGCACGTCGAGGTCGCCGAAGCGCACGAGCGGACGCAGGTCGTTCTTGAGACGTTCGAAGGCGCGGGCCACGGGCTCTTCGGTGAGGCTGCGATCGAGGTCACTCACCGCGCGCAGCGTTACCATCGCAGCGGCGGCCAGTTCGGTGGCTTTCTGGCGGGCGGCCGTGTCACTGGTGCTGCCCGAGCGCAGCACGGCGAGCAGGGTTTCCAGCGTGGTCGCGTGCGCGTCAGTCAGGTCGGCGATGAGTTTCGAGCGCTCGGCCGCCGCGCTGCGCGCGGTCTGCGCGGATAAACCGGCAGGGCGAGTGCCGGGCTCGGGGGAGGTTGCGAAGATCGTCATAGGTCTAGCCTACCCGGGTCATCCCTGATTCCCACTCAGAGCCATCCGTTTGGGTAGTTAAACCATTCTTTTGGCGGGCAGTATTCCCGCTCGAAGGAGTGGAGTATTGACCTATGACCGAAACAATAACCACCCCAACTACAGCGGATGCCCTTGGCCTCATTTTCGCTGAGAACAGCCACGTCGTCGACGCGCTGCGGTCTGCATCCGCTTCATCGCTCGACGAGGCGGTCGCTGTACTCGCTGCGGCGCCCCGAGTATTCGTGCTGGGTGCGGGTCGCTCCGGCTTGGCGCTGAAGATGACCGCTATGCGGCTGATGCATCTCGGACTCGACGTTCACGTCGTCGGCGAGGTGACCAGCCCGGCAATCGCCTCTGGCGATCTGTTGCTGGTCGCGAGCGGATCCGGAACGACGGGCGCCATTGTGCGTGCCGCCGAAACGGCGCACGGCGTGGGTGCGATCATTCTCGCACTCACCACTGCTCCCGAGTCGCCGCTCGGGCGGCTCGCTACGGTAACCGTGGTCATTCCGGCCGCCACCAAGCAGGATCATGCCGGAGCGGTGTCAGCCCAGTATTCGGGCGGACTGTTCGAGCAGGCCGTGCTGCTCGTTGGCGATGCCCTGTTTCACACGCTCTGGCAGCGAAGCGGGGCCACGGCCGAACAGCTCTGGCCGCGTCATGCCAACCTCGAATGAGGCACGCGGCTCCACACGAACTTTCCACTCTTAATCACTAACAGAAAGCAGAACCCCATGAAGCTTCAGGTTGCAATGGACGTACTGACCACCGACGCCGCACTCGCGCTCGCCGCGCAGGTCGCCCCGCACGTCGACATCATCGAGCTCGGCACCCCGCTGATCAAGGCAGAGGGCCTGCGCGCCGTCACCGCGATTAAGGCCGCGCACCCCGACAAGATCGTCTTCGCCGATCTCAAGACGATGGATGCCGGCGAGCTCGAAGCCGACATCGCCTTCGCCGCCGGGGCCGACCTCGTGACAGTGCTCGGCACGGCCGGGGACAGCACCATCATCGGTGCCGTCGCCGCCGCGACCAAGCACGGCAAGGGCATCGTCGTCGACCTCATCGGCGTCGCCGACAAGGTCACCCGTGCCCGCGAGGTCACCGCGCTCGGCGCCCAGTTCGTCGAGATGCACGCTGGACTCGACGAGCAGGCCGAGCCCGGCTTCTCGCTCGCAACACTGCTCAACCAGGGCGAAACCGCCAAGGTTCCATTCTCCCTCGCCGGTGGCGTGAGCCTGGCGACCATCGCCTCGGTGCAGCGCGCCGGAGCAACGGTCGCCGTTGCCGGCGGAGCGATCTACGGCGCCGAGGACCCGGCCGCTGCCGCTGCCGCTCTGCGCGCCGCGATCATCTAGTCCCAGCGTTTCATCTGGTGCCGTCCCGCTTCCGCGGGGCGGCACTTCTGCGTTGCGGATGCCCGCGCTCACCGCCGGCAGAATCCGTTCCGGAACACCCGGTCGCGTCGGATTTGGGACGGGGCCCGGGCCCGGAACGCGGGCCCAGTCTATAAACTGGGCCCAGGGACGGGGCCCGGGCCCCGTCCAGGAAATGGACAGGTCACGAACTTCCCTCCGGAGCGGATCCTGCGGGCCGCGATGTCGCGGCGGCCCGCTGTGTCGAGGGCGCCGCTAGGCTGGTGGCGCCCAGACCAAGTGGCGGCATCGTCGCCGCGAGAGGACGCGCATCCCGCATGAGCAGCACGATTTTCGACCGAGCCCGGCCCGCAGCATCCGTTGTTGCAGCCTCGCTCGCCGGCACCCGGCAAGGCTCCTTCTGGCTCGACGACCTCGCGCCGCGGGCGAACTATCCGCGGCTCTCCGGCAATCTCACCTGCGACCTGGCGATCGTCGGCGGCGGCTACCTCGGACTATGGAGTGCGGTGCTGGCCAAGCAGCAGAATCCGGCGGCGCGCGTGGTGCTGCTGGAGGCACGCACGATCGGCTGGGCGGCATCCGGTCGGAACGGCGGTTTCTGCGAGGCGAGTCTCACCCACGGCGAAGCGAACGGGCGCACGCGCTGGCCGCAGGAGATCGACCGGCTGACCGAGCTCGGCCACGAGAACCTCGACGACATCGAGCGAGCGGTGGCATCACTCGGCCTGAACTGCGATTTCGAGCGCACGGGGGCCATTGACCTCGCGGTCGAGGAGCACCAGGTGGAGTGGCTGCGCGAGGAGAAGGCCGACGAGAACACCGTGTTTCTGGACCAGACGGCGGTGCAGGCGGAGGTTGCCTCACCGACCTACCTGGCCGGGGTCTGGCATCAAGCCAGCAACGCCCTCGTGCATCCCGGCAAGCTCGCCGCCGAGCTGGCCCGCGTGGCCACCGACCTCGGGGTCGAGATCTTCGAGCATTCGCTCGTGCAGAACCTCGACACGGCCGGACTCACGACGGCACACGGCACCCGGGTCGTGACGGCAGGCGGTACCGTGACCGCCCGAAAGACAGCCCTCGCCACGAACGTCTTTCCGTCCCTGCTCAAGCGCAACAAACTTTTGACCGTGCCGGTCTATGATTACGTGCTCATGACCGAACCGCTCGACGCGAACCAGCTCGCCGCGATCGGCTGGCAGCACAGGCAGGGCCTCAGTGACCTGGCCAACCAGTTTCACTACTACCGGCTGAGCGCCGACAATCGCATTCTGTTCGGCGGCTACGACGCGGTCTATCACTACGGCCGCCAGGTGCGCAGCGGCTATGAGAACCGGCCGGAGACCTTTGCCAAGCTCGCGAGTCACTTCTTCACGACGTTTCCGCAGCTGGCCGGGGTGCGGTTCAGCCACAAATGGGCCGGTGCCATCGACACTTCGACCCAGTTTTGCGCCTTCTTCGGGCAGGCTCGCGGCGGGCGCATCAGCTACGCGGCCGGATTCACCGGCCTCGGCGTCGGCGCGACGCACTTCGCCGCCCGGGTAATGCTCGACCAGCTGGCCGGCCGCACCACTGAGCGCACTGAACTGGCGATGGTGCGGGGCCGTCCGCTTTCGTTCCCGCCGGAACCGATCGCATCCGCTGGAATTCAGGCCACCCGGTGGGCGCTGGACCGCGCCGACCACAACCGCGGCAAGCGCAACGCCCTACTCAAGACCCTCGACGCGTTGGGCCTCGGCTTTGACTCCTAGCGGCTGGGGCACGCGAGGCGACGGACGGCACACGGTTTGCTGCGCGCGCGGCCGAAAGCTGCACGCGCCCCCGGCCGGTAGGGATCAGCCGAGCAGCAACCGGCCGAGTTGGTCGGTCGAGTGCACCACGGCGGTCGCCGCGGCGGCTTCGGCGGGCGAGCCGTAGCCCCACTCCACCAAAATGGCGGGAATGCCGTTGGCCTGGGCGCCGATGGCGTCGTAGCTGCGGTCGCCGACCATGACGGCACCGCTGGTGTCGACGCCGGTTGCTGCGAGGCGCGCCAGGGCCTCGGCGACGATGTCGGCCTTGTGGCTGCGGGTCTCGTCAGCGGAGGCACCGACCGTTGCCGTGAAATACTTCGCGAGGTCAAAGTGAGTCAGGATGGCGACCGCACTCAGTTCCGGCTTACTGGTGGCCAGGGCAAGCGGAATCCCGGCCGCGTGGATGCGCTCAAGCAGACCGGCGATGCCGGGAAAGACGGCCGTATCCAGCGCTGCAGTGCCGTGATATTCAGCTCGGTAGACCGAGATGGCCTCGCGGGCTTCGTCGGCGGTCATGCCCGCGTATTCCTGAAAGGCCTCGAGCATCGGCGGGCCGACATAGGCGAGGAGTTCCGCAGCGGAGGGAACGGGGCGGCCGAGCAACGTGAAGGTGCGGGCCAAAGAGCTGGTGATGGCCGGGGCGGAATCGGTGATGGTTCCGTCGAGGTCAAAGAGGATGGCGCTCCAGGTGCGCGTCAGAGTGGGATTCACTCGCACCAGCCTAGGCGATCTCAACGTACTTCCCCCATTTGCCCATTATTTCTCAGCTTTTGCCCGGTTAGTGGTCGTCGGCCTGCGCGGTACGCCGAACTAGAAGAGCTTCGAGGCCGTGTCGTCCAGCCCCCGCATGGCGTCGTAGTCGAGCAGCAGGCAGCGGATGCCGCGATCCTCGGCCAGTTTGCGCGCCTGCGGTTTGATCGTTTGCGCGGCAAAAACCCCGCTGACCGGCGCCAGATGTGGGTCGCGGTTCATGAGTTCGAGGTAGCGCGTGAGCTGCTCGACGCCGTCGATATCACCGTTGCGCTTCAGTTCTACCGCGACGGATCGGCCGCTCGCGTCCTGCGCGAGAATATCGACGGGCCCGATCGCCGTCATGTATTCGCGGCGCACGAAGGTGAAGCCGTCACCGAGCAGGTGGATGTGCTCGGCCAGCAGCTTCTGCAGGTGTGACTCGGCGCCGTCCTTGATCAGGCCGGGGTCGATGCCGAGTTCGTGCGCTGAATCGTGCTGCACCTCGTAGACGCTGACCACGAGTTGGTCGGCGGTCTTGGCATGGGTGACCGTCCAAAGGGCGGTGATACCGGCATCCGCTTGATCACTGTCGGGTTCGGAGATCGTGACCGAACAAGGCGGGCTCATCCAGTTCAGCGGCTTATAGGAGCCGCCGTCGGAGTGCACCAGAACACTGCCGTCGGACTTGAGCATCAGCAGGCGGGTGGCCATCGGCAGGTGCGCGCTGAGGCGCCCGGCATACTCAACGGAACATTTCGCAATTACAAGGCGCACTGGTCGATCTTAACCGCGTGAGCCCGAATGGTTCGCACCGGATGCCGACGGCCGCGCCGCCGGGGCCGCCAGCCCGGCCAGCACCATCAGGACCAAAACCAGGTAGAGGGCGTTGAGAATTCCCCAGGCCTCGCCGAGCAGCCCAAGTACGGGCGGCCCGACCAAAAAGGCGAAGTAGCCGATTATGGCCACGGCGCTGACCCGGGCGGCCGCGTTCTTGGTGTCGTCGGCGGCCGCCGACATGCCCACCGGAAATCCGAGCGAGGCGCCGAGGCCCCAGAGAACGATGCCGACGAAGATGAGCAGGGTGTTCGGCGCGAGGATGAACAGCACGAGCCCCGCAATGCCCACGACGGCGCAGGCGCGCAGCACCGGAACCCGGCCGAACCGATCGAGCACCGGTCCGCCGATCACACGGCCTACGGTCATGGCGGCTACGAAGACGCCGAAAACGATCGCACCGTCGGTGTTGCTGAACCCGTGTCCGTCGACCGAGGCGAGGGCGAGCCAGTCGTTGGCTGAGCCCTCGGCAAAGGTCATGCCGAGCACGATGAGGCCGATCAGAAGCAGTTTGCGGTCGCGCCAAACGGAGAGACTGTCACGCAGGCGGTCACGCCAGGTGAGCCGTGGAGCATCCGTTTCTGGATCGATCTCGATTGCCGGTAGAAACCGCACGGCAACGACGATCGTGCCCAAAACGAGCACGGCCATGACCAACAGATGCCAGAACACCGATACCTGCCAAGCGGATGCGGCGGCGCCGCCGAGCGCGCCGACCACCGTACCGAGGCTGAAGCAGGCATGCATGAGCGGCATGAGCGTGCGGCCGATGGCGCGCTCGGCCGCCGCGCCCTCGACGTTCATCATGACGTCGAGGGATCCCATGCCGATGCCGAAGACCGCGAGGGCCACGAACACGAATGGGGCCGAGGGCACGAGGGTGACGCCCGCGCCCATGAGCATGAGCCCGGTCGCTGACATCGTCGTGCTGAGCAGCATGGCCCGGCGGGCACCGAGGCGAGCGAGCAGGCCCGCGGCGATCAGCAGGCCGATCACCGAGCCGGCGGAGAGCCCGAAGATCAGAATGCCGACCTGGGCGGTGTCGAGGTCGAGGCCGTCGCGCACGGCGGGAACCCGCGACATCCAGCTGGCCAGGCCGAGCCCGGCCACGAAGAACGCCGCGAATACGGCGTTGCGCCAGCCGAGCAGGGCTGGGCGTGTAGGCGCATTATTGGCGGACGCGAAAGACTCAGCGGGGGTGATCACAAGGGGGCACGGGGTTCCTGAACGGGAGTGGACGGCCTCGACACGATTCGGGCAGATAGGTCAAAGGTATAGCGGATGCCGCCCGAACGAACTGCTAGATACTGCGGTGGTCTCGAACCGCGGATTCCAAATCTGCGAGCCCGGGCGCCATCGCGGCATCGACGGCCATGGGGTCTGAGATGTTGAGCTCCTGCATGCCACGTCGGCCTTCGGGGGCCGTATTGATTTCGTGGTCGCCGGCCTCCAGCCCGGCCAGCACATCGGTGATGACGTCGTCGAGGGATCGACGCTCCCAGCCCGGTGAGGCGGCGGCGTTCTGAGATGACATCATGTCCGTATCCGTCGCGCCCGGGTAGACGGTCGCGACGTGCACTCCCAATCCGGTCAATTCGCGCCGCAGGGATTCTCCGAAACGAGCGAGGCCAGCCTTGGTGGCGGCGTATACGGAATAGAACGGCATGCCGACGAGAGCGATTCCGCTGGATATGTTCAAGATAATGCTGTCGCGGTCGGCGCCGGCGCGAAGACGAGGCAATAGAGCCCGGGTCAAAAGCACGGGGGCAACGAGGTTGAGATCGATCATCGATCGAATATCGGCCTCGCTGGTCAGTTCGAGCCGGCCGGCGCGAACGTTGCCGGCATTGTTCACGAGTAGGTCGACGGTGGGCCACGACTCGACGGCCTCAAAAACTCGGTCAACACTCGTGGGCAGGGTGAGATCCTGCGTCAAAATTTCGGCCGTGCCGCCGGCCGCTTCGACCAATTGGGCGGTCGCGGTAAGCGTTGACTCTTTTCGGCCGACCAGGAGCAGATGTGCGCCTCGCGATCCGAATTCGACAGCCAGGGCCCGCCCTATTCCCTGCCCTGCTCCGGTGATGATGCCGTGTCGGTTGGTTAGATCCACAATTGTCATTCCTTTGTATCGGACGAGACAGGCAGCGAGTGCCTGAACCGCATCGTTCAGTGGGGTCAACGGTCTGCTGACGCGGGCTATTCCCCTCGCGTTCTCCGCCACAGGATGGGCGTCGCGGCCAGCGAGGCCATGCGGCTTGCCTCTGTCGAACGGACCCACGATTCGCCCCGGCGCCAAAGTTAGCGTAGCCTTACCTTAGAAATCGTTCGCCACGTCTCTGGAGTCCCATGCGCATCCCGTTCCCTGTCGCCGCCCTCCTGGCCGGTGCCTCTGTCCTTGCCCTTGCCGGCTGCACCCAGGCCGCCGAGCCGTCAACCCCAGCGGAAACCAGCGACAACGCCTTCACCCTCTACTCGGGTCGCGACGAAGCGCTCATCCAGCCGCTCATCGACCAGTTCGAAGAACAGAGCGGCATCAGCGTCGAGGTGCGTTACGGCAACACGGCCGAGCTCGGCGCACTGCTGCTCGAAGAGGGCGATGCCACACCCGCCCAGGTCTTTCTCGCGCAGGACGCCGGTGCGCTCGGCGCTCTCGCCAATGCTGACCTGTTCGCGACGCTGCCCGCCGCGACGACCGACGCGGCGCCCGCCGGATTCACCTCGACCGACGACACCTGGGTCGGCGTCACCGGCCGGGCCCGGGTGATCACCTATGACAGCGAGGCGATGAGTGCGGCCGACGTGCCAACATCCGTTGACGCCTTCACCGACCCGGCTTGGTCCGGAAAGTTCGGCATCGCCCCGACCAACGCAAGCTTTCAGGCCTTCGTCACCGCCTACCGGGTGCTGAATGGCGAGGCGGCCGCCGACGAGTGGGTCAAGGCCGTTGCCGCCAACAACCCGGTCATCTTCGACAACAACCGCGCCATTCTCGCCGCCGTCAACGACGGGGTCATCGAGGCCGGGCTCATCAACCACTACTACTGGTTCGCCCAAGCCGCCGAAACCGGCGAGGCCAACATGCGCGCCCAGCTCTCCTACCCGGAGGCTGGCGATGCTGGATCCATTGTGAACGTCACCGGCGCCGGCCTGCTCGCCGGAGCCGCCGAGGACGCCGATGCGCTCGAGTTCATCGATTACCTCGTCGGCGCCGAGGCGCAGCAGTACTTCGTCGACGAAACCTTCGAGTACCCGCTGATCGATGGCATCGATGCCCCGGTCGGCTTGCCCGCGCTCGACTCGCTCGTCAACCCCGACCTCGACCTCGCCGACCTCGACACCCTCGAAGACACCCAGACCCTGCTCGGCAAGCACGGCCTGATCTAATATTGAAGCAGTGAAGGTGCGGTTGCAGGCTCAGGTCGGCAGCCGCGCCCTACCCGGCGTTACGAGTTTCGCATGACCGAACTGCTCCTTCCGCCGCCCGAAACGGATGCCCCAGCCCCGCTCCGCGCGCCTGCCCGATACCGCTTCGGTGCTCCACCCTGGCTCCTCGTGCTTGCCGCCCTGTGCGCCGCGACCGCCGCCATTCCCCTGGTCTACCTCGTGGTGCGTACGACCGAAGCTGGCCTGACTGAACTGCTCGACACCCTCGTGCGGCCGCGGGTGCTGCAGCTCACGATCAACACCGCGCTGCTCGCCGCGGCCGTCACCCTGTCCTGCCTCGTGCTCGGCACGATTTGCGCCTGGATTCTCACGCGCATCCGTCTGCCGTTCCAGCGCACGCTGCTGCTGGTTTCGGCGCTGCCGCTCGCGGTGCCGAGCTACCTCGCTGCCTACGGTTGGCTGGTCTGGTTTCCGCACCTCCATGGCTTCTGGGCGAGCTGGTTCGTCATGACCATGGTCTGCACCCCCTACGTGACGCTTCCGGTTGCGGCAGCGCTGCGCGGGGCATCCGCTGATCTGGAATCGGTGGCTCGCACCCTCGGTCGCGGGCCGCTGCGTGCTTTTGCGGCCGCGACCTGGCCGCAGATTCGTCCGGCCGCGATCGCCGGGGCGCTCCTGGTCTGTCTCTACTCGCTGAGTGACTTCGGACTCGTCTCAATGCTGCGGTTTCAGACGCTCACCTGGGGAATCAACGCCGCCTACGGCGCGAGTTTCGACCGCAATCAGGCCGCGCTGCTCGCGCTGGTGCTCGTGGTGCTCGCGCTCGTTGTTGTGGCCGGCGAACGTCGCAGCCGCCGCCAGGTCTCCAGTGTGCCCGGTCGTAGCACGATGCCGGCGCGGGCCCCCGGAAAAATGGCCCCGCTCTATGCCGCAGTGCTGCTCGCCGCGCCGATCGCCGGGGTGGTGGTTCCGGTAGTCGGACTGCTCAGCCGCCTGCTCGAAGCCGAAACCCTGCGCGCCATCGACGTTCCTCGCCTGGTCGAAGCGATTGGCGCGACCCTGGGGCTCGCGCTCACCGCCGCCATAGTGGCCGTGCTCGTGGCGCTGCCGATCGCCGCGCTCGCCGCTCGCCATCAGGGGCGCCTGGTCGCCGTGATCGAGGCCGTGGGCTTTCTCGGCCACGCCCTGCCCGGAATTGTCGTGGGCCTCTCGCTGGTCTTTTTCGCGCTCGCTGCGGTTCCGATGTTCTACCAAACCTCGCTCGTGCTGGTTTTCGCCTACGTCGTACTGTTCATGCCGCGTGCCATCGGCAGCATGCGCAGCGGCATCGCTGCGGTGCCGGCGAGCCTCGGCGACGTCTCGCGCATGCTCGGCCTCTCAGCTTTTCAAACCTGGTGGCGGGTCACCGCGCGCCTCGCCCTGCCCGGCATCGCGATCGGCGCACTGCTCGTGGCCATCTCTGCCATGAAAGAATTGCCAGCGACGCTGCTGCTGCGGCCGACGGGCGTGTCTACGCTCGCGACCGAGTTGTGGAGTCGCACGGCCCTGTTCGAGTTCGGCGCTGCAGCGCCCTATGCGGCGGCGCTCGTGCTCGTGGCGATGGTGCCCGCGGTGCTGCTCTCCGGTATCCGCGGCACGGCAAGGGAGAACTGATGGGCTGGGTATCGATCGAGGGGCTCCGCGTCGCCTACGGTGACACGCGGGTGCTCGACGACGTCAGCCTGCACATACCGCGCGGCTCGCTCGTGGCCGTTCTCGGTCCGAGCGGATGCGGCAAGACCACACTCCTGCGCGCGGTCGCGGGTTTGTTGCCGGTCACCGCCGGCACCATTACCGTCGGCGGACGCCTCGTCACCGGCCCCGGGGTGCAGCGCGCGCCGGAGAAACGCGGAATGGGCTGGGTCCCGCAGGACGCCTCACTGTTTCCGCACCTCACAGTGGGCGAGAACATCGGCTTCGGGCTGCCGCGCACCAGGCAGAGCGACGACCTGTACTGCGAACCCGGCGAGACTTCCGGGGGGCTGCTCGCCGGTCTCACGCGACGCGGGCGAGCGGCCCGCACGCGACCGGCCTCGCTGCATTCGACCCTTCTCACCCCGGCCCCGATCAGCCCCGACCGAGGTCGCCAGACCAGCCGCGCGGCCCGCATCACAGAGCTCGCCACTCTGGTGGGTCTGGCCGAACTCGTGGATCGCGCCCCCGCCCAGCTCTCTGGCGGCCAGGCGCAGCGCGTTTCGCTGGCCCGTGCTCTCGCCCCGCGGCCCGACCTTATGCTGCTCGACGAACCGTTCGCGGCCCTCGACCCGCTGCTGCGGGCGGCGCTGCGCACCGAGGTCGCCGCCCTGCTGCGTGGCCAGCACAACACCAGCCTGCTCGTGACTCACGACCAGGAAGAGGCGCTGTCCCTCGCCGACTTCGTAGCCGTCATGCGCGGCGGCGAGATTTTGCAGTTCGGCACTCCAGCGGATGTCTACGAACGCCCGATAGACCCGTGGGTCGCCGGATTCGTCGGCGACACCGTCGAACAGGGCGGCCAGTGGAGCAACGGCCGGGTGGAGTGTGCCCTGGGGTCAGTCGCTGCAGACTGGATGGGAGCGCCGGCCGTGCCCGTGCAGCCAGGGCCCGAGCAGTCGTCGAGTGCGCCACTGGGCGAGCGGGGCGCAGCATCCACTCCCGCCGACGGAACGAGCGTGCGCGTGCTGCTTCGCCCGGAATGGCTGACCTTGGGCGCGCGAGGTTCGGCCCAGCCAACAACGGATGCCGTCGTAACGGCCATCGCCTACGCCGGCCACGATGCCCTGGTCAGCTTCGCTCTCGCTGACGCGGAGAAAACGGCGGTGCGCGCCCGCATTGCAGCGCCCGACCTGCCCCGGCTCGGCGACCGCGTGACGCTGGGCATCTGTCAGAACGCCCTCGCCTACCCGCTCGCATAGCCCTGGCCGGGCCCCGAATGGGGGACTTTCGACCCTCGCGCCGCCGGGCCGCCGCTGGCTAGAGTGAGCCTGCCAGCGCGATGACGGCGCGCGAAAAACTTGAAACGAGGCACCATGGCCGGTCGCGCGAACGCCCCCGGCCAGTCGGTGACCAGCCGCGTGCTGAGCCTCCTGGCGGCGTTCGAGCACAGTGCATCCGCTCGCTCGCTGTCGGAGATCAGCCGGGAAAGTGGGCTGCCGCAGAGCACAGCTCACCGCCTGCTCGGCGAACTCGAGACGTGGGGTGCCGTGCAACGGGATGCCCAGGGCCGCTACCAGATTGGCCTGCGCCTGTGGGAACTAGGCCAGCATGCCGGTCGCAAGCTGCGCGATGTCGCCCGCCCCTACCTGCAAGACCTGTTCGGGCTCACCCAGGAGACCGTGCACCTCGCCATTCGTGATGGCGCCGAGGTGCTCTACATCGACCGGGTCTACGGCAGCCGGCGCGTGCCGCAGGCCGGCCGGGTCGGCGGACGCCTGCCCTTGCACGCCACCGCCGTTGGTCGCGCCATTCTCGCTTTCGAGGAGGAGTGGGTGCAGAACGCCGTGCTCGACGGTGAACTCGTGCGCCGCACCCCGCTCACCAAGACCGACCCAGCCGAGTTGCGCCGGGAACTCGCCAAGATCAAGGAATCCGGATTCGCGCTCGCCTCCGAAGAAGTGCGGCAGGGCTCGTGCTCGCTCGCGGTGCCGGTATTCCAATCTCCCGGTCAAATTTTCGGAGCGCTCGGCATCGTGCTGCCTACCTCTCGCGCCCACCAGCTGGAGCGTTACCTGCCCGTGCTGCAGGGCACCGCGCAGCGCATCCAGGCCGGAATCGCGCACCTGCCGGCCGCCGCCCTGCGCGTGCCGGCCAGCATGCAAAAACCCACCCAACAGTGAAGCCACTTCCATCCAGTGGGATGGTCCGGAGTATTTCGTTACCCACGCGCCTTAGACAGACCTCGTCGACCTCAAAGTTGAGAAAAGCAAACAAGGAGCCATCGTGACCGCTCAGTCCGCACCCGCCCACCCGACCGCCGCAACCGGCCAATGCCCGGTCGCCCACGGCGCCCCGGAACACGGTTCCAACACCAAGAACCACGGTTATGCCCCGTTCGCCATGACCGATCCGTTCCCCTCGTACACCGCGCTGCGCGACAACGAACCGGTCATGTTTGACGACGAGATCGGCTACTTCGTCGTTTCCCGCTACGACGACGTGAAGGCCATTTTCGACAACTGGAAGGTCTTCAGCAGCGAGAACGCCCAGGCCCCGGTGCGGGCCCGCGGCGCCGCGGCCACCAAAATCATGAACGACGGCGGCTTCACCGCCTACTCCGGCCTCAGCGCTCGCATTCCCCCTGAGCACACCCGTATGCGCGCCATCGTGCAGAAGGAATTCACGCCCCGTCGCTACAAGGCCCTCGAACCCACCATTCGCGAGAACACCGCGCGCCTGCTGCAGCAGATGCTGGCCCACCCCACCGGACAAGGCGACTTCTTGAAAGACGTCGCGGTGGACATCCCCACGATCACGATCCTTGGCTTGCTCGGTGTGGGGCCTGAGATGGTCTCGACCTACAAGAAGTGGTCCGATTCCCGCGCGGCGATGACCTGGGGCGACCTGAGCGACGACGAGCAGATTCCGCACGCGCACAACCTCGTTGACTACTGGACCGAGTGCCTGCGCCTCGTCTCCAACGCGCACGAGCAGCTCGCGAAGGGCGACAACGGCGACAACCTCGTCTTCGACCTCGTGCAGGCGCAGTCCACCGGCTCCGAGATCTCCGACCACGAGATCGCCTCGGTCTGTTACAGCCTGCTCTTCGCCGGCCACGAGACCACCACCACGCTCATCTCTAACACCATTCGCGAGCTGCTCGCCCATCCCGCCGAGTGGCAGAAGCTCATCGAGGACCCGAGCCGTATCTCGGCCGCGATCGACGAGACGCTGCGCTTCTCCCCGAGCATCGTGGGCTGGCGACGCAAGGCGTTGGTCGACACCGAGATCGGCGGCGTGCAGATACCCGCCGGGTCGAACATCCTCTTGCTGATGGGGTCGGCCAACCGCGACCCTGGCACCTTCGAACAGCCTGAAATTTTTGACATCAACCGGGTGAACGCCCGCAACCACCTGTCGTTCGGCGTCGGCATCCACTACTGCCTCGGCAACATGCTCGCCAAGATGCAAGACAAGATCGTCGTCGAAGAGACCCTGAAGGCGGCCCCCGGACTGCGCCTGATCGACGCCGAAAGAATCGTGTTCGGAGACAATCTGTCGTTTAGGGCGCCCACCGCTGTGCCCGTTACCTGGGGAGAAACGGGCATGACCACCACACCGTACATTCAATTCTTTGATGGGACGGATGCGCCCCGCCACGACCTGCTCGGCGGCAAATGCGCCTCGCTGGTCGCCCTCACCCAGGCCGGCATGCCGGTGCCGCCCGGATTCGCCATCACTACGGCCTCCTACGACGCCTTCATCGCGGCCGCCGGTATTGAGCAGGACATTCACGCGCTGCTGGCCAACCTCGACGTCGACGACGTGGCCGAGGTCGACCGGGTCTCGGCCCAATTGCGGTTCGAGATCGAAAGCCGCCCGGTGCCCGCCGACGTGCGCGCCGACTTCGTTGCCGCGTACCACGCGCTCCAAACCAGGTTCAGCGGGCCGGTTCCGGTGGCCGTGCGCTCCTCTGCTACGGCTGAAGACCTGCCCGACGCGAGCTTCGCCGGCCAGCAAGACACCTATCTCTGGCTGAACGGTATCGACGACGTCACCGAGCACATCCGTCGCTGCTGGGCGTCACTGTTCACCTCCCGCGCCATCACCTATCGGCTCAGGAACAACATCCCGAACGAGGGCCTCTCCATGGCCGTCGCCGTGCAGAAGATGGTCAACGCCCGCGCCGCCGGCGTCGCCATCACCATGGATCCGACCACTGGCGACCGCTCCAAGATCGTCATGGAGGCCTCCTACGGCCTCGGCGAACTCGTCGTCTCCGGCCTCGTCACCCCCGACAACGTCACCGTCGACAAGATCATGCTCATGGTGGTTAAGCGGGTGATCGGCGACAAGCACGCCGAGCTCGTACCCGATGCGGCCAACAGGGCACTGGTCGAACTCGAGGTCTCGGCCGCGCGCCGCGCCGTACTTTCGATCAGCGAGACCGAGATCACCGCCATCGCGACCATCGCCAAGAAGGCCGAGAAGCACTTCAGATGCCCCCAGGACATCGAGTGGGCCCTCGACCGTGACCTGCCCGATGGGCAGAACCTGTTGCTGCTGCAGTCCCGTCCCGAGACCGTGCACTCCTCCGGCACGAAAACGGATGCCGCCGCCCCCGCTCCCACAGCCGCCGCTGTTAATAGGCACTTCGGCATCGAGAGCATCACCCGATCACTACTGGTGCAGGCCGGTAAGCCAACGATATAAACCCGACCTGCACCATCCGCTTTGAAAGTCATTTCACCCGCGCACCACTTTCGAGAACGGTTTTCTTATGACAGAGAAGTCATTTCCCAGCCCCTATGACCAGGCTCCGGCCGAGGGCGCCGAGGGCTGGAAAGACCTATACGCCTACAACCTGGTGTTCCAGGAGAACCGCCGCGAGGTCGAAGAGGCCAAGTTCTGGTTCTGCGACAGCCAGCATTGGCCCACCGTGACCAAGCCGTTCGAGACGATCGGCTTCGAGTTCGCCGTGTCGTGCCTCGGCCAGTACAACACTCGCCACCTGCTCATTCCGCCGGCCAACGGCATCGAGTTTCGCATTCACAACGGCTACGTGTTCATGTCGCCGGTGGGAGTGCCCGAGGCGGAGATCGCCCCGCGCGTGCCCGAGTTCATGGTGCGCGCCGGCCACTACTTTCAGAACTGGGAGACCCTGCTCGAGCAGTGGCAGGGCAAGATTCGCGGCACGATCGACGAGCTGGGCGCGCTCAACTTCGACGCCCTGCCCGACAAAGTCGCTATCAATGACGTCACGAGCGGCAAGGGTACCGGCCCGAACAACGACCTGCTCGCCCATTACGACGCACTGATCGCACTCACCTACCGCGCCTGGCAGTACCACTTCGAGTTTCTCAACCTCGGCTACGTGGCCTACCTCGACTTCTTCAGCTTCTGCAAGGAGGTCTTTCCTGGCATTCCGGACCAGGCCGTCGCGAAGATGGTGCAGGGCGTGGACATGGAGCTGTTCCGGCCAGACGACGAGCTCAAAAAGCTCGCCAAGCTCGCCATCGAACTGGGCCTGACCGGCCTGTTCGGTAACACCGCGAACCCGGAGCAGACCCTGGCCGGCATCGAAGCGGCTAATTGCGGTGCCGAGTGGATCGCCGCCTTCAACGAGGCGAAGGACCCGTGGTTCAACTTCACCGTCGGCAACGGTTTCTACGCCCACGACAAGTACTGGCTCGACCACCTCGAACTGCCGCTCGGCTACATCAGCGACTACATCGCTCGCCTGCAGGCCGGCCAGACCATCGACCGCCCGGTCGCCGAACTGGTCGCCGAACGCGACCGCATCACTGAGGAGTACTCGGAGCTGCTCAGCCCCGAACAGCTCGCCGCCTTCGAGGGCAAGCTCGGCCTGGCCCGCCAGGTCTACCCCTACGTCGAGAACCACAACTTCTACATCGAGCACTGGACCATGGGCGTGTTCTGGCGCAAGGCCCGCCAGCTTTCGGCGATGCTGCAGGAGCAAGGCTTCTGGCCTGACGCCGACGGCATGTTCTTTCTGCGCCGCGACGAGGTGCGCGAGGCCCTGTTTGACTACGTCACCGGTTGGGCGGTCGGCGCTCCGGCGATCGGCCCGTCGTACTGGCCAGAGGAGGTCGAGCGTCGCCGCGTCATAGTGGATGCCCTGCAGCAGCAGCGCCCGCAGCCCGCCCTCAACACCCCACCGGCCGTCATCACCGAACCGTTCACCCTCATGCTCTGGGGCATCACGAGCGACCAGATCAAGAACTGGCTCGGCGATTCCGACGCACCGGAGGGAGAATTCCGCGGCATGGCGGCCTCGAGCGGTGTGGCCGAAGGACCGGCCCGGGTCATTAGCAGCTCTGACCAGCTGTCCGAGGTGCAGGAGGGTGACATCCTCGTCGCCCCCGTCACGGCACCGTCGTGGGGACCGATCTTCGGCAAGATTCGGGCCACGGTCACCGACATCGGCGGCATGATGAGCCACGCGGCCATCGTCTGCCGGGAATACGGCATGCCGGCCGTCACTGGAACCGGTACAGCCTCGTCGCAGATCGTGACCGGGCAGTGGCTGCGCGTCGACGGCAACAACGGCACCGTCACCATCGTCGACGATCAGGCCGCTGAGGGGCACAAGCACGACCTCAGCCTGGCCGGCGACGCGGTCATTCAATTGGAGCAGGCGCTGGACGGCCCCGTTCTCGAAGGCAGCCATGCCTGATCCGCGCACGGACCAGCCCGCTCTTGGACCTGTTCGAACGGTGCTGATCACCGGCGCCGCCGGCGGGCTGGGCCGTGCCTTTGCCCTGGGCTTTGCGGCCCAGGGTGACCGGGTGGTCGTCGCCGACACCAACCTCGAGGGCGCTCAGCAGACCGTGGCGCTCCTCGAGGCGGCCGGCGGCACCGCCCTCGCCCTCGCGGCTAACGTCACGCAGCTCGACTCAGTCACCCAGCTGGCAGCGGATGCCGCGGCGTTCGCTGGTGAGAACGGCCGGATCGACGTCATCATCAACAACGCGGCGATCTACGCCACCATCACCCGGTCGCCGTTCGAGGAGATCGACGTCGACGAGTGGGACCGTGTGATGGCCGTCAACCTCAAGGGCCCCTGGCTGGTCACCCGCGCCTGCTCGCCCTATCTGGCTGACGGGGCCGCGGTGATCAACTTGTCGAGCGCGACCGTGCTCAGCGGATCCGCCCAGTGGGCGCACTACGTGGCCTCGAAGGGCGGCGTGATCGCCCTCACCCGGGTGCTCGCCAAGGAACTCGGCGACCGCAATATCACCGTGAACGCGATCGCCCCCGGCTTCACCCTCACCGAGGCCAGCTACGGCCTGATCGAGGGCGCCGCCGAGTACGGCGTCGACCGCGGCTCCATCAAACGGGCTAGCGAGCCCGACGACATCGTCAGGGCCGCCCTGTTTCTGGCCGGCCCCGGCTCCCGCTACATCACCGGCCAGACCCTCGTGGTCGACGGTGGCCGACAGTTTTTGTAAGGAGATCTCAATGCCCTCTGTAACCTATATTTCTGCCACCGGCAGTGAAACGGCCGTCGCGGGATTCGCCGGCGACTCCGTCATGGAGACCGCCGTGCGCAACGGCGTTCCCGGCATCGTCGCCGAGTGCGGCGGCAGTCTCTCCTGTGCCACCTGCCACGTCTTCGTCTGCGCCGACAGCGTCTTTCCTCCCATGGAGGACCTCGAGGACGACATGCTCGACGGCACCGCCGTCGACCGCGAGTCCAACTCCCGGCTGTCTTGCCAGCTCAAGCTGCGCGACACCGATATTCGCGTCACCACTCCCGAAACGCAGGTGTAGACCATGCGAACCGGAACCCTCATCATTGGCGCCTGCCAGGCCGGCGTGCAGCTCGCGTCGAGTCTGCGCGAACTCGGCGATACCGAGCCGATCGTGCTCGTCGGCGAAGAGCCGCACGCGCCGTACCAACGCCCGCCGCTGTCGAAGGCGTTTCTCAAGGGCGACGCCACGGCCGACTCGCTCACCTTTCGCACCCACGAGTTCTACGCCGAGCACAGAATTGAGCTCGTCACGCGGGAACGCATCGTCTCCATGGAGCGCGACTCGACTGGCGGGGTGGCCACGGCGCAGTCCGGCCGGCGGTTCGAATTTGCCCGGCTCGCCCTCACCACCGGCGCCATTCCGCGCCAGATTCCATTCGAGGGCAGTGAACTCGGGGGCGTCAGCTACCTGCGCACAGCAACGGATGCCGCCCTTCTCGAACAGAGACTGCACACGGCCCAGAACGTGGTCGTCGTCGGCGGCGGGTTCATCGGACTCGAGGTAGCGGCCGGAGCCCGCGCTGCCGGCAAGACCGTGACCGTACTGGAGGCTGCGCCCCGACTCGTCGGCCGAGCCGTCTCCGAAGCGACGAGCGCGTTCTACCTCGCGGCGCACCGGCGCCGCGGCACCCGGGTGGTCCTGAACGCCCAGGTCAGCCGATTTGTCGGGTCGCACGACCGGGTGACCGGGGTCGAACTGGCCAGCGGCGACGTGATCCCGGCCGACGTCGTACTCATTGGCGTCGGCGTCATCCCACGTACCGAACTAGCCAAACAGCTCGGTCTTGCGGTCGACAACGGCATTGTCGTCGACTCGAGCGCGCTCTGCTCCGACGGCCTCACCGTGGCCGCGGGAGACTGCGCCAACCTGCCGAACCCTTCGCTGACCCCCGGCGGCATCGAGAGGCTTCGCCTTGAAAGCGTGCAGAATGCGGTCGAGCAGGCCAAGGTCGCCGCCGCGACGCTGCTTCGCCTGCCGGCCGAATACTCGACCGTGCCGTGGTTCTGGAGCGACCAGGCCGACCTCAAACTGCAGATCGCCGGTCTCAGCGGCGGCCACGACCAGATCGTGCTGCGCGGTGACCCCGAGACCGAGAAGTTCTCGGTGCTGTACTACCGCGCCGGGCAACTCATCGCCGCCGACTGCGTGAACCGGCCGCTCGACTTCATCGCCGTGCGCGCCATGCTGCACTCCGGGCAGCACCTGCCCGCAGACCGCGCCGACGACCTGTCGCTGCCGCTCAAGAAACTATTCCTTCCTGCCGTGCCCGTTTTGATCGGAAAGTGACCCCATGACACTGCAGACCGAAGAACTCGTCGACACCTCCCCCATCGCGGCGGGGGTCACCTCGGTCGACCTCAACGCCCTCTGGCGGGCGGTGCGCCCCGAGATGCGCTCGCGCTCGAATGACATCCACATTCCCATCTCGTTCGCGTTCGCCGAGCGTCTCTGCCTGGCCTACCCCGAGGCGGATGCGCTCGTCGTGCGCGTGGCAATCCTGCTGCACGACACCGGCTGGGCCCGGGTCGACGAGACCAAAATTATTTCGGAGGGGTTTGGCGCCAACTGGCGGCAGGCCGACATCCGCTACGAACACGAGATCAAGGGCTGCGAGATCGCCCGCGAGGTGCTGCCAGCTCTCGGCTACGATCTGGACTTCGTGGCGCGCGTCACCGACATCATCGATGGGCACGACACCCGCACCGAGAGCTACTCGATCGAGGATTCCCTCGTGCGCGACGCGGATCGCCTCTGGCGCTTCACCACCACCGGCATCGCGCTCGCCTCCGGCTGGTTCGGCCAGGAGCCATCCGCTTATTGCCGGCGGCTGCGCACCGACATCCTTCCCGAGCTGATCACCGCGGCCGCACACGAGATGGCTCTCACCGAGCTCGACCGCGCCGAAGCCCTGCTACAAACGGAGGTGCTGGCCACCGGCATCGACGCGCCCGCGCTCGACGGCAGCGGCGCATGACCAGCCTGGTAGACGCTAAGCCGGTGACCGCCAACCTGCCCTACCGGCACACCGACGACCTCTTCATCGACGGAGACTGGTCGCCGGCCACCGGTGTCGGCCGTACCCTGGTGACCAACCCGGCAACGGAGGAGGTCTGGGGGTCGGTGCCGCAGGCGTCCGTCGCCGATCTCGACCGTGTCGTGGGGGCCGCCCGCCGTGCGTTCAGCGGATGGCGCGCCCTGACCCCCACAGACCGCGCCGGCTTTCTGCTGCGGCTGGCCGACGAGGTCGACAAGCGCGCCGAGGCCATCTCGCACACCAACACCTGGGAGAACGGGTCGCCGGTTGCGGAATCCTCGCGGGCCGCCGGCAACGCCGCCTCGATTTTTCGTTACTTCGCCTCGCTCGCCGGCCTGCTCGAGACGCCCGACGTTCGCCCCTTTCCCGACGGATCGGGCGAAACCGTGGTGCGGCAGGACCCGATCGGGGTCTGCGCGCTAATCGCGCCGTGGAATTTTCCGATCAACCTCGTCGTCGCCAAGCTCGCGCCGGCCCTGATGGCCGGCTGCACCGTCGTGATCAAACCGGCCTCGCCGACGCCGCTGTCGGTGCGGCTCATCATCGACGCCGCCGTCGCCGCTGGAATCCCCGCCGGGGTGATCAACCTCGTCACCGGCCCCGGCTCGTTCGGCGACGCGCTGGTCAAGCACCGCGGCATCGACAAGGTGGCCTTCACCGGGTCGACCCCGGTCGGCCGCACGATCGCCGGGGCTTGCGGGCAGTTGCTGCGACCGGTCACGCTCGAACTGGGGGGAAAGTCGTCGGCGCTCGTGCTGCCCGACGTCGACCTCGACGCCCTGTCGACGGTGCTGATTCGCACCTGCCTGCGCAACACCGGGCAAACCTGTTACATTTCGACCCGAATTCTCGCCCCGGCCGAGCGCTACGACGAGCTCGTCGATATGGTCACCGCCACCATCGCGGCTGCCAAACAGGGCGATCCGATGGAGCCCGACACCGTGTTCGGGCCGGCTGCCACGCGCGCCCAGGAGCAGACCGTGCGCGAGTATCTTCGCAGCGGCGTGTCCGAAGGTGCCCGCGCTACCACCGGCGGCGACGTGCCTTCCGGCTTTGATCTGGGATTTTTCGTGAAGCCGACGGTGTTCGCCGACGTGACGCCGGACATGCGCATCGCCCGGGAAGAGATCTTCGGACCGGTGCTGTCGATCCTGCGTTACTCCTCGATCGACGAGGGAGTGGCGCTCGCCAACAACACGTCATTCGGGCTCGGCGGCACGATCTTCTCCGCAGACCCCGACCGGGCGTTCGCGCTCGCCGGGCGCCTCGATACCGGATCGGTCGGCCTCGGCTTCTTCGCCTCCAACCATGCAGCGCCGTTCGCCGGCCGGCACGATTCGGGCCTCGGCGCCGAGTTCGGACCGGAGGGGCTCAAGGCCTATCTCTCGCCGCAGTCGGTGCACCGCCGCATCCGCTCGACGGTTTAGCGCGCGCCGATGACCATCCAGGCCAGGCTGCGGGCGCGCAGGCCGAGCGTCACAGCCCGCGCTCCGAGGTAGCCGAGCGCGAACGCTGCCATGAGCAGCGCGAGCCCGGGCGCTCCCGCTGGCGCCAACAGCAGCACGGCGACAGCGAGCGGTACGAAGACGGCGAAGTTGATCAGCCCGGTCAGGGCCAGGTATCGGGCGTCGCCGGCTCCGATCAGCACACCGTCGAGCACGAACACGACCGCGCCGAGGGGGACGGATGCCCCCAGCACGATCAGGGTTGCCGGCAGCAGCCGGGTGACCGCGTCAGAATTCGTGAATGCGTGCCCGAGCACCCCGCTCGTGCCGATCACGACGACCGCGAGAACGAGGCCGGCGAGTAGGCCCCACTCCAGGCACCGGCGGAGCACAGCGCGAACCTGCGCCACATCTCCGGCGCCGAGGCCGCGCCCGACGAGGGCCTGGGCGGCGATCGCGAGGGCGTCGAGGGCGAAGGCGAGCGTCGCGAACAGGGTCATGGCGATCTGAAAGGCGGCGAGTTCGGGGGAGCCGAGCTGCGCGGCGACGAACACCGCGAGCAGCATGGCGGCGCGCAGGCTCAGTGTGCGGAGGAATAGCCAGCCGCCGCTCCGGGCGCCGAGCAACATGCCTTTTCGATGCGGACGCAGCGGCGCGAGGTGGTGCCGGGCGTGTTTGGTGACCACAACGAGGTAGACGGTGACCATGCCCCACTGAGCCACGACGGTGCCGACGGCCGAGCCGGCGATGCCCCAGTCGAGCAGGTAGATGAACACGTAGTTGAGCGCGATGTTCGCGCCGAAACCGATGCTGGCCACGTAGAGCGGGGTACGGGTGTCCTGCAGGCCGCGCAGCAGCCCGGTGGCGGCGAACACCAGCAGCATGGCGGGCAGGCCGAACATGGAGATGCCGAGGTAGCTGGCGGCATCCGCTGTCACGGCCGTTTCGGCGCCGAACGCTCCGACCAGCGCCGGGGTAGCGAGCAGGCCGAAGGCCGCGAGCAGCACGCCCAGGCCGAGGGCAAGCCAGAGCCCGTCGATCCCGACCGACACCGCCCGGCGCGTGTCGCCGGCCCCGAGCCAGCGGGCCACGGCCGGGGTGGTGCTGTAGGCGAGAAAGACCATGAGACCGATGATGGTCTGCAGCACAGCGCTGGCCAGGCCGAGTCCGGCCAGCGGTGTCGTTCCGAGGTGCCCGACCATGGCCGAATCGGCCAGCAGAAACAGGGGCTCGGCCACGAGCGCGCCGAGTGCGGGCACGGCGAGCCGCAGAATGTCCCGGTCGATGGGCTGAGCCCGAAAAATGTTGATGCTTCGACTCTACGGCGGGCGCGCCGGCCGCACTCTGCCGGCCGCGCTCACCACGCACGGCGCCGCGTGCACGCAACCCTCCGCGGTCGCCGCGCCAACTACGGGCCACCGCGCCACCTATAGTGGGCGCGCCCACCTGTACCGGGCGCGCCCACCAGCCCACCCGCCGCACTCCTGGAAACTGCCAAGAATGCCAACAATGCACAACGGATGCCGAATGCTCAATCTGTGAAATCGGCTCCAGTCGACCCGGGCAACCTGCGGAATTGATAAGAATGCCGAATCTTTCATAAATTGCTATCCCGAAAGAGGCCTATCCCACGCCGCACTTGGATAGGTTCGTTCCAGGAGCTTCTGCCGATCGTGGACGCTTCGGGTACGCGCCGGTAACAACATTTCTGGCCCAGGTACCTCTTCCAGACCGCAAGGATGTGTGCCGCCTCAGTGACGAGTGTGCGGACATCCGCTTTGAAAGGCTCCATCGTGCCTGATAACCAACCACAGCCCGAGGCACCCAGTATCGGCGTCGTTCGCGAGAGCGGGGCGGATGAGCGGCGCGTTGCCCTGGTGCCGCGAGCCGTCGCGTCGCTGGTCGCGAAGGGACTCGACGTTGTCGTCGAGTCCGGCGCGGGCGAGGAAGCCCTCATGGGTGACAACCTCTACGTCGACGCCGGCGCCACCATCGGTGATGCCTGGAGCGCCGACATCGTGCTCAAGGTCGCTCCGCCCACCGATACCGAGATCGTTCGGCTCAGGGCAGGCGCGACCCTGATCGGGTTCCTCGCACCGCGCAACACGGAGAACAAGATCGCCGCCCTGCAGAACGCGGGCATCGTCGGTTACGCGGTGGAGGCGATCCCGCGCATCTCGCGGGCCCAGGTGATGGATGCTCTTTCGTCGCAGGCCAACGTGGCCGGCTACAAGTCGGTCATCCTTGCGGCGTCGCTGTCGACCCGGTTCTTTCCGATGCTCACCACGGCGGCCGGCACGGTCAAGCCGGCGAGTGTGCTCGTGCTCGGCGTTGGCGTGGCGGGGTTGCAGGCTCTCGCGACCGCCAAACGGCTCGGTGGTCGTGCAACCGGTTATGACGTACGGCCGGAGGTCGCCGATCAGGTGCGATCGGTGGGAGCCCAGTGGCTCGACCTGGGGATCGATGCGGCCGGTGACGGCGGTTATGCCCGCGAGCTCACCGCGGAGGAGCGTGCCGCGCAGCAGACCGCGTTGGAGGCGGCGATTTCCACGTTCGACGTCGTGATCACCACCGCCCTCGTGCCGGGCCGCCCGGCGCCGCGGCTGGTGACCGCTGCGGCCGTGCACGGCATGAAACCGGGCAGTGTCGTGATCGACATGGCCGGGGAGACCGGCGGCAACTGCGAACTCACCGTTCCCGGCGAGACCGTGGTCATCGGCGGCGTCACCGTTGCGTCCCCGCTCAACCTGCCCTCGACCATGCCAGAGCACGCCAGCGAGCTCTACTCGAAGAACCTCACCGCCCTGCTCGAGTTGCTCGTGCGGGACGGCCGACTCGACCCCGACTATTCCGACGACGTGGTGGCGCTCTCCTGCGTGACGCGCGCCTCGGTCACGAACAGGATCTGACCATGGACTACACCGGCTTTCTGGCGAACATCGCCATTCTCGTGCTTTCGGGCTTCATCGGCTTCGCCGTCATCTCCAAGGTGCCCAACACGCTGCACACCCCGCTCATGTCGGGCACCAACGCCATCCACGGCATCGTTGTGCTCGGTGCCCTCGTGGTGCTCGGCACCGCGCACAACCCGAGCGTCCCGCTGCAGATCATCTCGTTCGTGGCGATCGTGTTCGGAACGGTGAATGTCATCGGCGGGTTCGTCGTGACCGACCGCATGCTCGCAATGTTCAAGACCCGCCCCGCCACCGGTGCAACCGACGGGAAGAACTGACCATGGACATCCTCGTTTACGCCCTCTATATCGTCGCGTTCGCCATGTTCATTCTTGGATTGTCGGGGCTGACGGCGCCCCGGTCTGCCGTGCGCGGCAACAAGATCGCCGCGGCCGGCATGGGCGTCGCCTTCATCGCGACTCTGATCCACATCCGCGAGACCAGCAGCTGGCTGGTGATCATCGCCGCCCTCGTCGTGGGCGTGATCATCGGCATCCCGCCCGCCCGCAAGGTGAAGATGACGGCGGTGCCGCAGCTCGTCGCCCTGTTCAACGGCGTCGGTGGCGGAACCGTCGCCCTCATCGCCTGGGGCGAATTTATCGAAAGTGACGGCTTCACCGGCCTCCGCGCTGCGTCCGGCCCGGTGCTTCCGCTCGTGATCGCTTCGCTGTTCGCGGCCATCATCGGGTCGTTGTCGTTCTGGGGGTCGATCGTCGCCTTTATGAAACTGCAGCAGATTCTGCCCGGGCATCCGCTGTCGGTCGGCCGGTTGCAGCAGCCGCTGAACGCGATCCTGTTCCTCGGTTCCGTCGTCGCGGCCGTGATCGTGGGGATCGGCTCGGCCAATACCGGGGCGGATCCCGTCTGGTTCGGTGCCATTCTGATCCTGGCCGGTATCCTCGGGGTCACGACCGTGCTCCCGATCGGCGGTGCAGACATGCCCGTGGTCATCTCGCTGCTGAATGCTCTCACCGGGCTCTCGGCGGCAGCGGCGGGCCTCGCCCTGAACAACATCGCGATGATCGTCGCCGGCATGATCGTCGGGGCGTCGGGCACCATCCTGACCAACCTCATGGCGAAGGCCATGAACCGGTCGATTCTCTCGGTCGTGGCCGGCGGCTTTGGTGGTGGCTCCACGGGCGTTGCGGCCACGAGCAGCGGTGACCAGCACGCGAAATCCACTTCAGCAGCGGATGCCGCCATCAAGCTCGCCTACGCCAACCAGGTCATCGTCGTGCCCGGCTACGGCCTCGCCGTCGCCCAGGCACAGCACGCCGTCAAGGACATGGCCAAGGCCCTCGAATCCCGCGGCATCGAGGTCAAGTATGCGATCCACCCGGTGGCCGGGCGCATGCCGGGGCATATGAACGTGCTCCTCGCCGAAGCCGATGTCTCCTACGACGCGATGAAGGAGATGGACGACATCAACGGCGAGTTCTCGCGAACCGACGTCACCATCGTCGTCGGCGCCAACGACGTCACCAACCCCGCGGCGCGCACCGACCCGAACTCGCCCATCTTCGGTATGCCCGTGCTCAACGTGACCGAATCCCGGTCAGTGATCGTGCTCAAACGCTCGATGAGCTCGGGCTTCGCCGGCATCGAAAACCCGCTGTTCTTCGCGGCCAACACGACGATGCTCTTCGGCGACGCGAAGAAGTCCGTCGCCCAGGTGACCGAGGAGCTCAAGGCGCTCTAGGTGGCCGCGCCCGACGCCGCACCACCGCCATCGCCGCGCCAGTTGCGGGTCGCCGCGCCACCTACAGATGGCGCGCCCACCCGTACCTGGCGCGGCGACCAGGATCGGGCGCGGGCATGCGCTCGGCGGATCGTGGCCTGCTGGGACAACGACTGGCGCCCGCAATGGCGGGTCGACATCATCACCGGCGACCGTGACCTCTTTCAACTCGTCGACGACTTCCGCCACGTGCGGGTCATCTACACGGGCCGCGGCATGTCCCGGCTGGAAGCACTAACGCATGCTTCGCTCACCGAAAAGACGGGCGTCACCCCGGCACATCGATGACGCGCGCCCGTGAGGCTCTGACCGCGCGCATCCGTTCATAGAAGTTGTCCGCGGCGTGTGCACCCACGACCGCGCCCCATTTGGGTACGCGCTACGCCGGTTACCGAAGCGCGCAGCCAAAGAGGGGGCGGCTACCTGCCGAACCCACGAGCGCCCGCCACATACGGCTCCCTGTCACCCCACCCGGATAGGCTGAACGCATGACTGAGCTGGCGACTGCATCCGGAATCAACCAGAGCGAACTCGACCCGGAGGTGCGCCCGCAAGACGACCTCTTTCGGCACGTGAACGGAAAGTGGATCGCGCGCAGCGAGATCCCCGCCGACAAGGCCCGGTGGGGCTCCTTCATGATGCTCGCCGAAGACGCCGAGAAAGCCGTTCGCGAGATCATCGTCGAGGCACAGACTGCCCCCGCCGGCACTCTCGAGCGCAAGTTCGGCGACCTCTATACGAGCTTCCTCGACGAAGAACGCATCGAAGCGCTCGGTGCCACCCCGCTGGCCGCAGATCTCGCAGCGGTCGACGCGGTCACCACCATCTCCGAACTGCTCGCGACTCTCGGTCGCCTCGAACGCGGCGGAGTGGCCGGTGCCTTCCACCTCTACGTCGACAACGACCCGGGCAACCCGGAACGCTACCTCGTTTTCATCGCGCAGGGCGGCATCGGCCTGCCCGACGAGTCGTACTACCGCGAAGAGAAGTTCGCCGACATTCGCGCCAAGTACCAGCAGTTTCTCGAGCGGATGTTCACCCTCGCCGGTTTCGTCGGCGCCGCCGAGCGTGCAGCGCGCGTCTTCGACCTCGAAACCGAACTCGCCTCGCACCACTGGGACAAGGTCGCGACCCGCGACAGCGAGAAAACCTACAACCTGCGCACCTGGGACCAGGTCTCGGCGCTCGCCGCTGGCGCTGACGTTGACCTCTGGCTCGAGGGCCTCGATGCCCCGGCCGGTGCCCTCACCGAGGTCGTCGTACGCGAGCCCAGCTACATCGTCGGCCTCGCCGCCGCCCTCACCGAGGACCGCCTTGAATCGTGGCAGGACTGGCTGCGGTGGCAGGTCATCCGCTCGAGTGCCGCGTATTTGTCTGGTGAATTCGTCGAGGCGAACTTCGACTTCTACGGTCGCACCCTGAGCGGAACCCCGCAGCTGCGCGACCGCTGGAAGCGCGGCGTCTCCCTGGTCGAGGGCGCGCTCGGCGAGGCCGTCGGCCGCATCTACGTGCAGCGCCACTTCAAGCCCAGCGCCAAGGAGAGCATGGACGTGCTCGTGGCCAACCTCGTCGCGGCCTACGAGAACAGCATCGGCACCCTCGACTGGATGACCGAAGAAACACGCACGAGAGCCCTCGAGAAGCTGAGCAAATTCACGCCGAAAATCGGCTACCCGGTGAAATGGCGCGACTATTCGAGCCTCGCGATCACCGCCGACGACCTGATCAGCAACGTCAAGGCCGCCGGCGAATTCGAGTTTCAGCGTGAGCTCGGCAAGATCGGCAAGCCGCTCGACCGCGACGAATGGTTCATGACCCCGCAGACCATCAACGCCTATTACAACCCCGGATTCAACGAAATTGTCTTTCCGGCCGCCATCTTGCAGTTTCCGTTCTTCGACGATGCGCGCGACCCGGCCGCCAACTACGGTGCGATCGGCGCGGTCATCGGCCACGAGATCGGCCACGGCTTCGACGACCAGGGCTCCAAGTACGACGGCGACGGACGCCTCATCGACTGGTGGACCGCCGACGACAAGGCCGCGTTCGAAACGCGCACGACCGCGCTGATCGCCCAGTTCGAGGGCCTCGAACCGAAAGCCATCCCGGGCAACACCGTCAACGGTGCGCTCACCATCGGCGAGAACATCGGAGACCTCGGCGGGCTCTCCATCGCCTGGAAGGCCTACCTGCTCTCGTTGAACGGTTCAGAAAGCCCGGTCATCGACGGCCTCACCGGCGCTGAACGATTCTTCCTCAGCTGGGCCCAGGCCTGGCAAATGAAATTGCGCGACGCTGAGGCCATCCGCTTGCTGGCCATCGACCCGCACTCGCCGAACGAGTTTCGCTGCAACCAGATCGTCAGCAACATTCCCGCGTTTTACGAGGCGTTCCAGGTGGGCGAAGCGGATGCCCTCTACCTCGCCCCCGAGAAGCGCGTCACCATCTGGTAGCGCAATTGTCCCCCCGACTGGGGTTAGTGTAAGAACGAGCTCTTCTGAGCCGGGGATGAGGCAGGCGCGGGGCGTTTGCCGAAGAAGGGATAGACCCAGTGGTCTTGTCCAGGCGTGACGGCGACAGCGCTGCTACCAGTCGAGCGGATGCTGGCCCGGCCCGTTCCCGCCACGCGGCGCTTCCCGGCGGTAAACACCGCACGACCGATTCGCCGGAGAACTTCGCCCGCGGCTTCGCGTCCCTCGGCGACCTCGCCCTCAACGGGGTGCAGGTTTCGGCGCGGGCGACCGACCTCGCGACCGGGCGGGTGCTGTTCTCGGTCGACGATCACGTGTCGATGCCCACGGCGAGCGTTGGCAAGGTGCTCCTGCTGATCGAGGTGGCGGCCCGGCTGCAGGATGCCGAGTTCGGCCTGGCCACGATGCTCGAGCGGTTGACTGCGGATGCCGTGGGCGATTCTGGAATCTGGCAGCACCTGCAGATTTCGCGGCTCGGCGTCGCCGACCTCGCCGCCCTGGTCGGCGCGACCAGCGACAACCTCGCGACGAACGTGCTCATTCGTGCCGTCGGGCTGCACTCGGTGCGCGCCCGCACCGAGCAGCTTGGCCTCAGTCGCACGGCGCTGCTCGACCTCGTGCGCGACAAGCGCGGCCCGGATGACGCCCCACAGCTGTCGGTGGGCAGCGCCAAGGAGCTCACCTGGCTGTTCACCGCGCTCGCCCGCGGCGAAATCGTCGATGCCGAGACCAGCGCGCGGGTGATTGGCTGGCTGTCGCTCAACACCGACCTGTCGCTCGTTGCCGGTGCGTTCGGACTCGATCCATTGGCGCACCGGGAGAGCGACCACGGCCTGCTCATGGTCAACACGACCGGAACGGCCACGGGGGTGCGCAGCGAGGTGGGAATTCTGCGCGGTCCGCGTGCCGGAGTGACCTACGCCGTCACGCTGATGTTCGACGATACCCGGCTCATGACGCGGCTCGCGGTTCAGGGCGGCATGCGCGCGGTCGGTGCTGATCTGCTGGAGTACGTGCACTGAGCGCGCCCGTTCGGCCGCCTCGGGATTTTCGCGCGCCGAGGCGAGAGTCTCGAGCCGATTCAATCGGTTCAACAACCCAAGACTCGCACCTCGGCGACCGGGGCCTCCTTGGGGCGCCACTGGTTCGCGCGCCAGTCACTCCCGCCAATCGGCCTGGGTCACTGGGTGGAATTGGGCCCAAGTAGACAGGCTGACTAACTAGTGAAACTATGTAGTTGTGCAACCGAAACCCTGGCCAGCCGATTGGATGCGCGCGGCCCTCAGCCTCTGCGTGCTGCGCGCGCTCGCGCCCGGCCCGACCTATGGCTATGCGATCGCGACCGCGCTCGAAGCGGCCGGGTTCGGCGCCATCAAGGGCGGCACGCTTTATCCGCTGCTCACTCGCTTCGAGGCGGCCGGCTGGATCGCCGCCGAATGGCGACCGGGCGCCGGGGGACCTGGGCGCAAATACTTCTCGCTCACCGACGACGGACAGCGTGAGTTGGCCGAACAGTCCGCTCACTGGCAACTTTTCTCCACTACCGTGCACGACCACCTGCAGAAAGGGCCGGCCGAATCATGACCAGCAACCCGCACGATCACGACAGCAGCGATTCCGGCAACGCCGACACGGGCATTGTCGACTCGCTCGGCGACCCAGCCGGTATCAGCGTGACTGAAACCGCACGGGAGACCGACAACGCGGCCTGGCTTGACGATTTCACGATCGAACTGCGCCTGCTCGAGGTACCCGGCGCCGCCATCGGCGATGCCGTGGCCAGCGTCCGCGAGTTTCTCGCCGATTCCGGCGCCCGTGCCGAGGAGTCGTTTGGCAGCGCCGCCCGCTACGCCGTCGAGCTCGATTTGCCGACACTTCCCGACGCAGGGAAGTCGATTACGGAGGCATTACTGACCAACGGAATCGGGCTGATCGGGCTGGTGGTGCTCGGCTATACGGCATACCCCCTCGCGGGCGGTGACGACGGTCTGGCCGTACGACTGTGGATGGTCGTGTCCCTCGGGGTGACGCTCCTCGTGTTGGGCCTGTTGCCGAGAATCGTTTCCGTTCTCTTGCGCGCGCGGAACCGCCCGCGAACGGTGGGGTTGATCGTGGCCGGGGTATCATTCGGCGGTTTCGGTCCGGTTCTGCTCAGCGTCTGGTGGGGGCAGGCGGTGCTGTTCAGCGTTCCGGCACTGCCGGTCGCCATCGGGGCCGGAATCCTGCTGCTGGCGCCCGCGATCTGGAACCAGGTGCACCAGAACCTGCAGGCGGATCTGATCATCGAGCCGGGCACCGGTGCCCCGACCCTCCCGTCCCTCGGGGTGCGCCTATTCGCCGTGGGCGCCAACTGGATCATGGTCATCTATGGTGCTATCAGCTTCGTGCTCATATTCGCCCTCTACCCGAACAATTGATGTCCGATCCAGCAACAGAAGAGGCCGAATCATGACGACCAGCAACCCGCGCGATCCCGACAGCGGTAGGGCCGGCATCCGCTCTGAAGAGGCGGCGCTTTCGACCGCGATCGAAACGGATGACGCCACCTGGTTTGACGAGTTCACCATCGAACTGCGGCTGCTCGGCGTGCCCGGCAGCGACATCGGCGATGCCCTGGCCAGCGCCCGAGAGTTTCTCGCCGATGCCGGAACGAGCGCCGAGGCCTGCTTCGGCAGCCCCCGACGCTACGCGGCCGAGCTCGGCCTTGAGACCATCCCTCTGCGCCGGGTGAACCGTGGGGGACTCTTGTCCGGTCTCGGGGTGCTCGGGCTTTTCGGCTTCCTGCTTTCAGCATTGCCGCTCGTGCACGGCGAGGCGGTCGAGCTCGATCTGGTCACTCTCGTCGTCGTGGTTGCCGTGGTCATTGTCGTGGTGATCGTGCCGACACTACTCAAGGTGCTCGCACGTCTGCGCCTTCGCCCGTGGATGGTCGTGGTCGCGGCCCTGTTGGGGCTAGCCACCTCGCTGACTCTCGGCCGGTGGGGCAACGGCGCCGCGCTCCTTACGGTGCCGGCTCTGCCGATCGTGATCGTCTCTGCGTTGCTCGTGCTCGTCCCGGCGATCTGGAGCCAGGCGCGCCATTCCCTGCACGACGACGCGATTGTCGACCCGGGCGGCTCGCCCGAGGTGCGCCCGTCGATCTCCACTCGCCTGTTTCTGGGTGCGATCACCTGGGGGATGGTGATTCTGTCGATCGTGGTCTGGCTGTTCGCGCTGTTCGGTGAGCCGCTCGAGCGCTAGCCTTTCGAGCCGTGAGTTTCACCCCGATTTAACCCCGATTTAATCGATTCAACGGGTGAAGACTCACGGGTCGGCGCCTGAAACTCACGGCTCGGCGCGCGCAGCCGACCTGGGAGCAGAAGGATGCCGCCGGCGATTAGGCTGATCACAACTAGGTTTCAAAGGAGATACGTTGGCACTGAATCGTCGTGTGGTTGTCGGAGTCGATTCCTCGACCCAGAGTTGCAAGGTTGTGAGCGTTGACGCCGACACCGGCGAGCTGTTGCAGCTGCAGAGCGCACCCCACCCCGACGGCACGAGCATCAACCCCGAGCGCTGGTGGGAGGCCTTCGAGAAAGCCGGAGGCGCCGACGCGGCAGCCGGCGCTGAGAACGTGCTCGCTCTCGGTGTGAGCGCGCAGCAGCACGGTATGGTCGCCCTCGATGACACCGGCATGCCCGTGCACGACGCCCTGCTCTGGAACGATGTGCGCAGTGCCCCGCAGGCGAAAGCGCTCACCGAGCGGTACGGCGCCGCGATGTGGGCTGAGGAGGTCGGCGTCGTGCCGGTCGCCTCGTTCACCATAACGAAGCTGGCCTGGCTGCACGAGAACCGGCCCGAGCTCGCCGCCAGAGCCGAGCAGGTGCTGCTGCCGCACGACTGGCTCACCTGGAACATTCTCGGCCGGCCCGCGGAGGCCACAACCGACCGCAGCGATGCCTCCGGCACCGGCTACTTCTCGGTGCACAGCAACGAGTACCGCCTCGATCTGCTCGAGTCCGCCCTTGGCCGCGCAGCCCGGGTTCCGCGTGTGCTCGGCCCGTCGGAGCGGGCCGGGGTTACCAGCGGCGGCGTCATCGTCTCGGCCGGCGCCGGCGACAACGCCTCGGCCGCACTCGGCCTCGGGGCCGAAGAAGGCGACGTGATCGTGTCGATCGGCACGAGCGGCACCGTGTTCGCCAGCACCGCTGCTCAGATAGCGGATGCCTCCGGCTCGGTCGCCGGGTTCGCCGACGCTGCAGGCGGCCAGCTTCCCCTGCTAGCCACCATCAACGGTGCCCGCACGCTCGTGGCGACGGCCGGCCTGCTCGACGTCGACATTGAGCGCTTCGGTGCCCTCGCGTTGAGCGCCCCGATCGACGCCGACGGCTTGCTCATGCTGCCCTACCTCGACGGCGAACGCACCCCCAACCTGCCGGACGCCACCGGCTCGCTCACGGGCATGCGCCGGGGCAATATGCGTCCCGAAAATCTGGCCCAGGCATCCGTTTTGGGTCTGGTCTGCAGCCTCGCCGACGCACTCGACTCGCTGCGCAGCCAGGGCGTGCCCGTGCGGCAGGTCATTCTGATCGGTGGCGGCTCACAGTCGCCCGCCGTGCAGAAAATCGCAGCGGATGTCTTCGGCGTGCCGGTCGTGCTGCCAGCCCCCGGCGAATACGTGGCCCTCGGCGCTGCCCGGCAGGCCGCCTGGGCGCTCGACGGGAGCTTTCCCGAGTGGAAGCGCGAGATCGCGACCGAACTTACGCCCTCGGCCACCCGGGACTGGGCCGTCGACGTGCGCGCCCGGTACGCCGAGCAGCGCGGCCTGATCTACGGCGTGTGAACGCTACGGGTACCCGATAAACCAGAGCAGCCAGATCGCCACGGGCTGCAGGGCGATCGACCCGACCAGCAGGCCGCGACGCAGCGGCCTCGACCGGGCGATCGCCGGCTCACCGAGCAGCGGTGCCAGCGGCAGCAGCAGGCGAAACAGGCTCTGCTGCGGCAGAAACACGGCCACCAGGTAGAGGCCGTAGCTCGCCGAATACGCCACCACCTCCGGCCGAAGCGGATGCAGCGCCCGCCGCGACAACCACCAGCCACACCCGGCCACGAGCAGCAGAACCAGCACGATGCCGGCCACGCCGAGGTAACGACCGGCCATCAGGAACCACGGTGTGAGCGGCACGAATTCGACCCGGCCGACAAAGCCGGTCCACCAGGACAGCTCGGTCGCGAGATAGGCGTCGTGCACGCCCGTGACGGCGCCGGCCACGAGCGGCCAGGCTAGCCCGGCCGCGGCAATACTCAGTCCGGCGGCCACGATCGCAAAGCGCTGACGCCAGGGGAAGAGCTCGCGTTCTCGCCAGCGCAGCAGCAGCACGAGAGCCAGGGCGAGCGACAGCGCGAGCACGCCCGGCCGAGTGAACGCGGCCACCGCGGCGAACGGAATCATCAGCAGGTAGTGCCGCGGCATCATCGTCCAGAGGCTCGCGAACACCAGGAACAGAAGCAGGCTCTCGGCGTAGGCCACCTGCAGAATGAACGACAGCGGCCCGAAACAGAACAGGGCGACCGCCCACAGCGCGGAATAGTGCCCGACGCGCGGTTCCAGCAGGCGGTAAAGAGCCAGCGCGGCCAGGGCCCCGAACAGGGTCGCCACGAGCACGCCCGCCACGTAGAAGTCGAGGCCGGTCAGCGCCGCCACACCGCGCCCGAGCCATGGAAACACCGGCAGAAACGCCCAGGCATTCGGCTCGACGTTGCCGCTCGCATCCGTCGGCAGCTCGGTCGGATACCCGTGCAGGGCAATCTGCCGGTAGAACGAGCTATCCCACGACCCTGAGAACGTGAAGAAGTTCGGGTCGCGGCGATAGCTCGCGAAGGTCCAGCCAGCCCGCGAGGCGACGGCAAACAGCGTGCCGAGCAGTGTGGTCGTGAGCAGCCGCGACAGGCCCCAGATCAGAAGCACGAGTCCCCACGGCGGCAGTCGCCCGAGGCGGGTGCGGAGCGCGCTTGTGCGCCGCGCCCCGCCCCCCGATGTCATCGCCCCAGACTAGCCGGGCCGCAGCGGCCGATCGAGCAGGGCCGCCCGTGGCCGAGCACGCGCCGGCAGTCAGCAGCAGCGTCCCTGCGGGTTCTTATCCTGCCGGTCAGTCTGGTCCCGCCAGAATTCGCGCTCGGTCAGGAGCGGATGCTCCGCGTGGCCGCCGACCTCAGCATCCGTTTCGCATTCACTCGCGTGGTGCGCCACATACTTCTCATAAGCGTCCTCACCGAGAACCCCTTTGAGATACCAGACCACGCCGCGGGCGCCCCTGCGGACGCCCGCCAGAAGGGTCATCAGTGACCCTTGATTGTGATCTTCTTGTGCACGGGCAGGGCATCCCACTCGGCCTGCAGTACCTTTTCGGGCGGGGTCATGATGAAGCCAGCCGGAGCATAGATCTGCGACTGCACGGCATCATCCTCGCTCGTGGCGTTCGAGCGCTGGCGGTACGCGCGCACGGTGGCCTGGATCGCCGTCAGGATAACGATGATCGAGAGCACGACGAAGATGATGGACAGCACACCCTGCACCATCGTGTTGCGCACAACAGCCTCCATCGCGAGAACGTTCGGCGCAGTCCCGAAGCTCGTTTCGCCAGCGGCGAGGGCGTCGGAGAACGCGCGGTTCTGCGCGAAGTAGCCGATGCCGGGGGTGGTTGAGAAGATCTTCAGGAACGAGGCAGAAATGGTGACCACGGCGGCGAAACCCAGCGGCAGCGCGACGATCCAGAGGTATTTGAACAGGCCACGCTTGGCGACGATGGCCATGCACACGGCCAGGGCGATGGCGGCGAGCAGCTGGTTGGCGATGCCGAACAGCGGGAACAGCGTGTTGATGCCGCCGAGCGGATCGGTCACTCCCATCAGCAGCACGGCTCCCCAGGCGGCGACCATGACGGCCGTTGCAGCCCAGGCGCCGGGACGCCAGGAGGTGTTCTTGAATTTCGGAAAGAAGTTGCCGAGGCTGTCCTGCAGCATGAAGCGGGCGACGCGGGTGCCGGCATCCACTGCGGTGAGAATGAACAGGGCCTCGAACATGATCGCGAAGTGGTACCAGAAGCTCATCATGGAGGTGCCGCCGACGAGCTGCTGCATGATGTGCGAGAGGCCGACAGCGAGCGTCGGCGCGCCGCCGGTGCGGGAGACGATGGTTTCTTCGCCGACGTTGGTGGCCATGTCGGTGAGCATGTCCGGCGTGAGGTTGACGCCGGTGAGGCCAAGGCCGTTCACGAAGGCGACCGCGCCCTGCACGGTGCCGCCGGTGAGGGCGGGCGAGGAGTTCATGGCGAAGTAGATGCCGCGGTCGATCGACAGCGCGGCAACGAGAGCCATGATGGCCACGAGGGACTCCATGAGCATGCCGCCGTAGCCGATGAAGCGGGTCTGACGTTCCTTCTGAATGAGCTTGGGTGTGGTGCCGGAGGCGATGAGCGCGTGAAAACCGCTGAGGGCGCCGCAGGCGATCGTGACGAACAGGAAGGGGAACAGGGTTCCGGCCACGACTGGGCCGGTGCCGCTCGTGGCGAATTCGCTGACGGCCGGCACGCTGATCTCCGGGCGGATGATGACGATCGCCACGGCGAGCATGCCGATCGTTCCGATTTTCATGAACGTCGACAGATAATCGCGCGGGGCGAGCAGCAGCCAGACCGGCAGAATCGCGGCGATAAAGCCGTAGATGATAATGCCCCAGGCGATGGTGACCTTGTCGAGCAGCAGGTAGGTCTGGCCCCATTCGGAGCCGTTGACCATGCCGCCGCCGATGATGGCAGCGATCAGCAGCACGAAACCGATGATCGAGATCTCGGTGATCTTCCCCGGGCGGAAGAAGCGCAGGTAGCAACCCATGAACAGCGCGATCGGGATGGTCATTCCGACCGAGAAGACGCCCCACGGGCTCTCGGCGAGGGCGTTCGTCACCACGAGGGCCAGGATGGCAACGATGATCACCATGATCACGAGGGTCGCGATAAGGGCTGCGGTGCCACCGATCACACCGAGTTCATCGCGAGCCATCTGGCCGAGGGATCGGCCGCCGCGACGCATGGAAAAGTGCAGCACGAGGTAGTCCTGCACAGCACCGGCGAGAACGACGCCGACGATGATCCAAATGGTGCCGGGCAGATAGCCAAGCTGGGCGGCCAGCACGGGGCCGACCAGGGGGCCAGCGCCGGCGATGGCGGCGAAGTGGTGGCCGAACAATACGCGGCGGTCGGTCGCGGCGAAGTCCTTGCCGTCGGCCTTGTACTCGGCCGGGGTAGCCCGACGGTCGTCGGGGCGAATGATGTGTTTCTCGATGAACTTCGAGTAGAAACGGTAGCCAATGAGATAGGTGCAGATCGCGGCGAACACGAACCAGATCGCGTTCACGGTCTCGCCACGCACGACGGCGAGCATGACCCAGCTGAGGCCACCGAGCAGTGAAATAGCCGACCAGATCGCAATTTTCAGGGGTGTCCACTGGCGATCGTGGGCGGCCAGCTCCTCGGGATCCAGGGCGACCGCGAGGTCGTGCGGAATCCGTTTCAGAGCGGTCGGTTGTGTGGTCGTGCCTTCTGACGTGCTGGACGCGGCGCCCATTTCTCCTCCTTGAGCCAACGCAGATGCTGTGAATCTGCCTTTCTACGTTACCTCGATGCGAGAATGGCTCAGCACCGTGGCGGGAAAAGGGCCAGATCGAGTGCGTAAAATGGGTATCCGGGCACTCGCCCGCATTCTGCGCCTTCGACCATTGGAGCCACCGTGGCGACGCCCACTCATCTTGATTCCGTCATCGCCCTCGCCCGCCACCGCGGTTTTGTTTTTCAGGCCGGTGAGATCTACGGCGGTTCCCGCTCTGCTTGGGACTACGGGCCCCTCGGCGTCGAGCTCAAGGAGAACATCAAGAAGCAGTGGTGGCGTTCGATGGTCACGAGTCGCGACGACGTCGTCGGCCTCGACTCGAGTGTGATCCTGCCTCGCCAGGTCTGGGAGGCATCCGGTCACGTTGAGGTCTTCAGCGACCCGCTGATCGAGTGCACGAGCTGCCACAAGCGTTTTCGCGCCGATCACCTCGAAGAGCAATATGAGGAGAAGAAGGGCCGTCCGCCCGAAAACGGCCTCGATGACATCGCCTGCCCCAACTGCGGCAACCGGCACATCTGGACCGAGCCGCGCGCTTTCTCCGGCCTGCTCAAGACCTATCTCGGCCCGGTCGACGACGAGGCCGGCATGCACTATCTGCGCCCCGAAACCGCGCAGGGCATCTTCGTGAACTTCGCCAACGTTCTTCAGGCGTCGCGCTCCAAGCCGCCGTTCGGCATCGGCCAGATCGGCAAGAGCTTTCGCAATGAGATCACCCCCGGAAACTTCATCTTTCGCACCCGCGAGTTCGAGCAGATGGAAATGGAATTCTTCGTCGAGCCCGGTACTGACGAGACCTGGCACCAGTACTGGATCGACACCCGCATGAAGTGGTACACCGACCTCGGCATCAACCCCGAGAATCTGCGTCTGTTCGAGCACCCAGCGGAAAAGCTCAGTCACTACTCCAAGCGCACCGTCGACATTGAGTACCGCTTCGGCTTCACCGGCACCGAGTTCGGCGAACTCGAGGGCGTGGCGAACCGTGGCGACTTCGACCTGTCGACCCATGCCAAGGCATCCGGTAAGGATCTGTCGTACTTCGACCAGACCAAGAACGAGCGCTGGACGCCGTGGGTGATCGAGCCGGCCGCCGGCCTGACCCGTTCACTGATGGCCTTCCTGGTCGACGCCTATGTCGAAGAAGAGGTTCCGAACAATAAGGGCGGCGTCGACAAGCGCACCGTGCTCAAGCTCGACCCGCGTCTGTCACCGGTGAAGGCCGCCATTCTGCCGCTGTCGCGCAACGAGAAGCTGTCGCCGATGGCGCGCGAACTCGCCGCGAACCTGCGCCAGCTCTGGAACGTGGACTTCGACGACGCCGGAGCCATCGGCCGCCGCTACCGTCGCCAGGACGAGATTGGCACGCCGTACTGCATCACCGTCGACTTCGACTCGCTCGACGACCAGGCCGTCACCGTGCGCGACCGCGACACCATGGCGCAGGAGCGCGTGCCGCTCGCCGAGCTCGAGGCCTACCTCGCGGTGCGTTTGCGCGGCGCCTAGCCCTCAAAACGGATGCGCAGGCATCCGTCAGGCAGAATAAGACCATGAAAGCGGTCTATTTCGAAGAGTTCGGTGTTCTTCCGGTGCTGCGCGAGCTGCCGGAGCCGCGTTTGAGCGCGGCCGGCGTGATCGTGCGAGTGGAGGCAACCGGCCTCTGCCGCAGTGACTGGCACGGCTGGCTCGGCCACGACGCCGACATCGCGCTGCCGCACGTTCCCGGGCATGAATTGGTCGGCGTGATCGATGCGGTCGGGCCGCTGGTGCGCCGATTTCGGGTGGGCCAGCGGGTAACAGTGCCCTTCGTCTGCGCCTGCGGCGAGTGCCCGGAGTGCGACGCCGGCAATGGGCAGGTCTGCCGCAACCAGACCCAGCCCGGCTTCACCCATTGGGGATCCTACGCCGAGCGGGTCGCGCTGCACCATGCCGACGTGAACCTCATCGCCATCCCCGACGATCTCGACGCCGGGGCCGCTGCGCTACTTGGCTGCCGGTTCGCCACCTCGTATCGCGGGCTCGTGCACCAGGCGGGCCTCGAGGCGGGCGAAACCCTCGTGGTCGTCGGCTGTGGCGGAGTGGGCCTCAGCGCGGTCATGATTGGGCAGGCGCTCGGCGCCACGGTCATCGCCGTCGATATCAGTGCCGACGCGCTCGAGGCGGCGACCCGCGTTGGGGCGGCGCACGTGGTCAACTCGGCCGGGCTCAGCGACTCCGAGGTGGTCGATCGCATTCGAGCGCTCACCGTGGACGGCGCGCAGGTGAGCCTCGAGGCGCTCGGCCGCGAGAATACCGTGGCCATCAGCATCCGCTCGCTGGCTACTCGGGGACGGCACGTGCAGATCGGGCTACTGGCCGACGACCCGCGGATGCCGCTCGGCACGGTAATAGCGCGGGAACTGACCGTGCTCGGCAGCCACGGTATGCCCGCCCACGACTATCCAGCGCTGCTCGATCTCGTACTGAGCGGGCGACTGCGCCCGCAGGACCTGATCAGCCGCCGCATCACCCTGGCCGAAGCGCCGACGGCCCTCGCCGCCATGTCCACGCCCGGTTCGCCGGCCGGGGTCACCCTGATCGCGCTGAGCTAGGAGGCGATTGCGCCGGCATCCGCTGCGCCGGCGACGGGCAGTGTGACGTCAATGCCGAACAGGGCGTCGAGGCCGGTCAGGTAGGCGTCCTGCTCACCCGCGCGGGCGAGGTTGCGGGCGCGCACCATGGGGGTGTGCAGCAGCACACCGGCCAGGTGGCGCAGGGCCGACTCGGTGGCCTCACTCGAGTCCCCGCGGCTGCGAGCCCGGGCGATCTCGGCGTCGCGTAGCTCGAACACGTAGCTGCGCAGGGCCACGACGGCCGGGGTGAGGCTCTGTTCTTCGGCGACGTCGGAGAACTTGCGCGCGGCCTTGCCCACGATCTCGCGGGCCTCGGTCGTGGCATTGAGTTCTTCGAGTGGGGCGTGGATGCTGATGGTCTCGAGGTCGAGAAGCTCGACGCCGGGAACCAGGGTGACATCAGGGGCGACGTTGCGGGGCAAACCGAGGTCGATGATGAGCTGCGGCGGTGCTTCAGGGCCGGAATCGGCCGGGCACAGGCGAGCCGGGGCGTCGGCGGTGGCTCCGGCAATCGCGAACGGGTCCGTGCCGATCTCGCCGCGGCCACGGGTGATCAGGGCAGCGTCAATCACGTGGTCATCGCGCAGGGTGCAGGTGACGACGACGTCGGCACGGGCCACCTCGGCGGCGAAATCCTCGGCGGGAACGGCGTCGATGTCGTGCGAAGTAGCGAAGCCGACGGCCCGACCCGAGGGCGAGTACACTCGCACGTTCTCGGCTCCGCGGTCGCGCAGGGCGGCGAGAGACGCGCCGGCGTAGCGGCCGGTTCCCACCAGCAGGATTCTTGCGCTCGACCAGTCGCTGACCCGGCTTTCGGCTAGTTCGAGAGCCAGTCGCACGATCGAGCGGCCGGCCGAACCGATGCCGGTGCGATTCTTGACGCCGCGCGAGGTCTGCGAGGCCCGCTGAAACAGGCGCTCAAGTTCGGGGCTCGTGGTGCCGTCGGCCCGAGCCTGCTCGAGCGCGCGGCGCACTTGGCCGGCGATCTCGACCTCACCGACCACAACCGATTCGAGCCCGCTGGTCACCGCGAACAGGTGCTCGGCTACGCCGTTGCCGTGCACCAGGGTGAGATTATCGCGCAAAACGTCGGCGTCGAGACCGCTCGAGGCGCTCACGGCCTCAATGGCGGCGAACACTGCGGGCAACGGTGACACGCCATAGGGCTCATCCAGGTCGAGGTAGGCCTCAAAGCGGTTGCAGGTCGCGACGACGACGGCACCGCTGAGTGGCCCGTGCTGCTCAACCATGCGCGTGGCCGACGAGCCCCCGCCCACAGACAATCTCTCCAGCACATCGAAGGTGGAGTTTTTATGACTGGCGGACAAAAGAATTAGCACTACCCGATTCTACGACTCAATGCTGTACGCTTCCGGCGCGCACCATCACATATGTTTGAGACAATGGTCGAGATGATCCTCGACGCGCAGCATCCACTCTCCACCGGCCTCACCGCCGACTCTCGCCTGATTCAGGCCTACCAGGGCACTCGGCCGGCTGTGACCCCAGTGTGGTTCATGCGCCAGGCTGGGCGATCGCTGCCCGAATACCGCGAATTGCGGGTCGGAACGCGCATGCTCGACGTGTGCCTTGACCCTGAATTGGCGAGCGAAATCTCGCTGCAGCCGGTGCGCCGCCACAACGTCGACGCCGGAATCTTCTTCAGCGATATCGTCGTTCCCCTCAAGCTCGTCGGTGTCGACGTGTCGATCGTGGCCGGCAAGGGTCCAGTTCTGGGCAAGGCCGTGCGCAGTTCAGCGGATGTCGACGAGCTCACCTCCCTCGACCCCGCCCTGCTCGAAACGGCCCTCGCGCCGATCAGCGCTGCCGTCGCGCTCGCCGTCTCCCAACTCGGGTCGACACCGCTCATCGGGTTTGCTGGTGCCCCGTTCACCCTCGCCGCCTACCTGGTCGAGGGCGGGCCGTCGAAGGACCATATCCACGCCCGCACGCTTATGCACGCCGAACCCGAGGCCTGGGCCAAGCTCATGGCCTGGACCGCCGATGTCACCGGTCGGTTCCTGCGGGCGCAAGTGCTCGCCGGCGCGAGCGCTGCCCAACTCTTCGACTCGTGGGCCGGAGCGCTCTCGCTGGCCGACTATGCGGCATCCGTTGCACCAGCGTCGGCCGCTGCGATCGCCCACGTGCGTGACCTCACCTACAGCGTTGCCGAAAGCGACCGCAACGTGCCCATCGTGCACTTCGGCGTGGGCACCGGCGAACTGCTCAAAGAAATGCACAACATCGGTGCCGACGTGGTGGGCGTGGACTACCGGGTGCCGCTCGATGAGGCCAACCGCCGACTGGGCGGTGCCGTTCCGGTGCAGGGCAACGTTGACCCGGCCCTGCTCAATGCTCCGTGGCCAGTGCTCGAAGCGCACGTGCGCGACGTGCTCGAACGCGGACGCAGTGCGCCCTCGCACGTGCTCAACCTGGGTCACGGCGTGCCGCCAGACACCGACCCCGACGTGCTCACCCGCCTGGTCAGCCTCGTGCACGACGTCAGCGCGGCCGAATAGGAGCAGCAGAATGATCGATGTTCTCGTGATCGGCGGGGGAGTGGCCGGCCTGGTCGCCGCCCGCGAATGCGCCCAGGTTGGCCTCAGCGTCACCATCATCGAAGCAACGGATACCGTCGGTGGCCCGGTTGCCGGCCACGTTCTCGACGGGCTCAGTCTCGACAGCGGTGCCGAAAGTTTTGCGGTGCGCGGGGGAACAGTGGCCGCCTTCGTTGAGGATCTCGGGCTCACCGACCAGATCGTCACGCCCAACGTGGCCGGTGCGTGGCTGCACCTGCCCGCACTCAACACCGGCTCGCCGTCCCGAGCCCGCTCGAAGAAGATCGCCGCCGGTCGTGCCCTCCCCCGTCCGTCAGCGGATGCCTCGGTCAGCGTTCCGCTGCCCAAGGCCGGCGTACTCGGAATTCCCGGTTCCCCACTCGCCGACGATGTGCGCCGCGTCATCGGCTGGAAGGGGTCCATCCGCGCCTACCTCGACCGGCACATGCCCGTGCTCACGATCGGTCGCGAACACAGCCTTGGTGACCTCGTGAAAAAGCGCATGGGCCAGCGCGTACTTGACCGGCTCGTGGAACCGGTCGCGTCTGGCGTCTACACCACGAGCGCCGTCGACCTCGAGATCGACGTCGTCGCCCCCGGACTCAACCGTGCGCTCACCACCGCCGGATCGCTCTCCGGCGCGGTATCGGCCCTGCGCTCCGGTGCCCCGGCCGGTTCCAACGTCGGCGGACTGCTCGGCGGCATGGCGAGTCTGCCCGCCGCCATCGTGACCTCCCTCCAGCGTCACAACGTGAGTATCCTCACCGGCACCACGGCCGATACCCTGGCTCGCTCCGGCAGCGATGATGCGCCGACCTGGGCTGTCACCGTCACCCGGCGAGCGGATGCCGCGCCGGCCGCCCCGACCGACCCCGCCGCCCCGCTCGACCCCGCCGCCCCCGCGAACATCACCGAGACCCTCACTGCCCGCTACGTCATCATCGCGACCCAGGGCGCTCAGGCACTGCGGCTGGTCAACCCGCTCGGCGCCCGGTTCGATGCGCTCGCCGAACTCGACTGGCCCGCCCCGACCGCGGTCACCCTCACCTCCCTCGTGCTTGACGCGCCCGCCCTCGATGCGCATCCGCGCGGCACCGGCGTGCTCGTCTCGATCGACGCTCCCGACGTCACCGCGAAGGCGCTCACCCACGTCACCGCGAAGTGGGCCTGGGTCGCCGAAGCCGCCGGTCCCGGCCGCCACGTCGTGCGGCTGTCCTATGGTCGGGCCGGCCACCCCAACCCCACCGACGATCTCAGCGACGACGAACTGCAGTCGCTTGCCCTGCACGATGCGGCCACCCTGCTCGGTGTACCCCTGCCAGCCAGCTGCGTTCGCGCCTTCGCCCGTACCGAGTGGCGTGACGCCCTGTCGCCGGCCACCCTCGGCGCGCCCGAACGCGCCCACCAGGTGCGCGAGGCCGTCGCGGCCACCCCCGCCTTGGAGATCACCGGTGCCTGGCTGGCCGGAACCGGCCTGGCCTCGGTCATTCCGCACGCCCTCGAAGCCGGCGACCGCATTCGGCACGCCGCCCTTGGCCTCACGATCACGGCACCAGACCTCTAACTGAAACTGTGCACTTGCTGTATTGATACGAGCACGCTGAGACATACCGAGCGCACCCGAGACCGAAACGGCGAACCGGGTTACTCTGGGGAGACCTTACGAAAGTGGAGACTCAATGCGCGGAAAGCTTCTGTTCATCACGGGCGGACTCGTCGGCTATGTGCTCGGCGCACGTGCCGGTCGCAAACGCTACGACCAGATCGCTGCCGCTGCCAATGATCTCTGGAACGCCAAGCCCGTGCAGCGCCGGGTGACCGAGGTGCGCGACGCCGCTCTCGAACTCGTCGGCGATGTTCCCGCCACCCTGTTCAAAGTCGGCAAGAAAGCGGTCAATCAGGCAGTCGCTAAGAAGAGGCACGGTTCCACCCCCGCCGCGACCACGCCAGCAGCCAAGGCGAGCACGACCACGAGCCGCACCGCCGCTGCGAAGCCCAAGCCCAAGCCGAAGGTGGCCCCCAAAGCCAAGCCCGCCACCGAAGACGAGTCCGACGCACAGTAACCCCGACACTAACTCGTAGAATTCTCAGACACCCGAAACACCGACACCCGAATCTAGGGAAGGCAATCCGTGACTAGCAGTGGATTCAACCCGAAGAGCAAACGCCCGTTGCTCGCCCTGATCGGGGAGCTGCCCGGCCAGATCAGTGCCCTCGTCAAAGCCGAACTGGATGCCTTCAAGGCCGAGTTCGCCACGAAGGCCAAGAACTTCGGGGTCGGTGCCGCCCTATTCATTGTAGCTGCCGCCATCCTCTTTTTCGCCCTCGGTGTGTTCGTCGCCCTCGCGGTGATCGCGTTGGCTCTCGTGCTGCCGCTGTGGCTGGCCACCCTCATCGTGGCGGTGGCGCTGGTGCTGATAGCTGTCATCCTCGTGCTCATCGGTGTCAATCGGGTGAAGGCGGCCACGAAACCCGACCCCGAGGGCGTGCACGCGAGCATCCGTCACGACGCAGATGCATTCAAGGGAGTTGGCGAATATGACACCAAATAGCGGCACGCAGACCGAGAAGCACGGCATCGGCGACCTTCGCGCCGAAGCGCGGCACGCGCGGGCCGAACTCGCCTCGACGCTCGATGCGATTGAGTATAAGTTCAACCTGCCCAAGCAACTGCGCATCAAACGGCGTCGCCTCACCCACGCCCTGCGTCAGCTCGGTGAAGACAGCCCAGCCGCCCTCGTTGGCATTGCCCTCAGCGCGGCGACCGTCGTGGGCGTCATCGTCTGGTTCGGAGCCTCCGCGGTGGCCAAGAACCGCTAGTTCCGATCAAGCCCGCTCGGTAGGTTCACAGGAACCGGCGGGCTCATTTTGGTGCCGGGCCCAATAAAGAGCAAACTAGACCCATGACTCACCCGGCTGCCGGAGAGGCAGTAACCAGCGTTCAGCCCACCACCCCCACCGATTCCGAGGTATCCGCGGCTTCGCCGCAAGGCTTCACCCTCTTTACCGTTCTGCGAAAAGATCCGCACAACCCGGATGACCTCGACGGCCGCGATGTACCGCACGCGGTCAATGAGCTCGACGACGTCGTGGCCCTCATCGAAGCCGAAGGCGTCACCGTGCGCGGCTTCTATGACGTCTCCGGCCTCAAGGCCGATGCCGATGTCATGATCTGGACCCACGCGCCAGAGGCTGAGACCCTGCAATGGGCCAACCGCGAACTGCGCCGCAGCCGCCTGCTCAAGAGCTTGCTGCCCACCTGGAACGCCATGGGCGTGCACCGCGACGCCGAGTTCAACAAGAGTCACGTGCCAGCTTTCCTGCGCGGAGTGGAACCGAAGGGCTGGCTCACCATTTACCCCTTCGTCCGCAGCTATGAGTGGTACCTGCTTCCCGACGCCGAGCGCAGCAAGATGCTGGCAGACCACGGGCGTAAGGGTGCCGCCTACCGCGGAGCCCTCGCTAACACGGTCTCGGCCTTCGCGCTCGGCGACTACGAGTGGCTGCTTCCGATCGAGAGCGACGAACTCACCGAGCTCGTCGACCTCATGCGGGGCCTCCGCGAGACCGAAGCCCGCCGCCACGTGCGCGAGGAGATCCCGTTCTACACTGGACGCCGAATCTCCACCGCCGAGATCGTCGAGGTTCTGCAGTAATGACCCACTACGACGCCGTTCTTCTGGCCGGATTCGGCGGGCCGGAAGGCCAGGACGACGTGATTCCGTTTCTGCGCAACGTCACCGGCGGCCGCGGCATTCCAGAGGAACGCCTCGAAGTCGTCGCCAAGCACTACCGCCACTACGGTGGCGTCAGCCCGATCAACTCCCAGAACCGCGTGCTGAAAGCCGCCCTGCAGGTGGAACTCAGTCGTCGCGGCATCGACCTGCCCGTGATCTGGGGCAACCGCAACTGGGCGCCATACCTCAAGGACACGATCAGTGAGGCGCACGAGGCCGGCCAAAACCGCCTGCTCGCGATCGCGACAAGCGCTTACAGTTCCTACAGCGGATGCCGCCAGTACCGCGAAGACTTCGCCGCTGCGCTGACCGAAAAAGGCCTGAACGACACGGTGCACATCGACAAGATCCGCCAGTTCTTCGATCACCCCGGCTTCGTCGACCCGTTCATCACCGGCGTGACCCAGGGCTTGAAGGACGTTGCCCTGGCCATCCCCGGCATCGATGTGGACAGCGAGGTCGAGATTCTGTTCTCGACCCACTCCATCCCGATGACCGACGCCAACAAGAGCGGCCCGGCCGAGCGCGGCTTCGGTGAGGGCGGCGCCTACGCGGCGCAGCACCGTGCCGTCGCCCAGGTCATCATGGACTCGCTAGTGGAGCCGGACGACGCCACATCGAAGCTCAAGACACAGTGGCAGCTGGTCTTCCAGTCCCGCAGCGGCCCGCCCAGCATGCCGTGGCTCGAGCCCGACATCAACGATGCGATCGCCCTGCTGCCGGCCCGCGGCATCCGCGCTGTCATCATCGTGCCGCTGGGTTTCGTAAGCGACCACATGGAAGTCCTGTGGGACCTCGACACCGAGGCGATGGAGACGAGCGAGAAGTTCGGCATCAAAGCCGTGCGTGTGCCCACTCCCGGTGTTTCGCCCGACTTCGTGAGCGGCCTCGTCGACCTGATCGAGGAACGACTGAACGACACCCCGGCCTCCGACCGCCCGGCCAAGACCGACCTCGGTCCCTGGTACGACGTATGCCGCCCCGGCTGCTGCGAAAACGTGCGCCTCGGCTTCAAGCCGGCCGTCGCTGGGATGGCACCGTGACCGTCATCCGCGTAGGCACCCGGGCGAGCGCCCTGGCCCTTGCACAGACGCAGACCATCGTGAACCGCATCGCGGCCTCGGCCGGCGTCGAGGTCGAAATCGTGCGCGTCACCACGCACGGCGACACCTCCACCGAACCGCTCTCGACCCTCGGCGGCACCGGTGTGTTCGCGAGCGCCCTGAGGGAAGCCCTGCTGAACGACGAGTGCGACGTCATCGTGCACTCGTTCAAGGACCTGCCCACCGAGGCCCACCCTGGCCTCGTCATCGGCGCAACACCCAAGCGAGCGGATGCCCGCGACGTGTTGGTGGCGCGCGCCGGCTTCACCCTGGAAACCCTGCCAGAGGGGGCCAAGGTCGGCACCGGCTCGCCGCGTCGCGTCGCCCAGCTGCTCGAGCGACGCCCCGACCTGACCGTCGTCGACATTCGCGGCAACATCGACACCCGCCTCGGACGCGTCGCCGAGGGCGACCTCGATGCCGTCGTACTCGCTGCTGCTGGTCTTGGTCGGCTCGGCCGCCTGGATTCCCTTGCGCCAGAGCATCTCGACCTCTCGGCCTGGCCCACCGCTCCTGGCCAGGGTGCGCTCGCCATCGAGGTGCGAGCCGGCAAGCCGGAACGCCTGCTCAGCGTTGCGCTTGCCGCTATGAACCACGTGTCCACCCAGGCGACGACCACCGCCGAGCGCACGGTGCTGGCCCGCCTTGAGGCCGGCTGTGCCGCACCGATCGGTGCGACCGCGGTCGTCGACGATGGTCTGCTCTTTCTCACCGCCACCGTGTACAGCCCGGATGGCTCGCGCAAGATCACGAGCTCGCACGCGGCGACCCCCGATTCCCACTCCGCCCTCCATCTCACCGAAGCCGCGCTCGACGTGGCCGAACGAGTATCCATAGATCTTCTGGCCGGTGGCGCGGCCGAGTTCGCTCCCCTGAAAGTGACTGAGTAACCACGTGACCAATCGACTGACCAAGCCCCTCGCGGGCTGGCGAGTTCTCGTTCCGCGCGGCGGACCCTGGGGAGACCAGGTGGCAGCAAACCTGCGCGCCAAGGGTGCGCATCCGATCGTCGCTCCCATGATCAACTTCGCCCCCACCGACGACGCCCCGGCACTGAACGCGGCGCTGACCCGCCTCGCCGCCGGCGACTTCGACTGGATGACCATCACGAGCGCCACGACCGTGGACGTTCTGTCGTCGCACCGGGCCGTCGTGGCTCCCGGAACCCGCATCGCCGCGGTCGGTGAAACGACCGCGGCCGCGCTCATCGCGGCCGGCTATCACGTGGACATCGTTCCCTCCGAAGACAACTCAGCACGCGGGCTGCTCCAGGAATGGGAGACCGCCACTGCCGGCGTCATTCCCCTGCGCGTGCTGACCCTCCGCAGTGAGATCGCCAAGCCGTTGCTCACCGAGGGACTGCGCCGGGTCGGACACGACGTGGAATCCGTCGTCGCCTACCGCACCATCGGGGTTCCGGTCAGCGACCAGGTCGTCGCCGACGTCAAGGACGGCCTCGTTCACGCCGTCCTCGTCACCAGCGGCAGCGTGGCCCGTCAGGTGCGCGAACAGTTCGGCGACATTCCCGAGCGCACCCTCGTCGCGTGCATTGGACCGCAGACCGCCAGGGACTCCCGGGCGCTCGGACTGCGCGTCGACGTTGTCGCCTCGGAGCGCAGCGCCGAGTCGCTCATTGAGGCGCTCGTCGACGCCGCGCTGGCCGGAACCGCGCCGGCGCTCTGACACGCGACAGCGGCGCTGGGCGCTGTCGTCTTGTTTGTTCGGGCAGGTAACGAGCGGATAACGAAACGCACAGCCGGGCGGCGTAGGGTACAGGAGTGACCAACCCCATTATCCGCCCACGACGACTGCGCACCAGCGGCGCACTTCGCCGTCTGGCCAGCGAAATTCGTCTCCACCCGGCGGAGCTTGTGCTCCCCATGTTCGTGCGCGAAGGCGATGACGCCCGCCCGATCAGCTCGATGCCCGGTGTCGTGCAGCACAGCATCGACAGTGCCCGACGCGCCGTCGTTGAAGCGGCCGAAGCCGGCATTGGCGGCATCATGCTGTTCGGGGTTCCCGATGTGCGCGACGCGACCGGAACCGGCGCAACCGATCCCAAGGGCATTCTCAACGTGGCCACCCGCGCTCTCGTTGACGAGATCGGCGACGCCCTGGTCGTGCAGACCGACCTGTGCCTGGATGAATTCACCGACCACGGCCACTGCGGCGTGCTCGCGGCCGACGGCCACGTCGACAACGACGCCACGCTCGAGCGCTACCGCGACATGGCGCTGGCCCAGGCCACCGCCGGATCCGCCCTGCTGGGACTCTCCGGAATGATGGACGGCCAGGTGGCCGCCGTGCGCGAGACCCTCGATGCCAACGGCTTTGAAGACACAGCCGTGCTCGCCTACTCGGCCAAGTACGCCTCCGCCTTCTACGGCCCGTTCCGCGAAGCGGTCGCCTCCACCCTGGTCGGCGACCGCCGCACTTACCAGCTCGACCCCGCCAACCGTCGCGAGGGTGTGCGGGAAGCCCAGCTCGACATCGACGAGGGCGCCGATATCGTCATGGTCAAGCCGGCCGGCAGCTATCTCGACGTGCTCGCCGAAATCGCTGCCATGAGTAATATTCCGGTTTGGGCATACCAAGTCTCCGGCGAATACGCCATGATCGAAGCCGCAGCCGCACAGGGCTGGATCGACCGGCGACGCGCCGTCGAAGAGTCGGTGCTCAGCATCCGTCGAGCCGGCGCTGATGCCGTTCTCACCTACTGGGCCGTTGAACTGGCCACCTGGCTCAAGGAGGAGCAATCATGACCGACACGATGTCAACGTCAACGGAACACACGGCCACGCACAACGACGAGCTGTTCGACCGCGCCCGACGTGTGATTCCCGGGGGAGTCAACTCGCCGGTGCGCGCCTTCGGCTCGGTGGGCGGCACTCCGCTGTTTCTCGTCAAGGCTGCGGGAGCTTACGTCACGGACTCCGACGGCCGGGAGTATGTCGACCTGGTCAATTCGTGGGGACCGGCAATTCTCGGCCACGCGCATCCCGAGGTCATCAAGGCCGTGCAAAACGCCGCCGCCCTCGGGCTCTCGTTCGGTGCGTCGACGCCGGCCGAGACCGAACTGGCTGAACTCGTCGCCGAGCGGGTCGGAGCGGTGGAGAAGCTACGCCTGGTGTCCACCGGCACGGAAGCGACCATGACCGCCATTCGCCTGGCCCGTGGCTTCACCGGCCGGGATCTGCTGATCAAGTTCGCCGGTCACTATCACGGCCACTCCGACGGACTGCTCGCCCAGGCCGGCTCCGGGCTCGCCACCCTCGCCCTGCCCGGATCGGCCGGCGTCACCGCTGCCACCGCCGCGCAGACGCTCGTGCTGCCGTACAACGACCTGGACGCCGTGCGGGCGGCCTTCGAGGCACACCCCGGGCGCATCGCCGCGATCATCACCGAGGCCGCCGCCGCTAACATGGGCGTCGTCGCCCCGGATGCCGGCTTCAACGCGGCGCTGTCGGCGATCGCGCACTCCAACGGCGCCCTACTCATCCTCGACGAGGTGCTCACCGGCTTTCGCGTGAGCCGTTCCGGCTTCTGGGGCCTCGAAACCAGCAGCCTCGAGTCGGCCGGCGAAGAGTTCTACACACCCGACCTGCTCACCTTCGGCAAGATCATCGGCGGAGGCCTTCCCGTCGCCGCCCTCGGCGGCCGGGCCGACGTGATGGACTTTCTGGCACCCACCGGCCCGGTCTACCAGGCCGGAACGCTGTCGGGCAACCCGGTCGCCGTCGCAGCCGGCATCGCGACGCTCAACCTGCTCGATGACAGCGTGTACGACCGGCTCAACGCCACCGCCATCATCCTCTCTGAGGCGGTGTCAGCCTCCCTCGCGGCCGAGGGCGTCGCGCACCGGGTGCAGCGGGCCGGCAACCTGTTCAGCTTCGTGTTCGGCGAGGAAGCACGGGGCTGCGCCCCGCGCACCTACGCTGACGTGCAGCGCCAGGAGGCGTTTCGCTACGCACCGTTCTTTCACGCGATGCTCGACGGCGGGGTGTCGCTGCCGCCGAGCGTGTTCGAGGCCTGGTTCGTCTCCGACGCGCACGACCAGAGCGCTATCGGGCGTATTTTCGAGGCGCTCCCCGCTGCGGCCAAGGCTGCGGCCGCAGCAACCCCGCAGGGCTGACCTGGGGGAGCGGATGAGCGTGGCCGACAGCGGTCATCCGCTGCGATTGGAGAGTTCCTGCGCTGGGACGTTACCGCTTTGTGAGGTTCAGACAACGGGTTTTCGCTTGCAACCGGGCAGACTGGAACAATGGCTTCCCTGAGCGTGCATTCTGACCGGCTCGAGATCCACCTGACGCGCGCGGAGAGAACCCTCGCGCTTAGACGTGAGTCGATCGTGGTGCAGCGCGAGAACATCCGCTCAGTGATCATCACCGAGGATCCGTGGATCTGGCTGCGCGGAATTCGTGCCCTCGGCTCGATCGTTCCGCTCATCGTGGCCGCCGGAACCTGGAAGTTTCACGGCGGTAAGGACTTCGTCTCGATCAAGCGTCACCGCTCGGCCGTGGTGATCGACTTGGTCGATGAAGAATTCGCCCGCGTCATTCTCACCAGCCAGCACGCGGCTGACTTCGTCGACTCGCTCAAGCTGCCGACCTAGGTCGGAAGGGCCCGCCAATAGCCGGGGTGCCCCTGGGCACCCGTCTGCGGATTAGTGCCGACGAGAGCGCCATCAACGTAGAGCGCCATGCCGTCAGACGACTGCTGTGCGAGCACATAGTGCGGCGCTCCATCGTGCTACCTGGGCTCGGTCACGATGGTGTTGGTCTGCCCGGTCCAGGTGCCAAATACCAGGCGACCATCGTCTTGCAGGTAGACGTGCCGATCAGAGTTGTCCGACAATCCGGTAGAAGCGCTGCCGAATCCGATGATCTTTCCACCCTGCGTCGTCGTCGTGCTGAAACAGGCCTCTAGCGCATAGCTGTCGGGAGCATCAATCCGGGTGTCACTGCTGACGATCCCGCGGCTAAACGCTGCGGCCGTGTTGCTCGTGCCATTGACCAGTCCGGCGGTGCCCAGGCTGACCGAATCCGAGTAGGTTCCGGGCTGATCCGAAGCCGATGAGTCGATCGCTTTCGTTCCGTTGGATTCACCCAGGCGCCAGTACAAAACAGGTTTAGCGCAGGAGATGGCGGCGCCGTAGGCGTCGGGGGGAGCCGAGGCGAGGGGGCTCGTTCGGCCGGAGGCATTCAGCGGCCAATACGGTTGGGGGGAGTCCCCCAAAACGCTCGCGGAGTAGTCGCTGAGCGATCGAATCTGAGGCGCCGGATCCTAGAACGGGTACTGGTCGGAGTTGTCGGTGTTCCAGTCGGGGTACGAGGCGGAGTTCCATGGGTCGGGCGGAGGCGGTGGTGGCGGTTCGGCTGGGTCCGGCGGTTCTGACTGTTCTGACTCTGCTGGTTGTGGTGCGGTTTGTTGTAGGTGGGGGCTGATTCGGGTGGCGGGGTCGGTGGCGTAGTGTTTGCCGGCGGGGCTGGTCCAGTGCAGGGTGCCGTCGGGGTCAGCGACGGTTTTCCAGTCACTGAAGTGCTTCAGGTTGTGGTGCGCCGGAGAGAGAAAGTGCAGGTTCGTGGCGGTGGTGGGACCGCCGAATTGTTTGTCCACGGTGTGGTCGAGGTCGCTGTGGCCGGCGGAGCGGTTGCAGCCGGGGAACCGGCAGGTGCCATCCCGCAGCCGCAGGTATTTCTTCAGACTCGCCGGTACCCGGAAGGGTTCGGCGCTGACGTCGAGCACGACACCGGTGTGCGGGTGGGTGAGGATGCGTAGAAAACTCGTCGCCGTGCCGGCCAGGCGGCGGGCGGTTTCCGGGTCGATCGGCCCGTACCCTTCAAGGTCGCCGGGTTCCTCGCGCGTGCCAACAGATCGTCCCATCAGGGTGAGGACGGGGACGGTGATGTTGACGTTGGCGGTGAGGCCGGCGCCGAGGCCGCTGCCGGTGACTCCTTGGGCGAGGAGATCGATGGCGACGTCGGCGCGCAGCTGTGTCAGCGTGCGCTCTTCAGTGGGGCCTTGCAGGCTGAGGGCGGCGTCGGTGACCCGGGTGTAGATGCCCTGCAGGTCGTCGCCGGCGGCGCGCAACCAGAGCGTGGCCATGCCGTCTTTATCGGGAAAGAACAGCACCTTGCGGTCGGAGAGGCATTTGGTGCGGCGCACGGTGATGCTGTCGGGGTGGAACCGTTCCCGGAGCTTCCGGGCCTTGCCGTCGAACTGCGTCGCGGTGAGGCGTTTGGCGTGCGGCAGCAACACCGCCTCCAGTTCGGCGCGGGCGGGCTGCGGCACGGAGTCGAGCTGGTCGACCACCCGGCGGGCGTGGCGGAGGGAAATGTCTCCGGCGCGGAGCGCGGTGAGAGTATCGGGCCGCTCGACCACCAGTTGCCGGCTCTCTCGGAGCAGCCCGGAGGCGGTGCCGGCCGGGATGCGCAGCGCACACGCCATCTCCGCGACCAGGCCCTGCTGCGCGGCGAACGTCGCGTCCCAGTCATGCGCATGGCCCGGCCCAGCCAGGGGCCGGCCGGTTTCGGCGGTGTTCGTGGTGTAGTCCCACGCCTCGGTAAGAACCTCAGCCTTGCTCGCCTGCGCCCAGGCGATGATCTTCTCGAAGTAGAGCGTGCGGTCCACGAACTGCGCCTGCCGGCGTTGGAACGGACTCAGCGTCTCCGCCGGGCTGCCGTCGGCCGGGTCGGGTTGGTCCGGGTCAGCGCCGGATGAGTCTGACTGGTCAGCGGCAGCCGGATCAGGCTAGAGCTCGTCAGTGGCGCCCTCATTCGGGAGGAAATTGGCCGCGAGGTACTCAGCGTAGAGGATCTCCTCGCGGAGGTCCCCATCGAACAGATGCTCCGGCGGCACCGCAGCGAACACCTCGGTCAGGTCAAGGCTGATCGGAATCGGTGGACCGTCAATCAGCACCGGACGGTCAGCTATCGGGCTCACCGATTTCAGGTTGACGGGTTCCGGGCCGACCTGTTCGGGGGCATCGTCCGGGGCGAATTCTCCGAGCCCCTCGGCAATTTCGACTCGCCAATCGGCCTGGCACTGCGCCCAGAACGCCTCGAACTCGGCGCGCTCCTCGAGTGTGGAAGGCGGGTAGCCGTGACAAGCGAAGAACGGATCGACCAGTCCTTGCTTGGGGGTGTCGCCGCTCCGGCTCATAGAACAAGTGTACCAAACTCAACCCCTCAAGTCGAGGTATTCTCAGACGTATCGGGATTTTTGCGCGAAGTCGCTTTCCAATAGTTGGTCGCGTTTTCGAGACGGCTCGCGTTGGTCGATGGGGGTCTCGACAAGCTCGACCAGAGGCTCGCGGTGGTCTCGCGGTGCTCGTGTGGGGGTCGACAGGCTCGACCACCGAAGAATGGGCAGGTTCCGCAGACCGCCCAACGTCCGTCAACGGTGATCTCGATCAGCTCGATCGACGAAAAATGCAGCGGACTTCCGGCGCAGCGCGCTAGGTGACGTCTTTCTTCCAGCTCACGGCATAGCCGATCACGGTCGCGGCCACGGCGTAACCGAGCAGCACGAAACCGCCCTGCCACCAGCCAAGCGGCGCGGTTCCGGCCGGGCTCGCCATGGTGAAGACGCTCGCGCCGACCAGGGCATCACTCGCGGCGCCAGGAAGAAAGTTGCCGATCTTCGCGGTGACCTCGAGAAAAGATGCCGCCAGCCGCAGCAGCGGTTCGACGAACTGGGTGAAGGCCAGCACGATCACGATCGAGGCGACCTGGTTCGGCACGAGCACGCCGAGGCCCACGCCGATCGCCGCCCACAGGCCCATGGCAAGCAGGGTGCGAGCGACCAGTAGCCAAGTCTCTGAGTCGAGTAGCAGCGCGTCCACCCCGAACGCGCTCAGCACCCCACCACCTATACCGACGGATGCCGTCAGCGCGACGACCCCGAATCCCGCGCCGACCAGGACCAGCGTCACCGTCTTCGCGCCGAGCACGAGGCCGCGGCGGGGTGTGGCCAGGAAGGTGGGGGTGAGGGTCTGGTGGCGAAACTCACCGGTCGTCGCGAGGGCACCGATCAGCACCGGAAAGACGTAGCCGACCGAGGAGGCGAAGCTGTAAACGAGCGGCGGGAGGCTGCCGAAGCTGACCGCTCCGCCACCCGTGTTCACGGCGTCCGGGCTGATCACGCCGGTTTGTATGCCCGCGAACAGTGCAGCGAGGCCGCCTGCCAGCAGGCCGATGTAACAGAACAGAACTATAGCGAGGATCCACCACAGGCGGGTCGTGAAGATCTTGGCGAATTCGGCCGAAACAGACCGCAGGAACATGTTCATAGCGTGTGGCCTCCGCCGACGAGGGCGAGAAACGAGTCTTCGAGGCCGGCTTTCTGCCGATGCAGCACGCTCAGCTCGACCCCGGCTGCGAAGGCGAGGTGGCCGAGCAGTGCCGGGTCGCCCGTCGCTGCCAGCAGCCCGGTGCGGCCGATCGAGAAGGCGATGCCGGCCGCCGTGAGCGCGGCTTTGAGGTTCTCGCGGTCGGGAGAATCGACGATCGTCAGGGGCGCGGCATCCGTGTCGAGGCTTGACAGCGGGCCGAGGTGGACGAGTTCGCCGCGGGCGATGATGACGACGTCGTCCACGCTTTGCTGCACCTCGGAGAGCAGGTGCGAGCTCACCAGAACGGTGCGACCCTCGGCGGCCATGTCGCGCAGAAATCCGCGAATCCAGCGGATACCCTCCGGGTCGAGTCCGTTGATCGGCTCGTCGAGCACGAGCACTCCCGGGTCGCCGAGCAGGGCGTAGGCCAGGCCAAGGCGTTGGCGCATGCCGAGCGAGTAGCCGCCGACGCGCTGGGCGGCGTGGGCGGCAAGACCCACCTGGGTGAGCACCTCCATGACCCGGGTGCGCGGCAGCCCGGCCGCGATCGCGTAGACGCCGAGGTGGCTTCGGGCGGTGCGCCCCGGGTGAAAGCTTGCCGCTTCGAGGGCGGCGCCCACCGTTTTGAGCGGATGCGGCAGGTCACGGTAGCGCACGCCGCCGAACGTGGCTGTGCCGCTGCTGGCTGCGACCAGCCCGAGCAGGATGCGCAGGGACGTGGTCTTGCCGGCACCGTTCGGCCCGAGAAAGCCGGTGACCCGGCCGGGTTCCACCGTGAACGACAGGTCGTTGACCGCGGCGACCCCGCCAAAGCGTTTGCTGATGCTCCTGAATTCGATAACAGCGCCGGTGGGCATCCGACTCCCCTCTTCGGTGCTTTCCACCCTATTACCCGGTAGGCCGTTTTACGCAGCGACCGGGCTTTATGCCCCGGGCCCTCTGGTTAGGGGCAACCCGGCGTGCAGCTCGCAGGCGGGCGTCGCCAGCGCGACGCACTCGGGGCACACCACGAGCTGCTCCCGGCAGGAGGCGTTTCGGCAGTTGAGCATGTTCGCCGTCGGCACCGCGCATACCCGGCAGACACCGAGCACGGCAGCCCCCGGAGCGAAGTCGATGGACATCCGCTGGTCGAAGACGTAGAGCGAACCCGACCACAGGCCCTCATTACCGAAAGCCTCGCCGTAACGAACGATGCCGCCGTCCAGCTGGTACACCTCGCCGAAACCACGCGACTTCATGAGACCGCTCAGCACCTCACAACGGATGCCGCCGGTGCAGTAGGTCACGACCGGCTTGCCCTTGAGATGGTCGTACTTGCCGCTGTCGAGCTCGGCCACGAACTCCCGGGTATTGGCCACGTCGGGCACGACTGCGTCTCGAAAGTGGCCGATCTCGGCCTCGAACCGATTGCGCCCGTCGAAGAAGACGACCTCGTCGCCGCGCTCGGCGACGAGCGCGTTGAGTTCGGCCGGCTGCAGCTTGACGCCACCGCCGACCACTCCGGCGGTGTCGACCTTGAGCTCGCCGGGAGCGCCGAAGCTCACGATTTCCTCGCGCACCTTCACCACGAGCTTCGGAAAGTCGAGGCTGTGGCCGCGCGAGTCGAGCCCAGTTCCCTCGCTGAACTTGAAATCGATGTTCTTGAATGCCGGGTAGTCGCGAGTCTTGCGGATGTACTTCTTGATGGCGGGCAGGTCACCGCCGACCGTGCCGTTCAGGCCGTCTTTCGAAATGAGGATGCGCCCGCGCAGGCCGAGCCCGGCGCACAGGTCGCGTTGCCACAGCCGCACCGCATCGGGGTCAGCCAACGGCGTGAAGATGTAAAAGAGCAGAATCTTCGGAATGGCCATGGGCCTATTTTACGAGGCCGCCGTTGCCGGAGGGCACAGTGTAGGCCCCACACTTCGCTAGGGTCGTTGACAGTGGCATCCGCTCGGGAAGTTACACGTAATCCGGAATGGACTCCCCATGGGACGCACTCGAATCGTGGCCGCGCTCGCCACCGCTGCCGCCATCACCCTGCTCGCCGGTTGCGCCGGCACGCCCGCCGCCACTACCGCTGCCGACAAAACGCAGGCCGTGCGCATGGCGACGATGCCGTGGATCGGCTACGGCCCCTGGTACATCGCCGAGACCGACGGCATCTTCGCCGACGCCGGCCTCACCGTCGAGCAGACCGAGTTCGAGGGCGACGCCGAGGTCAACGCGGCGTTCATCTCCGGCAACGTCGACGTGGCCAACGTCGCCACCCACACGGCCATGCTCATGCAGCAGGCCGGCGTGCCGATCAAGATCGTGCTCATCGAAGACGTCAGCACGACCGCCGACGCGATCATCGCTCCCGCCGGCATCGAGTCGATCGCCGACCTCGCCGGAAAGAAGGTCGCCTACGAGCAGGGCACGACCTCCGATCTGCTGCTCAACTACGCCCTCGAGGATGCCGGCATGACCCTCGACGACATCGTGGCGGTGCCGATGAACGCGGCCGATGCCGGTGTGGCCCTGATCGGCGGCAAGGTTGACGCCGCCGTCACCTACGAGCCGTACATTCAGACTGCCCTCGCCGAAGACGCAGACCTCGGCGTGCTGTTCAGCGCCGACGAACTCCCCGGCCTGATCAGCGACGTGCTCGTGGTCAGCGACGACTTCATCGCCGAACACCCCGACACGATTCAGGCACTCGTCTCCTCCTGGGGTCTCGCCCTCGACTCGTACAACGCCGACCAGACCGCCGGTCGAGCCATCATCGCCGACGCCGTGGGGGAAGACGCTGAGGCCCTTGCCTCCGCCTTCGACGGCGTCATCTTCTACGACGGGGCCCAGAACGCCGAAGAACTCGGCGGCAGTTTTCTCAGTGACGCGATGCCCCTCGTGCTCAAGGCAGCTCAGGCCGCCGGTATCGTTAGCGGCGATGTCGACCTGAGCGCGCTGGTCGACCCGCAGTTCGTGGCGAACTGATCGGCGCTCTCGCGGCCCGGCCGGTCAGGCGCCGGCGTCACCTCGGCCAGAAAATCAGCCGGCGGCAGTACCTGCTGATCTCCATCAGCACCTTCGCCGGGCTGGTCGCCCTGTGGTCGCTTGCGACCCTGACCGGGCTGGTGTCGCCACTGTTTCTGCCGTCGCCGGTGGCGGTCGGCGAGCGATTCGTTACGCAGCTGCAGAACGGTGAACTGCTGACGGATGCCTCGGCCAGCGTCTACCGCATCGCCGCCGGCTTTCTGCTGGCCACCGTGATGGCCGTTCCCATCGGCATTCTGATTGGCACTTCGACCCGCATCGAGGCCGCCCTCGAACCGCTCATCGACTTCGTGCGGTACATGCCGGTGGTGGCGTTCGTGCCGCTGACCATTCTGTGGGCCGGCATCGACGACGGACAGAAGTTTCTGATCATCTGGATGGGTACGTTCTTTCAGCAGGTGCTGCTGATAGCGGATGCCGTGCGCCAGACCCCCCGCAGCCTGATTGACCTCGGCGAGACCCTGGGCCTTGGCAACGGCCAGATTCTGACCCGCATCGTGTTGCGGTCTTCCGCTCCGCGCATCTGGGATGCCCTGCGCATCACTCTTGGTTGGGCCTGGACCTGGCTCGTGGTCGCCGAACTGGTCGCCGCTTCGAGCGGGCTCGGGTATCGCATTACGCTCGGGCAGCGCTACTTCCAGACCGACACGATCATCACCTACGTGCTCATCCTCGGCGTTCTCGGCCTGGTCACCGACCAGTTCATGCGCGCGTGGGGACGACGCATGTTCCGTTACGAGAGGACCAGCCGATGAGCGTTGACTCGCGCGAGGCATCCGTTGTGCGCACGGCAGAAACAGCCGTCCCCAAGGTGTCGATTCGAGACCTCAGCAAGAGCTTCGGTGACGTGCACGCCCTCGAGGGGGTCTCCCTCGATCTGTTCGCGAACGAGTTTGTCTCGGTCGTCGGCACCTCCGGCTGTGGCAAAAGCACCCTGCTCTCGATCATCGCCGGCCTGACCGAGCAGGACGCCGGCTCGGTCACCGTGGACGGCGTGCCGGTCACCGGCCCTGGCCGCGATCGCGGTGTGGTCTTTCAGGGATTCACCCTGCTGCCCTGGCTGACCGCGCAGCAGAACGTGCAGTTCGCCCTGCAGGACGAGCCGTTGAGCCGGGCAGAACGAGCTAGCACGGCGCAGCAGTTTCTGGCCCTGGTCGGCCTGGCCGGGTTCGAGAATGCGTTCCCGCGTGAACTCTCCGGTGGCATGCAGCAGCGCGTCGCGATCGCCCGCTCGCTCAGCTACAAGCCGCAAATTCTGCTGATGGACGAACCTTTCGGCGCGCTCGACGCCCTCACCCGGAGGGAGATGCAAACCCTGCTCACCCGGGTGTGGGAGCAGCACAAACTCACCGTGCTCATGATCACCCACGACATCGAAGAGGCCATCATCACGTCCGACCGGGTACTCGTGATGAGCCGCCGCCCCGGCCGAATCCGCGCCGATCTCACGGTGCCGTTGGCCAGACCACGCCTGGCCGCGATGAGCGCAGAGCCCCAATTTCGTGCTCTGTACAGCAGTATTCTTGAGCTCGTGCACGAACCCGCGGCGTAGGCTAACGAAACGCCACACTCCGTCGCGCATTCAGGAGGCCGTCCGTGACCATCGACCCGCTTGCCCGCTTCGGCGAGGTGCCCCAGTTCTCACTCACCAGCACCGACCTGACTGACGGTGGCCAGCTGCGCCCAGCCCAGTACGGAGCCGACGCGGGGGGAGCGGATGTATCCCCCCAGCTCTCCTGGTCGGGTTTCCCCGCCGAGACCCAGAGTTTCGCCCTCACCGTGTACGACCCCGACGCCCCGACCGGCTCCGGATTCTGGCATTGGGCCGTGGCCAACCTGCCGGTATCCGTCACCGAGCTAGCTGCCGGAATCGATACCCTGCCGGCCGGCTCGCTCGTGCTTCCCAACGAGGTGCGTCTCACCTCGTTCATCGGTGCCGGCCCGCCGCCGGGAACCGGCACCCACCGTTACCAGTTCATCGTGCACGCCGTTGATGTGCCGACGCTCGACCTCGACTCGCAGTCCACACCGGGCGTACTAGGCTTCAACCTGCACTTTCACACGCTTGCGCGTGCGGTGCTGGAGGCGACCGGGGTCGCGGGTGGGGCATCCGCGGCCTGAGGTGCGGCCCGTGAAACCGGGAGTTGTCCCCAAATGGGGTAACTCCCAGCGGGGATTCGGGGGAGTCGACTTATCCTCAGGCAGTGAGTAATACCAGCACCACGTTCGACACTGCTCGTCCCGTTTCCCCCAGCAGCCCCCGATCTTCATCAGAGAACCCAGCCAGGCCTGTGCCGGCTTGGCTGCACGGCATCCGTTTGCACGCTGACGGCGTGACCGTTGACCGTTCGGCGCACCGGGAGACGGGCATTCGTCGGCTGCCAGTCTGGGCGTGGCGTGCGCTGATGCTGCGCCGCCCGGCACCGGTGCACAAGTTCAACCTGCACCCGATCGATTCGGTCGAGTACGACCTCGATCTGGACTACATCGGTGATGGCCAGAAGATTCACCGGCTCGACGTTCTCGTTCCCAAGCGCGCAGCGGGCGCTGACCCCTTGCCCGTGTACGTATATTTTCACGGCGGCGGCTGGACTTCGGGCGACAAAGACCCGCTCACCAAGTACTGCGCGAGCCAGGCCGCCGAGGGCATGGTCGTCATCAACGCGAATTACCGCATGGCCACCCGGTTTCAGCTGGGACACATGATGAAGGACGGCAACGCCGTGCTCGACTGGGTCGCCCGCAATGTCGCCGCCTACGGGGGAGACCCGACCCGCATCGTGCTCGGCGGCGACTCGGCCGGCGGCCATATCGCGGCGCTGCTCACCGCCGCGGCCTTTGAACCCGAGCTCGCTGACCACTACGACATTGCGCCGCCGGTCGCTGCCCGCAACCTGCGCGGCCTCGTGCAGCACTGCAGCATCGCCGATTTCTCAGTGCTGTTCGACCGTGGGTTTGTGCTGAGCCTCAATTTTGTGCGGATGCTGCTGCCCGAGCGCGGCCGCGGACTGCACCTGCGTGCGGCCGCCCGTTTCATGTCGCCGATCGAGTGGCTCGACCGCGGTTTTCCGCCGGTCTTCGTCACGACGTCGGAGCGCGACTATTTCTATCGCGCCAACCTCAACTTCATCGAGGCGCTGCGGGCACGCAAGATTCGGGTCGACACGCTGATCTATGGCCGGCGCAGCGTCAATACCAAGCACACCTGGCAACAGGACGACACGCACCCGGAATCGCAGGAGGTCTACCGTCGCCTCGGCGCCTTCGTGCGTGCCGTCGCGCCGCGTGCGGCGGCCGTCGTCTAGATCTAGACGATGCTTCAGAACCGCGCGCCGGTCGCGGCGAGCACCCTGTTGAGATCGGGGTGTATCCCAGCCCGTATATCTCACCAGGCGACGGCACCTCCATCGAGCAGCAGGTCGACGCTCGTCACGTAGGAGGCCGCATCGCTCAAACGGAAGATGATGGGGCCCACGAGCTCCGACGGCTTGGCCAGTCTGGCCATCGGGATATCTTTTTGGACCCCCCGACGAGAGGGCAGACCTCGGGGCTCAGAGCCATCGGTGTAGCTGTGTAGCCGGGGCTGACCGAGTTGACGCGAACGCCTTACGCTTGATGCCGACGGGGGTTGATTGGTTAGATGCGGAACTTGTCGTAATCAACGCTGGTGAACATCACTTGCCCTCCTCGTCGCGTGCATAGTGAGAGGCGTCGCGGACATAAACGTCCGGCATGATGTCGCGGAAAACGACCGTGCTGACGCGCTTGCGTGTCGAAGCCGCTGGGACCATCGGCCGCGGCTTCTTCGCATCGCTGTCGATCGCCGCCATCAACCGTTTCAGTGTCGAATAGGTCGGATGGGCGCTGCGGTTCACGAGCCCCTGGCAGGCCGCCTCCAGCCGTTCCCGGTTGTTCTTGCCCAGGCCGTCAAGGATGTTCTGGCAGGACAGGTAGCCCTGCGCCTCGATGGCCTGGCTGTCGAGGATCTGCTCGATCACGGTGACGGTGGCCGGCCCGACGCTGCGCGCCCGGTCGGTGAACCATCTCCGGGACCACAGCCCGTCGATATCGCGGTGCTGCGGCGGGACATGGTCCGGCAGGGTCGAGTATTGGTCTTTGCGGACTGTCAGCCGCGGGTGTTTGCAGATGCTCTCGTGTCTGTCGAAGACCGTCACCCGTGACGACGTCAGCCGAAGCCGCAGCAGCTTGCCTGCCAGCCAGCCCGAAGGGCACGGAATACCGTTGTGTGTCTGCGGTGACGTGGTAGTTCCGGGCCGCCTTCAGCTCCTTCCACTCGACGTCCTCGAACCCCCCATCCGGCAGTGGGCCTAACAGCTCTCGCTCTTCGGCGTCGAATCGCTCCATCGGGTGGTGTCGTCGGCGCGGCGGATGTCGCGGTTGATCTCCCGCACCCGTTCCTCGATCGCGGCATTCAACTCGCCCAGCGTCGTGAAGACGTTGTCCTCGAGGTAGCCGATGACGCGTTTGTTGACGACGTTCACCGCATTCGCGGCTGCAGCTTTGTCGCGCGGCTTCTTCACCCTGGCCGGGACAATTGCCGTCTGGTAGTGATCAGCGAACTGCTGATATCTGGCGTTGACGACCCGCTCCGCATCACCCTTGTGAGTTTGGTGGGTGGACGTCGTCGGGTTGTCCGGCACGACGATCTGTGTCACGCCGCCGAAGAACGCGAACGCTTGAACGTGCGCGTCGAGCCACGCCGGAGACTTCATATCCGCATGAGCGCGGCAGAACATCAGCCCCGAAAACGGCAACACCGCCACGAACAAAATCGCCTTCACGACCTCGCCGGTGATGGTGTCGACGACGTCCATCGTGTCGCCGGCCCAGTCCACTAGATCGCCCGACCTGGCTCATGGCGCAGCACCGCAACCAGGTCATGGGTGCGGAGGTAGTCGGTGAACAGAGCGCAGAACTGCGAATACCCGTACTTCTTCCCCGCATCTTTCGTGTCGACGTAACGCCGCCACGCCAACACGGCGGCGAGTTTTCCCCTCGAGTGGGCCTCTTGGAGTCGAGTCACCCAGCCCGTCGCGGTGTCGAAGAGGACCCGGTGGCCGGCTTTAGCGGCCTTGATCCCGATGCCGGCGGCGAGGTGTGTTTTCCTGGTCCCGGGGGCCCGAGGAGGACGACATTCTTCGCTTCGGTGAGGAACACGCTCGTGCCCAGGTGCGCGATCAGGTTCCGATCGGCGGAGGGCTGATGATCGAAGTTAAAGTCCTCGAGAGTCTTGTGACCCGGGAACCGGGCGGCCTTGATCCGCAGCGCGGCTCCGGATGCCTCGCGTTCGGAGACCTCCTTGGAGAGCACTGCGGCGAGGTATTCCTCATGGGACCAACCCGCGTCGCGGGCTTGGTCGCCCAGACGCCGGAACGCTTCACTGATCCGCGGTGCCCGCAATGTGCGGGCGTAGTACTCGATCTGCCAGGTCGCTTCCGAGCCGGTCATGACGCGACCGCCAACACGGTCGGTGCGGCGTCGATGTCAACGCTGAAGAGCTCGTCGTAGCGGACCAGTGAGGCCATTTCAACGACGGCTATGACCGTGGGCCGGCGCGCGCGTTGGGCTTGGAACTGGGCGCGCAGCTCGGCCGCGCGGAGAACATGTGCCGGGTCGGTGACGGTCAGTTGCCGGGCCCATTTCCGGCGATGCTCGGCGACGAGTACCCCGTCGTGATGGACGGTCACGCGCTCCAGGCTCGCGGCCACGTCAACGACCCGGCCGATCATGGCTGGGTCGACGGAGTAGTCGTTGCTGAACGCGCGAACGTAGTAATCCCTTGGGAGCCGGACGCTGTTGCGGAACATCACCTCCGGCGCCATCGGCGGAAGTCCGCGCATCGCCGCCCGGTCGATGCTGACCAGGTCTCCCGGCCGCCCTCGTCGCGACCGGGAGAGACGGTTGTTCGCGATGGGCAGCCAGCCGGCCAGCTGCTGATTGAAGTCGTCGGGAGATGTGAAGGCGCGCCCCGACGTGAAGCGGCTCCGGAAGAAGCGATTCATCCGCTCGACCATGCCCTTGGACTCAGGATCGCGGGCCTTGAGCAGCTTGATCTGCGTGCCGAGCGTACCGGCGAACGCGGCGGCCGGCTCGGTGAGCTTCCCGGGCCCGATGCCGGTCTCGTTATCCCACGTCAGCCGGGCGGGAACGGCCTCGGCCTCCTGCAGCAACGACCACATCCCGCCGAGCAGATCCGGCGTCGTCCGCGAGGGCAACATGCGGGCCTGGATGAACCCGGAGAACGTTGACGTCATCACCAAAACCGGCGGTGCAGCAGCCTGGTCATGGCCCAACGGCAGGTCTTCGTGCGGGAACCAGAGATCACATTGGACCTGGAACCCGGGCGGGTGCACCAGCCGATCCGCGGGATCCGGCACCGCATACTCCGGCCGCAGCTCGGCGATCTTGGCCCGGAAGAGTGACGGAGACCCCGACCAACCCACCCGCTCGGCCGCGGTCGCTGCCGGCATCGTTGGCGTCACCGCGAGCAACACCCGCACCTGGCCGGCAAACACGTCGAAACTCGACCGCGTCGGCTCCCGCTGATACGTCGGCGACCGATCCACTGCCAACGCCCGATCCACCGTGCCCCGGGACACTCCGACCAGCCGGGCTATCTCCCGTTTCGAATGCTTCCCCGTCGAATGCAGGTGGCGAATCTCTGCCCAATCATCCAATTTGATCACCTTCCATGATGGTTGGTGGCTCTATTTTCAGTTGGCGTTTCTGGCCCTGTTTTCAGTTGGCGTTAACAAGTCGGGCTGGTCATACTCTTCCGATACGTTCCGGCGCCCGTCGGGGAACCACTCGGCCAGCTCGACGTCGCTGACCGCGACGGTCGAGGTGAGACCGCGTTGCTGGACCTCTTGCCGGACCCGGGCCACGTCGTGATGGGAGCACCCCGCGATCTCCACGACCTCGCGGTAACTCCGCCCCTCCAGCAACAACCCCAAGATTTTTCGATAGTCCGCCATGACCCCGCCCCTTACTGAAAAGGACCACGCCTGATGCGTGGCCCTCTCACACGAGAGCAGTTCACCACCCGCCAACGCTACCGTGTACCCGGAATGTCCTGTCTCAGCGCATCGTGGACACACGATCTCATGACATCGTGGACACTGTGTCTCACAGCATCGGCGACACTTACGCCGATGATAGTTAGGGAATGACGAATTCTCTTTCACCGCAGACTCGTGCCGCGATCATGAATTACGACCCGGTCCAGCCTCACGCGCTGTCGATTATCGGGTTCTGGCGCTCTCTGAAGATCTCTCGGAGCGTGTTCTATAAGATCCGCGGGCGCGCTGTCCACGAGGCTGCTGCTGCGCTGCACCCGCGCTCCCGCGCCCCGAAGGTCCCGGCCCGGCGTTATGGGCAGGTCGTCGTGAATGAGGTGGTGAAGATCCGCAAACAGCTCAAGACTGATGGCTGGGATTATGGTCCCCGCTCGATCTACTACGAAGCGGCCATGGACAGCGGGTTCCCCGGAGGGCAGGTTCCGTCGGTGGCGACGATTGCACGTCTTCTGGTAAGCGTCGGGCAGGTGGACGCGTCACCGAGGAAGCGACCGAAGTCGTCCTACATCCCGTTCGTGCGCGCGACGGCGATGTCGCTGTGGCAACTGGACGCGTTCGAGTACCGGCTGGCGAACGGGAAAACCGTCACGGTGTATCAACTGCTCGACGACGCAAGCCGTTACGACGTGGGCTCCGACGCGTATTCGCGTCATGAGAAAAGTGCTGATGCCAAGGACGTGCTCGAACGGGCAATCGCTGCATGCGGGGCACCCAAAGAAGTATTATCGGATAACTCGCTGGCCTTCAACCAGCTGCGCGCAGGCACGATCGGCTCCGTGGAGATCTTTCTGGCCTCGAAAGGCACCATGCCGATCAGCGGGCTGCCGGGTAAGCCCACCACACAGGGCAAGAACGAGCGCTCCCACCAGACGTTGATCCGTTTCCTCGACGCCGACCGGCCGGCCACTCTCGAGCATCTCCGTGTCCGGATCCAGCGTTTCCGGGAGCACTACAACAACCGCCGACCGCATCAAGCCCTCGAACAAGCTACGCCGCGGGCGGCGTGGGACTTGCTCGAGCACACGCCAGCGAGCGAGCCGATCCCGCTGTCGGTGCTGGAAGCCAAAGCCTCAGAGTACCGGCGGGCTCGCTCGCGATGACAGTCAGACCTTCACCGGGCGCCGTTGACGATCTCCAAGACAGGGCAGGTTATGCCCGACGACAACGCGCGGCCGCAAACAGCGGATCAGTCACTCGTGGAGGTCACCAAAGCGAACCGGCAGGTCTACTTTCAGGGCTACCAGGTCTCCCTGCGTACGACGTACGCCGACCGCTCGTTCTACCGGACGATCACCGACGACGCGTTCTTGCTAACCGATCCCGTCACCGCTGAGATCGTGTTCTCATTCCCGCTGCCGATGGTCGCGCTGAACTTCCGAGGCCGAGACGTTGCCTCATACTCCATCCAGGGCGTTGGCGTGGCCCACCCGACGAAGCCCTGGGAACGCAAGAACGCGGAATATCAGACACAGTTCGCCCAGCGTCAGACTGATCTCCCCGCAGTGCTCGGTGAGCGAGAGCGGTAGCTGTGCACGAAGCCATGAGACCCAGCGTCCACGAAGTTCTGAGATCCACTGTCCACGATGTCACGCGATTACACACCAAGTCGCCGGACTGGCGCTACCAACAAGCCCTACTCGCCAAGCTCGACGAAAAAGCCCCGTCGGTGTGTTTCCGGCGGGACTTTCTTCGTCGTAGGGAACTCAATCGAAACGAGTTACGTAAGGTACCAAGTTCTGCGTTTCAGGTGGCGACCGCGAAAGCGCGGTCGAACCGTCCGATCGGGGCAGAGAGCCCGCGGCGGAATACCGACCCATAATTCACGTTGAACAGATCACATGGGCTGTTATTCAACAACACGAAACATTACGTCAGGTGGCCGTCATCCAACTCCCCTTGCTGAACGGACGTGCTTCAGCCAAACGCTCGGCAACACGCTTGGCTCGCAAAGATTGCGTCAGAGGCAGATCTACCGCCAACCGCTCGTCGAGAACGACACCGTAGACTTTGTCCGCGGTGTCGCGGGTGACATCCTCGTTCCTCACGTCCGCTGCCACGCGATCGGGCTCCCGTTCAAGGGGGTCTCCAAAGCCAGCGGCGGCCGACCATCGAATTGCATAGCCGTCGTCACGGGTCTGAGCTATGCCAACCTGCTTCGGATGGATCGATTCCCACGTTCCGCTGAGTTCCCCGAGATCGTTCGGCATTTTTCCGGCAGCTATCAGTGTCTGCACGTCGGATCCCCGAACAAACCTGTAATTGTTAGGGGCTCCCGGTCCCCCGCCCGATAGACCGTGCGCCGTCGGGATGGCGCAACCTGACGCGGACGTCGCGTGTGTCAGGTTGTCTGTCTTATGGGCGACGAAAGCCCACTCCCCACCGTTCCCTCCGCGGTATTTTCCAGCTCCGCCCGAATCTGCGATTTCCTTACGATAGAGGTAAAGGATGGGCATGGCATGTTCCGCATGTTCAACGTTCGGCATGAACCCCTTCGCGTCGAACCAGAGTCCGCCGCTATCGACACCATCGCGGAAAGCAAAGGCGCCTAGGCCTGCACCCATGCAGTCAAGCATGAATCCGCCGAATTGTGCGCCTCGTTGGTCAAGGCCGGAGCAGGTGGCACCTGGCCACTGGGAGGCACCGCCCTGGGCCATTAACTGGCCTTTGAGAGACGGGCTTGTCATCATCATTTTCGCAAGGGCATTCTGCGTCTGCCCGATGATCAAGTGGACGCCGATCGCTCCGGCGAGACTGACGGCGGCTGGGTGAGATGCGCAAGTGAATGTCCCCGGATCGAGGTCGAATTCGACGTGACGCGCGATGCCACCGATTGAATAGAGCGAGTCTGGCAGGAAATATGCGTTAAGACACGAAAGCACCGCTCCGCGAAACGCGGCGTACGTCATGTTGATGGCGCCGACCTGTGGCGCTGTCCCGTCGTTGCGAAACACGAGCTTGTCGCCGTCTTTTGTGACCGTAACAACGGACTTGTACGTGCCGCGATCGCCGGTCTTGGCAACCTCGAGGTAGTTCACTGATGTCCACGAGCCATCGACACAGGTTCGAAGCCGCTCCAGAAAGCGCTTCTCACCGTCATCGGAGATCTTACGCATCACCCCCTTAACGACGTCAGCTCCGTAACGTTCGAGGAGTTCGATGAGTCGGCGCCGAGCAACAGTGTTTCCGGCAACGACGGCTCGAAGGTCTAGCCGCACGAGGTCCGGCAGTCGCGAGCGTCGGACAAACTGCTCCTCGATATCTCTCCTAACTACCCCTCTTTCGACGAGTTTTGTTGGCGGTGTCGGCGTGGGCTCCTGGAAGACGTCGTCGGCATCTGGGCAGAAGCTGCCAGGCGTTGAGCCTCCGACGTCTGCCAGATGGAGCATGTTCCCCACCCAGCAGAAGATCTTGCCTTCCCAGAAGACTGGACAAATCATCGCCGTGTCTTGCTGATGCGTCGTACCCACCCATGGATCGTTTGCCATGAACATGTCGCCGTCGTTGATACCAGGGTTCTCTCCCCGGTTCTCAAGCGTCCACTTGACGTTCACATCGAGCATCCCCGCGTGGAACTGGAGATAAGGACCGAAGTAGACGAACTCGCCATCTTCGGTGAGGATCGACGGGTTGAAGTCGTGGGTGAAGGCTGCGATCGGTGATCCGGAGACTCGAACGATCGTGTCACCGTGTTCCTCGTTGATGTTCCACAGGTTGTACCTGATGACCTCGAATGTTATGGGGTCGACTGTTTCCGAGGCGGATGTGTGGAGTTTGACGGCGTCGGGGATATCCAGCTTGCGATTGGGAATATACGAGTTCGTCACCCCATCCCAGACTGTCCCTCTCGCAATAATCGGCATTAGTTTCGCTCCTTTTGCTGGATCTCAATGATGATATTGCCGTACCCGTCAACAGTGGCGGTCTGGTTAGGGTGCACGACGATGGTCGTGAATTCTTGATCGATGATGACCGGACCGATGAGCGTCTGACCCGGTTCTACATCCTTACCGCGGAACACAGGAGTCGATAGCCGTCGCTTTTCGGTGGTCCAATAGACATCCCGGTTAGATGTCGGCGTTACCAAATGGGCAGTGCCGGTCGTATCGCGTTTAGTGAGAATCGGCTTGGGAGTCACGCCGATGGCTTCAACACGAACATCGTTGATCTGCACGCCAGCTTGTCGAAAACCGGACCCCTCTCCATACAATCGTGCATAGCGAGCCTCGAAAGCATCGATAAGCAGACTCATATCGTCGGTCTCGAGCTTCCCAGCGGGTACGGTCACTTCCACTTGGTGAACCTGATAGCCGTACTGCATAGCGGCAGAGCGGCGAAGCTCTGTCTGCGATTCCGCGAATCCCTGCGCCTGTAAATCGATGCGCGCCTCCTCTTCCAACGCCTCGAAAGCTGCATTGAGCGCGCCTGGTTCGAACGGCTCATAGGTGACCTGGGTGTGCTCGAAAATGCGAACGACGTTCGAAGCTCCGACACCGAGCGCCGACCATGCCCCCGCGGCGTCGCCTAACGGTACGATCACTTGACGGATTCCGAGCTCACGAGCGATTACTGCAGCATGTAGTGGTCCGGCTCCCCCGTATGCGAACATCACAAAATCCCGCGGGTCGTATCCGCGTTGCACAGTCATGCGACGCACGAGATCAGCCATCTGGAACTCTGAGATGGTGACGACGCCGGACGCGGCCTCTTCCAAGGACATCTCCAGTTGGCCAGCAAGTTCTCCAATCGATCGTACGCTTGCTTCTTGGTCCATCGGCATGGCTCCCCCGAGAAGGTAGGACGGGTTCAGATAGCCCAAGACGACGTTGGCATCCGTCACTGTCGCCTCAGTCCCTCCGCGTCCGTAAGCCGCCGGGCCAGGAGAAGCGCCCGCACTCCGCGGTCCGACCCGGAGCGCGCCACTTCCTTCATCGATCCAGGCGACACTTCCACCGCCGCTACCAATCGACTGTACTTCCACGACTGGAACGTTGTACTGGTAATGACCGATCGAGGTGCTCGTCGACTTGATGGGCGCGCCGTCGACAATGAGTCCAACGTCGAAGGAGGTGCCCCCCATATCGGCGGCGATCACGTTGGGAATGCCTAGGATTTCCGCGAGGAATCGGACACCCTCCAAGCCTCCCACTGGCCCGGACCCGACAGTAAGAAGTGGGGCCTCCTCGGCTTCGTTCACGGGAGCAAGACCGCCAGTCGACTGCATGATGAGGAAGGGCCGGTCGTAACCCCGTTCGTCGAGTTGGCTGGATACAGATTTCAGATAGCTTTTGGTGACCGGGCCGACGTAGCTGTTGATCGCGCCTGCCACTGTTCGCTCATACTCGCCCCATTTAGACACGAGTCGATGGGCTGCCGTGACAAACACATGTGGTGCGATCTCCGCAACTAGTCGAGCCACTGTGTCCTCGTGTTCAGGATGCATGAACGACCAGAGGAAGGAGACACAGATTGCGTCGACGCCCTCATCGACCAACGATTGGATTGCCTCACGCGCATGCTCCTCATTGAGCGGCAGAATCACGTCTCCGGCGAAGTCGACTCGTTCATCGACTTCCCGAATGAGTGCCCGAGGAATCAGCGGGGTAGGTTTGTTGGACGCTGCCAAATCGAGCATCTCCTCGACTGGTACCCCAACGGTCCGACCGGTGCCGCGCATCATCAGAATTACATCGCGATGTCCGCGAGTGGTGATCAGCCCGACCTTCGCGCCGTTCCGCTCCACCACCACGTTGGTTGCGACAGTAGTTCCGTGCAAGAGCCTGTCTGTGCCGGCAAGTAGGTCCTCGGGCGTGATTCCCGCTGCTCGGGCGGCCGACGCCAAGCTATCAAAGAATCCTCTGGCGCGATCGTCCGGCGTTGTGGGCGCCTTGCCCGTGAAAAGCTTGCCTGCGCTGTCGACCACAGCGCAGTCCGTAAAGGTGCCGCCTATGTCGACGCCGCTGATGAATCCCATTTTTTCGCTCCTTAGGCTTTCTCTTGGATGGAAATATCAAGCACGGGCGGCTCGTCTAGTTTGTTGATCTCGGTGTCGAAGAGGCCACCACAGTTTGGGCAGATGAATTCGCGGAAGACCATGTTGGTGTCGATATACCGTCGCGGGTCTTCAAAAAGCCGCCCGATCTCTTCGATCGGACGTTCGCGATGCAGGCAGAGGCTCTTATAGTCCGTAGTGGCAGGCCCAAGTACATGGCGGCATCGATCACAGACAAACTCCACACCGGAGCCCGTGTCCTGGACTGATAAATTCTCTAGTAATTGCATTACTATTGCTCCTTCTTGATACTTCGATCGCTTCAGATGAAGCCCGTGCGATAAACCCAAGAGTTTTACCGAACGGGGATTCCCGGGCGGAAGAGCTCGGAATCGTGACTGGTTGCAGTTCCACGCGCCGAAATACCACTACGACGCAATGCGTTTATAAATGACATTTGGAAATGATGGCCTGACGCGGTCTCACGCTATTCCGAACCTTTTTTGTTCGATTTTGACGACCGAGATCGTATTTCCCTTGAAAAGACGCCTGAACGTGGCGGACTGGAACCATTGGACGAAGACCTCACTGTCATCTACCGACCGGACGGTCTAACTCTAGATAGGGGACATGGAAGTGTCAATGGATCAAATTCATGGTGTCTCTGTGGGATAGCTGACGAATTAGTCGGAATCGCTATCCATATAACTGCCGTGATTAGAGGCCCGGCCGGCTTGCTAAGGGCGGTGAATTGATATCCATCGCGCGACGTGCGCAGTTGGGAACCAGCCCAAAGCACTTCGATAGGCTCAAGGAAAGAGCCCCATTTGACCGAGTATTGTGACGTTGGATAGAAAACGCCCAGCTTGTCATGGCCGCTGACAGAAACGATCGGCGATCATTCACGATCCGTGGCTACGCCGCGTCCACACCTTCACCGGCGACCGCTCCAGCCCGACGCAGGCTCACCAAATCCATCAACGGCTAACTTAGAGAATCCCGCTAGTGGACGGCGGCAAACATGATGCTCTCCTCGTTGGCATCGTTCGCGTCAAACTCTGCGACGATGCTGCCATTTCGGGCAACAATCACCCGGTCTGACAAAGCAAGAATCTCCGGGAGGTAGGACGAAATAACGACAACGGCCACGCCATCATCAGCAAGACCCCGGATGATCGCGTGGATCTCCGCAATTGCCCCCACATCCACTCCGCGTGTGGGCTCATCGATAATCACTACATTGGGTCGTACTGTCAGTCCTTTGGCGAGAACGACCTTTTGCTGGTTTCCACCGCTGAGTTCAACCAGCTTCGCCTTGGCCGGATTGAGCGTCCGGATGGCAAACCGCTCTACGAAGCGCTTTCCAACGGTTCTCCGCTCACGAGGAGTTGCCAGCACTGGCAGGCGACTCTGCGCGCTGATATGCCCGAGGTGAATGTTTTCTACGATCGACATATGGCTGAAGAATCCCGAAGCCTTCCGGTCCTCCGTAACGTAGACGATGCCGTCCCGACGCGCCTGCCGAGGCGTTCGATATCGGATGGGCCTGCCGTCGAGCCTGATCTGTCCCCCACCGAGACGGCGGCGTTTGCTGATTCCAGCGACAATCATCGCAACCTCGCTCCGTCCCGCCCCGACAAGTCCAGCGATGCCGAGAATCTGACCCGCGTAGACCGAGAATGACATGTTGCGCACCATCGGCAGGAGCGTGACGTTGTCCACCTCCAAGGACGGAATCGGCGCAGCGCCACGGCCTGCTGGATGACGCATGTACTCCACGTCTCGACCCACCATCATCCTGACGATCGACTCGCGGTCGAGTTCCGCGGTCGGACGGGTCGCCTGAACAACTCCGTCTCGAAGGACCGTTACCCGATCAGAAATGGCAAGGGCCTCCTCAAGGTTGTGGGTAATGAAAATGATGGCCACACCGCGTTGCTTTGCCTGCTCCATGGAGAGAAAGAGCTGAACCTTCTCTTCCGGGGTCACGGATGCCGTTGGCTCATCAAGGATCAGAAGTTTCGCCTGGCGGTGGATTCCGCGGGCTATCTCGACCATCTGCTTCTGAGCTGCACCGAGCGACCCGACCACGGCCTCTGGCCTGATATGAAAGTTGTGCGCAACCAGCAGGCCGCGCGCGGCGATATTCAGCGGCGACATCCGGTTGAACAATTTCTCGTTTCCGAGGAACAGGTTCTGCGCGACCGTCATCGTCTCCACGAGGGACGTCTCCTGATATACCATCGTCACACCTGCAGCGGATGCCTCCACTGGCGCCGAATAGATCCGCGAGACACCGTCGAAGAGAAGAGTCCCCTGATCGTGCTTCGTGACGCCGGCGATGATTTTGGCCAGCGTGGACTTGCCAGCGCCATTCTCTCCGAGGAGAGCATGAACCTCGCCAGCTTGAACCTCAAAATCTACCCCTCGAACCGCATAGTCCTGGCCATAGATCTTGCTGATCCCGGTGAGCTGAAGTACCGGCACCGTGTCCATCGTCGATTCCTGCCCAGCGGTGCCAGCAGGTGAAAGAGGTGTGGGTGGGTTGAGAATTATCATAACTACAGCTCTCCCAGTTCAAGTAGGTTTCGTGCGCCGCGAGCGGCAACGATCAAGCGGGAGCCGACCTCGACGATCCCAGTGATCCCGTGTCTCGTCCCACCGACCCTGGAGTGGAGGCTCCGCTGGACACGTCCGTCGCGTCCAAGCAGAAACACCAGCCCATAGCTGCGCGCTGGTGCCCACGGCTTGAGAATTCCGAGCACGCGCAGCTGGCCAAGCTGCATGGGCTCCCGGTAGAGATTCTCCTGACGAAGCCGAGGAACTGGCCATTCTCCCTCAGCGACGTCGGCCGCCAGGTCCTGGCACAGGCCAGGCTCGTCCAAGACCAGTTCGGTTGCCCGATTCCTGACAAACGGCGCAGCCACCCACCATCCCTCCCGACCGGAGCGAATCCGGCCGGGGTAGAACGGGAGATTGCGCAGCACCACGGTTGGCGGTGCCTGCGGGGCGGACAGGTTGCGCCGCTCGATCCGGTAGGTGAACGACAGCGAAACGAGCAGAGAGCCGTCGTCGTCAAACGCCACCCCAGAAGGCCAACCGAGGCCCTCGGCTACCGAACGTGCCCCCCGCGAATCAATTTGAACGAGGGAACCCGTTCGATCCCCGTCCAGGAGCGAGCGCGCCCAGCCGGACGCACTGCGCACTCTGGAACCGATGCTGACGATGATTTGCCCGGGGATTCGAACCGAGATGTCGGTCACACACTTCCGGACGAGTTCATCAGTGCAGTACTCGTGCACGGTGCCGTCAGCGTTGATCTGGACGAGTCCGCGACCATCGACGGCCGCGATGATGACGTCGTCCATCCGGGCCATTGAGCTAACGGGCCCGCCTAGATCCGCCACGCGGCTCGCAGATTCCCCATTGAGCCGCCACACGCTGCTCCCCGACGAGAAATGGACCTGTCCGTCCGCGAGCGCCACTACGTCATCGGGCTCAAAACCTTCGGCGAGAAGCAGAGGGGTGGCACTGTCCAAGAGGTCATTAGCTCGCAGCCCCGCGTCCATGGGAGGAACGGAGGAGCGCACCACAGAGGCCGGACTGATGAATTCAAGAATATTGCGCAACGTGCGGTTCACTTCTCGGCCTCCGAGAAGGACGTGCGAGCCTGCTGGGTCATCGGCACCCGTCGGGTATCGATGCTTCCCCGATCTTCAGGGTCCAGTTCCAGACGACCGAGGCGGTTGTTTTGAACACCACTGAGGTAAAGGGAGCCTTCGTGCTCGTTGATCGACGTCACCATCGGATAGTTCTCCAGCGTTTCGTCCCACAGAACCTTGAGGACCTGGCCACTGTCGGTGAACTTCAACACGCATGACACGTTCAACTGCGGCACGAACCACTCATCGACAGGAAGTTCCTTTGTCATGCGTCGACGCATGGCCGGGTACTTCATCAGGAGGTCGGAGACGGGGGTGCGCATGGCGACGAAGGACATCCAGTAATTGCCGTCCGATGCACGGTTCATGTTGTCGGGGTAGCCGGGCAGATCCTCCAGGACCGGCTCCAATTGACCCTTTTTCGGTCCAGAAATCCACAACCGGTCCACTCTGAAGAGGCCGGTACTGGCGACAAGTATCGACTGGCCGTCATGGCTCGTGCAGACGCCGTTTGGAGACACGTAGTTCTTGATGACGACCTCGGTGCTGCCATCCGGGTTGATCCGGATCAGTCGACCATTGGGACGACACTCGACGAATTCGAGCATGTACTCGGCGGCACTTGTCCGGGATGAGAACTCCGAGACGTAGATGGATCCGTCTGGTGCGACGTCGAGGTCATCGGCAAATCGGATCGCCGAGTCATCGTGCAGCGAGAATCGACTGCGTTTGACCTGGTTCGCTACTAACTCGGTCGTGCCATCCGCCAGAATTCGCTGCACGCCCATCCCGCCGACAGCCACGAGAAGATTCCCGTTCAGGTCCCATGCGTGGCCGAGCGGCAGCCCTCCGGTTCGCGCGAAGACCTTGCCCTCTGCATGATCAGGACCCTCAAACCGCCAGATCCAGCCCCGCCGGTCTCCGCAATAGAGATGGCCACCATCGTCGATGGCGCAATCCTCCGCTCCTTCGATGAGTCCGAGCCCAATCGGCGGAGCATCCGTCAATCGCCCGTTCACCGTCCACAGCGTGTCGAGAACTGTCACGTCGATGAGAGGACCGACCGCTGTCATTCCCGGGTCGAGCGATAGTTTTGCCGCGAAACGCTCCCGATAGGTTCCCCATTTGAGATCGAGCACGGCAAAGAATAGGAGAACGATTGCCAACAGGGTCGCGAAGTAGCCATTGTCCATCCGAAGCACGATCGTCGCCTGCTGAATGATCGTCACGACGAACATTCCCACAGCCGCGCGAATGACAGATCCTCGACCCCCGCTGAGGCTTACGCCACCGAGGACCACTGCGGTGAGCACGATGATCTCGAAGCCCAGGCCAACGCCCGAGTCAGCGCGGCCGAATCGCGCCGAGGCGAGGAGACCTGCAAATCCCGCTAGCGCTCCCGAGAGTATGTAGGCGCTGAACACCGAGCGCTCGACATTGATTCCATTTCTCCGGGCCGACCGCCGATCGGAGCCAACCGACGTCAAATGCCAACCCCACCTTGATCTGGTGAGGGAGAGATGCGCAATGACAAGAATGATGATGAATAAAGCTGTCGGCGTTGGTATCCCCACAATGGTGCCTTGGCCGAGAAAGTACCAGATGTCGCTCGTGGACGGAACGACAAGCCTGGAAGAATATGTTTCCTCCAACCATTTCGCCACCCCCCGGAACGCAATGAGAGTTACGAGGGTTGTGATGAACGGGCGGGTCTTGATCTTGGCGATCAGAAAGCCGTTTATTGCGCCGAATGCGGCCCCGATAACGGGGGCCAGCACCACGACCAGCAGCATTGGAACGCCGTAAACTCGATCCAAGATGAGCGTACTGAGGGCGGTCACGCCGAGGATCGATCCGATGGAGAGATCAATACCTCCTGCAACCAGAACAACCGTGAGGCCGATCGCGAGGAGGCCCTTTGTGGCCACCTCCTCCAAAATCGAACCTCCGTCGTTGATGCCGAGGGGTACCATCACCACAATTGCCACGCTCAAAATCATTGCGAGCGATAGTGGGACCGCCGCCTCCATCCAAGGTTTCCCGAAGAGGTCAGAGATTGCTCGGGACGGAGCCAGCCTTCCCATCCAACCTCGACCAGTTAGTGAGAATGCGTCAATTGGGCGGGATCGCCGGGGCGTGATCGCCATCAGATCAGGACCCGAAGTAGCAGGCGAACGTAACCTGGCTCATGTTGGTCTTATCGATGACAACGTAAGGCACATAGGCGACACTTCTCTGCGATCCGGGCGCATTGCCCAATTCGAACAGTTGCTGCACTGCGAGGAGCGCGCCGGTTCCGATGCCTGACTGGTCATAGGCGATCGAGGCGCGGATCAGGCCGTCCGAGATTCCTTCGCAACCATCCGAGGATGAATCAATGGCGTAGACGCCAACCTGGTCCTTGGCAACCCGGCCTTCGTCCTCGGCAGTCTTAACCGCGTTGCCGGCCGGCAGGGCGACTACATCCCATGGCACCATCAGCGCACAGAGGTCAGCACCATGCCGCTCGATCATGGTCGCAGCCTGCTGACTCGCAAGATCTGCCTGCCACTTCGAGTCGGTCGTATCGACGATCTCAAGCCCCTGCTCCTCTGCCGCGGTTTTGACACCCTCTTCGTAAAGAACGTTCCACGGGTCGGTTGCCGGACCGTTAATGAGGGCGATCTGGTTCTTACCGTCGGCCTTGCAGTCAACGGCGGCCTTATTCGTGATTTCCTCAGCCATGCTGACCAGGTCTGCTCCGATGAAGACGTCGCCAGACTGGTTCGAGGTCATGTTCAGGACGACAACGTAGATCCCTGCGGCCTGGGCCTCTTTGATCTGCTGCGTGAGCACATTGAGGTCAGGGTTGTGAAGAATCAGCGCATCGGCCTTTTTCGACTTGATGAGATCGTCAATGATCCGCACCATTTGGTCGGTGTCGAAGTTTGAGTCGTACACGGTGAAGGTCGAACCCAGCGATTCGAAGCCGCGTTGCAGCTGGACGCCCCACTCAGTGGTGATCTTGTAGCCCTTGTACAGCAACGGTATGAAAGCGATGCGCTTGTCTTTCATCGTGTCGTGCACGAGCTGGCGAACCTCGAGCGGCTGAACGACTTCAGGAACACCGCCGGTTAAACTCACGGTTCCTCCGGCGGCTGCGTTACCAGGGGCTGCATCCGGCCGTCCACTCGTGCAACCCGTGAGGACGAGAGCCAAGAGCGCAATCATGGCCACTGTCTTTATTTTCATTCTTCTTCCTTACTGCTCAATTGATGAATTGTTTGATGAAACATCGACCCATTACCTGGCTATCCCTGTGATCAAAGGTCACCGCTTTTGGCAGTCTCTTCGTCACGAGGATGAAGCCAGGCATCGAGCACAATGGCGACGACCAAGGTGAGTGCGTTCGCGAGGTCTTGCAAAGCAGGGCTGAGGCTGTTGAGGGTCAAGAGGTTCACGATCAGGCTTATGAAAATTGTGCCCGCGGCAACGCCCAGCAGGCTCCCTCGGCCGCCGGACAGCGAGACTCCACCGATCACCACCGCGGTTAGCGCTGCAAAAAGCAGGGGGCTGAACGCCGCTCCGGTAGTGGTCACGCTTCCCTCACGGGCCATGATCAAGAATCCGGCGAAAGCCGAAAGTAGCGCGGCGATCAGATAGCTGCCGATCTGTACGCGGCGCATCGGACCACCCATCTGCCAGGCGGTGTCCGGATTGTCGCCTATTGCCCGGATCAACCGGCCAAAGGACGTATAGGACCAGCAGAACCAGCTGAGCGCGATGACGACAAGCAGGCAGAATACTGCCGTGGGGATGCCTAAGACGGACCCCATTCCGAGCCGTCGAAGAAACGCATCGGGCGCAACGGAGTAGAGATTGCTTTGAAGCAGACCGACCTTGATTCCACCGAGCAGGAGCTGCCCAGTGCCCAACGTCGCCAGCAATGCGGGCACACCGACGACAGCGACGAGAAACCCATTGACCAGCCCAAGAATAAGGGCCACGCCCAAGGCCGCCCCCACCGCAGCAAGTTCCGACCACCCTCTAGACATCAATTCCAGCGTGACCTGGCCGGCAACGAGGGCCATCGCGCCTACGGAGAGATCGACCCCACGTCCCAGCACAACGAATGCCTGAGCAATGGCGACAACTCCGATTGCCGCTGAGAATCGAAGCACCACGGAAAGATTTCCCGTGGTGAGGAAGCCCTGCGTGGTGAGCCCTCCAAGGATCAACATGGCGACAATCAGCCCGATGACCAGCGTGCCCTGATCCAGTGCCTCAAGGCGGGAGCGCACCGTGGTTCGGGTAAGGCGCCGTTCGAGCAGGGCGGTCATGATGCACCAACGGTGGGCTCGTCGGTGCCTGAAATGCGGGCGCCTCCTGGATATTGAGAGGGATGCGACCAACTCAGCCGAGCCGTACCAAGTTCCGCCCCACGACGGCACTCACCCTGAAAAGGGGCCTGAAATTGGCTGCTTGAAACCATGGGACGATGACCTCACTGTCACTCTACCGACCGGACGGTCTAATAGTAGGGACCACCCCTAGAACTGTCAACGATTTCTTCTTCGCAGAAGATCGGCCAGAGGAATCGACGAACGTCGACCTTTGCCCATTGGAAAGTAACCACAAGGGTGAAAAAACACGCCTGGGCTGCGGCGCGCTGCTACGATGCTTGGAACCCAAAGCATTTGCATGGACGTAAACGTATATTCGGGCGACCAGGTTCCGGATCAATCGGCGGGAGTACATAGAAGTGACCACCTCTGTGATCGTAAATGGCGCACGCACGCCGATCGGCAAGCTGCTCGGTTCGCTCGCATCCCTCACCGCGCCGCAGCTCGGCGGGATGGCGGTGCGTGCTGCCTTAGAACGCGCGGGCGTCCCTGCGGACTCAATTGACGCAACCATCTTCGGGAATGTCGTTCAGGCAGGCGTTGGCCCCAACCCTGCGCGGCTGGCGGCATTTAACGGCGGGGTTCCAATGTCAGTTCCGGCCACCACTGTCAATAAGCAGTGTCTCTCCGGGATGACGGCGATCGCACAGGTTGACCTCGCCATTCGCGCCGGGTACCTCACCACGGCACTCGCCGGCGGCACGGAATCGATGTCAAATGCGCCGCACCTCCTACGTGGCGCCCGCTCTGGCTTCAAGTACGGGCCCAGCAGCCTTGAAGACGCGCTGGATCGTGACGCGCTCATCTGTGGTTTCGAAGATGAGATTATGGGCGCTGCCACCGAACGTCAGCAGGCTCCGTTCAACCTGACGCGTGAGGAGCAGGACGCATTCGCAGCGTCCTCACACTCGAAGGCTTCCGCTGCGATCGCTGCTGGCCGGTTCGCCGAGGAAATCACACCGGTGACGGTCAGTAGCCGAAAAGGCAATGTAGTCGTCGACACAGATGAGGGGGTGCGATCGGGCACCACGACGGAAACTCTGGGACACCTCAGGCCGGCGTTCTCGCGTGAGGGAACGATCACCGCGGGGTCTGCGTCGCAATTGTCGGACGGGGCAGCGGCCCTTATCATCATGAGCAAGGAGGAGGCCAAGCGACGTGGCCTCGAATGGCTGGCTGAAATTGTGAGCTATGGCACCGTCGCGGGCCCCGATGCCTCGCTGTTGCTGCAGCCTGCTGGTGCAATCAACAATGCCCTCAGTCGTTCCGGCACTCTTACGGTCAAAGACCTTGACCTCGTAGAGATCAACGAGGCATTCGCCAGCGTCGCTTTGCTGTCTAGTCGTCAACTCGGTCTCGACCTCGACCGCGTGAACCCGAATGGCGGCGCAATTGCCCTTGGCCATCCGGTCGGGATGAGCGGCGCTCGCCTTGTACTCACGCTCGCGCTTGAACTGCGCAGGCGTGGCGGCGGCATCGGTGCTGCTGCTCTTTGTGGCGGTGGCGGCCAAGGCGACGCAATGATCATTCGCGTACCCTGACCATCAGGCTCGGTTTACGCCTGGATCACGCTGTCCGGCACCATCCGCAGCGTCAGTCCTACCGGGGACGACTTCCACATTGGAGTACCGGCTATCGCGCCCGACCACGTACGGTACGCCGGTCCGGAGCTTGGGCAGTTTGAAACCGGTGCGGGGATGATCGGGAAGTCGGCCAGAGCACGCCGTGCCCCGCGTTATTGACGAGCGTGTCGATCCGACCGAACGAAACGCGGGTCGCGTCCACGCTTGCGCGGATTTTATCCTCATTCCTGAGGTCGATCTCGACGACCATCATCCGCGCGGGATCGAACGCGCTGACGTCGAATGAGATGGGATCCCGCACGGCGGCGACCACGCTGTGACCGGCCGCGTGAGTGGCCACGACGCCCTTACCCAAGTCGGCACTTTCGCTCTCTCGCACGAAGTGCTAGCGTCGTACTCGACCGACTAGTCGGTCGCAACCATTCGGAGCAGCCATGAACGATGAAGTTTCAGCAATCCGCCAAGTCGCGCAGTCGATCGCACACCAGATCGGGGCCCAGGACCGGCATCACCTGGGCACGATCTCAGACCGCGATGCCGCGCGGTTTCACCTGACGATTCAAGGCGCCGTGCCGGGCCCCGATCGGGAACAGGCGGGGACGCATCCGCTCATGCCGAGCGCAGTGCTGGCGTGGGGCGATGGGCCGCCGGAGGACGAGCTGATCGCAGACGGCAACGTCAAAGACATCTTCGGAGGCGTCGAATTGGGCGGTCTCCGGCTCATGGGCGGCGGCCAGGATCTAGTGTTTCACCAGCCGGTCGCGCCCGGGACTGAGCTCTGGATGGATGTGCAGGTCGAGGACATCCAGCTCAAGCAGGGCCGCTCCGGTGAATTCATCACGCTGCGGCTCCTACGCGAGTTCCGCGATGCCGCCGGCACAACCTACACGACCTGCCACGAAACCTTCCTGGCCAGATAGGAATCCGATGACAGACACACTGACTGCCGGGCAGTCGATCCAAGAACTGCGTGCCGAGCCAACGGCTATCAGCCTCTTCCGCTTCAGCGCGGTTACCTGGAACCCGCACCGCATCCACTACGACGCAGCCTATGCCGCGACGGAGGGCTATACCGGCGCGCTCGTGCAGTCCCACTTGCACGGCGCGTTCATCCTCGAGTGTGTCCTGCGATGGGCTCCACCCGGCGCTCGACTCGCCTCATTCTCCTGGCAGAACCGCGGCCCCGCGATCGCCGGAACCAAGCTGACCGTCCGCGGGTCGATCGAATCCATCGAAGGCAGCCTCATGACGTGCGTGCTCGATGAGACCGACGAAAGTGACACGGTCTGCGCCACAGGACGCGCCACCCTCGAACTGACGAAAGGACCAACATCGTGACCATCACCCCAACCACGGAGCCGACCATCGCGGTCGATCAGGGCCTCGAGCTGTACCGGAGCATGTTCCGCATCCGACGCTTTGAGACCACCGCCGGCGAACTCTTCGCCGGCGGTAAACTGCCCGGGTTCATCCATCTCTCCCTCGGCCAAGAGGCCGTCGCGACGGGCGTGTGCAGTGCTCTCGACGACCACGACACCGTGTCGACGACGCACCGTGGTCACGGTCACTGCCTCGCCAAGGGCGGGGATCTGCAACAGATGATGGCCGAATTATATGGCAAGGAAGGTGGCGTGACGCGCGGCCGGGCCGGGTCCATGCACGCTTCTGACAGCTCCGTCGGTATCCTCGGTGCGAACGGGATCGTCGGCGGTGGCATTCCGATGGCTGTCGGCTCGGCGCTCGCGGCGCAGCTGGATGGCAAGAGCCGCGTCTCGGTCGCATTCTTCGGGGACGGCGCCGTGGGCGAAGGGGTCTTCACCGAGTCGGTAAACCTCGCGACGCTCTGGAAGCTACCAATGATCTTCGTCTGCGAGAACAACGGCTACGCCGAGCTGACGCCGACGGCCGTCCACCTCGCCAACACCAGGATCATCGAGCTCGCCCGCCCGTATGGCATCGCCGTGGAGGCAGTTGACGGTAACGACGTGCTCGCCGTGCTCGCCGCGGCGACGCGAGCGGTCGAGCGGGGGCGGCGCGGCGAAGGCCCGACCCTGCTTGAGATGGACACCACCCGCTGGCATGGGCACTTCGAGGGAGACCCACAGCGCTACCGCTCGAAGGAAGAACTCCGGGCGATGACCGACCGGGACCCCGTCGCTACTTGGCGCACGGGTCTGATCGAACTCGGTGTGGATGCCGAGAGCCTCGACGCCATCGAGGCGGAGGTGGCCGCCGAGGTGCAGGCCGCCGTGGAAGTAGTGGAGCTGATGGCCCCGAGTCGCGCCGACGAATTGCTGCGCGACGTCTATCCGGAAGGGAACCGCGCATGACCGCGCTCAAGTACTGGCAGGCTGTCAACACCGCGATGCGGGAGGAGATGGAGCGCGACCCCAAGGTGATCCTCTTCGGCGAGGACGTCGCTGCGCCCGGCGGTTCGTTCGGCGCCTCGAAGGGGCTCCTGGATGCATTCGGACCCGAGCGGGTGCGTGACACGCCGATCAGTGAGGCGACGATCGTCGGCACGGCCCTCGGCGCCGCGATGACCGGGTACCGACCCATCGTCGAGATCATGTTCTTCGACTTTGTGGCCGTGGCGATGGATCAGATAGTCAACCAGGCCGCCAAGGTCTCCTACATGTCTGCGGGCGGATACGCTGCGCCCATGGTCATCCGCACCATCTGCGCCGCCGGTCGCCGTACCGGCCCACAGCACTCGCAGAACCTGGAGGCATTGTTCGCCCACATCCCAGGGCTCAAGGTTGTCTGGGGCTCGACTCCGGCCGACGTGCGGGGACTGCTCAAGGCAGCCATCCGCGACGACGGCCCGGTGCTCGCCATCGAGAGCCTCGTCGAGTGGTCGAGCCGCGGCGAGGTTGACGAGGCCGAAGACATCGTGCCCATCGGCTCGGCGGCCGTGCGCACGCAGGGCGACGACATTACGGTCCTCTCCTGGGGCGGCGCGGCGCCCAAGACCGTGCGTGCCCTCGAGGAACTCGGTGATGTCAGCGTCGAGCTCATCGACCTCCGCACAATCAGCCCGTGGGATCGCGACACCGTGCTCGCCTCGGTCGAGAAGACCGGACGCCTGCTTATCGTGCACGATGCGGTCGTCGATTTCGGCGTCGGTGCCGAGATCGCCGCGACCGTGGGCAGGGAACTCTTTGGACGCCTGCGGTCCCCGATCGAGCGGCTCGGTGCGTTACGCGCACCCGCGCCGTTTGCCCCGCATCTCGAGGATGCCTACCTTCCCCAGCCCAGCGATATCGCTGCCGCGGTCCGTGACCTCGTCCGACCGTCCGACAACACGTAAGGAGAACCTGATGATTGATGTATCGATCCCCCAGTGGGGGCTCACGATGGACGATGCCGTGCTGGAACAGTGGTTTAAAAAGGTCGGCGACACCGTCAGCAAGGGTGAATCGCTCGCTGACATCGAAACCGACAAGATCACCTCCGAGCTCGAGGCGCCCGCGTCGGGAGTTATCGCCGAATTGCTCGTCGGCGACGGCGACACCGTGACCCAGGGGCAGATCGTTGCGCGAATCGACGAAAGCTGAACCACCACGGTGCCCCCGGGAACGCTGGACTGCTCACGGGGGCACCGAGGCCCTAAGATGGGGATGAATTTGGCTCGGAATAGAGCCGTGGCGCAGGAGGAAAAGCACGTGGACAAGCAACCGATTCCGCCCACGAGACAGCGTGAGATCACCGATGTCGCGGCGCGCCTATTTGATGAGCGGGGTTTTGCGGGCGCCTCGATGACAGATATCGCCGATGCGCTCGGCATCAAGAAGCCGACGCTCTACCACTACGTTCAGAGCAAGGCGCAGATCGTGGGCTGGATCCACGAGGAATGCGTCCGAGCCATCCATCCCTCGTTGACGCGGTATATCGCCGACGGCCTGCCATCGACCGAGATTCTTTTTCTCGTCGCTCGCGACATCCTCGCCCTGCTCGTGGACAAGCCGGGGTACTTGCGCGTGTACTTCGAGAACCACCGGGATCTCGCCTCGGCCGAACAGACGCGCATCGTCGCGATGCGGGATGACTACTTCGGCAAGGTCAAAATCGTGTTGCAGAACGGGCAAGAGACGGGTGACTTCAGAGTCGAGGACGTGGACATCGCGGCCCTCGCCTACTTCGGCATGTGCAACTGGGCCTACCAGTGGTACGACCCGCAGGGGCGCGTGTCGACCGAAGATCTAGCGCTCCAGCTCTGGCGCATCTACATCAAGGGTGTCGGTGTTCGCCCAGACGCCGAGGCGCTGAGGATTCCAGCGAGCTACGGACGCATCGTTCCCTAGCTTCGCGACGGGTGTCGGCGACCGGATCGGCACCGATTTTTTGAGGGGCGTCGACGGCCCCGATCCGGTCCATGCTTGCCGTCGGCGGTGAGCACACCGTGGTAGCCGGGGTGGGAGAACGGACTTTGGAGCCCGTCCGCAGCGCCCGGGACCGGATAGCGATCCGGTCGAATTCCGGATCGCCGGGAACACATCCGGGCTTGACCAGCGGTCGATCATGATGTTAGGTAGTCATGAACCGACTAGTCGGTCGAGACAATTTTTTGAAGTTCAAAGAGGAGCTTTTTCTATGATTCGGTCACGGAAATTTGCCATAACGGCATTGGCCGTCCTTGGCGTCACCGCACTAGCCGGTTGTGCCCAGCCAGCCGACACCGGCGATGGTGGGGATGGCGACAAGGCGACATTCAAATTCGCAGTCGTCGCCGAAGAGACCGGCAACTACGCCGGGTACGGTACGCAGCTTGTCGCGGGCGTCAAGGCCGCCGTCAAGGATATCAATGCCGCGGGCGACTATAACTTTACGCTCGAGCCGGTCATCTACGATTGCCAGAGCGACCAGGCGATCTGCGTGCAGAAGACCCGTCAGGCGATCACGTCGGATGAACTGCCGGTCGTCATGGGCCCGATCGTGAGCGTCAACATCGTTCCTTCGGCCGAGGTCACCAACCGGGCGGGCGTCCCCCACCTGGTGATGGCGGTGCTCCCGGCGCTCACGGCGGACTACGACAACACCTTCCGCTGGGGCACGCAGAACGACCGCAGCAACCAGACGGTCGTCGACTACGTGGAGGCGAATCTCAAGCCCGGTGAGGACGTCGCAATCGTAAATGCCACGACGGACTTCGGCAAGGGCGGCGCGGTCATCCAGACCGAACAGCTCGCCGACATCGGTGTTACGCCGGCACTGACGATCGGGCACGACCCAGACCAGGCTGACTACACCCCGGTGATCACGCAGCTTAAGGAGCTCAACCCGCGTTACGTGCTGTTAAGCGACTCGAATCCGGCCGACGTAGCGAAGCTGCTGCGCCAGGCTAAGGAACTCGGTCTCGAATCGGAATGGATCGGCGCGGACGCGTCTGGCTCCATCGACCTCGCGGGTGCAGCTGCGATCGGCTACAAGACGGTTTCGCCGTGGTACCCAACCGAGGAGGCCAACTCCGCTTCGCTCGCCGAGAAACTGCAGGCCCAAGGCATTGAGATTCCGGGATGGATCGCCGCCATGGCATACGACGCCACTCTAGGCCTCGCCGAGGCTGTCGCGACTGGTGGAACGACGTCGGAGGAAATTTGGAGTGGGCTCGAGGGCCTCTCTGACTTCGACGGCCTCGCGCGTGGTGACTGGGACTTCTCCAAGGACCACATGGGCCTGAAGTCCTCCACCATCGCGACCTGGAACGGCACTGGCTACGAGTCGGTGTGGCCGAACTAGCCCCGATCCTGCACCGGGTCGCGGCCCTGGCCGCGGCCCTTAGAACTGGAGCCAGGTGGGCTGCCGTACCGCGGTGCGGCAGCCCACCGAAGGGAAATACTTATGACCGACACACTTTCACCCGCAACGACGGGAGCAACCGGACGTCGAGCGCCGAGCGCCGGCAACCTTCTGCCGATAATTGGCGTCGTGGTGGCCGCGGTGGCCGTGGTCCTGCCAATCCTCGTCGACGACTTCGCCTTCAACTATTTGATGTCCTACACGGTCATCACGTGCATCCTCGCCCTCACAATGCACCTGCTCATGGGGCTCGCGGGCGTCTTCTCACTCGGCCAGGCGGCGATGTTCGGCGCCGGTGCCTACGCGGCGGTAGTGATCATCGGCCAGACCGGTATCGATGGGACTCTCGGCCTCTTCCTCGTTGCCGCTGTGGGCGCCGTGATCGGTATTCTCATGGGCCTCGTAACGCTTCGTACGACCGACCTCTATCTCGCGCTCACGACGCTGGCGTTCGGTTACATCGTTGAGAACCTCGTGCGCAATTCGGACTGGCTGGGCGGTCCGCAGGGCATTACGGGCTTCGACATCACATTCGCGGGCAGCTACCTCGACGAACCGAAACTTCTCTACTGGGTCGGGCTTGGCTTCCTGTACCTGCTCATTGTCATCATCATGAGCGTGAGACGCAGCAAGGTCGGCCGTGCGCTGATGGCGACTAGGGAGAGCCCCATCGCAGCGCGCAGCATCGGCATCGACACGCGCCGCTACAAGCTCCTCGCCTTTGGCGTCGCTGGTGCCTTCGCGGCAGTGGCGGGCGGGCTGTACACCGCCTACGCGCTCGTCGTTGATCCCTCTGTCTTCGGCATCGACCTCACCCTATCGGTGCTCGCGATCGCCATCGTCGGCGGCCTGCGCTCGATGCCGGGCATCATCGTGGTCGCGATCGTCCTGACCTACTTCCGCAACTCGGCCGAGACGTTCGGTGCCTCGCAGTATGTGCTGCTCATCTATGGGCTGCTCATCGTGCTCACGTTGCGGTTCCTGCCGCAGGGGCTGGGCGGTCTACTCACCTCGCCGCGGGTGCTCGCGGCTACACGCTCGATCCGCGCTCGATTCCACGGAGGAACCCAATGACCGTGATTCTCGAGGCTCGTGGCCTTACTCGCAAGTTCGGTGGACTCACCGCCGTCGACAATGCAGACATCACGGTCGATGAGCACGCGCTGCACGGGCTCATCGGCCCCAACGGTGCAGGCAAGACGACTTTCGTCAACATGATCACGGGAGTCGATAGCATCGACGGCGGCACCGTGACGTTCGAAGGCAAAGACGTCACAGGGCTGCGCTCCTTCCACATGGCCTCGCTCGGCATGGCGAGGTCGTTCCAGACCTCGCAGCTCTTTGAGGAAGAGAGCGTGCTGAGCAACGTCATGGCAGGTCGCCATCGTCACATTGACTACGGCTTCCCGCACACGTTCTTCTACACGCCCAAGACGAGCCGCGTCGAACGCGCCAACCGCGAGCGTTGCATGGCCTTGCTCGAACAGCTCAACCTCGCCGACGACGCCAAGCGACTCGTCGCCGAGTTGCCGTACGGACGCCGTCGGCTCGTGGAGATGGCACGTGCCATTGCGAGTGAACCGTCGTTGCTCGTGCTCGACGAGCCGGCCGCCGGACTGCCCGGCTCGGACGTCGAGGCGCTCGGTGAGACGCTCGTCTCGCTCAGCAAGAACGGCTACACCGTCCTCATCATTGAACACAACATTGGCTTGCTCATGAGCATTTGCGACGGACTTACCGTGCTCAGCGAGGGAAGAGTCATCGCCGACGGCGTTCCAAGCGTCGTGCGCGCTGATCCCCAGGTCATCGAGGCCTACATCGGGAGGAGCGACGATGCTTGAGCTAAAGAACGCGCGCATCGGCTACGGCCCCGTCTCCGTCGTGCATGACCTCACCATTTCGGTCGGCGCCAGCGAGGCTGTGTTCCTCGTCGGGCCAAACGGCGCAGGCAAGTCGACGACCCTTCGGGGCATTATCGGTCACAACCCTCTCCTTGGTGGCTCGATCACCTGGGAGGGCAAGGACATCAGCAAGCTCGCCCCACACGAGCGTGCGCGCCTTGGCATCGCGCTGGTGCCAGAGGGCCGACATGTCTTTCCGCAACTGAGCGTGCTTGAGAATCTCGAGGTTGCCGCCCGTGTCGGGCCAAACACCCGCGTGAAGGAGCGGATCGAGAGCATCTTCGACCGCTTTCCCCGACTCGCCGGTCGTCGCAGCCAGCAGGCAGGCCTTCTCAGCGGCGGAGAGCAACAGATGCTCGCCATCGGCCGGGCACTCGTGCAGGAACCCCGCCTGCTTGTCATCGACGAGTTGTCCCTGGGACTCGCGCCAGTGATCTACCAGCAGGTAGGCGAGTCCGTGCGCGACCTCGCTCGAGATGGGCTCAGCGTACTGCTCGTTGAACAGAACGCCGTACTCGCGATGAAGATCTGTTCACGCGGCTACCTGCTCTCGCGAGGGACAGCAGTGCTCGAGGGCACGGTTGAGGAACTCAAGACCAAATCGGAGATGCGGGAGCTCTATCTCGGCGGACTAGGGAAGGGGAACTGACATGGAAACTTTCGTGCAACTCATCGCGGCCGGTCTCGTCACCGGCACCATCTACGCGCTGATCGCAGCGGGTTATGCGGTGCTCTATACCGCGACCGGGTTCGTGAACTTCGCACTCGGCGCGCAGGCCATGATCGGTGGATACCTCACCTACGTGTTCCTTCCGGAGCTTCCGCTGATTGTGCGCGTGCTGCTTGCGATCGTGGTGAGTATCCTCGTCTCGGTCGCATCGTGGGCCTTCTTCTATCGCCAAGTGGCAGAGAAGGACATGCTCTCCGCGGTGATCATGTCATTCGGCTTCTCAATCGTGATGGCCGAATTCGTCCGCATCATCGCTGGCGGCATCCCGCTTCCGGCGGAGAGCCCTTTCGGGTCCGGGGTGCAGCAGATAGGCATCCTCTCAATCTCGAACCACAGCATGGCGGTGCTCGTCGTTGGCATTGTGCTGTTCGCGGCACTCGCGCTCGTATTCCGCAGCCGTGGTGGCATGTCGATCCGGGCCATGTTCCAGGACAAGGAGATGGCCGAGACCCTCGGCATCCCCACCAACCGCGTCGTCATCGGGCTGTTCGCGCTTTCCGGTGTCTTCGCGGCGGCTGCAGGAATTCTCACCGGACCGATCCTCTCAATGAGCCCGCACATGGGTACGAGCCTCGCGCTCATTGCATTCGTCGGGGCGATTCTCGGTGGGCTCGGACGCATCAGCACGGCGATCATCGGTGCGATCATGCTTGGCCTGCTCGAGACGCTCTTCGCGGGATACGTGTCGCAGGACTACCGCACGACTCTCGTATTCGCGGTGTTCATCCTGGTGCTGATTGTGCGCCCGGCTGGCGTCTTCGGATCCAAAACAAAAGTGAAGGTGTAGCACATGACCGAGAAAATCGAGTTCGAGCGCCGCGGCGATGTCGCCGTCATCACGCTCAACCGCCCGCAGCAGCTCAACGCGCTAGACCCGCAGATGCTCGAGGAGCTCGTTCAAGCGCTCGCCGACGTGGCAGCGTCATCAGCGAAAGCGCTCGTACTCACGGGAAGCGGTCGTCTGTTCTCAGCGGGGGTCGACCTCTCGACCCCGTTCTTCATGGAGAACGTCGACGACCCATCGGTGTATTCCGGCAAGCGGCTCCTCGACTCCCAGCACCGGGTGATTCGGGCGATTTTCGACCTTCCCGTGCCGACGCTCGCCGCCATGAACGGCCATGCCATCGGCGGTGGCGGATTCGGACTCGCAATGGCGTGCGATATCCGCTTCGCGGTGCGCGGTGCCCGGATGTGGATGGTGCCCGGCGCCCTCGATGTCGTGCAGGACTTCGGTCTCAGCTGGCTTGTGCAGCGAGTCATCGGTCCCTCGCGTGCCTTCCATATGGCGCTCACTGGTTACCAGGTGCCCACCGAGGAGGCAGCGCAATGGGGGCTCGTGAATGAACTGCATGACGATGCCGCGGCGCTCGCGGCTCGCGTCGACGCGTTCATCGCCCAGATTAACGAAATGGGTGCCGACGCCGTGCGCATGCTCAAGACAGTGCTGAGGCTCGGTGAGACCTCGAACCTCAAGGAACAGCTGGAGGTTGAGGCGATCGCCAACGGCCTCGCTTTCCAGTCCGATGAGTTCAAGGCCCGCAAAGCCCTGTACCTAGAAGCCAAGAACACAAAGGGGAAGTCATGACCATGCGTGCTGCGCGTATCTGGGATGCCGAGGGTGGCCCGAAGCTCATGATCGAAAATAACGTCGCGATCCCGTCTCCGGGTCCCGACGAGGTGCTCATTAGGGTGCGGGCCTGCGGCGTCAATCAAGTCGATTTGCTGACCGTCGCTGGCCTCACGCCGCGTCCCGTCGAGTTTCCGCACATCTCCGGCACCGAGGTCGCCGGAGATGTCATAGTGGTCGGCTCGGAGGTCATGGACTGGAAGCCCGGCGACCGCGTGGTCGTTGACCCGGTGCTTACCTGCGGCAGCTGCGAATACTGCATTACCGGCCGCAACAATCTATGCCTATACGGCGAGATCTTTGGTGTGCTCACCCAGGGTGGCTACGCAGAATACACGACGGTCCCTGCAAAGCAATTGCTGCGCATCCCCGAGAACCTGAGCTACGTCGGAGCAGCGTCACTCGCGGTTACCGGACCGACGGCGTGGCACATGCTGCACCGTCGTGCTGGACTGCGCGCGGGCGAGACGGTGCTCGTAATCGCCGCGGGCGCCGGCATCGGCGTCGTCGCCGTACAGATCGCCAAGCTCGCCGGTGCACGCGTGATCGCCACCGCCGGCGGGCCGGAGAAGGTGCAGAAGGCCCGCGACCTCGGTGCTGACTTCGTCGTCGACCACAACGAACCCGACTGGCCAGCGAGAGTGCGCGAGTACACGGACCGCCGCGGCGTGGACGTCGTGTTCGAGCACGTTGGCAGGGCCACGTGGGATGGCAGCGTGGCGTCCATGGCCCGCAACGGACGCCTCGTCACGTCGGGCGGCCACGCGGGCTTCGACGTGAACATCAACCTGTGGCATCTCTTCATTAAGGAGCTCACCGTGATCGGCTCCTACGCGGGCACTCGACAGGACTTCCTCGACATCATGGGTCTGGCGGGACGGGGACTGATCTCCCCAGTCATCCACGCGACGTTCCCGCTCGAACGCGCGGAGGAAGCGCAGGCCCTGCTGCGCGACCGCGGTGTCTTCGGCAAGCTCCTCCTGGAACCGGCAGGAGCGGCCAAATGAGCGCGACATCGAAGCTCGGAGCGTTTGTCGCGGGACTCGGCCTGGCCGACGTGCCGGAGGACGTCGTAGCGAAGGCGCGTTGCGCGCTCGTACACAACCTCAGCGTCGCCGCAGCCGGCGGGATCCTCGCGCCAGTGGCCGCACAGTGGGCCGCCGCGAGAACCGGCGGAACGGGCGCGCGCGCGCTCATCTCCGGACTCGAGCTGGCACCCGCCGACGCCGCCTTCGCCAACGGATGCCTCGTTCACGCGCGTGCGCAGGACGATGTGTACTTCCCCGGCCTGACTCATGTCGGGGCGACTACGATACCGGCAGTACTCGCGCTCGCCGAGCAGCGTGGCTCGACGCTCGGGGAAGTGCTGCTCGCAATCGTCGCAGGATACGAGGTTGCCTGCGCCGTGAGTACCCCCACGGCTCAGCAGACCACGGGCTTTGGCTTTCGCGCGAGTGGTATCTACGGGGTCTTCGGTTCCGCCGCTGCCTGCGCGAAACTGCTCGCCCTCGACGCGGTGCAGTCGGCGAACGCGATCGCGATCGCCGCGTCCTTCGCCGCCGGCACGAACCAGACCTGGGTCGACAGCTCGCAGGAGTGGCAGTTTGAGGTCGGCCAGGCCGCGCGTTCCGGGCTGGAGGCCGCGTTGCTCGCGGCCGCCGGCGGCGTGGGAGCAGTGGATGCGTTCGAAGGTGCATCGGGTTTCTACGCGGCGTTCGCGCGCGACGCCGATGCCGGGCGCGACCTGGCCACGAAACTGGGCAGGACATGGTTCACGCGGGCCGTGAACTTCAAGCCCTACCCGGTCTGTGCGATCTTGCAGGCTCCCGTCGTCGAGGCGATCAAGCTTCACTCGGAGCTTGCGGGCGCGCCGTTCGTAACGGCGAGCATCCGCTTATCACCCCCCGAGGCGCACTACCCCGGAACCGAGGGAAGCGCTCCTTTCGAGGACCCGGGAGCCGCCCTCATGAGTGCCAGCTACTGTCTCGCGGTTGCGCTTACCGAGGGAACTGTCAGTGCCGACGACCTATTCCGCTCCCACGAGGACGAACTTCGGGACCGCTCGCACCGGATCAAGGTCATCCCTGACGAGTCACTCAGTCGCCAGAGCTTCGTGCTCGACGTCGATTTCGGCGCCGCCGGAACCCGTCGGGTCGAACACGTGGGCGATGGCACGACGTTCAACTGGCAGCGCGCCGAGCTCGAGCAGAACGTGCAGCGGCTCGCCGGCGAGGTGCCAGAAGGCATCGACCTCGACGTTCTCGTTGAGCGCTGCTTCGCTGACTTTGGTACGCCCGCGACCTCGGTCGTCGACGCTGTCATTAACGGGCACTGACGTTCACCATCGATCGCGATCGCGATCGAACCTGAAAGGAATGAGAACAACGATGGCACTTGACATTGTGGGCAACCGCACTCTGCGCGACTTGCTCGATGAGCGAGTGGAGCGAAACGGCGACAAGGCCTTCATCGTCTACGAGAACCGTGACGGTGACGTCAGTGAGCTCTCGTACGCCCAGTTCCAGGCTAGGGTCGACGGGCTCGCCTCTGGGCTTTGGGATCTCGGCATTCGTCCGGGGGACTGTGTCACGGTGTTCCTCGCAAACTGCCCTGAGATCCTCGAGACCTGGTTCGCGCTCGCCACGATCGGTGCGGCGATGGTGCCGTCGAACATTGCTAATACCGTCTCGGAATTGGGCTATGTGCTGGACTTCTCCGATTCGGTGGCGGTCATCACCGAACCGCGATTTCTCGATGTCGTCGGCCCCGCCGCGGACGGCGTGCCTGCGGTGCGCCACCGCATCCTCGTCCGCAGCGCCAAGGCAGTGCCGGGAACCATTAGCCTCGACGAGGTGCGGGCGTCCACGACTGTGCGCCCGGGGATCACTGTCGACTCCGAGTCGGTCGTGCAGATGCTGTTCACGAGCGGAACGACCTCCCGCCCCAAAGCGGTGCTGCTGACGCACGCGAACGCCCTCCACGGCGGCCAGCGTGAATCGACCGGGCTCGCGATGGACTCGACTGATCGCGCTATCACCTCCCTGCCGGTGTTCCACGTGAACGCCCAAGTCATCACCGTTCTGGCTACCCTCTCGGTCGGCGGGACGTGCATCCTCCTCGAGGAGTACCGCGCGACGAAGTTTTGGGATCAGGTGCGCAAACATCGCGCGACCCAGGTGAGTATCGTTGCGATGCAGGCGCGCACACTTCTCGCGCAACCCGAGCGGGAGACCGATTCACAGCATACGGTGCGGCGCACCTTCTACGCCCTCAACATTTCCGTCGAAGAGAAGGATCGTTTCGAGAAGCGCTTCGCGGTCGAGCTCATCAACGCCTATGGGCTTTCCGAGGCCATGACGCTCGTTACGATCGCGCCGGTGTTTGGCCCGAAGCGCTGGCCCTCAATCGGCCTGCCGAGCGCCGGTCGCGTGGTCCGCCTCGTCAGGGAGGACGGCCAAGACGTGGCAGTCGGTGAGCCCGGCGAGATCGTAGTAGCAGGGGTCCCCGGTCGCACGATCATGAAGGGGTACTACAAAAACCCCGAAGCGACCGCGAAGGCCATCAGGGATGGCTGGCTCTACACCGGGGACAGCGCGTTCGCCGATGAGTACGGCTACCTGTACTGGTTCGACCGCCGTGTCGATGTGATCAAGCGTGCCGGAGAGAACATCTCGACGCTCGAGGTCGAGGGCGTGCTCAGTGAACACCCAGCGGTCGCCGAAGCTGCCGTCATTGGCGTTCCCGATCCGATCCGAGACCAGGCGGTCAAGGCGGTCGTTGTCTTCGTGGTCGGTGTCACTGCTTCCGTCGACGAACTTACGGAGTTCTGCGCCAAACGACTGTCGAAATTCAAGGTGCCAACGGAGTACGAGTTTCGTGACGCCCTGCCCAAGACCTCGATTGGCAAAGTTTCGAAGGGCGACCTGCGCTCCGAGCCCGTGTCCGTGTCCGTGTCGGGCAGCTGACCGGCGACACTCGCCACACCAAACCATCACCCACCAGAAGGAGATTCACCTTGGACTTTGCACTCACGGAAGAGCAAGAGGGGCTGCGCTCGGGCTTACACGCTTGGGTTGACAAGAAGCTGCCCAAAAACTTGGCGCGGGACTGGGAGGCGCGCGAGGGTGAGTATCCCTTCGAGCTCTGGGATCTCATGACGGAGCAGGGCCTCCACGCTGTGGGCCTGCCCGAGGAATACGGGGGTGCCGGGGGCGACGTGATGTCGCAGGTCATCATCGGCCGCGAACTCTCGCGCACACTTGGCGGTCTCGTTTGGATTTGGGGTCTTTCTTCCTTCTGCGCTCGTTCGATCGCGCACTCCGCGACCGAGGAGGTTAAGCAGGATCTGCTTCCGAAGCTCGCCGAGGGCGAGATTCGGATCGCTATCGCAGTGACTGAGCCTTCGGGTGGCACCGACCTGCTCGGCTCCATGAAAACGAAGGCCGTGAAGGTTGACGGCGGCTGGAGCATCACGGGGCAGAAGATATGGTCGACGGCGGCGCATGTCTCGGACTATCTACTGCTGCTCGCGCTCACCGACCCGGAAGCCGAGAAGCCCAGTCGCGGAGTCACCTTGTTCCTCGTTCCGAACCCCGCGAAGGGGCTTGAGATCCGCCAGATTCCCAAACTCGGCATGAAGTCCGTAGGCTCATGCGAGATTTTCCTTGACGAAGTGTTCGTCGAGGACAAGTACGTCGTTGGCGAGGTCAACGGCGGATGGCGGCACATCCTCGAGAGCCTCAACAACGAGCGCATCATCGTCAGTTCCTTGTGTCTGGGCGTGCTCGATGGCGTGCTCGAGGATGCCGTGGACTACATGAAGGTGCGCGAGGCGTTCGGCAAACCGATCGGTGCCTTCCAGGCCCTACAGCACTACATCGCCGATATAGCGATGTGGCAGAAGCAGGCGGAGTTGATGACCTACGACGCCGCCTGGCGCCAGCAGAACGGGCTCCCGTGCGGAGTGGAGGCTACGATGGCGAAAGTCATCGCGTCGGACTATGCGACGAAGGCTGCGGACCTTGGCATCCAGATCCTCGGGGGTATGGGCTACGCGCTCGAGACGAACATGCAGCGCTACTGGCGTGACGTGCGGCTGTACCGTATCGGACCCATCACCAATGAGATGGGTCGAAACATCATCGCGGAGTCGTTCGGGCTCCCCCGATCCTTCTGATTGCGCTACGTGGGCGCGCCATGGGACTCGCTGGACCTTCTCGATATTGTCGCCCGGAACGCGGCCGATCCGACCCGGGTCGCTCTGTCACTCGGCAGCGATGAGCTGACCTACACAGAGCTCGTCGGCCGCGCCGCCGCGCTCGCACGTGCGCTCGGGGTGCGTTGCGGCCTGCAGCCCGGTGACCGTGTCGCGATCCTGTGCCGCAATCGGCTCGAGTACTTTGAGGTCGAGTTGGGTGTCACGCACGCGGGTGGCATCCTCGTCGCGATGAGTTGGCGCTACTCGACGGAAGAGAGCGTCTCGGTGCTGCGGCGAAGCGGGGCCCGCATCGCGATCGTTGACGCCGAGTTCGCAGGAGCACTCGACGACGCGCGGAAGGCCGGGGAGCTCCCGGCCCTCGAGGTGCTGGTCGGTTTTGAGCCCGGAGCTTCGGCAGATCTCGACTACGACGAACTCGTAGCAGCCCCCCTGCTGGCGGGCGGGGCGATCCGTCTCGCCGGGCGTGCGCTCGAAGATGCTCACGAGATTATCTTCACCTCGGGCACCACGGGCGTGCCGAAGGGCGCGGTCTGGACCAATGGCGGGGTGATCTGGAACGCGCTCCAACAAATCGTTGACTTCGGTATCGATTGGGACAGCGTGACGTTCGTCTCGTTCGACCTGAACTACATCGGCGGTCGCCACCAGTTCGTCTGGGGGATCCTCCACCGCGGTGGAACCGTGCATATCAAGGAGTCTGGTGGATTTGATGCCGGGCACGTGCTGGCCGCCATCGAACGGAACCAGGTCAGTCACATCCTGCTGGTGCCGACGATGCTGCACGACCTGCTTGCGACTCCGCAGCTCGCGACGACCGACATGTCGTCGCTGCGGACGATCATGACCGGCGGGGCCGCTGTCTCGAGGGAACTGCTCGCCGCGGCGAGGGCGGCGCTGCCGGGGGTGCACGTAATGCAGGTCTACGGTCTTACCGAGGGCGGAGGGACCGTCAGCTACGCTCCCGAGTCATTGCCGGATGCCAAGGCTGGGTCGGCGGGTCGTGCCTCGACGCACGCCAGTATTCGCATCGTCGACGAGGCCGGCATCGTGCTCGGTCCGGACGCGATTGGCGAGGTCCAGCTGCAGGCGCCGACCGTATGTGCGGGATATTGGGAGGATCCGAACGCCACAGCCGAACTCTTCGACGTGGGCTGGTTGCGCACCGGTGACCTCGGCCTGCTCGATGCCGAGGGCTACCTTTTCATTACGGGGCGGAAGAAGGATCTGATCATTTCGGGCGGCATGAACATTTTCCCGATCGAGATCGAGGCGGTGCTCGAACGGCATCCGCACGTGCGCGCGGCGGCTGTGTTCGGACTGCCCCACGAGCGCTGGGGTGAGTCGGTATGCGCCGCCGTCGAATTGGAGTCAGGATACAGCGTGAGTGCCGACGAGCTGACTTCACTGTGCCGCGCGAGCCTCGCGAGCTATAAGAAGCCGACTCGCATCGAGTTCCTTGTTGCCCTTCCTCGTACCTCCTCTGGCAAGATCAGCAAGCGGGACCTTCCCACGATGTTTGCCCCGGGGATGCCTGGATGAGCATGCTCGCGTGGACCTTCCGTGAGTTTGGCGAGCCTTCGGCCGTGCTCGAACTCGCGGAGGTGCCCGTACCACGCCCCCGCCCGGGCCAGGTGCTCGTGCGTGTGGCGGCCGCAGCGGTCAACTTCTCGGACGGCCTGTTGGTGAAGGGTAACTATCAGGTTCGGCCACCGCTGCCCGCTATCGCTGGACTCGAACTTGCCGGGTGCGTGGCCGTGGCAGATCCCGGCGGCGGTGGACCGGTGCAGGGAGCTCTTGTGGCGGGGATGGTGACCGGAATGGCCGGGGCATTCGCCGGCTTTGCCGTGCTCGACCGGTCGGACGCCCAGACGGTGCCGGCGTCGTTCGATGCCATCCAGGCGGCATCCTTCACTGTGTCGTACCAGACGGCATGGTTCACCCTGCACCGCCGATGCGGCCTGCAACCGGGCGAGACAGTGCTTGTGCACGCCGCCTCGGGGGGCGTTGGATCGGCCAGTGTGCAACTCGCAAAAGCGCACGGCGCGACCGTGATTGGGCTCGTCGGCAGCGCAGCAAAGCGCGCGGCAGCCCTCGGGCTCGGTTGCGATCACGTGCTGGTGCGGGGCGAGCACGACCTGGTTGCGGTCATCAAAGAACTCACCGCGGGCCGTGGCGTCGACGTCATCGTAGACCCGGTCGGTGGCACGGCCCACGAGATCTCGGAACGCGTCATCGGCTTCGAGGGACGCATAGCGATCGTCGGCTTCGCAAGCGGCGTCTTTCCGGTTGTGCGCGCCGAGCGTGCCCTGGTCAAGAACTACTCCATCATCGGGGTGCATTTCGGTCTGTACCGCACCAAACGGCCCGACCTCGTCGAGCGCGGCTACCGCGAGCTGTGCGACACCGTCGAACGATTCGGTATCGAGCCGCTCGTCTCCGACGTGCGGCCGTTCCGCGATGCACCAGCGGCGCTCGCGGAAGTTGCGGCCGGGACGTCGATCGGTCGCATCGTGCTGGAGATGCCCGAGGATGCGGCGGATTTGGTCAGCTGACCTCGGCGCGCAGGCCGGAGCGTCCGTTCACCCCTGCAAGACGCCCGCCGTCCACGGCGAGCACGGCTCCGGTCATGAACGATGCGTCCGGACCGGCAACTTCTTTTCGACGATCGCAAGCCGGGGTTTTCAGACCAGTGACGGGCGATCCGGGTCGAGGTCCTCCAGATCGGCAACGGTTTCGGCCAGCGCACCACGCAGATGAATCCCGGACAGGCCACCCCAGCCACGAGACCAAGAGAGTCGCTGGACGGTTTCCCATACGGAAAGATCGGGCGAAGTCGCCAAAACGTCGAAAATTTCACGGGACCTGGTCTCGTGACGTGCGCGAAGCACCTGTGATCGTGCCGCGAGTCCGCGAGTCCGCGAAAACGGTATTCGTGTCCTGGACACATTTCGAAAGCATCCCAGGGAAGCATGATTTCCAGCGACGCGGAGTAGTCCGCGAGGGTGTTGCGGATGCCGCTGAGCGTCCCGAGACCCATATTGGGTTAAATTCGTGGGAGAACGTGGTCGCCGGTGAAGATGAGGTCACTGTCGAGGTCAACGATGCGGAGGTGCCCGACCGTATGCCCGGGAGTCTCCAGAACACGCAAAATGCGGCCCGGCAGCGGAAGCAGATCGTTGTGAGCCAACAACATGGTCGGACGTGCGAACTGGGCGGCCGAGCTCAGCTCAGCCTCGCTGGTCAGAAGCGATGCAATGTCATCGTCTGGCACTCCGCAACGCTTCAACCAGGTGCGCTCACGCCAACAAGAAGACCCAGGCAAACCGATTCGATTGACCTGCGTCTTCTTGTTGGCGGTCTAACCCGTCAAGCGAGCCCCGCCTCGAGACCAGGAGAGTCGCTGGGCGTGCTCGGTGTGGCCAGCACTCACTGTGCAGGGCCATCAGCATAAGTGCGAGCCGAAACGATGCAATTGCAAGTTTTGGCAATCCACGCTTGCTCGCCAGGGTGCCCGTTACCTCAATCAGTGCGCACATCACGCAGACCGGGATGATGATATTTACTTGTGGGTGAACCGGGGATCCCGCTTCTCAATAAACGAAGCCATGCCCTCTTTCTGGTCCTGGGTGGCAAAGAGGGAGTGAAACAGCCGTCGTTCGAAATGCACGCCTTCCGTCAGGGTCGTTTCGAAGGCCGCATTGACACATTCTTTGGCGAGCATGGCCACGGGCAATGACCGGCTGGCGATCGTGGACGCGGTGGCGAACGCTTCCTCGAGCAGTTGGTCGGCCGGGATAACCCTAGCCACGAGGCCGGATTGTTCGGCTTCTGCGGCGTCCATCGTGCGTCCGGTAAGGATCATTTCCATGGCTTTTGCCTTGCCGAGGGCGCGCGACAGCCGCTGGGAGCCCCCGATTCCGGGTATGACTCCGAGTTTGATTTCGGGTTGGCCGAATTTGGCCGTGTCGGCTGCGAGGATGAAATCGCAGAGCATGGCCAGTTCGCAGCCTCCGCCGAGGGCGTAGCCGGCAACCGCGGCGATCAGCGGTGTGCGCACCCGGGCGAGCTCGCTCCATCTGGCGAACCAGTCGGCGGCATACATGTCTAGGTAGCTCTGGCCCGCCATCTCCTTGATGTCGGCGCCGGCCGCGAAAGCCCGGGCCGAACCGGTGATGATGATCGCACCGACGCTGGGGTCGCGATCGAGTTCGCGTGCGGCGTCGACGACCTCGTTCATCATTGCCTCGTTCAGGGCATTGAGAGCTTCCGGACGGTTAAGGGTGATGAGGGCGACGCGTCCACGACGTTCCAGCAGGATGGTGTCGCTCATGCGTTGGTCTGCGCCGTCGAATTGTCGCGAATTGTGTTGATGATTCCGGAAAAATCTACTCCGGAACCGTTTTCGTCGGCGAAGCGGCGGTAGATTTGTGCGGCGATGGGGCCGAGTTCGGCGGCGACGCCGGTGGATTTGAGCGCATCTAGGGCTAGGCCGAGGTCTTTGGCCATCAGTGCTCCGGCGAAGCCGGGCTGGTAGTCCCGATTGGCGGGGCTGGTGGGTACCGGGCCGGGTACGGGGCAGTTGGTGGTGAGTGCCCAGCATTGACCGGATGCCGTCGATGCGACGTCGAATAGGGCCTGGTGGGTGAGGCCTAGTTTTTCACCGAGCACGAATGCTTCACTGACGGCGATCATCGAGATGCCGAGGATCATGTTGTTGCAGATCTTGGCGGCTTGTCCGGCGCTGGGGGCTCCGCAGTGCACGATGCGCGCACCCATCGTGGTCAGGATCGGTTCGGCCAGCGTGAAGTCTTCCGGGACTGCGCCGACCATGAAGGCGAGGGTGCCGGCGGTCGCCCCGATGACTCCGCCGGAGACGGGCGCGTCTATGTTCCGGTGTCCGGCGGCAACGGCGAGGTCGTGTGCACGCTTGGCGTCGTCGACGGCGATGGTCGACGAGTCGATGAAGAGGGTGTGGGGCTTCGCGATGGACAGCAGGCCGGGGGTTTTTGCGTTGCCCGAGTAGGCGTCGATGACGTGGCGCCCGGTGGGGAACATGGTGATGACAACGTCGGCGCTGGCGACAGCCTCTGCCGCTGTTGCGGCCACGGTTAAGCCGCTCGTTCGCGCCGCGTCTATGGCGGTGGGGCTGAGGTCGAATCCGGTGACGGTGTAGCCCGCCTTGCCGAGGTTGAGGGCCATCGGGCCGCCCATGTGTCCGAGACCGAGGAAAGCTATTGAGGTGTTCATCGTCATCCTTTTCTTTTAGCGCCTGCGCTGGCGCCCAAATGGCTATGTCAGAAAGCTGACGTGCCTGTTACACGATCAGAAAGTGTGAATTGTGGCTCGCCGGGTTCGAGCGGGGCAAAATAGGAATCGACCTGCGCCGGGGTCACGCCGTCGAGGGTCGGGGGTGACCAGTGTGGCTGGCGGTCCTTGTCGACTATTTGGGCGCGTACTCCCTCGGCGAAGTCAGGCGCGCGGTGGGCGTGCACTGACACTCGATATTCCTGTTCGAGGGCGGCTTCGAGGTTGGGTAGTTGTCTGGCGCTGCGCAGCGACGCCAGCGTGACGGCCAGTGCCGTGGGTGATTTTGTGCTCAGCGCCTCCGCGGCGGCGTTCGCTTCGGCGGTGGACAAGGCGCGCACATGGTCGATTATGGCCGGGACGCTCTCGCCCGAAAAAGCTTGGTCAATCCAGGATTGTTGCGCTTGTAGTGTCGAGGCGGGCGGGGCCTGGGTCAGCGCCGCGATCGCTGGGTCGGCATCCGTCGTCGCTAGCCCCGCTAGCAGTGCCGGGATCTGGTCGGAGGCGATATAGGAGTCGGCCAGCCCTAGTGCGATCGCGTCTCCCGCGCGCGCAGTACCGGCGGTGAGTGCGAGGAATGTTCCTAGCTCACCGGGCGCGTGGGAGAGTAGCCAGGTTCCGCCAACGTCTGGCACGAAGCCGATTCCGGTTTCGGGCATCCCTAGCTTGGAGTGTTCGGTGACGACCCGGTGGGAGCCGTGAGCGGAGAGGCCGATTCCGCCACCGAGCACGAGTCCATCCATGATCGCAACGAAGGGCTTTGAATAGTTGGCGATGCTGGCATTGAGGTGGTATTCGTCCCGGAAGAACTCGGCCGCTGCCGATCCGTCGCCGGTGGTGGCATCGCGGTAGAGCGAGAGGATGTCGCCCCCCGCGCACAGGCCGCGTTCTCCGCTTCCGGTCAGTAGCACGGTGCCAAGCGTGGGGTCGTCGGCCCACTCGTCGAGCACTTTCTGGATGGCGTTGACCATGCCGTGGGTGAGGGCATTGATCGATCTGGGGCGGTTCAGGGTGATGTGTCCGACTTGGCCGTTGCGGGTGAAGAGAACTTCGGGCTCTGCTGGGGCCGATGGGGTCATGCCGCGTCGTCCACGAGGGCGCGACCGACGATGAGGCGCATGATCTCGTTTGTCCCCTCGAGAATTTGGTGTACTCGAAGGTCACGCACGACTTTCTCGATGCCGTAGTCGGCCAGGTAGCCGTAGCCGCCGTGCAGTTGGAGCGCGGCGTTGGCGGCGGTGAAGCTGGCATCCGTTGCAAATCGTTTGGCCATCGCGCAGAGCGACACAACGTTGGGAGCATTCGTGTCGAGAGCCCAGGCCGCGCGTCGAAGCAGCCCTCTCGCGGCCTGCAGCTCGGTTTCCATGTCGGCGAGGGTGAACAGCAGGGACTGTAGTTCGACGAGGAGTTTGCCGAAGGCCTTGCGTTCCTTGAGATAGTGCACGGCCTGGTCGAGGGCCCATTGGGCGCCGCCGAGGGAGCAGGCGCCCATGTTTATTCTGCCGCCGTTGAGGCCCTTCATGGCGATGTGAAAGCCGGTTCCTTCGTCGCCGAGTCGGTTGTTGACCGGAATGCGTACGTTGTCGAATATCACCTGGCGGGTGGGCTGGGCATTCCAGCCCATTTTCTTTTCATTCGCGCCATAGGAGAGCCCGGCGGTGCCGGCCGGTACGACAATCGCGCTGATCCCCTGTGGTCCGGCGCCGCCGGTACGCGCCATGACGACATAGACGCTGGAGGAACCGGCGCCGGAGATGAATTGCTTCACGCCGTTGATGACGTAGTCGTCTCCGTCGCGCACGGCGGATGTGGTGAGCGCTGCCGCGTCTGATCCGGCGTCGGGTTCGGTCAGGCAGTAGCTGCCGAGTTGTTCCATTGATGCCAGCGGTGGAACCCACCGGTGGCGTTGTTCATCGTTGCCGAAGGTGTCGATCATCCAGACCACCATGTTGTGGATCGAGATGTAAGCCGCGATCGTCGTGTCGCCCTTGGCCAGTTCCTCGAAAATCAATACGGCATCACTGCGGGTCAGGCCGGATCCGCCGACGTCCTCCTTGGCATAAATTCCGCCGAGGCCCAGCTCGCCGGCCTCCCGCAGCACATCGACCGGAAAATGCTTATTCTGGTCCCATTCGATTGCGTGCGGCGCCAGCGCGGAGCTGGCAAAATCCCGAACGGCGTCGACCAGTGACTCTTGTTCCTCCGTGAGTGCGTACATGGTCAGTGCATCTGGGGCATGACGAAGCTGGAGCCTTCTTTAATGCCGGACGGCCAGCGCGACGTTACCGTTTTGGTCTTCGTGTAGAACTTGAACGAATCGGTACCGAACTGGTTGAGGTCACCGAATCCTGACTTTTTCCACCCGCCGAAGCTGTGATAGGCGATGGGAACCGGAATGGGAACGTTCACTCCGACCATGCCGGTATTCACCCGTGCGGCGAAGTCGCGGGCGGTGTCGCCGTCCCGGGTGAAGATCGACACGCCGTTGCCGTACATGTGTTCCGACGGAAGACGAAGGGCCGCTTCGTAGTCCTCCGCGCGAGTGATGATGAGCACGGGGCCGAAGATTTCTTCCAGATAGATCGTCATCGACGGCGTGACGTGATCGAACAGAGTCGGCCCGAGGTAGAAACCATTCTCGTAGCCGTCCACGACATGGCCGCGGCCGTCTACGAGCAATTCGGCGCCTTCATCGATTCCGATCTGAATGTAGTCGGAGACTTTCTCGACGGCGGCCTGCGAGACGAGCGGGCCGTAGTCCGATTTCGGATCGAAGGACGGTCCGACGTTGAGTTTTTTGACCCGCTCGACCAGTTTCGCCACCAGGGCATCGGCCGTGGCCGCTCCGACGGGCACCGCGACAGAAATGGCCATGCACCGTTCTCCCGCTGCACCATATCCGGCGCCGATGAGGGCATCGGCAACCTGATCAAGGTCTGCGTCGGGCATGATGATCATATGGTTCTTCGCACCGCCGAAGCACTGGGCACGTTTGCCTTGGGCGGCGGCCGTCTCATAAATGTACTGGGCGATGGGGGTCGAACCCACGAAGCCGATTGCCTTGACCCGATCGTCGGTCAGTAGCGTGTCGACGGCTTCCTTGTCGCCGTTGACCACGTTGAACACACCGGCGGGCATTCCGGCCTCGATGAACAGTTCGCCGAGGGCCAGGGGAACGGAAGGGTCACGCTCCGACGGCTTGAGAATGAAAGCGTTGCCGGCTGCGAGGGCGGGGCCAGCCTTCCACAGTGGAATCATCGCGGGAAAGTTGAACGGGGTAATTCCAGCGACGACACCGAGCGGCTGACGCATCGAGTACACGTCGATTCCAGTTCCAGCTCCGGTCGTGTAGTCGCCCTTCAGCAGATGCGGAGCACCCGCAGCAAATTCGACTACCTCGACCCCGCGTTGAATGTCACCCTTGGCATCCTCGAACGTTTTTCCGTGCTCAGATGAGAGGAGAAGGGCGAGAGAATCCATGTCGCGCTCAACCAGCGCGAGGAAGCGCAGGAGCACTCGGGCGCGGCGCTGGGGGTTCCAGGACGCCCACTCGACCTGCGCAATTTCGGCATTGGCGATAACCGCTTCGACTTCGGCCTTGGACGCCAGCGGGACCCGAGCCTGCACCGCTCCCGTGCTGGGGTCGAAGACCTCGCTGAAACGGCCAGAGGTGCCCTCGATGTGTTGTCCCCCGACGAAGTGGGTCAATTCCCGAACCAGCGTCAATTCCTGAACCATCGAATTTCCTGCTTTCTCGTCACCGCCATGGTGACTGCCTCAAAATCAATGTACTAGGAAGTACAAGTATTTACTAGGGAGAGCAAGTAATTTTTTTATCGGGTGACGGACCCGGTCAGGGCGGCGATCGAGCGGAGAAAGAGGGGCCTGGCCGCGATCCAGGCGGCGGCCATGACGATGAGTGAGGCTGCGAAGATCCAGAACCCGACCCAGCTTTCGTTGTCGCTTCCGCCATACATGTGATTCAGGTTGCGCAACAAGCCGGTGGTCAGCACCAAGATCACGTGCACGATGATGAAGAACACGAAGTAGAGCATGACGGGAAAGTGGATGGCCCGCGCAAGTTCCACCGGATAGGCCCTGTTGATTCTGGTGGCGTTTTTCGGCCACGCCCCCGACATTCGCAGGCCGGTAATGATGGCTAGCGGCGCGGCAATAAACACCGTAATGAAGTAGGTGAGCAGCTGCAGACCGTTGTAGTTGGTCCACCCGTTTTCGGTGGGCCAGTTCAGCGACGCATATTGCAGACCGGCCGAGAGCGCGTTGGGAAACACGTCCCAACTCTGCGGAACCAGGCGCAGCCACTGACCGGTCGTGAAAATCAGGATATAGAAGATGATTCCATTGAGTACCCAGAGCGCGTCCAGACTCAGGTGAAACCAGAGAGTCAAACTGATTTTAGACGGGCGGTTCTTGGTTTTGAGCAGACCGGTGTTGTTGCGCGTCCAGTGCGCAGTGGGCCGCGCCTCCGTGCGTACCTGCCACCCGGTGCGGATGATCAACAAGATAAAGAACGAGTTCAGAAAGTGCTGCCAGGCCAGCCAGGCCGGAAAGCCGACGGGCGCCCCAGGGCGCAGTTCTGACTCACCGGGATACCTGTCGAGGAACGCCCGAACCCCGTCAAGTGTGCGCAGCCCCTGGGCGGCCAGAACCACCGCCGCCAGCAGCACCAGGACTGCAGGAACGATCCAGACCAGCTTGAACCACTTACTCGTGCGCATTGCTTACTCCCCACATCTTGCGCGTCCTACTTCTTGCTGCGGGATTCGATAGCTTCAATGAGCTGCGGGACAACCGTGAAAACGTCGCCGACGATGCCGAAGTCTGCGATATCGAAAATAGGTGCGTCCGCGTCCTTGTTAATGGCCACGATCGTCTTCGCGGTCTGCATTCCCGCACGGTGTTGAATCGCGCCCGATATCCCCAGCGCCACATAGAGCTGCGGCGAGACGGTAACGCCGGTCTGGCCCACCTGAGAGGCTTGCGAGACGAAGCCGGCATCGACCGCCGCGCGCGACGCCCCGACAGCAGCGCCGAGCGCATCCGCCAACCGCTCGACGAGGGCGAACTTCTCCTGCGAGCCCAGCCCTCGACCCCCCGAGACGACTGTGCTCGCACCGCGAAGCGGCGGTCTGGCCGACACGACGACATTGTCAATGACCTCATCGATCACGGCGGAACGACCCGTGTCACTCTCCAGCGACACTGTCGTGACGACGGGCACGGCGGCATCCGCTTGCCCCTCGATCGCTCCCTGGCGAACGGTGACAATCGCCCGGCCGCCCTGCACCGTGGACTCAACCGTGTAGGCGCCGCCGAACACCGAGTGGGTCGCGACGATGCTCGGGCCTTCAGAGCGCAGGTCGACGGCATCGATCACGAGGCCAGCATCAATTCGCGCCGCCAAGCGAGCGGCAACGTCACGCCCTTCAACCGAATTCACCGTCAGAATGGCGCCAGGATTGAAGGTCGACATGGCCAAAGCCAACGCGTCTACCTGCGGCGTGACCAGAAACGTGCCCACCTGCTCGCTTTGGGCAAGATACACCTGAGCGGCACCGAGTTGTCCGAGCTTCTCTACCAGGGCACTCCCCGCTCCCGGCACAGTGACCACGACGGCAACGGGAGTGCCGAGCTTGGCGGCGGCAGCGAGCAACGAGGGAGTCGAGTCCGCAAGGTCGCCGTGGTGAGAAACTTCGATGAGCGCAAGAATGTTCGACATTGACGATTCCTTTCTTAGATCAGGTGGCCGGCAACAAGGAAGTCCGCGAGCTCAACGCCGGCGTTTCCCTCATCGACGATTTTCTTACCCGAAGCGCGGGCAGGACGCTTGGTTGTCTGCAGTACCACGGAGCGCCCCACGCCGGCGAAGGTGACGGCCGGGTCAATGCCCAGGTCTTCGAGCGATAGGACCGTGAACGGCTTCTTCTTAGCCGACATGATTCCCTTAAATTTCGGAAAGCGCGCCTCGGGCAAGCGCTCCGTTATCGAGATGACCGCGGGCAGTGCGGCGTGCACGCGGAGCTTTCCCTGCCCGGTGCCACGCTCCCCGGCCACCTCGTCATCCGAGATCTGTACCGATTCGAGGTACGTGATAGGCGGAACCCCTAATCGTTCGGCGACCATCGCCGGAACCACCCCACCCCCGCCATCCGTCGACTCGTTGCCAGCGATGACCAGATCGAAACCAGTTGCCGTCAGCGCCGCAGCGAGCACGGTAGATGTCCACCCGACGTCTGCGCCCCGCAGGGCGCTGTCAAGAACATGAACGGCAGAGTCGGCTCCCATCGCCAGCCCCTTACGCAGGCCCACCGTCACCGCCGCTGACCCCATCGACAACACGACGACTTCGGCGTCCTTGTGGGCGTCCTTGTAGCTCAGTGCCACCTCGAGCGCGCGTTCGTCAATTTCGTCGATGACGGCGTCACTGCCGGAACGATCGACCAATCCCGTTGCTGGATCCAAAATGCGCTCACCATAGGTATCCGGGACCTGCTTCACGAGAACAACGATCTTCACTAGTTCACTCCCTGCTATTGCGTTCCAGATGGCGAGATGCATCGATGAGCGGATGCGCCTTCTAGAGAAATATACTAGGAAGATCAAGTATTTACTAGGACTTAGTTACATCTTTCTGTGCGCTAGAGCGGATTGGGCTGCACTGGAGGGTCGACGAAATCGCCGGAGTTGCGCCGGAAGCGCGCCAGGATGTGGATGAGCTGAGTCATGTCGTCTGGCACGAGGCCGGGCCGGACGAACACCTCTTCGTTAAGGCTGGCCGATGCTTGAGCGACCAGCTCGCGTCCGGCATCTTCTAGAACGACCAGGGTTGCACGACCATCTGTTGGATGTGCCGCGCGCCTGACCAGCCCATCACGTTCCAGCCGGTCTACGGTGTTGGTGACGCTCGTTGGGTGGACCTGCAGTCGCACACTCGCACTCGTCATCGGGAGAGCTCCGTCCTTGGTGAAACTGAGCAGCGTGAGCATCTCGTACCGCGCGAAAGACAGTCGGAAGGACTTCAGCGTGGCCTCGACCCGCGCCAGCATGAGCTGCTGCACCCGCATGATGGATGTGACTGCCGCCATGCCGTCGGCGGCATCGCCCCACCCGTGCTCGGCCCACTGGCGACGAGCTTCCGCAATGGGATCTATGGTCAGCGGTGTTGAATTAGCCACCATGTACATCCTTCGGTTAATTCCTTCCACGGTACACGGATACATCACCCCGTCTGGTGCATCGGCGGCAGCGTTCACTACCTGGTGGATTAACACAAGTGTCGACGGCAGCGCTTATGTCGACTAGCGTCCTAGACAATTTTGTTCACGCTGGATTTCAGGAGCAAAATGATGGCCAGAGCCGCCACGCAAAACGTCGACACGCTCGACATTGAGCAGCGCCTGGAGGCCGCCGAAGATCGACTCGCTCTCCTTGATCTCGAAGGGGAATACGGCTTCCTCTATGACAGCCGACAGTCTGGACCGTGGTCAGAGTTGTTTACGGAGGACGGGATCTATCAGGGGCGTCAGCTCGTGGGAATGGCAGCGCAGAATCTGGTGGAGGGTCGCAGTAACCTGGCTGACTTTTGCGAGAATGAGCCGCTCAGCGGCATGCACTTTCTGCACGTTCCGCATTTCACTCTGGCCGGGGACACTGCCGTCGGGCGAGTCCACTTCAAGTTCGAGGGTTCTGGGACGAATGAGTATGGTCGCAGCCAAGCCCGCTCCGTGTCGGGCTACTACGACACCGCATATGTGCGCACGCCGGCGGGCTGGCGGATCCGTCGGCGCATCACGACCTATCTCGAGTCGAGCCAAACCACAACTTATCCGTATGAACCGACTCCCGCTGACCTGTATCAGAGGCCCGAACATAAGGCGTCGAACGCGCCCTACCAGGACAAACGCGGCTGAGCACACGTACGGTCAGGGTTCAAATCAGGACCTACCTCGCTGGATCCGATGCCGACAACGCGAGCAACAACGTATCGGCGATGCACACCGGCTTGGAGACATTCTCGGCCTCAAGAATGTACCGCACCGCGACCAGTGACCCTGCAGGATGATCAGTGATGCTCGTGAAAGACACTTTCGCGCGCACCAGCGACCCGGTCGACAGCGGCGCGGGAAAACGTACCTTGTCTAATCCGTAGTTGAGCGTTGCCGACTCGAACTCGAGTCGAAAAACCTCGCTCGCGAAGCGGGCGATAAGCGACAGCGTGAGGTAACCGTGCACGATCGTACCTCCGAATGGCCCCAAGGCGGCTCTGACGGGGTCGACGTGGATCCATTCGTAGTCGCCGGTCAGGTCGGCGAACGCGTCTACCTTTTGTTGCGTGACGCGAAATGGAGGGCTGAACCCAACGATTTTTCCGATTTCATTGCGCACTTCTTCAACGCTTCTGAACACGCGAGGAGGACTCTCAGGTTGTGGATCCCCCCGGGGGGTGCCCTCGGGTGCCTGGCCAGGCGCAAACACGTTTCTGAGCGTTTCCTCGTGCACGCGGTGGTCCCTCCAGGTGGTTGTCTTCCGATGTCACCCTCGAGGCTATGACAAAACCCCATGAGTTACACCCGAAGTTGCGGCGGTGTTGCCGGCGGCGATCGGGAAACCACGGCTGACTGTGGCACATCGTGCAGGCAACCCCCGTTGAGGCGACGGATGCTGGTGCCCATCCACAACGGATTGCTCGCGATCACGCCCGCTTCGTTAATATCGTCTCGTGCATATGTTCTTCAGAACCCTCCTCCACGCCCTGCTGTCGAAGTTCGGCCCGAGGCTCGGTCACTTCGATGTCGCGCGCACCAACTTCGTGACCCTGCCCACCGACCAGGATATTTTGCGGCACATGAACAACGGCGTCTACCTGTCGATCATGGACGTAGCCCGCTTCGACATGCTGCACCGCACCGGCGTCTGGGCCATCTTCAAACAGCGCGGCTGGTACCCGGTCGTGGTCTCCGAGACCATCAGCTTTCGCAAGTCGCTCACGGTCGGACAGAAGTTCACGGTGGAGTCTCGCATCCTCGGTTTCGACGAGAAGGCCGTCTACGTCGAGCAGCGTTTCGTGCGACCGGATGCCGACGGCGTGCTCGAGATCTACGCTCACGGCTATATCCGTGGTCGCTTTCTCAAGCGCACCGGCGGAATCGTCACGATTGACGAGCTGCTCGAGGCGATCGGCGTAGCCCCCGCTGACGTGACGGTGCCCGAATGGCTGCTCGAGTGGGCGCGCGCAGCGGCAGCGCCGCCCACGCGCGCCCCGGCCCCGAGCGTCTGGAGCTAGCGCTCTCACTCCACGGATCGCGAGAGCGGGAAATTTGCTGCTTCAGCACCCGTGAAGCAGCGAATTTCCCGCTCTCGCGGCCCAGTCAGGCTGTGCGCACCGGAACGATCAGGTCTTTGTAGAACTGGGCGTGCGCTGGGTAGTAGTGATTCCACTCGGGCAGGGGCAGGCCGGCGCGGGAGGCGACCAAGCGATCAAGGTAGTAGTCCCAGCCGGGGCCGACCGTGGCGGCCTCGCTCGCCGAGCGCAGGCGCTGCCCAAAGGTCAGATTGGTCATGCCGTCGCCCTCGACCAGGTGGAACAGCGCACGCCAGGAATCTTCACCCTCGCCGAAGTCGCCGTTGAAGCGGTGCGGAGCCTGGCACTCGCGAATACACACGTACTCCCACTTGGCGTCGGGCTCCGCCGTCATCTTGAATTTGACTGCGCCGGTCGCCGGCGACCCGGAATACGTGCCGATCCACTTCTCGAGTTCGGCTGGGCGGGTCAGGCTCGCCCACACCTGCTCGATGGGCGCGTTGAACAGCCGATTAAGCATGAGATACAGGCCGTCCTCGCGCTGTACGAGGCGTCCGGTGGGCTTGGCTGACATGGGGACCTCCACTGTGAGTGACATGCGCTAATAACCTCAGGTTAGGCCACATTGAGAGGGTCGGCTACACGCTAGGCCCCTTCGAGCACGGCCATCGCGGCGTTATGGCCGCCGAGCCCACTGACCCCGCCGCCGCGCCTGGCTCCGGCTCCGCAAATGAGGATGCGCGGATGCTCGGTGGCGACTCCCCAACGCTCGGCGGACGTGCCCTGCGGCGCGTCATCCTCCAGAAACGGCCAGGATAGCCCGCCGTGAAAAATATTGCCGCCGGGCAGATTCAGTGCGTGCTCGAGGTCAAGCGTGGTCTTGGTTTCGAGGCAGGGGCGACCGGCAGCATCCGTCATCAAGAGCGGCTCGATGGGCTCGGCGAGCACCGAATTGAGCGAGCGCAACACGGCGGCCTGCAGCTGCGCCCGCATCTGGTCGTTGTTCGCTTCGGCGATCGCCCGATTCGGCGTGTGCAGGGCGAATACGGTGAGGGTGTGCGCACCGGTCTGGGCCAATTCCGGCGAGAGGATGCTCGGATCGGTCAGGGAATGGCAGTAGATCTCGCACGGCACCGGCTCGGGAATCTCGCCCGACACCGCCTGAACATACGCGGTCTGCAGTTGCTCGTAGCTCTCGTTGATGTGAAACGTGCCGCCGAATGCGGCTTCGGGCGACACGCTCGCATCTTTCAAGCGTGGCAGGCGCCTAAGCAGCAGGTTGACCTTCACCTGGGCGCCCTCGGGCTTCACTTCTGCAGCGGATGCCCCGCCTCCAGTACCCAGCAACCCCCGCAGTACCCACGGTGCAACGTTAGCCAGCAGCACGCCGCCGTTCGCCGTCTCCAGGCGCCCGTTCTGACGGTATTCCACGGCGCCGTCGGGGGTGACCGACGTGACGTCGGCACCGACTTCGAGCCGCGCACCGGCCTCGCGTGCCGCGCGTTCGAGTGCCCCGGTCACGGCGCCCATGCCGCCGATCGGCACGTCCCAGTCCCCGGTTTCGTTGCCGATCACGTGATATAGAAAGCAGCGGTTGGCGTCGAGGGTGAAGTCATCGAGGCTCGTGAAGGTGCCGATGAGGCCGTCGGTTGCCACAACGCCGCGCACGAGGTCGTTCGTGAACCGGTCGGTGATCGTGTCGCCGAGTGGCTGCTCGATCAGCGCGGTCCAGAGTGCGTCGTCGCCGACCAGCCGCTTAGCCTCCGAGCGGGTGAGCAGGGGTTCGCAGACCGTGGGAAATACGGCGCGCGCCAGCCGGGCGGTGTCGTCGTAGAAGGAATTCCAAGCCTCGAAATCGGCCGCGGCGCCGAGGCGTTCGAACGATGCCCTGGTCGCCTCGGGGTCGCCCTGGTCTACGAGCAGCCCTCCAGCGTGCCCCGGGGTGTACGACGAGTACCGACGTCTGGCCAGCTCGATATCGAGGCCCAACTCGCGGATGATTCTGGTCGGCAGCAGGCTCACCAGATAGGAGTAGCGCGAGAGGCGCGCGCCTGAGCCGGGGAAGGCATCCGCTGAAATGGCGGCGCCGCCCACCTGCTTCTCCCGCTCGAGCGCGAGCACACTGCGGCCAGCCTGGGCCAGGTAGGTGGCGGCGACGAGGCCGTTGTGGCCTCCGCCGATGATCACGACGTTGTGTCTGAATTCGCTCATGAGCAGAGCCTAGCCAGTGCGCCGCGCCCATCGAATGACCGGCCGAACCTATCAGTCACCTGGTATTCACCCGTGAGTCACCTGCAACCCGTACACAGAAGGGCATCCATTGTCTGCAACAGGAGGATCCACCGCATGAGACGCCCCACACGCCGCCGCCTTCCCGTTGTTGGAATGGCCGTCGCGGCCTGCGCCGCACTCGCCCTGGGCGCGATGGTTCCGGCGGTGCCCACGGCATCCGCTGCCATCGTCGCGGCACCGGTGACCGCATCGGGGACCGACCCGTACTTCGACCTGGCACCGCTGGGAACGTACGAGACCGGCACCTTTGACAAGTCCGCCGCCGAGATCGTGACCTACCACGCCACCAGTAAGCGACTCTTCGTGGTCAACGCAGCCCAGGGCGCCGTGGACGTGCTGAGCATCGCCGACCCGACGACCCCGGTCAAGCAGTTCTCCCTCAGTGTCGCGGGGACCGCCATCGACGGCGGCACCTCGCTCATTCCCACCGGTTCCACCGCCAACTCGGTCGCCGTGCGCGCCGACGGTCTCGGCGCAATCGCGATCGAATCTCCCACCAAGACGGATGCCGGCTGGCTCGTCTTCTTCAACGCCAACGAACTCGCGGAAAGCGCGATTCTCGGTGCGGTCACTGTCGGCGCCTTGCCCGACATGGTGAGCATCTCGGCCAACGGCAAGTATGCGGTCTCGGCGAACGAGGGCGAACCCAACGACCCGGGCGCAGCGGTTCCTTTCACGATTGACCCCCAAGGCTCCATCAGCGTCGTCACGCTGCCTCTCGACGAAATCGCCCTGCCGACGATCGTCGCTACCGCCGACTTTCACGACTTCGAGGCCGGCGGCTCCAAGACGCTCGGCTCCGATGTCCGCATCTTCGGACCGACCCCCGAAGCGGACTTTCCGGTCTCCCGCAACCTCGAGCCCGAGTATGTCGCGATCGACCCGAACAGCCTTACCGCCTACGTAGCCCTGCAGGAGGCCAACGCGGTCGCTGTGGTCAACCTCGCAGCTGCCGAGGTCACCGAAGTGCGATCGCTCGGTTTTCAGGACCACGGCCTCGCGGGCCACGGCATCGACGCCTCGGACAAGGACTTGGCCGTCAACATTCAGACCTACCCGGGCCTCAAGGGCATGTACATGCCCGACGGCATGAACGCGTACAGGGCAGGGTCCGGCGAGACCTACCTGGTCACCGCCAACGAGGGTGACGCCCGCGAGTGGGGCAGCTACGTCGAGGGTGATCATGCCAAGAACCTCACGATCTGCGCCGACAGCCCGCTGTTCGGCCTCAACACCGATGCCGCCCTGGGCCGCCTAAATGTGACCAAGGAAAACGGTTACAACACTGCAAACAGCTGCTACGACGAGCTCTACGCTTTTGGCTCCCGCTCGTTCTCGATCTGGGACACCGACGGCGCCCAGACCTTCGACTCGGGTGAAGACTTCGAGCGCATCACCTCCGCGGCCAACCCGGCGTACTTCAACTCCAACCACAGCGAGTCGAACCTCGAGGGCCGCAGCGACGACAAGGGCCCGGAGCCGGAGAACCTCGCCATCGGCGCTATCGACGGCCGCACCTACGCCTTCATCGGCCTGGAACGTGTTGGTGGCATCATGGCCTACGACATCACCGACCCGACCGACGCGAAGTTCGTGACCTACCTCAACAACCGCAACTTCGCGGTCTCGATGGAAGCCTCCGTCGACGCCGGTACAGGCGCCGCCGACCTGCCTTCGGCCGGCGACCTCGGCCCCGAGGGCGTCACGTTCATCTCGGCCACCGACTCGCCGACCGGTGAGCCGATGCTCGCCGTCGGGAACGAGGTCTCCGGAACCACCACGATCTTCTCGATCAACACCATCCCCACCGAAATTCAGGTGCTCGGCATCAACGACTTTCACGGTCGCCTCGAAGCCAACGCCAGAAACCAGGAGGCCGGCGCGGCCGTTCTGGCCGGAGCCGTTGCCCAGCTGAAATCGGAAAACCCGAACACCCTGTTCGTCTCGGCCGGCGACAACATCGGCGCCTCCACCTTCACGTCATTCTCGCAGCAGGACGAACCGACGATCAAGGCGCTCCTCGCGGCGGGGCTGGACGCATCCGTTGTGGGAAACCACGAGTTTGATGCGGGCTGGGACGACCTCAGCGGCCGGGTTCGGTCATCGTTCGGCGACCCGCGCTACGCGCTCGGTGCCAACGTCTACCTGACGGGCACGAAAACTCCCGCCCTGCAGGAATACTGGGTGAAGAAAATCGACGGCGTGAACGTCGGCTTCATCGGCACCGTCACCGCAGCTACCGCCTCGCTGGTCTCCCCGGCCGGTATTGCCGAGATTGAGTTCGGCGACCAGCTCGAGGCCGCCAACCGGGTGGCCGCGCAGCTGCAGGACGGCAACACGACCAACGGCGAAGCCGATGTCATCGTGTTGCTCACCCACGAGGGTGGCGTCGGCACCGACTGCGCCGCGATCGGTGACGCTGACACCCTCTATGGCGACCTGATCCGCGGCGCATCAGCCAGTATCGATGCGATCCTCTCCGGCCACACCCACGCCACCTACAACTGCTCCTACCCGGTCGATGGCTGGGCAGACGGGCTCAATCGCCCGGTCCTGCAAAGCGGCCAGTACGGCATGAACCTCGATCAGCTGAAAATCGCGGTTGACCCGGCGTCCAAAGAGGTCGTCTCGATGACCAGCGCCCTGGTGGACCTGCACAATGGAACGACCGGCCTCTACCCGGCCGACACCGCCGTGGCGCAAATCGTGACGGATGCCGCCGCACAGGCTGACATTGTCGGATCCGCCCCGGTCGGTGCCATCAGCGCCGACATCAAACGTGCTTACAACGGTGTGGCAGAGGACCGCGGGTCGGAATCGAGCCTCGGTAACCTCGTGGCCGACATTCAGCTCTGGGCAACCTCGAACGCGGGCTTCGGCGGTGAACCGGCCGAGATCGCATTCATGAACCCCGGCGGCGTGCGCACCGACCTGGTCTACGGCGAAGATGGCAAGGTGACCTATAAAGAGGTCGCCACGGTGCAGCCCTTCGCCAACACCCTCGTCACGATGGACCTCACCGGTACCCAGCTTCGCGCGGTGCTCGAACAGCAGTGGCAGTCCAGCCGCGCCAAGCTGCACCTCGGTGTTTCGGAGGGGTTCAGCTACCGCTATGAGCCCGACGCAGCGTTGGGCGAGCACATCGTCGGCATGTCGCTGAACGGTGTGGCCATCGCCCCGACCGACGTGTTCCGCGTGGCGGTGAACTCGTTCCTGGCCTCTGGCGGCGATCAATTCACGACCTTCGCCGCCGGAACCAGCGCCGCGGACACCGGCCAGGCTGACCTCGCCGCGACCGTCGGGTACTTCGAGGAGCACGCGCTCGTCATGCCGGCACCGCTCGGCCGCGCAGTACTGGCCGGCACCGACTGGGCCAGCATCGATGTGGGTGACGCCGTCTTCACCCCGGGCGAGCGGGTCACCGTCACGGTCTCCGGGCTGAACCCCGGCCAGGAGGTCACCGGCACGCTCTACTCCACGCCGGTGAACCTCGGCACCTTCGCGGCCAACGCTGCCGGAGTCGCGACGTTCTCCGCGGTGATCCCGGCCAACACGCCGGTCGGAGCGCACACGCTCGTGATCAGCTCGATCGGCCTCGAGCCGATCAGTAGTGCGGTCACCGTCGTCGCAGCAGCCAGCACGAGCGCACTGGGCGCCATCCCGGCACTCGGCGCCTCGCTGGCCCCGGCTGGCCTCGCCGCGCTGCTCCTGCTGCTCGGTTCCGGACTCGTTCTGGTCCGTCGTAAGCGCCAGGCCCTGCAGGCGTAAGTCTCACTGAGCGGATGCCCCGGTGCTCGCGCCGGGCATCCGTTTGACTGGGCGGTCATGCGACGCGGCTGATCGCCGGGCGCAATCCGAACGCGAAAGCGGGAAAAGTGTCGCTTCGCACTGGCTGAAGCAACACTTTTCCCGCTCTCGCGGAGGCGGAGGCGGAGGCGGAGGGGGAGTGGGGCGACTAGAGCGGCGCTAGTGGCTCGAACGGGCGCGGCGGCTCCAGCGGGTCGGATTCGGTGGGTTTGGCCACCTTGCTCACCGCCCGGTCGAGGGCGGCGCGTACCACGACCACGCCCGGGCGCTGCGCGCTCGAGCGGCGCGCGGCCGAGAACAGGGTGCGGTGCGGGGTGCCCGGCAGGTCGTGCAGTTGCACGGCCGGCATGCGCCCGGCCCAGACCAGGTCGGGAAGGATGCCCACCGCATTGCCTGATTCAATCAAGCGGATGTGCGCGATCAGGTCGGCGGTCTCGAACCGCACGTCGGGTTCGAACCCGGCTGAGCGGCACAGCTGCGTGGCCCACTGCCGGGACGCCGTACCCACCGGCTCCATCACCCAGGGCAGGCCGGCGGTCTCTTCGAGGGTTGCCGCGCTGACCCGCCCTGCGCCGTCCTGGGCACTCTCCGCGGGCGGTACCGCGAGCCGCAGCGCATCGGTCGCGAGGTTGACTCGGTCAAGGTCGGGCCAGTGCGCGCGAGTGTGGCCGGGATATTGCTCGGCCAGCACGAGGTCGAAGTCCCGTGCGGCCACCTCGAACAGACCGCGCTCGGGTTCACGTTCGGTCACTTCGACCCGGAGCGCCGGGTACTCCTCGGCCAGAAAGGTGAGTGCCCGCGGAATCACGGCGAGGGCCGCCGACTGGAACACGGCCACCCGCACGGTGCCAGAAACCGTCGTGGTGCTGGCCCGCAGGTCGGCCTCTGCGAGTTCGAGCCGCTCCAGCAGGTGGGTGGTGTGCTCGACCAGTATCTCGGCCTGCGGGGTGAGTTGCACGCGCCGGCCGACCTTCTTCAGCAGCACGACGCCGGCCTCTTTTTCGAGGAGCGCGAGTTGTTGTGACACCGCAGAAGGACTGTAGGCGAGGGCCTCGGCGACCCCGGCGAGGGTGCCACGAATCTTTAGCTCGCGCAGCAGCCGCAACCGTCTGACATCCAGCATCCGCTGCCCCCTACACCCATTGCCCCACCCGAAACCAAATCATTAGAAATTGTAACGAATATCATGCATAAACAATTGCTTTTGCTAAATATAGGCTGGCCCCAGACTTGAACCACCAGAGCAACCCATCCGCGAACGAAAGACTAGTCTCGTGACCATGACCAACGCCTCCATCCGCCCCGCCAACGAGGATTTCAGTACGGAGGTCGTCGCGCTCGTTAAGAAATGGCTCGACGAAAGCGCCACCATCCCAGCGGATGCCGCGGCCGAGCGGCTCGCCGGCGTGCTGAAGGATCCGAACGGCCTGGACTTCACGGTGGGCTTCGTCGACGGTGTCATGCGCCCCGAAGATAAGATGGTAGCCGGCTACAGCCTGCAGAAAGTCGCTAAGAAGGCGCCCGGTTTTCTGCCGCCGCATATGCGCGCGGCCATCGGGCTCGGCGGAATCCTGGGCCCCGTGCTGCCCTGGGTCGTCATTCCCGCCGCCCGCACCGTGCTTCGCCAGATGGTCGGTCACCTCGTCGTGGACGCGACCCCCGACAAGCTCGGCCCCGCGCTCGTGCACCTGAAAGAGGGCGGTAACCGCCTCAACATCAACCTGCTCGGTGAGTCCGTGCTCGGTGAGAAGGAAGCGCTCGAACGCCTCGAGGGCACCAAGCGCATCCTCGAACGCCCAGACGTCGATTACGTCTCGATCAAGGTGTCCTCGATCGCCAGTCAGCTGTCGATGTGGGCCTTCGATGAGACCGTTGCCCGCGTGATCGAGCGGCTGACGCCGCTGTTCGAGCTCGCTGCGGCATCCGCTACCCCGAAGTTCATCAACCTCGACATGGAGGAGTACCGCGACCTCGACCTCACCATCGCGGTGTTCGAGGGGTTGCTCGACCAGCCGCAACTCGCCCAGCTCGAGGCCGGAATCGTGCTGCAGGCCTACCTGCCCGACGCCCTGAGCGCCATCCAAGGACTCACCCGCTGGGCCCAGAACCGGCGCGCCGCTGGCGGAGCGCCGATCAAGGTGCGCCTGGTCAAAGGAGCCAACCTCGCCATGGAGCACGTCGACGCTGCCCTGCACGACTGGCCACTCGCCACCTTTTCGAGCAAACAGGACAGCGACACCAACTACAAGCGCGTGCTCAACTGGGCGCTTACCCCGCAGAACACCGACGCCGTCAAGCTCGGCATCGCCGGCCACAACCTGTTCGACGTGGCCTGGGCGCACCTGCTCAGCGTCGCCCGCGGCGTGGACGACCGGGTCGAGTTCGAGATGCTGCTCGGCATGGCGACCGGCCAGGCCCAAGCCGTGCGCAAGGACGTCGGGCAACTGCTGCTCTACACGCCCGTTGTCGACCCGTCCCAGTTCGACGTGGCCATCAGCTACCTCATTCGCCGTCTCGAAGAGAACGCGAGCTCGGAAAACTTCATGTCGGCCGTGTTCGAGCTGACCAGTAACCCCGAGCTGTTCAACCGCGAAAAGGCCCGCTTCCAGGCCTCCCTCGACGCGCTCGACGACCGGGTACCCACGCCCAACCGCGTGCAGGACCGCTCCAGCAGCTACGACCTTGATCGGCTTGCCGCCGCCCACACGGATGCCCGCAGCACGGGCATCGAGACCGCTTCCGACGCCGACCCGCAACTGACCAGTGCGCTGCTCGGCATCACCCGCGGCTCGGTTCCCCTGCACTCGACCTTCCACAACGAACCCGACACCGACCCCTCGCTGCCCGCCAACCGCGCCTGGGGCCGACGGATTTTGGCCCGGGCTGACGCATCCGTTCTCGGTACCGAGACGATTGAGGCCGCCGCCGTTCCCGACGAGGCCGCACTCAACCTGATCATCGACGGTGTGCTCGAGGCCGGAGCCGCCTGGGGCCAGAAGACCGGCGCCGAACGCGCCGCCGTGCTGCACCGTGCCGGGCTGGCGCTCGCCGCCAACCGCGATCGCCTGATCGAGGTCATGGCGAGCGAGTGCGGAAAGACCATCACAGAGGGCGATGCCGAGGTGAGCGAGGCCGTGGACTTCGCCCACTACTACGCCGAGCGGGCGAAGGACCTCGACCGAGTGCAGGGCGCGATCTTCGTGCCGTCCAAGCTCATCGTGGTCACCCCGCCGTGGAACTTCCCGACCGCTATCCCGGCCGGCGGCATGCTCGCCGCCCTCGCCTCCGGTGCCGGCGTCGTCGTCAAGCCCGCCACCGTCGCCCAGCGCACCGGCGCGGTCGTCGTCGAAGCCCTCTGGGAAGCCGGCATCCCGCGCGAGCTGCTCGCGCTGGTCAACCTGCCGCACCGTGACCTCGGAGCCAAGCTCATCGCGCACCCCGCGGTGAACCGCGTCATTCTCACCGGCGGCTACGAGACGGCCGAGCTGTTCCGTTCGTTCCGGCACGACCTGCCGCTGCTCGCCGAAACGAGCGGTAAGAACGCCATCATCGTCACCCCGTCGGCCGACTTCGACCTGGCCGCCGCCGACGTCGTGAAGAGCGCTTTCGGTCACGCCGGCCAGAAGTGCTCGGCCGCGAGCCTAGTGATCCTGGTCGGATCGGTCGCCAAATCGGAGCGCTTCCTCGGCCAGTTGGTCGACGCCGCGACCTCGATCAAGATCGGCCCGGCGAGCGACCCGGTGACCCAGATGGGTCCGATCATGATGCCGGCCGACGGCAAACTGTTGCACGCCCTCACCACCCTCGGCGCCGAAGAGCAGTGGTTGGTCGAGCCGAAGCAGCTCGATGAGACCGGCAAGCTGTGGTCACCGGGAATTCGCACCGGTGTCGCTCCCGGATCGTACTTTCACCTCACCGAGTTCTTCGGACCGGTGCTCGGCGTGATGCACGCGCGCAACCTGGAAGAAGCCATCCGCTTTCAGAACGCGGTCGACTATGGCCTGACCACCGGACTGCACTCGCTCGACGCCGATGAACTGGCACTCTGGGTTGACACGATCGAAGCCGGCAACCTCTACGTAAACCGCGGCATCACCGGCGCCATCGTGCAGCGCCAGCCGTTCGGCGGCTGGAAGCGTTCAGCCGTGGGCGCCGGCACCAAGGCCGGCGGACCGAACTACCTCTACGGCCTCGGCAGCTGGGTCAACGAACCGGGCCGCAACAGCTCGACCCTGCACCTGCGCGGCCTCGAGCAGCGGGTCACCGACATCATCGAAGCCAGCCAGCCGTTCCTCGACTACGCCGACTTCGACGTGCTGCGTCGTTCGGCAGTGAGCGATGCCCTCGCCTGGCGCGAGGAATTCAACGTCGTGCGCGACGCGACCGGTCTCGGAGTGGAGCGCAACCTGTTCCGCTACCGCGCGCTGCCGGTCACGGTACGCCTGTCCGAGAGCGGAACGCTCGCGCAGCTGCTGCGCGTGATCGCCGCCGCGACACTGTCGACGTCACGCTACGACGTGTCGAGCAGCGTTCCGGTGCCGCCAGCCGTGCGCAATATCCTCGCCCAGCGTGAGATCCCGGTGGTCGTCGAAACCGACGAGGAATGGCTGGGCCGCGCCCGTTCAGGCGGAATCACGGCCAGCCGGGTGCGCCTCATCGGCAGCGACCCAGTGCTGGGAGCGCGGGTGGAGGCATCCGCGTTGGCCGAAGCGGTCAACGGCAGCCCAGACCTCGCGGTGTACTCAAACGCGGTCACCCAGGCCGGCCGCATCGAGGTGCTGCCGTTTATGCGGGAACAGGCCATCTCGATTACCGCGCACCGGTTCGGCAACCCGAGCACACTCTCCGAGGGCGTGATCTAAACCGAATCAGCGGTCAGATCTGCGGAGATTTCGTCCTATCGCCCCTAGCTGCTGGATTTCGGGCGGTCGCCAGCGCAATCTCCGCAGTTTTGCACGGCCCCCCCGAGCGCTCACAGGTCGCATGCGGTTTGCATACAGTTTCATGGGGCAAACTTATAGGGGACGTATGATTACCGCTGTCCACAATTCGACAGGGGTTCACGCTTGAACGGAAACGCGACGACGACGCATCGAAACGTCGCTTTGTTGTCGGTAGCCAGCCTGATGGCGCCCCTCATCACGACGTCCGAAGAAATCGACCGACGCCTGAAGCCCGTTTTGACGCGCCTCAAACTGCCCACCGGGTTGCTGCAGCGCGTGGCTGGTGTTTACGAGCGACGCAACTGGGGCCCGAACGAGACCTTTGACGACGCCGCGGTCAAGGCAGGCAAGATCGCGTTGCACGAAGCCGGCATCAAGCCGAGCGACGTGGGCCTGCTCATCAACACCTCGGTCACTCGTAAGCACCTCGAACCCTCGGTGGCCGTGCGTATCCACCACGGACTCGGCCTGCCGTCGTCGGCGATCAACTTCGACATCGCCAACGCCTGCCTCGGCTTCGTCAACGGTATGACGCTCGCCGCGCAGCTCATCGACAGCGGGCAGGTCAAGTACGCCGTGATCATCGACGGCGAAGACGCCGACGAGATCCAGGCCAACACCATCGACCGCCTGGGCCGCCCGGGTATCAAGCGCAAAGACTTCATGAGTGAGTTCGCGAGCCTCACCCTCGGTTCCGGCGCCGCCGCTGCCGTGCTCGGCCCAGCGGATGCCCACCCCGCCGGACACCGCATCCTTGGCGGGGTCACCCGCGCGGCCACCCAGTTCAACGGACTCTGCGTCGGCAGCGTCGACGGCATGTTCACCGACGCCAAGGCGCTGCTCAAGGGCGGCATGGAACTGGTCGTCTCGGCCTGGACCGAAGCCAAACGCGACTGGAGCTGGTCGGACATGGACCGCTACATCGTGCACCAGGTTTCGGACGTGCACACCAACGCCATCGTGAAGGCCACCGGCATGGATAAAACCAAGGTGCCGTTGACCTATCCAACGCTCGGCAACGTTGGCCCGGCGTCGATTCCGATTACGCTCTCGCAGGAGACGTCGAAGCTCGAGCCGGGCAACCGGGTGCTGCTCATGGGCGTCGGCTCCGGGCTCAACACCGCCATGATGGAACTCGTCTGGTGATGGTGGGCCCCCGTCGCCTGCCCGTCGCTACCTCGGTCCCGGCCGCATTGCCGCCGACGGGCCTGTCAGGGCTGGACGCAGGGTGGTCACGGCTCATTGACGTCGAGGAGAACGGTACTGCGGGCGGCGTGACCCACGGCTGGCACCTGCTCGACAACGGGCCGCAGCTTGATGCGCTCGGAGTGATTCCGGTCGGAACGATTCTGTGCGTGCACGGCAACCCGACCTGGTCGTATCTCTGGCGCAGGTTGTTGTCTGAAGCAAGGGATGCAGCACAGTCGGGTGCGCCCGCCTGGCGTGTGATCGCTGTGGACCAGCTCGACATGGGCTTCTCGGCGCGAACTGGAGTGTTCCGCCCGCTCGCCCGCCGGGTGCAAGACCTCGGCGACCTCACCGACGCCCTCGAACTGGCCGGCCCGGTGATCACATTCGGTCACGATTGGGGCGGCGTCGTCTCGCTCGGTTGGGCCGTCGACCACCCCGAACTGCTGACCGGCATCATGCTGCTCAACACCGCGGTGCACCAGAGCGTCAGCGACAAGATTCCGGGGCCGTTGCGGCTCGCGCTCGGGCGCGGCATTCTCGGACCGGCGACCGTGGCCACGCCGGCCTTTCTCGCCACGACGCTGGCGCTGGCACATCCGCCACTGTCGACCGAGGTCAAGCGCGGCTACCACGCTCCGTACCTGACGAGCGACCGCCGTGGCGGAATTGGCGGCTTCGTCGCCGACATCCCGGTGGCGCTCACGCACGAGAGTCGTCCGGAACTCGACCGCATCGCCGAGACCGTGCGGTCGCTCGCGGTGCCGACGCTGCTGCTCTGGGGCCCCCGGGATCCGATTTTCAGCGACCGCTACCTCGACGACCTGGTCGAACGGATGCCGCACGCCCACGTTCACCGGTTCGAGGGCGCGGGGCACCTGATCGCCGAAGACGCGGACTACGCCGCCACCGCGCTGCTCTGGTTGGGCGATGCCGTTGCGGACAGCGAGTCTGCTGCGAGCGAGACCGCCACAGAGGGACCGACGGCCGCGTGGCAAGCCGTGGGGACGCATCCGCTTTGGCACTACCTAGACACTCTCAAGGACTCCGACGAGACCGCCCTCGTCGACATGCAGCCGGCCCCGCGCACGGTCAGCTGGCGGCTACTCTCTCGGCGCGTGCGCCAGATCGCGGCCGGTCTCGTGCACATTGGCGTGGGGCCCGGCGACCGCGTTTCCCTCCTCGTGCCGCCGAGCGCCGACCTCACCGCGGTGCTCTACGCCTGCGTGCGCATCGGCGCGATCGTCGTCGTAGCGGATGCCGGCCTCGGCCTGGCCGGCCTCACCCGCGCCGTGCGCGGTGCCCGCCCCGACTTCGTGATCGGAGCAGCTCCCGGCCTGATGGCCGCCCGCGCGCTCGGCTGGCCCGGACGTAAGATCTCGGTCGCCCGCTTTCCGGCGCCGATGGCCCGGCTGCTCGGCATCGAGCACACCCTCGCCGAGCTGATCGATCTGGGTCAGGCGCGGCTCGCAGCTGGCGACGAACTCCCGGTCGAGCCGGTGCCCGCCGACCCGGCCGCCGTGCTGTTCACCTCCGGGTCGACCGGCCCGGCCAAGGGTGTCGTCTACACGCACGGCCAGCTCTCCGCTGTGAGCCGCGCCCTCTTTCTGCAGTACGGCGTCGGCGTCGGCACCGGCCTCGTCGCCGGATTCGCTCCGTTCGCGCTGCTCGGTCCGGCCCTCGGTGCTCGGTCGGTCACCCCCGACATGGACGTGACGGCGCCCAAGACCCTCACCGCCACCGCGGTCGCGGCCGCCGTCGCCGCGATTGACGCGACCGTCGTCTTTCTTTCGCCCGCCGCCCTGGTGAATGTCGTCGCGACCGCCGACGCGCTCACCCCCGCCGATCACGCCGCGCTCGCTGGCGTGCAGCGCTTTCTCTCAGCCGGCGCCCCCATCTCGGAGAGCCTGCTCGCGGAGGCCGCCCACCTCATGCCGGGGGCAACCGCGCACACGCCATACGGCATGACCGAGGGCCTGCTCATGGCCGACATCACGCTCGGGGGGATTCGCGCCGCCGCGGAGTCGCTGAGTGACACCGCGAACCCCGCCGGGGGAGTCTGCGTCGGCGGGTCGACCGCGACCACTCGCATCCGGATCAGCGCGCTCGACGCGAGTGGGGCATCCGTTGGCGACCTGTCGGAGGAACCCGACGTGACCGGCGAGATCGTCGTGTCGGCGCCGCATGTCAAGGATCACTACGACCGGCTCTGGCTCACCGAGCGTGCCTCGCGCCGCAGCGCAGTGGCGGGCGAACGGTGGCATCGCACCGGCGACGTCGGTCACCTCGACAGTGCAGGCCGCCTTTGGGTGGAGGGGCGAATGCCGCACATCATCGTGACGGCCGCCGGCGTCACCACCCCGGTCGGGCCGGAGCAGCGCATCGAAAACCTGCCCGACGTTTTTCGCGCGGCCTTCGTCGGTGTCGGCCCACTCGGCACCCAACAGCAGGTCGCCGTGATCGAAACGGTACCGCCGGCCCGCCGGGTGCACCGAGCTGCAGAGCCCCTCGCTGCCGCAGTGCGCGCGGCCGTGGGCTCACCGGTCGCCGCCGTGCTCGTCGTTTCCGGTCTGCCGACCGACATTCGGCACAACTCCAAGATCGACCGCAGCCGGCTCTCGCGCTGGGCGACCGGCATCCTCGCGGGTGGTCGCTGGACTAAGCCATGAGGGGCGCGCTATGAGAGTGCTGGTGACGGGAGCCAGCGGCTTTCTCGGTCGCGCCGTCGCCGACCGCATCAGCTCGGCCGGGCACGAGGTGCGCACCTTTCAGCGTCGGTCGTCGGGCCTGCCGGGCATCGAAGACGTGCACGGCTCGATCACGACGGCCGCCGACATCCCATATGCCGGCCTCGCTTACGCCGTGAGCGGCATGGACGCGGTCGTGCACCTCGCCGCCAAGGTCTCACTCACCGGTGACCCGGCCGAGTTCGAGGCGGTCAACGTCGGTGGCACTCGTACCGTGCTGCAGGCGTCCCAGGATGCCGGCGTCTCGCGTTTCGTCTACGTCTCGTCGCCCTCGGTTGCGCACGCCGGTTCGTCGATCGCGGGCTCCGACGCACTGCCTGCCTCGCCCGAGCACGCCCGCGGCGACTATGCCCGAACCAAGGCTCGGGCCGAACTGCTCGCGCTCGCCGCTGATGCTTCCGGATTCAGCGTGGTCGCCGTGCGCCCGCACCTGGTCTGGGGTCCGGGCGATACCCAGCTGATCGACCGAATCGTCGACCGCGCCCGCCGCGGACGGCTGCCGCTGCTCGGACACGGCGCGGCGCTCATCGACACGACCTACATCGACAATGCGGCCTCGGCGATCCACGCGGCGCTCGACGCCGCTGTGTCGGTTCACGGTCAGTCCTACGTGATCACCAACGGTGAACCACGCCCGGTCGCTGAACTCCTCGCCGGAATCTGCGGGGCAGCAGGCGTGGCCGCGCCCGGGTGGCGGGTGCCGGCATCCGCTGCCCGGGTGGCCGGTTCGGTCATTGAGACCATCTGGCGGCGTCGACCGGGGGGCGATCAGCCGCCAATGACCCGGTTTCTGGCCGAGCAGCTCTCGACCGCGCACTGGTTCGACCAGCGTCGCACGCGCGCCGACCTTAATTGGACCCCCGCTGTCTCCCTCGACGAGGGCTTCGAGCGCCTCGCGGCCCACTACCGCTCCGCTCGGTAACGTCCGACCCGGATCTAGTCCGGACGGGGCCTGGGCCCGGACCGTGGGCCCAGTTTGTAAACTGGGCCCGTGGACGGGGCCTGGGCCCCGTCCGAAGTAGCGGCAGCTACAAGTGGATGCCGAGGGCCGCGCGCGCAAACCCCAGCGCTTCCTCGGGTGCGACGCCCAGTTGGCGCGCCTTGCCGGCGAACAGGGCCGCCGCGACCTGCACCTGTTGCTGGGCAGCGTTGCCGCTCGCGGCGATAAAGGATCCGTTGCGGCCGCGCGTCTCGATGACCCCGTCGCGCTCGAGCTCGCGGTAGGTGCGGGCTACGGTATTGGCGGCCAGCCCCAGGTCTTCGGCCAGCTTGCGCACGGTCGGCAGCTTGTCGCCGGGAGCCAGGTCGCCCGACTGTACCGCGGCGAGCACCTGCACTCGTAATTGTTCGTACGGCGGCGTTGCCGAACGCGGATCGACCAGCAGCATCATGCCGAGGATCTCGTTCGGCTGTCCGCATCAGGCTGATCGTCGATGGCACCGCGCGCGCTCCGGCGCCGGTCGAGTTCGACGGCTGTTTCGGGCCAGAGCCGGCGCAGGTAGTGCGTCGTGCTGCGATTGCGCAGGCTGGTGATGGTCCAGGCGGCAACGATGCCGAGCAGAATCGGCCCCATGATCGTGAAGGAATTCACCAGAATCTCGCCAACCGAGCCCGGGGCCGGGAGCTTGATCTCCCAGCTCAGGGACAGAAACAGAACGCCAGAGCTGACGGCGGCAATGATGCCCGGAATGTAGATCAGGCTCCGCAGGGTGCTGCTGCGAAAGGCGTCGCTCCAGGCCAGCTCGATGAACGTACTGGCCGGCTGGCCACGGCTGAGCAGCGCGCCGGCCGCCGCCCAGGTCACCAGGCTTGCGGCGGTCGCCAGCGCCAGCAGCAGCCCGGCCGGCCAGAGAATGGATCGCACTGACACGTCGTCGAACACCCGGCTCGGGTTGATGGCGATGACCCCGAGCACAGCGATATAACCAAGGGTGGCCAGAGCGAGCAGACCCAGTGAGAAGGTGCGGTCGACCCGCGTTACGTAGTCGGCCAGTCCCGGTGAGACGCTGCGGGCCAGCCGGGGTGCGTCGGGAACAGGTGTGAAAGCTGAGCGGGAATCTTTGACGATCATCGCGATCGTTGACCCGACGATCATCGCGATACCGACCAGGAGCCCGTTCCAGGGGCTCTGGCTACTGTCTGTCACCACCAAAGTCGTGACTCCCGCAACGAGGCCGACCATCGACCCGACGATCCAGGCACGCTCGCGGCGATACAGCCGCAGGGAGAGCTCGGGAACGATCTCGGGAACCAACGCGAGCCCGACCTGTTGGGAGTACGCATTGAGCATCCGCTTGCGGGGTTCGGCACGCGCGCTTCGAATCAAGCGGATGCCGACGCCCGCCACCATCAGGGCCGCAAAGGTGGCTGTTACTGGATCCACGAAACCCTCCCTTTGTGCGCGTTTTGTACCAGAGTAGCAATACAAAACTCAGGCCGCAAGGCCGATATTCAGGAGTCAGATCGGCGACTCAGAGCATCGGTGACGAGAGCGAGGGCCTCGCCCGGGCCAACACCGAGTTGCTCGATGCGGGCAGCGAATGCGTCGGCTGCGGCCTGTGCATTCCGCTCCGCCGCATCGCCGTTGGGAGCGACGAACGAACCGAACCGGCCGCGCGTTTCAATAACACTGTCGCGCTCGAGCTCGCGGTAAGCGCGAGCGACCGTGTTCGTCGCCAAGCCGAGCTCTGCAGCGAGGGCGCGCACGGTCGGCAGGCGGGTATTGTGCTCCAGCTCGCCGGAGCGCACAGCCGCAATCACCTGGCTGCGCAGCTGTTCAAACGGGGGCGTGCTCGAATGCGAATCAATGGCAATAAAGGAAGCGGGCACGGGACTCTCCGTTCAACGTTATGAACAATTTTGCCTCGCTACAACGAATGCCGCAACAGCATACCCACGGTACGTTCCTGGGGAATGTTCCTCAGGGCCCGTAGGCTCGGGGCATGACCTTTCCGGCCGATCTCCCCGCAGAGCTTGCCGGGCTGGTGCCGACGCTGGTCGGCGTTGTGCTGCTGCTCGCGGTGGTCGCGACGGTGCTGCGGGTCTATCGCACGCAGCATCCGTTCGCCCCGGCACTCGCGCTGCTGCGTGGCACCCTGCAGCTCGCCGCGATCAGCCTCATTCTCAGCGGCATCATCAACGATCCGCTCTGGGTCGGCGTCGGACTGCTCGTCATGTTCGCGGCGGCCGTCGGCACCGTCACCCGCCGCATCGGCTTCAGCCGCTCGCACCTGGTCCGCGTGGCCGCCGCGATGGCGCTCGGAGTGGGCGTGACGCTCACCATCGTGTTCACGACCGGGGCGATCGAATTCTCACCACGCTACGTGCTTGCGATCGGCGGGATCATCATCGGCAATGCCATGTCGATCGCCACGCTCAGCGGACGCCGCTTCGACGAGGCGGTCGGCGATCACTGGGACGAAGTCGAGGGTTGGCTCGCGCTCGGGGCCAAGCCGCGGCAATCCACCCGCGACTTGGCCAGGCAGGCCGTCTACTTCGCCATCATTCCCTCCACCGACCAGACCAAGACCACCGGGCTGGTGACATTGCCGGGCGCGTTCGTCGGAGCGATCTTCGGGGGAGCCTCACCGCTGGAGGCTGGCCGGTTCCAGATCGTCGTGCTGGCCGGCATCCTCTGCGCCGGTTCGATCGCTGCGGTCACCCTGCTGCACCTGATCTCGCCCGTGCGCCAAAAGCCGGTCGCCTAGCCCGCGAGAGCGGGAAATTTGCTGCTTCAGCTCCCGCGAAGCAACGAATTTCCCGCTTTCGCGTGAAGAATTGCTACTCGATTGAGCGATGGATCAATCGGGACAAGACGATCGCACTGCGAGTGTGGTCCACGTTAGGGGCCAGGCGCACCTTCTCGAGGGCCGCCTCCAGCCCCGGAATGTCCCGGGCGCGAATGTGCACCATCGCGTCGGCGCTGCCGGTGACGGTTCCCGCATCGACGACTTCGGGCACGCCGGAGAGAATGCGCAGTAATTCATCTGGCGCTACGGTGCCGCGGCAGAACAGCTCCACATAGGCTTCCGTGCTCATGCCGTCGACCGCCGGGTCGACCTGAATCGTAAAGCTGCGAATCACCTTGTCGGCTACCAGCCGATCGACGCGGCGTTTCACAGCGGATGCCGACAGCCCCACCACGGAACCGATGTCACCGTAGCCGGCGCGCGCGTTCTGGCGCAGCAGGTCGAGAATGCTGTGGTCGAGGTTGTCCATGGGGCGAGTCTAGGCGACCGTGCTGCGCAAAATTGCGTCACTATGGCAATTCTCGAAGATTTCTTGCGCAGATCAGCGTGAAATGTTGAATCATGCTGTGTGAGACTGAGGGCGGCGTCCCGGATCGATCACGTTTGGTCGAGCCGGGCTCTCGTGAGCGACCTGGTCCGCCATCCACCCCGAGTTCCGTCGGCTCGAAGGCCCGCGGATCCCCGAAGGAGTCTCATGTCGATCAACTCAGCCGCCCCCGTTCTTGCCGAAGAGCCAGCCGTCCCCGTGCGCATCGCCACCAAGCGCACCGTGCTCATGTGCAAGCCGCAGTTTTTCACCGTGGTCTATCGCATCAACCCGTGGATGGATCCGGCCCTGCCCACCGACACCTCCCTCGCCGTCAAGCAGTGGCAGACCCTCTATGACGCCTACATTGGCCTCGGCTTCGATGTGCACCTGATTGACCCGATAGATGGCCTGCCCGACATGGTCTACGCGGCCAACGGCGGTTTCGTCATCGATAACCAGGCCTACGGAGCCAAATTCACCCACGTCGAGCGCCAGCCAGAGGGTCCCGCCTACATGGACTGGTTCGGCGCCAACGGCTTCGACGTGCGCGTGCCCGTCGAGACCAACGAGGGCGAGGGCGACTTTCTGCTGGTCGGCGACGTTATCCTGGCCGGCACCGGTTTTCGCAGCGACTCGAACAGCCACGCTGAACTCTCGATTATCGCCGGACGCCCGGTCATCACCCTGCGCCTGATCAACCCGAGTTTCTACCACCTCGACACCGCCATCGCCGTGCTGGACGACACGAACATCGCTTACCTACCCAGCGCCTTCGACGCGCCGAGTCTGGCCAGTCTGCAGGAACGCTACCCCGACGCCATCATCGTCACCGAAGAAGACGCCGCCATTCTCGGCCTCAACTCCTACTCCGACGGCTACAACGTCGTCATCGCCGCCCGCGCCAAGGACTTCGAACGACAGCTGCGCGCCCGCAGCTACAACCCGATCGGCGTCGACCTGTCCGAGCTGCTGCTGGGCGGCGGCGGCGTCAAGTGCTGCACGCTCGAGCTGCGCCGATAACCGCCCCAATCAACCTGAAGGAGAACGACATGACCACGAACCTGACCGACGCGCAGGCCGTAGCCGCGGCATCCGTTTCACCTGAGGCCGCCGCACTCATCGCCCAGGAGAGCGCGCACGCCGCGCACAACTACCATCCGCTCGAGGTTGTCGTTGCCTCCGGCGACGGCGCCTGGGTAACGGATGTTGCCGGTCACCGTTACCTGGACTGCCTCGCCGCTTACTCCGCCGTGAACTTCGGGCACTCCAACCCGGTGCTGCTGGATGCCGCCCGCGCGCAGCTCGGCCGGATCACGCTCACCAGCCGGGCGTTCTACAACGACCAGCTCGGTCCCTTTGTGACCGCGCTCGCCGAACTGGCCGGTAAAGACATGGTGCTGCCGATGAACACCGGCGCCGAGGCCGTCGAATCCGGCATCAAGGTAGCCCGTGCCTGGGGCTACCGGGTCAAGGGCGTCGCGCCAGACCAGGCCAACATCATCGTCGCCGCCGGCAACTTTCACGGCCGCACCACCACCATCATCAGCTTCTCCGACGACGAGTCTGCCCGCGCCGGTTTCGGACCGTTCACGCCTGGCTTTCGCACCGTGCCCTACGGCGATGCCGCCGCGCTCGAGGCAGCGATCGACGAGAACACCGTCGCCGTGCTGCTCGAGCCCATCCAGGGTGAGGCCGGAATCGTCGTGCCTCCGGCGGCTTACCTGCCCGCCGTGCGCGAGATCACCACACGGCACAACGTCTTGTTCATCGCCGACGAGATTCAGTCGGGGCTCGGCCGCACCGGTTCGACCTTCGCCTGCGACCTCGTGGGCGTCGTGCCCGACCTGTACCTGCTCGGCAAGGCCTTGGGCGGCGGCATCGTGCCCGTCTCGGCCGTCGTCGGCAACACCGACATCCTCGGTGTGTTGCACCCGGGCGAGCACGGCTCGACCTTCGGCGGCAACCCGCTCGCCGCGGCAGTCGGCCTCGCCGTCGTGAAAATGCTGGCTACCGGCGAATATCAGCAGCGCGCGACCGAACTCGGCACCCGCCTGCACGCCGGGCTCGCCGAGCTCATCGGACATGGCGTGGTCGAGGTGCGCGGCGTCGGGCTCTGGGCCGGCATCGATATCGACCCGTCGCTCGCCCCGGGCCGCGTCGTCTGCGAGGCGCTCCTGGCCCGCGGCGTGCTCGCCAAGGACACGCACGGATCGACCATCCGCCTCGCGCCGCCGATCGTAGTCTCCGCCGACGACGTGGACTGGGCCATCGAGCAGCTGCGCCTCGTACTGGCCGACCTCGCCGCCGCGAAGTAGGCCTCGGGCACCTCCATCAAGTCTTCTGTGCGTGGCTAATTCAGGAAATCCATCGGCGGATCCGGTTCAGCCGTCTGATTCCGCGGGCGCCGTGTCCGTGTAGACGCAGTTTTCCTGAATCAGCCACACTGGGTGCTGATCTGCGGGTTCGCAGCTGTAGCAAGCGCCTGGACGCGCGTGACGGTTGGCCCCGGCCCAACGCTCAGGGGCCTCTAGGCTGGCAGGCATGTACACCGACCTGCCCGAAGCCGAACTCCGTGCCTATCGCAGCGGTCAGGCTGATCCGTCCGACTTCGACGCGTTCTGGGCCGAAACGCTCGCCGAGGCGCACCAGCATCCGCTCAATCTCACCGTCCGGAAGGTCGATGCCGGCCTCCGCACGCTCGATGTGTTCGACGTGACCTTCGCCGGGTTCGGCGGGCAGCCGGTCAAGGCCTGGTTGCGCGTTCCAGCCGGAGCGACGGGCACGTTGCCGGCCATCGTGCAATTTCACGGTTATGGTCGGGGCCGCGGGCAGGCTTTCGAGAACCTGCTCTGGGCATCCGCCGGTTTCGCGCATTTCGAGATGGACGTGCGCGGGCAGGGATATGGCGGCAGCACGGGCGATACCGCCGACGATGTCGGGAGCGGCCCGCAGGTACCCGGGTTTCTGACCCGCGGCATTGATTCTCGCGAGACGTACTATTATCGCCGATTGTTCACCGACGCGGTGCGGGCGGTTGCTGCGGCTCGCAGCCTCGCACTCGTCGACGCAGCCCGGGTCGGCGTCACGGGCACCAGCCAGGGCGGCGCCATCGCCCTCGCCGTGGCCGGGCTCGTACCCGACTTGGCCGCGGTCGTCGCGCGGGTTCCGTTTCTCTGCGACTTTCCGCGCGCATCCGTCATCACCGACGCGCTGCCGTACCGTGAGCTCGGACAGTACCTCGCGACCAATCGGCTGAAGGTAGCGCGGGTGCACGACGTGCTCTCCTATTTCGACGGGGTCAATTTCGCGAAACGGGCCACTGCGCCGGTGACCATGACGGCGGCACTGATGGACCCTATCTGCCCGCCGTCGACCGTGTTCGCGGCCTACAACAACTATGCCGGCCCGAAGCAAATCACGGTCTGGCCCTACAACGGCCACGAGGGCGGCGCCTGGGAAGACGACGCCCTCGCCCTGCGGGCCTTCCGCGAGCACCTGAAGGACGCATAGCCGAACCGGGTCAAATGACCATAACCGGACGGACTGCACGCCCGCGAAGTGGGGGCCAGACATCCGACCGATTCCTTGCAGGCCCAACGTGGACATGTTTACGTTGAGTTAACGCAGCACGGGAGTCCTGACCGGGGGGTTCACTGTCGAAAGAATCAGCAACGGCGTGCGCGGCGCGTAAGACGACCGACCAGGGATTTCGCGATGAGATTGCCGGTACGCCCGATGATGCCGCGCGGCTCGAGATCATCAATGGACCCGGCTTCGATGTCACGACCGACGACCGAGATGTCATTGTGAATGCGCTCACGGCCTCGGATGGAGAGGTCTCCGACGCGCAGTTGCCGGGGATTTTCGGCGGCATCGATGGCCGCGTCTTTGACCCAACGTCGACTGGAATGCTAACTTCCTGGCGCACAAGTGCACACACTGTCCGGGCCGCGTGCCAACCCGATCGGTGAAATTTTCGTCAATCTCGACAGGCGCGAACGACGCCTGGCGTTCACTGAGTCAACCGACAATCTAGTTCCGGCGAACCCGAAATGGGGGTAGGGCACCCGGTTATCTTCCTTGCTCTGCGCGCTGGGCCTTCGATACGGTCTTCACAACATAGAAATTTGACGTTCAACGAGGGGAACCAAATGTCTCAAGTATCAGCAGAAGCATGCGCCGCACGAATCACGACCGATCAGGCCTTCCGGGACGAGATCGCGGGTGCGCCCGATGACGCTGCGCGGCTCGACATCATCAACGCCGCCGGTTTCACGGTGACCGCGGATGACCGCGACGTCATCGTGAACGCTCTGGCAACTTCCGACGGTGAAGTTTCCGACGCACAGCTCGCGAACGTCTCCGGCGGCTCCTGTGGCAGCATTGTCATCGGGCTTCCGGGCTTTGGTGGGTCGGTCAACTTCTAGGACATGATCCAGCCGTCCGGTATCTGAAAAACTGATGATTATGACTGACACGCAGACTGGCGCAGTAACGCTCCATGTTTTGGCTGAGAAGTTCGCGGTGCGGGGACGCGCCGGGTTTCAAGCAAACGTGGGACAGGAATTCGTTCTGGACTCGTGGCACCTGATCACCCAGGAAGCCATCGATGCGTTCGAAACCGCCTGTGAAGAGCCGGGTGCCCGCGGCCAACCGGTCGTTCCCGGCTTCATGACCCTGGGACTCACCGTCAAGCTGTTCTTTGACACGTTTGACGTTCAGGGTTTCGGGTCCTTCCTGAACTACGGCGTGAACCGGATGCGGCTGCCGCATCCGCTCATGGTTGGTGAACGGGTGCGAGCTCGCGTGAAAATTATGGAAGTCCGTGAGGTCTCCGCGGCGATTGACGTCGTGACTCAGCTGGTCTTCGAAAGGGATGGAGCACAGAAGCCCGTCTGCTGGGCGGAATGGATCGGGCGCGGCTATGAAACGCGTACCCACCCTGGGCAGGGTTGCACACCCTAAAGCGTGACGGTTATCCCTGATTGCGATCATCGCAGTCAGGGATGACCTGCATTATGTCCATCACTGGAACCGGGCGTGCAGCCTCTGCCCCGTTGACCTTTAGAAACACGATCCGCCTGCTCCGATTGGAATGGTCATGACCAACACGAAGGCGGAGCCACCCGTCGCACTCCGTGCCGAGGTTTTCGCGCGTCGCACGGTGCGCAGTGGAAACGACGATCCGCTCCGCGTAGACCGGCCGCGCACCTGGATCGTGCTGAGCGCGCTTGGTGTGATCGCCGTCACGCTGTTGGTCTTCGGCTTCGCCGGAAAGCTACCGCAGAAGCTTGAGGCGGTGGGAATCGTCGAGCGCGGTGGCAACGACGCCACCATTCAGAGCATCACCCAGGGTCAGGTGCGCAGTATTCTCGTGACGCCCGGTGATGAAATAGCCGAAAATGATCCGATTCTGGAACTTTCCGACGCTGACGGCGCGCGATTTACCATCGTCTCGCCGTTCGCTGGTCGCGTGGCCGAGTTATTTATAGCTCCGGGAAATATCGTGTTCGTTGGCGACGACGTTTTCGCGATGGCACGTTCCGACGTTGCGTCCGACGGGCTCCTGGCGTACGCATTCCTCGATGCCGAGGACGTCGGCAGCGTCGTTCCGGGGATGTCGGTCGATGTCATCCCGCTCGCGCTCCGGCAATTCGGCGTGATTCGCGGCGAGGTGGTCTCGGTCAATTCAACGCCATCATCCGAGACCGATATCGGCCGACTCCTGCGAAACGACGGGCTGGCCGACCAATTCACCCGTGATGCAGACCCGTTCGTTGCTCAGATTCGACTGGAGGCCGACGCCAGCAACGCGTCGGGCGTGCGGTGGTCGAACGGCTCGGGCCCTTCATTCCTGCTGGCTGCGGACACACCCGTGACCTTGGAGATTCATCAGGGAACCATTCGTCCCATTGACCTCATGTTTGGCGGTTAGCCCATGACGTTGGCCACCCCGACGACCCCCAAATCGGGTCGTGTGCGCACTCCCACCATCCTTCAGATGGAGGCAACGGAATGCGGAGCTGCCGCGCTGGGCATCATTCTCGCGCACCACGGGCGTTGGGTCCCCCTCGAGGAACTCCGTGTGCAGTGCGGGGTGTCCCGCGACGGAGCCAGCGCCGGCGGAATCGTGCGCGCTGCCCGCGGTTACGGACTCGAGGCCAAGGGGTACCGTTTCAGCCCCGACAAGGTTCGTGCGCTCCAGCAGCCCTGCATCCTCTTCTGGAACCTCAGCCATTTTCTGGTGCTCGAGGGCAGCAAGAACAACGAGATCTACTTGAACGATCCGGCGCAGGGTCCGCGAACGGTGACCGCAGCCGAATTCGACAGTTCTTTCACCGGGTTGGTCTTACAGCTCGCTCCTGGGCCGAACTTCACGCGCGGCGGCGAGCAGCCCAACCAGCTGCGCAGCCTGGGATCGCGGTTGCACGGCGTGCGTGGCGGGCTCATGCTGGCCATGCTGGCCAGCCTGCTGCTGCTCATTCCCGGCACAGCGACGGCCGGATTCACCGCGGTTTTCGTAGACAGCGTGCTTGGCCCGCAGGATCACTGGCTATGGCAGTTGCTCCTGCTGATGGGTCTGGTTGCCCTGCTCACGGCCGGTTTTACCGCGCTTCTGACCAGTCAGCTATTGCGCATCGAAACGCACATTGCGGTGAGCACGTCAACGGCGTTTCTGCGCCACGTGTTTCGCTTGCCCATGGTCTTCTTTGACCAGCGCCAGGCCGCGGATATCGCCAACCGCGTGGGGCTCAACGATAAAGTTGCGCAACTTCTGTCCCGCAGCCTGGCCACGGCGGTGGTCAGCGCTCTAGCAGCCGCCTTCTACGCAGTTTTGCTGCTGCGCCTGGATCTCTACCTGGCGCTGATCGCTATCGGCGTTGCACTGCTCAATGTGCTGGCGATCCGTGCTGTGGCGCGCTCACGAAAAGATGCCAACGCCAAGTTGCAGGTGGACCGCGGGCGGTTCGTCACCGAAACCTACAACGGCATTCAAATGATCGAGACCATCAAGGCCACCGGTCGGGAGAATGACTTCTTCTCCCGCTGGGCGAGTTCGTTGGCAAAGCTGATCAGTGGTGAGCAAGCGGTTGCCCGTCCCGGACTTATCATGGCCACCGTGCCGGGCATGCTCGCCCTGGTCAATACCGCCTTCATCTTGCTCTTGGGCAGTCGTCTGGTGATCGAGGGCAGCATCTCGCTCGGCCTCCTGCTGGCCTTCCAGGTTTTGGTCACCAGTTTTATCTCACCCATCGGCCAACTCGCCGCCATCGGTGGTACCGCCCAGACCGCGGTCGCCGAAGTAGCTCGACTCGCCGACGTGGAACGCTACGCTGAGGCGACCGAGTTCAGTGCCGTCGCCGATCCCGAGTCTCGGCCGCTCTCGGGTGGTTTGGAGCTGCACGAGGTTGCTTTCGGTTACGCCCCGCACCTGCCGCCGCTGATTGAAAACTTTTCGCTGCGGCTGCCCCCTGGCGCTCGGGTCGCGTTGGTCGGTGGCTCCGGCAGCGGCAAGTCCACCGTGGCGCGCCTGATCACGGGGCGTCAGGAGCCGTGGTCCGGTGAAGTACGGTTCGACGGCTTGCCGCGACCCGCGTACCCACGACGGATGCTCGCAGCCGCCATTGGATTCGTCGATCAGGAAATCGTTCTGTTCGCGGGTTCCGTCCGGGACAACCTCACCCTGTGGGACAACACCGTCGATGACCGGGTGCTCATCCGGGCGCTCAGAGACGCCCAGCTGTATAACGATGTCATGGCACGCCCCGGAGGTCTCGACAGCGTTCTGGCCGAGGGCGGTGGCGACCTCAGCGGGGGGCAACGCCAACGTCTCGAAATCGCCAGAGCGCTCGTGAGCGATCCGAGCATCCTCGTACTTGACGAGGCGACCAGCGCGCTGGACTCGGAGACTGAGCGCCTCATCGACGCGGCGCTGCGCCGACGCGGTTGCACATGTGTCATTTCGGCTCATCGCCTGAGCACCATTCGTGACGCCGAGGAGATCATTGTGTTGAAATCGGGAAAAATCGTAGAGCGTGGAACCCACCACGTTCTTATGCTCGCCGATGGCGCCTATACCGCTCTGATTGCCCAGGCATGACCACCCTGCCGGCCCAGGCAATGTCACTGGCATCAGGGCAGTTCTGGCAGGTTGAGGGCGATGCGGTCAACGTGTTTCTCGCGCCGCCGGTCGGCACTCGGGACCGACTGCATCCGCTTGTTTCACTCGTGCCGGGAGCGCTGGTGGGTGGGCTGCCGCAAACGCAAGCTGGACGTGCGCAGGTGGCGCTGCCGGCGCTCGGTGCTTCGATGCAACCGATCGGCCTTCACGAGATGGCATTGCTGCCGGACGCGGCCGGTGCCGTCATTCCCTGGCTCAACGGCCTGCTGGCCACTGGGCATGATGACGCACCACCGCGCGATTTCGTGCCGCTGAGTGCCGGCGGTGTCGTCACGCTGGCCGAGGGAGCAGCGCTGCGGCCCCTGGATGACCTCGCTGTGATCGTGGTTCGGTCCGGACTCGTCACTCTTCGCGGTAATGGCACATCGCCACTGGTGCCGGGCGAGGCTGTGCTTGTGCGACGGGACGACTGGGTCGTCGCAGTTACTGGTGCCGACGTCGAAGCACGAGCGCTGCAAGCGGTGCTGCGGACGCCGGGGGGATGGGAGCAACTTGCCACCATGGCCGCCCGCGCTTTCGTCGATGCCGAGCAACGCGTGCTGGTTGCCCGCGGCAAAGAAGAATCCCGTTTGCAGCGCCGCCACGGCGTCGATGATCGCGGCGCAGAATTGCCGGACCGAGTGTTGGCGTCGCTCTTGAACGACCGTGGTGACCTGGACGACACCACCGCATTCCAGCCGGATGGCGACGATGCCGTCTACGCTGCGGCAGCCCTCGTCGCACGCGCGGTCGGCGTTGACCTGGAGCGCCCGGCACCGAACTCCGGGTCGTCGCGCGTTACCGCCCTCGAGGCCATAGCCCAGGCATCCCGCGTTCGCGTTCGCGCGGTGCGTCTGGAAGGTACGTGGTGGAAGACGGGACCCGAGCCGATGATCGGCGAACTTGTCGACGGTGCCCGCCCGGTGGCGCTGCTGCCCCGCCGCGGCGGGGTCGACCTGATTGACCCGTCGGACGGTTCTGTCGTGCGCCTGAGCCCGGCGCACGCGAGAACTCTCGTGCAACGTGCCCACGTATTCTACCGGGGACTGCCGGAACGCTCGCTGGCCGTGAAAGACCTGGCGGGATTTGCGGCCAAGGGAGCCGGATCCTCGCTCGCCAAGATCCTGCTGACCGGCATCGGGGTAGCCCTGATCGGACTGCTCGTACCCGTCGTGACCGGCACCATTCTCGGAACGCTGGTACCGCGCGGCGAATACACGCTCATTGTGGACCTCTGCCTCATTTTGCTCGCCGCCGCCGTCGCGAGTGGTCTGTTGTCGGTCAGCCAAAACCTGGTGCTGTTGCGCCTGCAAGGTCACCTGGACTCGCTGCTGCAATCGGCCGTCTGGGATCGGCTTATCTCCCTGCCCGGCGCGTTCTTTCGCGGTCGCACGGTGGGAGCACTGGCCACGTCGATTCTTTCGGTGAGTGCGGTGCGCGAGATCCTGGCAGCATCCGGTGTGCAAACTGTGTTCGCTTTCATCGTCGGCCTGGCCAATATCGGGCTGATCTACTTTTACAGCGTTCCACTTGGCCTGCTCACACTCGTGGTGGTGGTCATCGCCATCGCGATCGCCGCGGTCGCCAACTCCACCCAGGTTCGCCGCCAACGCACCGCCTTCGCCGCCTCGCAGCGCCTCAACGCGCAGACCTATGAGTTGGTGCGTGGATTGGCGAAGTTGCGCGCAGCCGCGGCGGAAGATCGAGCATTCGCCCACTGGGCGCCGGCCTTCGCTGCTCACCGGCAGGCGACTTTCCGCGCGCGCGTCGTGCAGAACGGCCTGACCGTCTTCAACGCGACTCTCACCCTCGGCGGCACGATCGCCCTGTTCCTGTTTGCGAGCAGGGTCGTGGAGATCGAGATCACCGCGTTCCTCATCGTTTACACCGCCTTTGCCCAGGTGCTGGGGGCCGTCGTCGTCGTGTCCAACACGGTCGCCACCGTCGTGATGGTCGTGCCGTACCTCGAGAGCCTGTCACCCGTGTTGGAAACAGAACCAGAAGTGAGCTCGAGCAAACTCGACGCCGGAGAGCTGGTCGGTGACATCGAGCTCAACCAGGTCACCTTTCGGTACACCCCCGAGGGGCCACCCGCCCTGCTTGACGTGTCCTTTCAGGTCGCGCCTGGTGAATTCATCGCCATCGTCGGACCGAGCGGATCCGGAAAATCTACGCTGCTGCGGCTGCTGCTCGGCTTCGAGCAGCCCGAGAGCGGGGCAGTACTCTATGACGGTCGCGATTTGGCCTCCCTCGATGTGAGTACGGTGCGCCGACAGTGCGGCGTTGTCCTGCAAGATGGGGCGCTGTTCGCCGGTGACCTCGCGTCGAACATCGGGGGGTCCGGCGCCTTCAGCCACGAGGAGATCCTCGCCGCCGCGAACCTGGCCGGGCTCGGCGAGGACATCGCAGCGATGCCGCTCGGGCTGAGCACCATTGTCAGCGAGGGCGCGGCCACCCTGTCGGGTGGCCAACGGCAGCGGCTGATGATCGCACGGGCGCTGATCAGCCGCCCGCGCATCCTCTTCTTCGATGAAGCCACCAGCGCCCTCGACAATCGCACGCAGGAGATCGTCACCCAGAGCACCCGCACGCTCAACGCCACTCGAATAGTGATCGCTCACCGACTGAGTACGGTCATGGACGCCGATCGCATCGTCGTCGTTGACGGCGGACGAGTGGTGCAGATTGGTTCGTACGCCGAGCTCTGCGCCCAGGAGGGTACCTTTCGCACCCTCGCCGCTCGGCAGCAGGCCTAGCGACGGGTCGGTCGGTCGTTGCCGGCCAAAACCTGTGATGGTACCATTTTGGTATGGCCATAAATGTCCGCATCCCCGAGGAGCTCGACCGTCAGCTCGAAGAGCTCGCGACGGCGCAACACGTGTCGAAGCACGCACTGCTCCTGCAGGGCGCAACCCTAATTGTCGACCGATATTCGCGACGAAACGAGATCGAATCCGGCTTGCAATTCGTACTCACCCACGACGCCGAGTTGCTGCAGCGCCTCGAAGACGCATGACGCAGTACCTGGAGGTCGCCGACGCGCTTCAGGTCAACGAGCGTTACGGATTCTACGTGCGGGACGCCGGCCTGCTCGCGTCTGCGCTGGCTCGGCCGTCGGCGTCCATGTTCGGAACGGATGCCTACGCAAGCTTTGATCGCAAGGCCGCGGCCCTTCTCGAATCTCTCGTGCGCCATCATCCGCTGGTCGACGGCAACAAGCGCACCGGTTGGACCCTCATGGTGCTCTTTCTCTGGATCAACGGTTACGCCCACGATTTCACCAACGATGAGGGTTTCGACTTCGTGATCGGCGTCGCCGAAGGAGTCATCGACCTCGACGAATCAGAAAAGCGGATCGCATCGCATCGCGTCAAGCGGCCGTAGTTCGCTGATTATGCGTCGGCGGCGCACCTCAGTGGGGCGCGCCGCGGACCGGGTTGCTACTTACGAGACGGTCTTCCGTGGCGCCCGCTTCACCGGCGTGGTCGTGACGATAGCGGATGCATTCACCGACTCTGTGCGCACGGCCGGCTTCCGCACCGGCGCCTTGCGCACCGGAGCCACCTCGGCCGCGGCGACCAGGGGAGCTGCAACGGGCTGCAGCCGAGCCAGCTGGGTCACGTGACCAGGGTTCAGTTCCTCGAGCGCGTTCACGCCGAGCAGGCGCATGGTGCGGGCCACCTGCTCCGAGAGAATCTGAATCGTGCGATCGACCCCGGCTTCGCCGCCGGCCATGAGGCCGTACAGGTAGGCGCGGCCGATCATGGTGAAGCGGGCGCCGAGGGCGATCGAGGCGACGATATCGGCTCCCGACATGATGCCGGTGTCGAGGTGCACCTCGGTGTGGGCGCCGACCTCGCGGGCGACCTGCGGCAGCAGGTGGAATGGAATCGGTGCCCGGTCGAGCTGGCGACCGCCGTGGTTTGACAGGGTGATGCCGTCAACGCCGAGGTCGACGAGACGCTTGGCATCCTCGACGTTTTGCACGCCCTTGACGACGACCTTGCCTGGCCACTGCGCCTTGATCCAGGCGAGGTCCTCGAAGTCGACGGTGGGGTCGAACATGGTGTCGAGCAGGTCGGCCACCGTGCCGCTCCAGCGGTCGAGGCTCGCGAACGAGAGCGGTTCGGTGGTCAGAAAGTTGATCCACCATTCCGGGCGAGGCAGCGCGTTCACGACGGTGCCGAGGGTGAGCGCCGGCGGAATCGAGAAGCCGTTGCGCTTGTCGCGGAGGCGCGCGCCAGCGACGGGCACGTCCACGGTCACCAGCAGCGTGTCGTACCCGGCCTTGGCGGCCCGATCAACGAGTGCCATCGAGCGGTCGCGATCCTTCCACATGTATAACTGAAACCAGTTGCGGCCGTTGGGGTTGGCAGCCTTGACGTCTTCGATCGAGGTCGTGCCCATGGTCGAGAGCGCGAAGGGAATGCCGGCACGGGCCGCAGCGTGCGCGCCAGCGATCTCACCCTCGGTCTGCATCATGCGGGTGAAGCCGGTTGGCGCGATGCCGAACGGCTGCGAAACGTGCGCGCCGAGCACGTCCCAGCCGGTCGACACGGTCGACACGTCGCGCAGAATCGAGGGATGAAACTCGATGTCTTCGAAGGCTTGCCGGGCCCGACCCAGCGAGATCTCAGCCTCGGCTGCGCCCTCGGTGTAGTCGAATGCTGCTTTCGGGGTGCGCTTCTTGGCGATGGCGCGCAGATCATTGATCGTGAGCGCGGCAGCGAGACGCCGTTTCTTGGCGTTGAGCTCCGGACTCTTGAACTTCATTAGCGGAGCGAGATCTGCGATCTTGGGGATGCGTCGTTGAACCATGGTCGTCCTTATCTAGTCGGAAGTGAGGTGCGTTTCGGCGTAGTAGCCCGAGATGTGGGCGTGCACGGCGAGGTGGGCGGCATCCGCTTGACCGGCCAGAATGGCCGTGAGAATGCCGCGATGTTCCCGCATCAGGCGAGCGGATGTCGCTGGCCAGTTCGTGAGACCGGCCGCGCCGGCCCGCGCGTACCCCTCGATCGCGCTGCGGAGCCCGGCCATGGTCGCCGTGATCACCTGGTTGCCGCTTGCTTCAGCGAGCGATAGGTGAAACTGGGCGTCAAGGGCGAGGAATTCGGCCTGGGTGAGGGGCTGGGATTCCATGGCGGTGAGAATCTGGGCGGATGCGGCCAGATCTACCGTGGCGCAGGCCTGAGCCAGCTCGGTGACGATCGACCCCTCCAGCACGAGGCGGGTCTTCACGACGTCGGCGACGTCGAAGCCCTGCGCCGCGACCTGCAGGCGCATGAGTGCCGACATGCCGCCGCCGGGGCGAGCGACGATGATCGCGCCCGCCGAAGGCCCTGACCCGACGGCGGTGCGAATCAGGCCCAACACCTCCAGCACGCGCAGCGCTTCACGTACACTCGATCGGCCCACGCCGAGGTCGGCCGCGAGGGTACGCTCCGGCGGCAAATGGTCGCCAGGGCTGAGGCGCCCCTCGAGCAGGTCGAGTTCCACGGAGTCGAGCACGACTTGCCAGGCGCGCGGGGTGATTTCGGTCACGCTGTCCTCCCGATCGAGTGTGGTCTGACCACAGGCTACACGACTTTTCGGCTGTGGCGGGATACAGTTTCAGCCAACCCGGGAGAGACCATGACCGCTGTGCCCCAGCTCATCGACCTGCAGCTTCCCGACGGACCGGGCGGCAGTGCCGGCCTGAAGGCCGTGCTCGCGATCCCGGCCGGCGACGGCCCCTGGCCGGGCGTCGTGCTCGTGCACGAGGCGTTCGGGCTCACCGATGTCATGCGCCGCCAGGCAGTGCGCATGGCCGAGGCCGGCTATTTGGCCCTTATGCCCGACCTCTTCACCGAGGGCGGAACCCGCAAATGTCTCGTGGCTACCTTTCGCGCCCTGTCAGCCGGTGCCGGCCGGGCCTTCGTCGACATCGAATCGGCCCGCACGTTTTTGCGCGAACGCGGCGATTGCACGGGACGCATCGGCGTGCTCGGCTTCTGTATGGGTGGCGGGTTTGCGCTCGCCACGGCTACGCGCGGCTTCGACGTCTCCTCGGTCAACTACGGTCGGCTCCCGAAGGACCTCGATGATCACCTGCTCGGTGCCTGCCCGATCGTCGGCAGCTTCGGCGGCGCGGACCGCTCCCTGGTCGGCGCGGCGGCCACCCTCGATTCATCCCTGGCTAGGCTGGGAATCGCGCACGACGTGAAGGAATACCCGGGCGCCGGGCACGCCTTTCTCAACGACGCCGAGACCGGGCCGCGGGTGCTGCGCCCCGTGCTGAAGCGTATTCTCGGCGCCGGACCCGATCCGGTGGCCGCCGCCGACGCCTGGACGCGCATCGAGGCCTTCTTCGGCGAGCATCTCGGGACGTCACGGTAGCGTTAGGGTGGGCCAGCGGCTGGTAGCCTCCAACAGACCCAAGGGGACCCCATCGCTAAACGCTCAACCATAATCGCCATCGTCACCGTCGCATCCGTAGTCGCTATCGGCGGAGTGGCTGCCGCGCTCGCGCTGACGCCGCAGACCGGCTCCGACACGACGCTCACCGTGCGCGTTTGGGACGAACAGGTGGCGCAGTCGTACGAGACATCGTTCGCGGCGTTCGAAAAGGCCAACCCGGGAATCGACGTCGCGGTCAACGTCGTGCCGTGGGCCGACTACTTCACCAAACTACGCGTTGACGTGGCCGGCGAGACCGCTGACGACGTGTTCTGGGTGAACGCCGGCAACTTCGCCGACTACGCCGTCAACGGCAACCTCGTGAACGTAACGGATGCCCTCGGCACGACCGCGCAGGCCGACTGGCAGCCCAGCGTCATCAGCCAGTACACCCTGGACGGCGCGCTCTGGGGAGTGCCCCAGCTCGCCGACCCCGGCATCGGGCTCTACTACAACGAAGAACTCCTCGCGGCCGCCGGCATCGACCCGGCCACAGTCGGCGACCTGCACTGGGATCCCGCCTCTGGCGAGGACACCCTGCTGCCCGTGTTGCAGAAACTCACCGTTGATGTCAACGGCAACACCGCCGACAGCGCGGCCTTCGACCCCGCGCAGATCGTGCAGTACGGCTACAACGCGGCCAACGACCTCAACGCCATCTACCTCAATTATCTCGGCTCGAATGGGGCCGCCCTGCAGGACGGCGACGAGTTCGTCTTCGATACCGCCGAGGGCGCCCAGGCCTTTCAGTACGTGATCGACCTGATGAACAAATATCACGTGGCTCCGTCGGCCGCCGATACCAACCTCAATGGCGACTTCGCCCTCGACCAGTTTCTGCAGGGCAAGATGGCCCTGTTCCAGAGCGGTGTGTACAACCTCAGCAACGTGAGCGAGGGGGCCGGCTTCGACTGGGGTGTCGCCGCGATTCCGTCCGGCCCGACCGGGGCGATCAGCGTGACCAACGGCGTCGTGGCCGCCGGCAACGCCGACTCGAAGCATCCGGAACAGACACGCAAACTGCTGGAGTGGCTCGGCAGCACCGAGGGCAGTGCGGCCATCGGCGCCGACGGCTCGGCGTCGCCGGCCGTCATCGGGGCGCAGGCCAGCTATGTCGCGTCGTGGCAGAAGCAGGGCATCGACGTGAGCGCGTTCATCGACGTGCTCGCCAACGGCAGTGTGCAGGCGCCGCAGGGCGCGAAGTGGGCCGAGGCCTCTGACGCGTTCGAGTCGACCTTCGCTGAAATGTTCCTCGGCCGCATTCCGGTCGATGAGGCGCTGCGCACGGCGCAGGCCGCCGCGAACGCGGCCATCGGCCGCTAAGTCGTCAACACGACGTTGAGCGGCGGGTCGCCGCGCAGCATCCGTTCTATTTGCGCTCGCACGAGCCGGGCCATGCGCGGGAGCATGGCGCTCGAGGCGCCGCCGACGTGCGGGGAGATGAGTACGTTCGGCAGCGCGAAGAGCGGATGCCCCGCCGGCAGCGGTTCCGGGCTGGTCACGTCGAGGGCGAGCCTGAGGCGGCCGCTCGTCGCATGCGCGAGCAGCGCCTCCGTGTCGGCGACCGAGCCGCGAGCGATGTTCACGAGCAGGCTTCCATCACGCATTCGGGCGAGGAACGCATCGTCAACCAGGTTCGTCGTCTCCGCCGTGAGCGGAACGCCAACGACCACGATGTCGGCCTGCGGCAACAGGTCGGGTAAGGACTCGAAGCCGTGGATTTCACCGCGATCATCACTGCGAGCCGTGCGGGCGACTCGTAGCACCGTGGTTTCGAAGGCGAGCAGCCGACTCTCGATGGCGTGGCCGACACCACCATAGCCGAGCAGCAGCACGGTGCGGTCGGCGAGGCTGGCGTGCTGCGCGGGCGCCCACTCGCCGGCGTCGGCGGCGCGCACAAAATCGGGAATACCGCGCTGCGATGCCAGAATAAGCGCGAGGGTGAGTTCGGCGGTGGAGGTTTCGTGCACGCTGGCCGCATTGGCGAACACGTGCCCGGCGGGGAGGATCCGGTCGACGCCCTCGTAGCCGATGGACTGGCTCTGCACCAGCCCGGCATCGACGCCGGCGAGGTGTGCCAGCCGGTCGGTTTTACCCATGTAGGGCGTGACGACGATGTCGAACCGGGGCCGTGGCGACGGGCCGTCGAGCGCCCACTCGACGACCTCGACGCCGTCGGGGAGTTCTCCGACCGCCTCGCGCAGCACGGAGTCGGGCAGGCTGACCAGTAATGAACTCATCCCCCGAGCCTACTTCGCCTGCTCTGCGCCCAAGATTCGCGTCGGTTATTGGACGGGGCCCGGGCCCCGTCCACGGGCCCAGTTTATAAACTGGGCCCGTGACCCGGGCCCGGGCCCCGTCCGGTTAGCGCTCGCGCACCGGGTCGGGTCGGGCCGGATCGAGCGCCGGCTGGGGCGCCAGCTGGCCCGCCGGCCGAAGCGTGCTCAGCGCAACACCGGCGAACACGATCACGCCGCCGACGAGCTGCGGCGTGGTCAACTGGGCGCCGAGCACGACGGCGATGATCACCGTGAACACCGTGATCAGGTTCAGAAACAGGCCAGCCCGGCCCGGCTGAACGCTCTTCAGAGCAGCATTCCACAGCACGTAGGAGCCGATCGAGGGAAAAATCGCGATGAAGATCACGGCCCAGCCGATGGCGGCATCCGCTGGCCAGCGCACCCCGCCGAGCAGTGCGACCGGCGCGAGCAGCACGGCCACCAACGTGCCCTGCACAGCCGTGGCCGTGATCGGCGGCACCGGCAGCCCGCGGCCGACGATCGTATAGAGGCTCCAGACCACGATCGCGCCCACCATGAGCAGGTCGCCAGCATTGGGCGTGCGAGTGAAAACAGATGCGACCGCACCATTCGTGATGATCAGCACCACTCCCACCAGTCCCAGCGCCAGCCCGGCGATACCCCGCCAGCCAATGCGTTCGCGCAGCAGCACCGCCGCCAGCACCACCATCACGGCCGGATTCGCGGCGTTGATGAGCGACGCGGACTGCGGCGTCGTGTACTGCAAGGCGGTGTAGAGCAGCAGGTTGTAGCCGCCGACGCCAAGGGCTGCGAGCAGCAGCAATCGGGGCCAGTGGCGAAGCACCGAGGCCCAGTTCGGGTGCTCGACCACCTGCGCGAGAATCAGCAGCGGAAGGCAGGCGAGCAGCCAGCGCAGCCAGGTGAGCTCAACGGGGGAGAGGGTTTGCACGGCGATACCGCCGACGATGTAGTTGCCGGCCCAGAGCAGGGTGGCGACAACGAGCGCCATGGTGGCCTTCATGCGCGTGGTCGGGTGGTGAGAGTGGTCATGGCCTGCCTGGTGTTCGAAGAGAGTCTGCCCTTCGACCCTAGCTCGTCCCGCGCTGGCCCTCAGTGGACAACTTCGAGGGGTGTCGACAGCGCCGCACCCCTCGAAGTTGTCCAGTCAGCACCCGAACTCAGCGCGGGGCGGTGGCCTCGACGATTGCGATCTCGCGGGTGGCGGTTTCGCGGTTGCGTTCGGCGGCAGTTTCGCGATCCGGATTCAGAGCGGGGTCCGCGGCGCGATCGGGGCCAGGTTCCTCGTCCTCGCGCTCGAGCACGGCGGTCCCGACCCCGCGACTCGGCTTGGCGAACGGCACATCGCGCCCGTCGCCGTCGTGCAGCACGCGCACCCTCGGTGCGGTGAACGGATGCAGCTGCACCCGTAACCGGCGATACCTCACCATCCAGAACAGCACGACGGCCGCAGCCAGCAAGCCCGAGATCGCGGCGAGGCCGAGCGCCCAACGCGGGCCGAAGGCATCCGCTACCCAGCCAACGAGCGGCGCGCCGAGGGGAGTGCCGCCGACGAAGATGGCCATGTACAGCGCCATCACGCGGCCGCGCATCTCCGGCCGGGTCGTCGTCTGCACGTAGGCGTTCGCGGTGGTCATGAGAGTGAGCGACGACAGTCCGACCAGGGTGAGAGATATGGCGAAAGTGGTATATGTCGGCATGATCGCTGACAGCCCGCAGGCCAGGCCGAACAAAGCCGCGCCGAGCACGATGAGCCGCAGTCGGGCACGGCTGCGGCGGGCGGCGAGCAGAGCGCCGACGACGGCGCCGATGGCCATGATGGAGCTGAGCAGGCCGAATTCCGCAGCTCCGCGGCCGAACTCGATCGTGGCCATCGTGGAAGTAAAAATGGCGAAGTTGAGGCCGAAGGTGCCGATCAGAAAGACCGCGATCATGACGACGATGATGTCGGAGCGACCGCGCACATAGCGGAAGCCCGCCAGGAGCTGCCCGCGCTCACGCGAGGCCCTCGGCTGACGGCGCAACAGGTGCGTGCGCAGCAGGGTCATGGCAAAGACGGTCGCGGCGAAGGTGACCGCGTTGATCAGGAACACCCACCCGGCACCGACGGCGACCGTGAGCAGGCCGGCGGCGGCCGGGCCGATCAGGCGCGCGCCGTGGAAGGAGGCGGAGTTGAGGGCGACCGCGTTGGAGAGATTGTCTTCAACGACGAGCTCAGAGACGAAGGCCTGGCGGGCGGGTGCGTCGATCGCGGCCACGACGCCGAGGCCGAGCGCGAACAGGTAGACGTGCCAGAGCTGGGCCACCTCGAGCACGGTCAGAATGCCGAGGCCGAGGGCCAACAGACCCATCAGGGTCTGGGTGAGGATAAGCAGCTTGCGCCGGTTGAAGCGGTCGGCAATGAGTCCAGACCACGGCATGAGTACCAACTGCGGGCCCAGCTGCAGCGCCATGGTGATGCCGACCGCGGTCGCGTCGTAGTTCGTGAGCTCGGTCAGCACGATCCAGTCCTGGGCGGTGCGCTGCATCCAGGTGCCGATGTTCGACACCAAAGCCCCGGCGAACCAGATGCGGTAATTGACGACGCTCAGCGAGCGAAACATGGCACTCAACTGTCGGCGAGCTCCTTCATGATCAGCGTTGCGGCGGCGAGCACGCGGTGCTGTTCCGGGCTGAGCTGGGCGACTCGTTGTACGAGCCAGGCATCTCGACGCTTGCGCGTTTCGGTCATCATCTCGCTCGCGGCATCCGTTGTAGTGAGCACGATCTTGCGGCCGTCGAGGGTGGAATCGGTGCGGGCGACGAGACCGGCATCGACGAGGCATTTCACCGTTCGGGTCATCGACGGCGGGGTGACGCGCTCGAACTCGCTGAGTTCGGTCAGCGTCAACGGTCCGTGCACGTGGAGCACTCCGAGCGCTGAGAACTGGCCGCTGCCGAGTTCGTTCTCGGCCTTCTCCTGGCGCAGTCGCCGGGCCAGGCGGCCGTTGGCGAGGCGAAATTCGTGGCTGAGTTCGGTGGTGTTGGGTGCGGCTGTGGGGGGTGCTGCGGCCTGCTGCGGTGTGCTGACCGGTGGTTGAGCCTTGATGACGCCGAGGGCGGCAGTTTTTGGGTGTGTTCGCGATTCCATAGATCCTTAGCATAGCAAATTAGCCTTGCTAAGTACATTGCCTAGCGCTCTCTGCCCCGCAACAGGGCAGACTGGCCTCGTGCCCACATATACGGATGCCCACGGCCGGCTCATTACCTATTACGTCTGGCCGGTCGCCGCCCCGCGTGCCGTCATCCAGCTCGCCCACGGCGTCGGTGAACACGCCCAGCGCTACGCCGCGCTCGCCGCGGATCTCAACCGGGCCGGGTACGCGGTCTACGCCGACGATCATCTCGGCCACGGCCAGACCGGCCTCGCCCAGCACGGCAGCGACCATACGAAGCTTGGTCGGCTCGGCGCGGGCGGGCTGCGCGCGGCGGTGGCCGGCGTGCATCAGTTGAGCACAATCATCCGCTCGGAAAACCCGACACTGCCGCTCGTGCTGCTCGGGCACAGCTGGGGATCGTTCATGGTGCAGATGATCGTGAACGAGCACGCCGCCGAGTACGACGCGATCGTGCTCTCGGGCACCGCCTATCGCTGGCCCGGTTATCTCGACGGCGGTGACCTGAACCGCAAGCACAAGACGCTCGGCACGACCGGGGTTGAGTGGCTCAGCCGTGACCCGGCCGTGGCTGCGGCTTTCGTCGCCGACCCGCTCACCACGGCGACGCCGCTGGCGAAGCTGTTCGGCCTTCGCGAGGCCGCCCGACTGTTCGGACGGCCAGCTCGCGACCTGCCCACCGACCTGCCGATGCTCGTGCTGGTCGGCGGGGACGACACCGTCGGCGGCGAACGCAGCGCCCTCAAACTGGTGAACGCCTACGTCAAGCGTTCCGGGCTGCGCGACGTGCGCTTGGTCGTGTATGCGGGCGCACGGCACGAGGTCTTTAACGAGACCAACCGCTCCGAGGTCATCGGCGACCTCGTGGCTTGGCTCGACGAGCGCCTGCCGCCAACGCCGGGCGGCACGCCGTAGGCTGAAACCATGCATGGTGAATATAAGGTTCCGGGCGGCAAACTAGTCGTCGTAGATCTCGATGTCGTCGACGATGTCATTGCCAACTTTCGTCTGGCCGGGGACTTCTTTCTCGAGCCCGACGATGCCCTCGAAGACATCAACTCCGCGGTGACCGGCCTGCCCGCCGGCAGTGCGGCGGCCACGATCGCCGCTACGGTGCGCGGCGCGCTCCCTAGCGGTGCCGTTCTGCTCGGATTCTCGCCGGAGGCCGTGGCCGTGGCGATTCGCCGTTCGCTCGCGCAGGCGAGCACCTGGCGGGACTACGACTGGCAGATCATCCACTCGCAGAAGCCCGTCGCGCCCGTGCTGCAGATGGCCCTCGACGAGGTGCTCGCGACCGAGGTCGGCGAGGGACGACGGCAGCCCACCCTGCGCATCTGGGAGTGGAACGAACCGGCCGTCGTCATCGGCAGTTTTCAGTCGCTCAAGAACGAGGTCGACCCGGAGAACGCCGCTAAATACGGCTTCACCGTGGTGCGGCGCATCAGCGGCGGCGGCGCCATGTTCATGGAGGCCGGCTCGGTCATCACCTATTCCATCTACGCACCGACCGATCTCGTACAGGGCATGAGCTTCGCCGACTCCTACGCTTTTCTCGACGAGTGGGTCATCGCCGCGCTCAAGTCCCTCGGCATTGACGCGCACTACCAGCCGCTCAACGACATCACGAGCCCCGCCGGCAAGATCGGTGGCGCCGCCCAGAAACGCCTCGGCAGCGGTGCCGTACTGCACCACGTCACCATGAGCTACGACATGGACGGCGAAAAGATGGTGCAGGTGCTGCGCATCGGCCGCGAGAAACTCAGCGACAAGGGCATCACCAGCGCGGCCAAGCGCGTCGATCCCCTGCGTAGCCAAACCGGCCTGAGCCGCGCCGCGATCATCGACCGCATGAAGGAGACCTTCACCGGCCTCTACGGCGCCACCGAGGGTGACGTCACCGCCGAGGAATATGCCAAGGCCACCGAACTGGTCGCGAACAAGTTCAGTACAGAGGCGTGGCTGACCCGAGTTCCCTAAAACCGCGATCAGCGGATGCCCGCGGCGGGCCGCCGCATCCGCTCGGGTTACCGTCCCCGCGTCAGCAGATCCTGGTACTCGGCGTGGGTGTCGATCCAGTGCGCCACATAGGAGCAGTCCGGCACGACGGCCAGGTCGGTGCGCACGCGCACATCGTCGAGGGCCTGTTCGACCAGAATGCTCGCCAAACCGTGGGTACGCTTGGCCGGATTCACCTCGGTGTGGGTGAAATGCACCGCGGCGGTTGTGGTGATGTAGTCGGCGACGCCGACGGTTTCGTCATCGAGCAACACGGTGTAGCGGCTCTGCTCGGGGTCGTGGCGCACCTCGAGAGTGCCGGCTTCCGCCAGATCCTGCGAGTGGATGGTGATCGATTCAGCAGTCATCCCGACAGACTATGCCGAGAGGCGGCGCGCAGGCTGAAAGAATGGACAAATGCCAAGCGAGTGGACCCTGACCAGCCCGAGCCGTGTTATCCACGCCGACAACCTCGAGGTGCTGACCGGCCTGCCGGATGGCGCATTCACCCTGATCTACCTCGACCCCCCGTTCAACACCGGCCGGTCGCAGAAGCGGCAGACCACGACCTCGGTGCGTTCGGTTGCAACTGACGGCTCGCACGCGGTCGGAACGATCACCGGATTCAAGGGGCAGCGCTACGAGCGCATCAAGGGTGACCTGCTCGGCTACGACGACCAGTTCGAAGATTATTGGGCCTTTCTGGAGCCGCGCCTGATCGAGGCCTGGCGCGTGCTCGCCGACGACGGCACGCTCTACCTGCACCTCGACTACCGCGAGGCGCACTACGCCAAGGTGCTGCTCGACGCCCTGTTTGGCCGGGAGTGTTTTCTCAACGAGCTCATCTGGGCCTACGACTACGGCGCGAAATCCAAGAACAAGTGGCCCACCAAGCACGACACAATTCTGGTCTACGTGAAAAATCCGGCCCGGTACTACTTCGACTCCACTACCGTCGACCGTGAGCCGTACATGGCTCCCGGGCTGGTCACGCCAGAAAAAGTCGCCAAGGGAAAACTGCCGACGGATGTCTGGTGGCACACGATCGTCTCGCCCACCGGCAAGGAGAAAACCGGCTACCCCACCCAGAAACCGATCGGGATTCTGCGCCGCATCATCCAGGCGTCGAGCCGCGAGGGCGACTGGGTGCTCGACTTCTTCGCCGGCAGCGGCACCACCGGCGCGGTCGCCGCCGCCCTCGGCCGCCGATTCGTGCTCATCGACCAGAACCCCGAGGCGCTCGCCGTGATGCGTGCGCGGTTCAAGCCGGTGCCCGACATCGACTTTCTATAAAGGAGAACCCATGAGATTTCGCATTTTCACCGAACCCCAGCAGGGTGCCAGCTACGACGACATCCTGGCCGTCGCGCAGACCACCGAGCGGCTCGGCTTCGACGCCTTCTTCCGCAGCGACCACTACCAGGTCATGGGCGACGGCGACGGCCTGCCCGGCCCGACGGATGCCTGGACCACCCTGGCCGGGCTGGCGCGCGAGACGAAGCGCATCCGTATGGGCACACTGGTCTCCTCGGTGACCTACCGGCCGCCGGGCATTCTCGCGATTCAGGTGGCCCAGGTCGACCAGATGTCGGGCGGCCGGGTGGAACTCGGGCTCGGCACCGGCTGGTTCGAGCAGGAGCACCTCGCCTACGGCATCCCGTTCCCGGCCAAGCGGTTCGGCATGCTCGAGGAGCAGCTCGAAGTCATCACCGGGCTCTGGAACAGCCCGGTCGGGGGCCGCTTCGACTTTGCCGGCGAGCACTACACGCTCGTCAATTCGCCGGCGCTGCCGAAGCCGGTGCAGTCGCGGGTGCCAGTGATCGTCGGTGGCGGCGGCGCCAAGCGCACCCCGAAACTCGCCGCCCGATTCGCGACCGAGTTCAACCTGCCCTTTCCCGAGTTCGCTGAAATAGCGGCCAAGTTCGACGGCGTGCGGGCGGCCTGTGAGGCCATCGACCGAGACCCGGATGAGCTGACCTATTCGGCCGCGCTGATCGCCGTCGGTGGCCGGGACGAGGCCGAGTTCGTCCGCCGGGCCGCTGCCGTGGGCCGCGAACCGGCAGAACTGCGTGAGCACGGCTTGGCCGGTACGGCCTCCGAGATCGTTGACCGGCTCGGCGCGCTCGCCGACTCCGGCGTCGAGTGCGTCTACCTGCAGATCATGGACCTGTCCGATCTCGAGCACCTCGAGTTTCTAGCAGCCGAGGTCGTTCCGCAGCTGCGCTGAGGCGCGCCGCGGGTCGCGAGCTCTGCCGAGTGCCGCGAGTTCTAACGAGCGCCGCGAGAAGCGGATGCTGCCGGCTGGCGGCATCCGCTCTCCTGCGGCCGCTCAGCCCGCGTGCGTCGCCTCAAGGTGCTTGGCGTACATGCGCCCGCTGTCCTTCACCGTGCGCTGCAGCGTCTTGTAGTCGACCCGTACGATGCCGAAGCGCTTCTCGTAGCCGTAGGACCACTCGAAGTTGTCGAGCAGCGACCAGACGAAGTACCCGCGCACGTCTGCGCCGGCCGCGATCGCCTCGCCCACCTTGTTGATGTGCGCCACGATGTACTCCGTGCGTTCGACGTCGTGCACGGCACCGTCGGCGCTCACCGTGTCGTCGTAAGCGGCGCCGTTCTCGGTGACATAGAGCGGCGGGAGCCGGTCGTACTCCTTGCCGAGCCGCACGAGCAGCAGGCGCAGTCCGTCGGGGTTGACCTCCCAGTCCATTGCGGTGCGCGGCAGCCCCCGGCTGGGAAAGGTGATGTACTCCGATCCGACCCACGGTGACCCCACCGGACGCTCGGCGCCACCAGCGTGGGAGTCGCTCGCCGAGGCATCCGCATGGCCGCTCACGAGGTCGTCGTGATAGTGATTGACGCCGAGAAAATCCAGCGGGGCGGCGATGATTTCCAGGTCGTCGGAGTGGATGACCTCAGCGAGCCCGAACGGCTCGAGGTCGTGCAGGGTGTCGTCGGGGTAAGCGCCGCGCAGCAGCGGGTCGAGAAAGATGCGGTTAGCGAGCGAATCGAGCCGCCGGGCCGCCTCGACATCGACGGGGTCGGCGGCATCGCGCGGCACGGCATTGGTGAGATTCAGGGTTATCCCTAGATTCTGAGCGCCCGCAGAGCGCAGCGCGTTCACCGCGAGCCCGTGCGCGAGGTGTTGGTGATGCACCGCCGCGATGGCCGCCCGGCCGTCTTGCCGGCCCGGCGCGTGGGCGCCCGATCCGTAGCCGAGCAGCGAGGAACAGAAGGGCTCATTGAAGGTGGTCCAGTGCGTGACCCGGTCGCCGAGCGCGGAGTAAACATCGCTCGCGTAGTCGACGAACCGGTAGGCCGTGTCGCGGTTGGCCCAGCCGCCCTTCTCCTCGAGGGCCTGCGGCAGATCCCAGTGGTACAGGGTGAGCCAGGGCAGAATACCGACGCCGAGCAGCTCGTCCACCAGCCGCGAGTAGAAATCCAGCCCCTCGGGGTTCACAGTCCGATCGCCCGGGCGCACCCGCGCCCAGCTGGTCGAAAACCGGTAGGCGTCGAGGCCGAGCGAAGCCATCAACTGCACGTCGGCGGGCATCCGGTGGTAGTGATCGACCGCGGTTTCGAGGTCGTCACCGCCCGCGATGGCACCGGGAACACGCGCGAAGGCGTCCCAGATTGAGTCGTCCTTGCCGCCGGTATGGCCAGCGCCCTCGATTTGCGCGGCGGCGGTGGCCGACCCCCAGAGAAATCCGTGCGGCCAGGTGAACGGTGTGGGTTCGATCTGCGACATGACACGACGGTACCCCGCGGCGGCGCATTCGACCAGTGCTTCGGGGTCCTCCCGCGCCCCCGGTACACAAATGTGGATATCGGGCCGAATAGCGCCCGGAATCGCGAGTAATCGGCCCCAACAAACACGATCTCCGCAGTTGTGCACGCGGCATTCAGGACTTGCGATATTGGTCGCGGCTAAGCTCGAAACATGCTGCACAACAACGAACCCTCCGAGGCCGACCAGCGCCGCACCCGACGCCGGTTTCTGATCGGGGTTCTCATCGTTGGCGTGGTCGTCGCCCTCGCGGCGATCGGCCTCTATCTGAGCGCCGCCCTCAGCGTTTAGTCAATCCTCAAAACAAAGTGAGTACACAGTGCAGTTGACAAGGTGGCAGCGACTCGGCCTGACGAGCGCCGTTGGTGCCGTTCTCGCGGTCGGCGCGACCGCGCTCGTTGTGCAGGCCCTCGAGGGTCCCTCCGACCCCACAAAGACGGCGCAGACAACGGATGCCGACGCCTCAGCTGCAACGCAGGAACCCGCTCGCGCCACCCCCGCCGACACGGCCACTGCGGCCCCGGTTGAAGCGGAGCCTGCCCTGAGCGCCCCGGTCGCCGCGCAGATCGACTACCTGCTCGCGCACTGGAAGCTCGAAACCTACAACTCCGCCGAGTGGGGCGTGCTCGGTGAGAACGACTGCGTCAACTTCGCCAGCCAGGCCATGATCGCCCGGGGCTGGACCATGGACGGCGTCTGGTCGAGCCCGAAGAACGGCAACGCCTACGACGCGTCGGCGGCCTGGCGCAGTTCCACCGCATTCATGAACTACATCGCGCAGACCGGCAAGGCCACAGCGCTCACCGACCAGCAGCGCGACCAGGTCAAGGTCGGTGACATCGTGCAGTTCGACTGGGACAACACCGGCGATCGCGATCACACCGGCATCGTCACCAGGGTCGAGAAGGTCGGCGACACGATTACGATTTCGTTCGCCGGGCACACCCTGGATTCCGACTACCGCTCGGTCGACACGGCGATCACCGTGGACCATCCGGGCGGCACGGCCTACTATTGGAGCGTTCCCTAGGCGATCGCAGCGTCGACGATCGCCTTGGCTTCGGCCTGAACCTGGGCCAGGTGGTCGTCGCCGAGAAACGACTCCGCGTAGATCTTGTAGACGTCTTCGGTGCCGCTCGGCCTCGCAGCGAACCAAGCGTTCTCGGTTGTCACTTTGACGCCGCCGATCGCCGCGCCGTTGCCGGGCGCCACGCTAAAGGCATCGGTGATTTTCTCACCGGCGAGTTCGGTGGCCGTGATCATGGAACCGTCGAGCTTGGCCAGCGCGGCCTTCTGCGCGGGCGTGGCGGCGGCATCCACTCGGGCGTACGAGGGAGCGCCGAAGTGCTCGGCCAGCTCGGCATAGCGCTGCGAGGGGGTCTTGCCGGTGACGGCGAGAATCTCGGAGGCGAGCAGGGCCAGCAGAATGCCGTCCTTGTCGGTGGTCCAGACGGTGCCATCGAAACGCACGAAGCTCGCTCCGGCGCTCTCTTCGCCGCCGAAGGCCACCGAGCCGTCGATCAGGCCGGGTACGAACCATTTGAAACCAACCGGCACCTCCCACAGGTCGCGGCCGAGAAAGCCGGTGACCCGGTCGATCATGGTCGACGAGACGAGGGTCTTGCCGACCGCGGCGTCGGGCTTCCAGCCCTCGCGGTGGCTGTACAGGTAGTCGATGGCAACGGCCAGAAAATGGTTCGGGTTCATCAGGCCGCCGTCGGGCGTCACGATGCCGTGCCGGTCGGCGTCGGCGTCGTTACCGGTGAGGATGTCGTACTCGTCCTTGTGGGCGACAACGGATGCCATGACAGACGCACTCGACGGATCCATCCGGATCTTCTCGTCCCAGTCGAGGGTCATGAAACGCCAGGTCGGGTCGACGGAAGGATTGACCACGACCAGGTCGATCTCGTAGCGGTCACGGATGGCGCCCCAGTAACCCACGCTCGCGCCGCCGAGCGGGTCGGCCCCGATGCGGATTCCGCTGGTGCGGATGGCCCGCATGTCGATGATGTTCTCGAGGTCGTTCACGTAGTTGCCGCGAAAGTCGTAGGTTTCCACGGCGCTCGGCTCGCTCATCAGCACGCCGTCCAGGCCATTGGCGATGAGCTCGTTCGCCCGGTTCGCGATCCACGAGGTTGCATCGCTGTCGGCTGGACCGCCGTGCGGCGGGTTGTACTTGAAGCCGCCGTCCATCGGCGGGTTGTGGCTCGGGGTGACGACGATGCCGTCGGCCAGGTCGCCGTGCTCGGCCCGGTTGTAAGCCAGAATCGCGTGCGACAGGGACGGGGTGGGCACGTAGTCGTCGAACTCGTCCACGAGCACACGCACGCCGTTGGCGACGAGCACCGTCAGGGCGGTCGTGTAGGCCGGGCCGCTCAGCGCGTGCGGGTCGGTGCCGATGAACAGCGGCCCTGTAATGCCCTGGCCCGCGCGATATTCCACGATCGCCTGCGTCGTGGCACTGATGTGGTCCTCGTTGAACGCGATGTTCAGTGAACTGCCGCGATGTCCGGAGGTGCCGAAGACGACCCGCTGGGCCGGCACCCGGGCATCCGGTTTCAGGTCGTAGTAGGCCTTGACCAGCCCATCAACGTCGATCAAATCAGATTCCTGGGCGCGGGTTCCTGCTCGTTGGCTCATGAGCACAGTCTGGCACTCCCAGTAGGCTGTCAGCCATGCCCGACTCGCCGAATCCGCCCCAGACCCAGACCTACAGCTATCTCGGCCCGGCCGGCACCTTCACCGAAGCGGCGCTGGCCCAGGTGCCCGAAGCGCGCGGCCAGATTTGGCGCCCGGTCAACAACGTGGGCGAGGCCTTCGCGGATGTCGTGAGCGGCCAGAGCCTAGCGGCCATGATCGCCATCGAGAACTCGGTCGACGGCGGAGTCACGGCCACGCAGGATGCCCTGGCGAGCGTGCCGAACCTGCGCATCATCGGCGAATACCTGGTGCCGGTGAATTTCGTGCTGGTCGCCCGCCCCGGCACGACGCTGGCCGATGTGCGTGTCGTCAACGCGCATCCGGTCGCCTACGGCCAGTGCCGCAACTGGCTCGAACGTGCCCTGCCGAGTCACGGGCACATCCCCGCCTCGAGCAACGTCGCCGCCGCGTCTTCCCTGCTCGACACCACACAAGCGGATGCCGCGATCGCCCCTCCCGGCATCGACAAGCACCACGACCTCGTCGTTCTCGCGTCGAATATCGGGGACAACCCGAACGCCGTCACCCGCTTCGTACTGGTCGGTCGGACCGCCGAACTCGCCGAGCCGACCGGAGCCGACAAGACCAGTCTGATCATTGAGCTGCCGAGTGACCGCTCCGGCGCCCTGCTCGACATGCTCGAGCAGTTCGCCACCCGCGGTGTGAATCTCAGCCTGATTCAGTCCCGGCCGATTGGCGATTCCCTCGGTCGCTACCGCTTCGTCGTCGACGCTGAGGGGCACATTCTCGATGAGAGGGTCGCCGACGCCCTGCTGGGACTTCGTCGATTCAGCCCCAAGGTGATCTTTCTCGGATCCTATCCGCGGGCCGACAAACGCCCGATCGAGTTCACCTCGCGGTACGACGACGACATTTTCATCGAAGCCCGCGACTGGTTGCGCGGTTTGATTGCGGGGGAACCCGTTGAATAAGCACATCGCGGGGGAGCCCACCGAATGACCGTCGACCCAAACAATGATGCGCGCTTCCAGCGTGGCTACGAGCCCGACGACGCCAGCTCAGCGATGACCGAGCTGTTCGCGCCGAAGTCTCCCGACCGGCCAGAAGTATCCGTCGGCACAGACCAGCGCGACTCGGTGCCCGTGCCAGACGACGGCGCGCTGCTCGACCAGTTTGAACCGCGCAATCCGTTCATCGTTGCCCTGTGGGTGATCGGCCCGGCGCTCATTATCGCGGGGCCCGTACTGCAGGCGCGTTCGATCTACGAGTCCTACCGGGGTAACAGCGGAAGCTTTAGCAGCGATGACATTCCCTTTGAAGTCGTTCTGCAACAGCTGACCTATAGTGTCTTGCCCTCAATGGTCGGCGTTGGTCTTGCGACAGTCATCGGATTGCTCTTCGTCGAGGCGATCCGCTGGCGGTCTCGGACGTCGCGCCGCTCAGACACCTGATTCAGCGGGCACACGCACGATGAGCGCGCCTTCGTCGGCGCGCAGCCGCACCTTGCGCACCAGGCCGAATTCGTCGCCGTCGAGCTCAAAATCCTGCGCGTGTTCGAGGACGATGCGAATATCGGGCCCGCGTAGTGTTGTCATCACGCGTTCATTCGACGATTCGGTGGCCTGAATCATGCGTCGACCCACCGCCGAGCGGCGAAGCACCCCGTTCTCCCAGGTCACTCGGCGCCAAATGGTTAGCCAGCCGAGCACGCCCTTGGGCTGCAGCACCGCAATGTCGAGAATGCCGTCGTCGAGGCGCGCGTCGGGCAGAAACTGCAGATTGCCCGGCAGCAACCCGCAGTTGGCGACGAGAATGGCGCTCACCTGCGCCGGTCGGTCGACGCGCCCCGCAACGCTGTAGCGGATGCGAAATGGTCGCGCTTTCGGCAGCGCCCGCGCGACGCCGTCGACGTAGGCGAGCCAGCCCACCTGTTTCTTGAGGTCATCGCGGGTGTGAGCGATCATCTGCGCGTCGAGGCCGAGCCCGGCCATGACCAGGAAGACGTGTTCCTCAACCGCGCCGGCGTCGGTGGTCACGATAGCGATTCCGAGGTCGATGGGCTTGTCGATACCATTGAACGCGATCGCCGTTGCGGCGTCGATGCTGCCGAGCGGTAGCAGCAGGTTGCGGGCGAGCAGGTTACCGGTACCCGATGGAACGATGGCCATGCGCACCCCGGACTCACGAAGCGCCTCAGCGACGGCCCGCACCGTTCCGTCGCCGCCGGCCGAGAGCACCATAGCTGCGCCGGCGTCAAGTGCCCGTCTCGTGGCTGCCTGACCGACATCGTCACGGGTCGTTTCAAACCATTGCGTCATACCCCAGCCGGCGGCCCGCTCCGCCATGGTCACGCTCGTCCGCAACTTAGCGAGGTCGACCTTCACCGGGTTATAGACGACCGCAGCGTGCTGGGCGAGGTTTTCGGAGGCGCTCACGAGGCCTAGGCTACTGGGTTGGCCTCGCGTTTGCCCGCCAACTCGCGCTTGTAGACTGGCCGAGTGATTGATCCGGTGCTGTTACGCGAAAACCCTGACCTCTTCAAGCGTTCGCAGGAGGCTCGTGGCGACTCCGTTGGGGCGGTGGATGCCGCGCTTGCCGCCGACGCTGAACGCCGGGCGTCCATCACGGCTTTCGAAGACCTGCGCGCCGCGCAGAACCTGTTTGGCAAGCGGGTAGCTTCGGCGCCTGGCGCCGAGAAGAAGGCGCTCGTCGCCCAAGCGCAAAGCCTCGCCGCCGAAGTGAAGGCCGCCGGAGTCATCGCCGGCGATGCCGACGCCCGTTTCACCACGATCGTCAAAACCATCGCGAACCCCATCATCGACGGCGTTCCGTCCGGCGCCGAAGAAAACTTCGCGACCCTGCGCACCCACGGTCAGGCCCCGGTCTTCGACTTTGAACCGCGCGACCACCTTGAGCTCGGCGAACTGCTCGGTGCCATCGACATGGCCCGCGGCGCCAAGGTCTCTGGCACCCGCTTCTACTTCTTGAAGGGTATCGGCGCCCGCCTCGAGATCGCCCTCATGAACATGGCGCTCGACCGCGCGCTCGAAGCCGGCTTCGTGCCACTCATCACCCCCACCCTGGTGCGCCCAGAGATCATGGACGGCACCGGCTTTCTCGGCGAGCACAACGACGAGGTGTACTACCTACCCGCCGATGACCTGTATCTCACCGGCACGAGCGAGGTCGCGCTCGCCGGATACCACAAAGACGAGATCCTCGACCTGTCCGAAGAGCCACTGCGCTATGCCGGCTGGTCCACCTGCTACCGCCGCGAGGCCGGCTCGGGGGGCAAAGACACCCGCGGCATTATTCGCGTGCACCAGTTCAACAAACTCGAAATGTTCACCTACGTGCTGCCGGAGAACGCCGAGGCCGAGCACGACCGCCTCGTCGCCCTGCAGGAGGGCATGCTGCAGTCCCTCGGCCTCAGCTACCGGGTGATCGACGTCGCTGCCGGAGACCTCGGCTCGAGCGCCGCCCGCAAGTTCGACATCGAGGCCTGGGTGCCCACCCAGAACGCCTTCCGCGAGCTCACCAGCACGAGCAACTGCACCACCTACCAGGCGCGACGTCTCGACATCCGTTACCGCACCGAAACGGGCAAGACCTCGCCGGTCGCCACCCTTAACGGCACGCTCGCGACCACCCGCTGGCTCGTCGCCATGCTCGAAACGCACCAGCAAGCGGATGGCTCGGTGCGCGTCCCCGAGGCGCTGCGGCCCTACCTCGGCGGCCTCGAGGTACTCACGCCGCTCCCGGTGAAGGGGGCGAAGTGACCGCGGAGTCAACGACCGAGCGGTGGCTCGTCGCGCTCGATATTGATGGCACCACCATGCACGAGGACGGCTCGATCAGCCAGGCCGTGATCGACGAGGTCTCCCGGCTTACCGCTGCTGGGCACGAGGTCATGCTGGCCACCGGGCGTTCCGCCGCAGCAGCCCTGCCGGTGCTCGACCGACTCGGTATCTCACCGCGCTACGTGGTCTGTTCAAACGGCGCCATCACCATGCACCGTGACGCCGAAGCGCCGCTGGGCTACCGCCGTGAATGGGTTGAAACCTTTGACCCGCGCGATGTGCTCACCTCGATTCGCGCGCACCTTGCCTCGGCCCGGTTCGCGGTAGAAGACGAGCACGGTTTCTACCGTTATACCGAGCCGATTCCGGATGCCACGATCGGTATGGATAGCGAACGGGTCGACTTTGACGAGCTGTTGAAGCACCCGGCGACCCGCGTGGTCGTCATCTCACCCGACCACGACATGGAGGATTTTCTCCAGGTGGTCGAGCGCATGGGGCTCAACCGCGTCAGCTACGCCATCGGGTGGACCGCCTGGCTCGACATTGCCCCCGACGGGGTCAATAAGTCCACGGCGATGGAGCGGGTGCGGGTGTCTGTTGGTGTTCCCCGCGACCGGGTAATGGCCGTCGGCGACGGTCGCAACGACATTGACATGCTGCAATGGGCCGCCGAATTCGGCCGCGGTGTAGCCATGGGGGAGTCGCCCGATGACGTTCTTGCCGCCGCATCGGAGATCACCGGCAACGTGGTAACCGACGGCCTCGCCACAGTGTTGCGCACGCTCTGACTAGCATCCAGCCGTTTATCAGGCCGCTCTGTCAGCCTGTGCAGTCTGCCATCGGCTAGAATCGGGCCAGTTCGCCCAATTCTTGTTCGCGTTGCGATTCGCGCGGGGAGTGGGCAACCGGGAGGGCTGTCCGAGCGGCCGATGGAGCCAGTCTTGAAAACTGGTGGGCAGAAATGTCTCGTGGGTTCGAATCCCACGCCCTCCGCATTACAGGCGCACAACGACTGTGGCCTCAGGCCGACCAGCCAACAACCCGATGAGAGGACATGAGTGAGCGACCAACTTCGCCCCCGCTCGAACGGTTCCAAGAACCTCAAAACCGTTGCCCGTCACGGCCGACTGAAGAAATCGAACGGCGCCGCGACCGTGGCGAAGTTCCTCGCGGCCAGCGTGGCCGTGGTTCTGGTCAGCGGTTTCTCTGTCGGTGCCATCGCGACCTACGACGTCGCCGCGAGTGTGCAGCCGAGCGTGCACCTCGCCAATGAGACCAACGGCCCGGTTCCATCGATCGGTGCCATCGACGGCGGGGTGAATATGCTCATCGTCGGTAGTGACAGCCGTGTCGGCCAGGACGCTGCATTTGGCCCGGAGGACTCCACCGGCGACCTCAACGATGTGACGATGCTGCTGCACATCTCCGAAGACCACAGCAACGCCTCGGTCATCAGCTTTCCCCGCGACCTGTACGTCCCCATCCCCTCCTGCCCCGACCCCGAGGGCGGTTCGTTCAGCGCCATGAGCAGCCAGAAGATCAACACCTCACTCACCTACGGCGGGCTCGCCTGCACGGTGCTGACCGTGGAGAAGCTCACCGGTCTCTCCATTCCGTTTGCGGCCGAGGCGCAGTTCAGTGGTGTCATGGCCATGTCCTCCGCCGTCGGCGGCGTGCCGGTCTGCGTAGCGGAGCGCATCGAAGACGAATACACCGGAATAATGTTCGATCCGGGCGAGCACGTGCTCGAGGGCTACGAGGCCTTGCAATTTCTACGCACCCGCCACGGCCTCGGCGATGGCAGCGACCTGACGCGCATCAACAACCAGCAGCTGTTCATGTCATCGCTCGTGCGCACCATCCAGAGCGCTGACACGCTCTCCGACCCGACCAAGGTGTACGCCCTGGCCAAGGCGGTCACGGGCAACATGCGTCTGTCCGACAGCTTGAATAGCGTGACCACCCTCGCATCCATTGCCATCGCGCTGAAGGACATCGACCTCAACCAGGTTGTCTTTGCGCAGGTGCCCACCGGCAATGTGGCGGGCGGGGTGAAGGCCAGTCAGCCGGCCTTCGACGACCTGTTCGAGGCGGTCGCTGCCGATGAGCCGCTGACCCTGAGTGGAACCACCGGCCGCGGCACCGTGGCCGACCCGAACGCTCCAGTAGACGCGGCTCCCGCCCCGGCCGCGACCACTGATCCTGCCGTGGCAGCCGATCCGGCGGTCACCGAGGCGCCCGTGCCCACGGAGGCTCCCGGTGTTGTCCTGTCGGAGTCGGTGAAGGGCCAGACGGCCGGCGACTACACCTGCACGAACGGGCGTCTGCTGAGCGAGCAAGGGTAGCCGGGCTCGAGCATCCGTTCTTTCATGGTCAGAGCGGATGCCCGCGGTACGGCTAAGATGGACGAGTGTGTTTGCGCAAGCAGATACCAAGGAGACGTCGCATAGTTCGGCTTAGTGCACCACCCTGCTAAGGTGGAGTACCCTTTACGGGGTACCGTGGGTTCAAATCCCACCGTCTCCGCAGCCATTCGAACCCCTGAATCCCGTAAACACTGGGACTCAGGGGTTTTCCTTTGCCCGAAAAACCCGTTTTGGCAACAGTTGAATGGCCGCAGCGTTATCGAGGCGCTTCGCAACGGCGTCCAGGCAGGTCGAACTCGGTCGTGTTTCGCGGCACTCGCCTAGGGTGGATGAATGGACGCCGACATCAACTTCTACTTCGACCCGGTTTGCCCCTTCGCCTGGATGACCAGCAAGTGGGTGCGACAGGTGCAGGAGCAGCGCGACTACACCGTGGATTGGCGGTTCATCTCGTTGCGCCTCATCAATGCCCAGGTCGACTACGACGCGCACTTCCCTCCCGAGTACGAAGCTGGCCACACCGCCGGACTCAGGCTCTTGCGGGTAGCTGCCCGGGCGCGAGCGGAGCACGGCCGAGCGGCGATGGCACCGCTCTACGCCGCCTTCGGAGCCCACATCTTCGACACCGCCCTAGTCCCGGACGAGTCCGAGATGCGCGAGCTCCGCGGCACGCGTGAGTTTGCGGAACCGATTCTCGCCGAGGCGGGCCTGCCGCTCGAGCTTGCAGAAGCTCTCGACGACGAGTCATGGGACATGGAGATTCAGCAGGAGACGGACGAGGCGCTCTCGCTGACGGGAAAAGACGTGGGCACGCCCATCATCCATTTCGAGCCTCCCACCGGCGTAGCCTTCTTCGGGCCGGTGATCAGCCGGCTACCAGACGAGGACTCGGCCGTCGAGTTGTGGGACCACGTAGTCGCTCTAGCCCGCTTCCCGGGTTTTGCCGAGCTCAAGCGCAGCCTGCGCGAGCAGCCACAGCTGGCCGCGTTCGGAGTTGACGCGACCACGGTCGGAAAGCAGGAGGACTGGCACGGCGGCAGCCGGCGGCAGAAGAAATGACCTCCTCCGCTAGGGTAAATGCATGAATGAGACGAGCACCCTCAGCCACCAGGAGTCAGTCATCGTCGAGGCGTCGGCCGCGTTTCTCTACGACATGATCTCTGATATCACCCGCACCGGCGAGTGGAGCCCGGTCTGTACGTCATGCTGGTGGGACGACGAGGCCGAGGCCGGTCGGGTCGGTGCCTGGTTCACCGGGCGCAACCAGCTCCCGCATCGGACCTGGGAGACCCGGTCTGAGGTCGAGAAGGCGGAGCGCGGTCGCGAGTTCGCTTGGGTGGTGGGCGGTAGCTTCGTGCGCTGGGGCTTTAGCTTCGCCGCCGCAGACACCGGGACGAGGGTCACGGAGTCGTGGGAGTTCCTGCCGGGCGGGATCGCCATGTTCGAGGAGAAGTTCGGCGAAGAGGCGCACGCTCAGATCACCGACCGCACCCAGCAAGCCCTCGACGGCATCCCGAAAACCCTCGCCGCGATCAAACGAATCGCCGAGGTTTCCACCGAGGCAGGCGAGCGGGCCCAGTCGTAACAGGTTGCCCGGTCCTGACCCGTCGTGCTGCCAGGAGGCCGTCGTACCTCGAACGCTTCCGATAAAGTGAGAGGAGTCTTAGCCACCCCTCGAACGGAGGAGTTCCATGCCCATCACGGTCACAGGCGTCATCGCCCGCTCGAAAGGCGCGCCAGTCGAACTGGTCGAGATTGTCATCCCCGATCCCGGTCCAGGCGAAGTCATCGTGGACATCGAAACGTGCGGCGTCTGCCATACCGACTTCCACTACAAGGAGGGCGGCATCAATGATGACTTCCCCTTCTTGCTCGGGCATGAAGCCGCCGGGCGGGTCAGCGTCATCGGCGAAGGTGTCACCCACGTCGCGGTCGGCGACTTCGTGGTGCTCAACTGGCGCGCCGTCTGCGGAGAATGTCGAGCCTGTAAGCGGGCCGAACCCTGGTACTGCTTCAACACCTTCAATGCCACCCAGAAGATGACCCTCACCGACGGCACTGAGCTCAGCCCGGCCCTCGGCATCGGCGCCTTCGCAGAAAAGACCCTCGTGCACGCCAAGCAGTGCACCAAGGTGAATCCGGATGCCGACCCCGCGGCCGTCGGACTCCTCGGCTGCGGCATCATGGCTGGCATCGGCGCGGCCATGAACACGGGCAACGTCGGCCGAGGCGACTCGGTCGCCGTGATCGGCTGCGGTGGGGTGGGGGATGCTGCGATTGTGGGATCACGTCTGGCTGGAGCATCCGTCATCATCGCCATCGACCGCGACCCCAAGAAACTCGCCAAGGCCCAGCAGCTCGGTGCCACGCACTCCATCGACTCGTCGAACCTCGATGAGGCTGGCGTCGTCGCAGCCGTACAGGCATTGACCGGCGGATTCGGCGCCAACGTCGTCATCGACGCGGTTGGCCGTCCGGAAACCTGGCGGCAGGCGTTCTATGCCAGGGACCTTGCCGGCACGGTCGTGCTGGTCGGGGTGCCGAACCCCAAGATGATGCTCGAAATCCCTCTTATCGATGTCTTTGGGCGCGGCGGCTCGCTCAAATCGAGCTGGTATGGCGACTGCCTGCCGGAGCGCGACTTTCCCATGCTGACCGACCTGTACTTGCAGGGACGGCTGCCCCTCGACGAATTTGTCAGCGAGAAGATCGGTATCGGTGAGATCGAGGCTGCATTTGAGAAAATGGCACTCGGTGACGTGCTGCGCTCGGTGGTAGTGCTCTGATGAGCGCACGCATTGACCACCTCGTCACAGTCGGCACCTTCAGCCTCGACGGCGGAACCTGGGACCTCGACAACAACGTCTGGATCGTTGGCGACGACACCGAATGTGTCGTCATTGATGCTGCCCACGACGCCGACGCGATCCTGAAGGCAGTAGGCGACCGCAAGCTGCTGGCCATTCTGTGCACCCACGGGCATAACGACCACATCGGTGCAGCCGCCAGCGTGAGCGCCGCAACGGATGCCCCGGTCTGGCTGCACTCAGCCGACACCATGCTGTGGGAGATGGTCTTTCCAGCGGATGCTGCGGCGAGCACGCGCCCGAACGCGCTGGCAGACGGCCAACGCATCGCCGTTGCCGGAATCGAGCTTGAGGTACTGTACACGCCGGGGCACTCGCCAGGATCGGTCTGCTTCTCTTTGCCGGAACTCGACACGGTGTTCAGCGGCGACACGCTTTTCCACGGTGGGCCGGGCGCAACCGGCCGCTCGTTCAGCGATTTCCCGACGATCATCGACTCGATCACCGCCAAGCTGCTCACGTTGCCGGCTGCCACCGTGGTGCGCACCGGGCACGGTCAGTCCACGCTGATCGGCGACGAGGCGCGCGACCGCGAAGAGTGGATCACTCGCGGGCACTGAGTCATAAGTAGCTCCCTCGAGTTCGTCTTGCACTTTGTGCGTCGTTGCACTTAGTGTAAGCAGGTGACATTTCCCAACACCGCCCCCGATCGCCGCGCCGAACTCAAGGCGCGGTACCGCCAGGCCATTCTGGATGCCGCCGATTCGCTCATTCGCGAGCGAGGCAAACCACAATTCAGCGTCGACGAACTCGCCGAGCGCGCCGGCGTCTCCCGGCGCACGGTGTTCAACCACTTCTCATCGCTCGACGATGTGATCATGACCACCTGCACGCGGGTGCTCAGCGCCACCGTCGATGAATTTCGTGCGGCGACGGCATCGAATCCCGCCGGGGATAGCAGCCGGGTGGCCCTCTTCGAGGAGATCACGACGGCCATCCGGGCGATGGATCTGCCGCCCGTCGTCTCCTATCTCGCGGGCGTGCTCGGTGCTGCGGGTGACGAGGGTCGGTCCCCGCACGGCCTTGGCGACGTGTTCACCCGAGCTACCGAACAGCTCGCGGCAGAGATCGCCGACCGCGCCGGCGCGATTGACGAATTCGAGGTCGCAATCCTCGTCAGCTCCGTAATGAACGGCGTGTCCGTGGTGTCCGGCCGCTGGCTCGCCCTGACGGGCGGTTCACTCGACACCGCCTCGCGACAAGTATGGCTTGAACTGCTTGACCGCCTGATCGGTAGCATCCGCACCGGCTATGCCCCCACCGACCCCCAAGAAGGAATCTGAGAATAATGGCATCGCTTCTCTACCGACTGGGTCGGTTCTCCGCCCGCCGAGCGTGGGTGGTCATCATTGCGTGGGTGGTCATTCTCGGCCTCGCCGTCGCTGCGTTCGCTGCCTTCGGCGGAACACTCACGTCGTCCGTCAGTATCCCCGGCACCGCCACTCAGAAGGTCAGCGACGAGCTCGCGGCAAAGTTTCCGGCAGTCAGCGGCGGGCGAGGTACGGTCCTGTTCACCACGACCGACGACTCCGCCTTCACCGGCGCGCAGAAAACCGCCATCGGCGACCTGCTCACACGCACGATCGGTCTCCACGATGTGAAATCGGCGACGAATCCCTTCGATACCCAAGCCCAGATCGATGACCAGACGCAGCAGGTCGTCGACGGGCGGCAGAAGATCACCGCTGGAACGGAGCAGATCGATGCGGGGCAGGCGCAGATCGATGCGGCCACGGCGCAGGCCAATGCCGGACAAGCGCAGCTCGATGCCAGCCGCACGCAGGCCGAGGCGGCGGGTCAGCTCGCATCCGCTCAACCGACGCTCGATGCGCAGCAGGCTCAGATTGATGCGGGCGCAGCCGCGATCGCCGCCCAACAGACGACACTCGACGCGATCCGCGCAGAACTCGCTACCCAGAGCACCACGCTCGAACAGGGAGCGGATCTGCTCGACCTGGCCGCCGGTATCCGTCAGGTATCGACCGACGAGACGACCGCCGTGGCGAGTGTGCAGTTCGACACCTCGCTCAGCCTGGTACCGGCAGAGTCGAAGGAAGCCGTTGTCGCGGAGATGAACGACTCCGGGATCGACGGCGTCAGAGCTGAAGTCTCCAACGACATTGCCTCCAGCATTCCCGAGATTCTCGGCCCGGGAGAGATCGGCGGCGTGATCGTGGCGGCCATCGTGCTGTTGGTCATGCTGGGCACCCTGATCGGCGCGGGACTTCCCTTGTTGAACGCGCTCATCGGCGTCGGCGTCGGTGTGCTCGCTTCCCTCGCGCTGTCCGGATCCGTCGAGATGCTCTCCGTCACCCCGGTTCTGGGAGTGATGTTGGGGCTCGCGGTCGGCATCGACTACTCGCTCTTCATTCTCAACCGGCATCGCACCCAGCTGAGCCGTGGCCTGCCCGTGCAGGAGTCGATCGGACTGGCGAACGGCACCTCCGGCAACGCTGTCGTGTTCGCGGGCGCCACGGTGCTCATCGCCCTGCTCGCTCTCAACCTCACCGGCATTCCCTTTCTCGGGCTCATGGGAACGGTCGGTGCCGTCTGCGTCTTCGCGGCGATTCTGATCGCCATCACCCTGACTCCGGCGCTGCTCGGCCTGGCTGGTACGAAGATACTCACGAAGAAGGCCCGCGCCCGGGTCGGTCATGCCAGCAATTCGGCCGGCGTTCCGGTCAAGCCGATGAACACCGTGCGCGCCGTCGTCACGGTGGTTGTGGGTGTCGTCGTGCTGCTGATCGTGGCGATCCCCGCGCTCTCGATGCGACTCGGCCTCCCGGCTGGCTCGTCCGAACCGCTGGGCTCGAGCGCGTACAACGCGTACAAGCTGGCCGACGACAAATTCGGCGCCGGCGTGAACGGCCCGCTGCTCGTCGTCGCCGATCTCGAGACAGCCATCACGGATGAGGACCTGCGCGCTGAACAGGTGCGTATCGGAACCGCACTGAGAGCGGAGAATGATGTCGTCGCGGTCGCGCCGATCGGAGCATCCGACGATGATCTGCTCCTCGCCTTCCAGGTTATTCCGGCCGACGGGCCGACCAGCGAATCAACCGAGCAGCTCGTACGTGACCTCCGAGGAATCGACCTCGACGGTGTTGTATCTCTCGGTGTCGCCGGCAACGCGTCCGGAAACATCGATGTGAGTGAGAAACTCGCCGCAGCGCTCCCGCTGTACCTTCTCGTTGTCGTTGGGCTCTCGTTGATCATTCTGATCTTCGTGTTCCGGTCCATTCTGGTTCCGATCACCGCGACCCTGGGCTTCGTCTTGTCGCTGTTCGCATCCTTCGGGGCGATCACGGCGGTCTTCCAGTGGGGCTGGCTCGGCGCAGTGTTCGGCATTCATGACCCCGGGCCGATCCTGAGTTTCCTCCCCATTCTCGTCGTGGGTGTGCTGTTCGGACTGGCGATGGACTACCAGTTGTTCCTGGTCAGCGGCATGCGGGAATCGTACGTTCACGGTGCCTCGTCACGCCTGGCCGTGCAGCGCGGGGTCCATGCCGGGCGCACGGTGGTGATTGCGGCCGCCCTCATCATGGCTTCGGTCTTTTCCGGCTTCATCTTCTCGAACTCGGTGATGATCCAGTCGATCGGCTTCGGGCTCGCCGGCGGCGTACTGCTCGACGCGTTTGTGGTGCGGCTGCTGATCATCCCTGCTGTGATGCATTTGCTCGGTGACGCGGCGTGGTGGCTGCCGAAATGGCTGGAGCGCATCCTGCCCAACGTCGATGTGGAGGGTGCCTCACTTGAGCGCTCGCACCCGGTGGCCGCGCCCAAGCGTGTCCCAACCTCGATCGTCTAACCGGTCGTGAGAGCGGTGAATGGTTGCTTCGGGCTCAACTCTGGTCACTGACTGACCCACGAGCACTGTGATTCAGCCGTTGAAGCGGGCTCGGCCGAACGCCTGGAGCAGGCCCGGTCGGCCAGACTCAGGCCGAGCGACGTATTGTCCAACTCACGCAGGGCGACGACTCTTGCAGCTTCAGACGACTGTTGGGTCGGCGCAGTAGTACTGCGGTTCGCACACGCAAAATTTTCTTGCACATGACCCGGACCTGTAAAATTTCGGCCTCTTTTTTTCACGTCCAGAGTATGCACCTAGCGACGGTCGCTCTTGACGCCGGCGAGCCTCGTGCTGGCGAGACCGGCTCTGGTCGTCGCGTTCGGGTAATCATTCGCAAATCAGCATCCGCTCGACGCGACGGCAGCGGAACACTCGATGAAGTCCAGACAGCAGACAAGGACCGGACTACCGTTAGGGCATGCCAACCGGCGGATTCCGCGGCGTAGCCTACAGCCTGATACCGGGGCTGAACACCGCCCTGCATTACCAGCGCGCGTGGCTAGTGCCCGACCTGCGTGCCGGCATCGTGCTCAGCTTCCTGCTGATCCCGGCCGGTATGGGCTACGCGGAGGCCTCCGGGCTGCCCGCGTACACCGGTCTGTACGCGACGATCGTGCCGCTGCTTGTCTACGCCGTCTTCGGCCCATCGCGCATCCTCGTGCTCGGACCCGATTCTGCGCTCGCCCCCATCATCGCTGCGTCGATCCTGCCGCTGGCGCTCGGCAACACTGAGCGAGCGATTGCGCTCGCCGGACTCCTCGGGCTGATGGTCGGCCTCACCCTGCTCATCGCCGGCCTGTTCCGGCTCGGCTTCGTCACCGACCTGCTCTCCAAGCCGATCCGGGTCGGTTACCTCAACGCCGTCGCTTTGCTCGTGATCATTTCGCAGATTCCCAAGCTGCTCGGGTTCTCCATCGAGGCGCCCGGCCCGATCCAGGGGATTGGCGCCATCGTGCAGGGCGCTGCGGCGGGGAGCATCGTCGTCGGCGCGATGCTGCTCGGCCTTGCCTCCCTCGCCGTCATCGTTGGGTTGCGTTTCCTGCTCGGCGGACGCATCCCTGGCGTACTGATCGCGGTCGTCGCATCCATTGTGGTCACGGCGATCTTCTCCCTGCAGAACGTGCTGCCGATTGTCGGTGCCATGCCGCAGGGGCTCCCTGCCCCGGCGCTCGGCGGACTCGTCTGGGGCGACGTGGTTTCGCTGATCGGACCGGCGCTGGGCATCGCGCTCATCGCCTTCGCCGACACCGGGGTGCTCTCCCGCACGCTCGCGGCGCGCCGCGGTGACAGTGTGGACGGCAGTCAAGAGATGGCCGGTCTCGGACTCGCTAATATCGGAGGCGGGTTCTTCGGCGGCTTTCCGGTCTCCGCCTCCACTTCGCGCACGCCCGTCGCCGAGCAGGCAGGAGCGCGATCCCAGCTGACGCCTGTCGTCGGCGCGCTGATCATTGTTATCTTCATGCTCGTGGCCCCCGGCGTAACCGGGTACCTGCCGTCGGCGACCCTCGGCGCCGTGGTCATTGTGGCCGCAGCCAGCCTGCTCGACGTTTCGGGCGTCGCGCGATTGTGGCGGATCGACAAAACGGATGCCCTGCTCTCGATCGCCGCGTTCCTCGGCGTTTTTCTGGTGGGCGTTTTGCAGGGCATTCTCGTGGCGATCGGTCTGTCCCTGGTCGCGTTCGTGATCCGCGCGTGGCGTCCGTACCGGGCCGAGCTCGGGCGCATTCCGGGTGTGCGCGGTTACCATGACCGTTCACGGCATCCGGATGCCGATCGTGTTCCCGGCATCGTCATCGTGCGTTTCGACGCCCCGCTCTTCTTTGCCAACGGCGGCATCTTTGATGATTACGTGCGCTCGGTGCTGCGGCGGGCGGAGCGGGAATCGGAGGCCGGTGGCACGCCCATTCACACCGTCATCCTTGCCGCCGAACCGATCACCGATATCGACACGACCGCTATCGATGAATTGCTCGAGCTTGACGAGTACCTCGCGTCTCGGCGGGTGACGCTCGTGCTCGCCGAGGTGAAGGGACCGGTCAAGGACCGACTTCAGGCCGTCGGACTGGGTGACCGGTTTTCACCCGAGCGGTTCGCGCCGACGGTGGGCGCCGCGGTTGATGTTGCAAGTGGGGAGCTTCGCGACGATATCGGCGGGGCGATCTGAGGCATTCTCGATGGCCCATGACTCAGGGCGGATGCCTCGGCGCACAACGGAAGGCGGCTGCTTGGCATCGTCTGCGGGATCCCTCGGGAAGGGACGGATTGCGACGTACCTCGATACACGACACATTCATAATGTGATCGTTGAGTTTCAACCACAAGGGCTGGGAATTGTTTCATCGCACGGGGTCGAAGAAAAGAAATCTAGGCAGCACACGCGAACAAGATCGCCCGGATTCTGGGCACGCTCGATATTGCAAAGCAACTACGATCTCGCGCATGCCGCGCTGACCACCTGGGCATGAGGCCGAGCGCACGTTTCAAGCGAATCACCGGCAGCACCGTCAGGCGCCTGCCAACCGGGCAAGTCGGGCATTCTCTTCAGCATTCATCGGCGCAGCGACGTTCAGTAGCGAGACCGGTGGATGCGGGGCGGCCGACTCGGCAGGCCCACCCGGTCGGTCTATGCCGACCGCGCCGGCCGGACGCCGCGCGGCGAGTCGGGCGTCGAGGCACCGCTTGCGCCAGAGGGCGGCAGCGGCGTCATCCTCGCCGAGGGCCAGCACGATCTCCTCGACCAGCACCGCGTTGATGCGGCGACGCCCCGTGCGGAAGGCATCGAAGACCGACGATCGGGCGCCCCGGGCCGCGGCCGGGGTGATCCCTTGCGCCTCACTCCCGCGGGTGATCAGCGCGGCGATCTCGGCGTATGAGACGTCGCCCGCCGTGTTGCGCAGGCGCTGGAGGTCCTCGACGAGTCGGTCGAGCGGTGCCGACGAGCCCTGCGCGCGCTCCAACTCCGGATTCACGTTCCCCCGACCCGCACCTCACGGCTGCCCGGTGCAGCTAAAAATCCAGACTGTCGGGGGCGAAGTCTTAGATAGTTGGACGCAATTTCGGACTCGTCAGGCCACGTTCCCCCTGTCCGGGGCGCTGGGAGTTCCCGTTGGCATCGACAGCGTCGACGTAGTCGGCCGAGATGTCGACGTCAAAATCGTTTACGACTGGCCGGGGTATGACTTCTTCTCATGATTGGGAAATAGTTCGGCGGGTCGCGCGCTCAACGAGCCCCACGGAGGGGTGCCATTTTTCTCACCCTGGTGCCCGCGCAGCAGTCACCCAGTTGACCGATAAAATGGAGGTCACCTGCACGAGGAAGTGGTGGCGCAATCATTTGGAACCGGTCCCGGCGTCGTGCCGACGCTCACGAACACGTCAGCGAACCCGACGTGAACGCCGAGCTGCCCGACCTCGAGCGCACGGTTGATGAAGGCCTGCTCATCGCACTGTCCGCCGTGCGGATGGCCGTGAAGAACGACATCATCGTTGGAGCGCTGCGGGAGCACTTCGACTACGACTCCGGGCGGTACGCCGACAACGCCCGAAGCGAACTACATCGGCTGGCGCGGCAGAACGAGGAGTATGCCCGGCGGGTCAGCCGAATGGGCCGCGATCTCGCGGCGATGAAGTGGCGGCTGAGCTTTACCGATGACCAGCGCCACGACCTCAAGCAATTCGCCCTGAGATTTCGTGTGCACGAGCGGTTGACGCTCGCCCTCGACGCTGTTGCCGATGACAACGACCAGGTAGCGCGTATCGTGTCGAGTGCGCAGCGGTCAGCGAGCGAAGAGGTCAGCTCGGCCGTCTCGTCGAAGCTCATTGAGCTGGCCGTCGACCAGCGCGAGCCTGACTACGCCGAACATCGCGGTGAACGCCTGGAAGCGTTCGTGCTGATCAACCTCGCCATTCTCAAGGCCAAGCACGACGCGGCGACCAGCCCGGAGTTCAACGAATATTAGTTTCCGAGCACACTGACGTCGGTGATCGCGTGGGCGACCAGCCGGTCGAATATCGGCGTACTGACGACAACGAAGAGCACGACGTTTGAGGCAACCGTGGCCCAAAACACCCCGCGAAAGCTTTTCTTCTGGGTTTTGTGGCGCAGCACCTGCTGCGCCACTATGGCGCCCGGCCAGCCGCCGATGAAGCCCCAGAACAGTAGGGTGCGTTCCGAGATGCGCCAGCTGCCGAGCCTTGCCCGACGCTTGTCGGTCGCGTAGAGGGCAAAACAGATCAGGCTGGCAACCAGGTAGATCCCGACCACCCAGAGCGGCCGGGGCCAATACACGGCGCCGACCAGATACACGACGGCAAATGCGGCGATCGCGAGGTAGCTGGCGCGACCCACCGCACGGCGGGAGCGGGCGATGACCATGCCCCCATGCTAGAGGTCACAGCGCCGGCAAAATCCCCTCGCGGCACTCGTTGGAGTTCGTGGCACCCACGGTGAGGCAGTCCTCGCTGGAGCGCACGCGCGGGCTGGCACCCTTGAACTGGCCGCGGTACGACTGCTGGGCGACGTCGCCGTAGCAGGAGGCGTCCCGTACTCCGGGCCAGGCAATGACGGGCTGCGGAGCGCGAAACCGTCGGCCACCGATCGGCGGAGCCGCGTAGGGGATGCCGCGCCAGGCCAGTACCTTCACGGATGCCGCGCACCACGCCGCCGGTGACGCGCACGTCGAGCGCATTCAGCGCGGGTGGGGGCAAACACGGGAAGACTCTGTCGAGATTGTTTGGAGTACCACTGGGTTCCCCGATCCGGCGAAGCTGAGGCTGTGCTACCGATATTCCGGGTTAGGTTCAAACCCGAATCGTTCTCCGCGGTCCCAGTCCTGGCGCAGGTTGCCGAAGGCCGGGATGCCGCCGTTCTTCTTCAAAATTGAGGCGAGGTGCATGAGGTTCCAACTCATGAAGGTGGTGTTGCGGTTGGTGAAGTCGTTCTGCGGACCGCCAGATCCCTCATCGAGATAACTCGGGCCGGGGCCGATTTCGCCGATCCAGCCGCTGTCAGCGGCGGGCGGAATTGAGTAGCCGATGTGTTGCAGGCTGTACAGCAGGTTCGACGTACAGTGTTTCACTCCGTCTTCGTTGCCGGTGATGATGGCACCGCCGACTTTGCCATAGAAGATGTACTGGCCCTTTTCATTGAATTCGCCCGAGTGGGCGTAGAGCCGTTCCACGATGCGTTTGGTCACCGAGCCGTTATCGCCGAGCCAGATTGGACCGGCCAGTACGAGGATATCGGCGGCCTGAACCGCCTCGAACAGAGACGGCCAGGCATCCGTTTGCCAGCCGTGGTCGGTCATGTCGGGGTAGACCCCGGTGGCAATATCATGGTCGATGGCGCGAATCAGCTCGACCTGCACGCCCTGCTCCCGCATGATGCGGGCGCTGAGGTCGACAATGCCCTGGGTGTTGCTGACCTCGGGGCTGCGTTTGAGGGTGCAGTTGATGAAGACGGCGCGCAGGCTGGAGTAATCAAAGGATTCGCGTTCGGCGGGGCTCGTCTCGTTCATCCGGTAAGTAAATCACTCGACCCGGATCGATGACAGGGGTTGATTTTGGTGTCGCGAGCGCGCCACCACCGGGCACTTCAACCTGGTGGTCGAAGCGCCCGGCGGCTATGAACGGATGCTGCCGGCTAGGCGGTGGCGCCGCCACGCCCAATCAGGCCGCGCCCAATCAGGCCGCGCCCAATCAGGCCGCGACCAGACAGGCCAAGTCCGGGCAGGGCGAGCAGGAGGCCCAGTGCGAGGAACGGCAGCGGGGTTGTTCCCGTGCTCGCCAGAGTGGAGCCGGCCGGCGTTGACCCGAACAACGGCGTCAGTCGCAGCGCGGCGAGAGAAGAACTGCCCGTGCCCGTGCCTCGTGCGACTGCATCGGAGCCGTTACGACGGGCACGACCTGGGTGCCGCCGAGCAGTGAGTTTGCACCCGTAGTGGTGGGGCTCGCGCTCGCGGCCGCTGGCTGGGTTACCGGAGCTGCACTGCCGGTGTCTGACCCCGTGCTCGACGAGTTGCCGATTACCGAGATGGCGTTGCCGGTGAGAGTGATCGGGCGACCAAGTCGGTCACGACCTGGTCGCCCGAGACGATTCCGTCGGCGCCGGTGGTGTTGGGTGCCTCGGCAGCGTTGGCCGCGGAGATTCCGATGAGCGAGAGGCCCCCGACGAGAAGGGCGCAGTACAGGCCCTTTTTGATGACTGTTTTCATGGTGGTGGTGCTCCTAAATGAGTGATGGCGTGCTCCCAGAGGGAAGGCTTCGGTCTGCGTGGTGCCGGCAAAATGGCAGGGCAGACCCATCAGTCGGGAGTGGACCCGGGGTCGAACGTTGGCGTTGACGGAAGGACCGCGACGCCGCTCAGGGCGAGAACGCCCGCTGTGGTGCGATCGGCCGACCGTCCACGCGGAACGTCTACCACCGGAGCGGGCGCTGGGCGAGTGGCTGGTGTCGGGTCGATAGCAGCTGGCAGCAGGGTGCTTGCGGCCGTGGTGAGAAGTGTGGGTGGCGCGTCCTCGGTGTCGGCGGAGGCCGGCGATAGAGTGCCGAGAAGCAGTGTGAGGGCGGCCCAGACGATGGCGGCGCCCGGGCCAAAAATGGCCAGTCGCAGGGTGTGCCCATGGAGCTGCGATATTGATTCCTTCATTGGACACCCCCCTTTGTGGCTATTTACCAGGCCTTGCGTAAGCACTTTTCCCCGAAAAGTGCCATAGAGAATGAGTCATTCGCAGAAATCTCTTGCACCAAAGCAGAGCGTCGGCGCGGAATGACCGGTTTTGACGCCCCTTGCCTGGCCTGATGGAACGGGGAGCGCCCGATAGCTGGTATAGTTTTCAAGTTGTCTCCGGGCGTTACAGTTCGCGGGATTGACATGCGCTCGTAGCTCAACGGATAGAGCATCTGACTACGGATCAGAAGGTTGGGGGTTCGAATCCCTTCGGGCGCACACCTTCAGCCCCGTCCGACGTAACGTCGGACGGGGCTTTTTTTGTGCGTATCCGGCCCGGCCGACGCAACCTACGTAGAATCGGTATCGTGCCCCTTCCACGCTTTCTGTTCGCTGACCAGCTCGGCCCGCACTACGACGACGGTGGGCCGATTGTGCTGGTTGAAGCATCTGCGCTCCTCGAGCGCCGCACTTATCACCGGGCGAAAGCACACCTCATTCTGAGTGCGCTTCGCCACCGTGCCCGCGAGTTGGGTGACCGCGCAGAGTTCCTGCGGGCAGAGCATTATCGGGACGTGCTTGCTGGTCGCGAACTGGAGGTGATCAACCCCACCTCGTGGGGAGCGCGCGCCCTGGTTGCCGATTTGGGGGCATCCGTTCTGCCGAGTAGGGGATTCGTGACGAGCGAGCAGGACTTTGCTAGCTGGGCTGACGGGCGACCCGCATCCCGACTTGTGATGGAACAGTTCTACCGACACGTGCGCACAGCCACCGGCACACTCATGCGCGGCCCGGAGCCCGAGGGCGGGCGCTTCAACTTCGATCACGACAACCGTCAGCCTCCCCCGAAAAATGCGGTCGGTCTCGGTTTGCCCGACCCGTGGGCCCCGGTGGAGGATGACATCGACGATGAAGTCCGTCGCGACCTCGACGAGCTCGTCAGGGGCGGCCGCGTGCACCTGATCGGAGAGGATGGCCCGCGCCGGTTCGCCGCTACCCGCGTGGAGGCCCTCGCTGCTCTCGATGATTTCATCGAAACGCGGCTGTCAGACTTCGGGCCCTTCGAGGACGCCTCGCTGATCGGGGACAGCACGATGGCCCACTCGCGGTTGAGCGTTCCGCTCAACCTGGGCCTGCTGCACCCGCAGGAGGTCATCGACGCGGTCGTCGCGGCCCATAGCGCCGGTGGCGTGCCGCTGGCGAGCGTTGAAGCGGTAGTGCGCCAGGTCATGGGGTGGCGGGACTGGGTCTGGCACCTGTATTGGCACCTCGGCGAGAATTACGTTGCGCAGAGCAACTTTCTCGCTGCCCACGAGCCGCTTCCGCCGGCTTTCTTGGAGTTAAACGGTGGCGCCGTCGAAGCGCGGTGCCTGAGCCACGTGCTGGATGAGGTGTCCCGCACCGGGTGGGCGCATCACATTCAGCGGCTGATGATTCTCGGCAACTGGTCGTTGCAGCGCGGGTACGAGCCGTCCGCTTTGTCGGACTGGTTCATCAATGCCTTCGTCGACGGGACACCCTGGGTTATGCCGGCCAATGTCGTCGGTATGTCCCAGCACGCGGACGGCGGAATCGTCGCGACGAAGCCGTATGCCTCCGGTGGCGCCTACATTGCGAAGATGACGGATTTTTGCGGCAGCTGTCGGTTCAATCCCAAAATACGGCTGGGGCCACAGGCCTGCCCATTCACCGCCGGCTACTGGGCTTTCCTGGACCGAGTGGAGCCGCACATCCGCGGCAATCATCGTATGGCCCAGCCGCTCGCCGGCTTGAGACGTCTTGTGGACCGAGACGCGGTCGTCGCTCAGGAGCGTGAGCGCACCCACTGGTAAGGCTAGCCGGCGAAAGCGGTGCTCGGCAGGTCGCGCTCGCCGGCGATGATTGCGTCGACTAGGCGACGGGCGACATCCGCTGGGCTGTATCCCTCCGGTAGCCGGGGCGCTGACCCCTGAATCGGTCGGGTAGCCAGTCCTGTTTCGGTGTGGCCGGGTCGGGCATCGAGAAAGCGGATGCCGTCCCGACGCAATTCACGCCCGGCCGCTTTCGCAAACGCTGCGAGTGCGGCCTTGGATGCCGAGTAGGCAGCCATGTTCGCTGTCGGGCTCTCGCTCACGACGCCGCTGAGCGTGAGGAAGAACGGATCACGATGCGCACTCGAGGATTCGACCAGGGCGGAATAGGCGGCGCGGAGCAAACGAATCGGTGCCGAGGCATTCACCGCCATCAGAATATCGATGGTGTCGTCCGAGACCTCCGCCATTGGCCCGAACGCCACGACTCCGGCCGCGTTGACGACGCCGTCGAGACGCCCATGCGCGTTCAGCGCGACTGCCACGAGCTGGGCGGCCGTCTTCGGCTCCAGCAGGTCGCCAGTTACCCTCGCGGCTGGAATGCCCAGATCGGCGATGCGCTCCGGGGTGCGTCCGTGCAGGGTGAGCAGGGCTCCCTCCACGCTGAGAATCTGCGCGATTTCACGGCCCAGCCCCCCGGTGGCGCCGACGACGAGAATGGAGGAACCGGCGAGGGAAGTCATACTTCAGCGTAGACGGGATGCTGTGGGGTTACGCAAGATTAAGCTTTCCACCCCCAAGCTGGGATACGATCAGCAGACGTGAGCCAAATTCACTAGTTTGTATTCGTTTTGATTTCCAAAATCCGATACGTGCTTGCGCCTGAGCTTCTCACCGGGCAATGTTCGGGCGCCCGGTGAGGAAGGCATTCCTGCGAGGGACTGCCTCGGTGGGACGAGGGGTAGGGTCCTCGTTCCATCGCCCACTGTTCGCCTAGTGCTGGCTCGCCGCGCCGTCGCCGGGGCAATCGATCCGCAGCTTGTCGCACAGCACGGTCAGCTGCTCCAATTCGGTTTCGCTGAGCGTCTCACCGATCCGCTGCGCTATGGACTTCATGTGATCAACGGCCACCCGCCGAAACAGGGCGAGCCCGGCATCCGTCAGCTCGATGATGGCGCCGCGCCCGTCGGTCGGGTCGGTGTGCTTGTGCAGGTAGCCACGCGAGACGAGGCGGTCCACGAGGCGGCTCACGCTCGGCTGGGTCAACAGCACGTGCTGGTTGAGATCACGCAAGCGGATGCGCCGGTCCGGCTGTCGAGACAGATTGAACATGACGTCGTACTCGTTGAAGGAGATTTCCTTCGACGGAAAATTCGCCGCCAGACTGCGCATGATGGCGACCTGGGCCCGAAACAGGGATTCCCACGCACCCACCGCGACCGTTCGATCCACCACCTGCGGCTCCTCGCCTCGTCTACCACGTCGTTCTCCAAGAATAGAGACTCCAACGGGGAGCGGGCACCGCGCGGGCCGCGGGGCCAGCATCCGCGGGGCCGGGCAACAATCAGGTACTTGGCATGAAACTCGCAGATGATTTTGTCGACGAAAGGTGGCGCCCGTTACCTATTCGTTATATGTTTTAGGTGCGTCAACCGTTTGCTGTGGCGGAAGACGTGAAATGTGATTGCAGGACACTCTTGGTGCAAGGGAAGAGGGTCAGTCGTAGCCTTTGCGACTGGCCCTCAGTCCGTTAATCGCGTCATCGTACAGCGTCCGGTGGCGCCAGCCAGGCCGGCTTAGAACAGGTCGGGGCTCGGCGTGGTCGACTGGCGGATGGCGACGTCCGCGTGGCGGTCGAAGCGGTAGCCGACACCGCGCACCGTGCGCACGATGTCTTCGTAGCGGCCGAGCTTGGAGCGCAGGCGACGAACGTGCACGTCGATGGTGCGCTCATTCGGGGTGTCTTCTTCGTCGGCGGAGTTCCACAGCGAGGAGATGATCTCGGCACGGGCGATGGTGCGACCCTCGCGCAGTACGAGATACTGCAGCAGCTCGAACTCCTTGTAGGTCAGTGCGGCCGTCTCGTTGTCGAGGATGACGCGCTTGCGGGAGATATCGACGACGACGCCGCTGCGGGCCCGGTCGAGCTCCTCGGGCTCTGCGCGGTGCGCAGCGAGTGCGGCGGGGTCCTGCAGCGCGAGGCGCACGACGTCCACGTCGCGTCCGCCGGCGCCCTCTGGTGCCAGTGCGACGGCGGCATAGGTCTCGGCAGACGGAGCGATGTCGGACGCGAGGGCTTTGAGGGCCTCGACGATGCGGTTCAGGCTCGTGCCGGCTGCGGCCGCCTTGGCCTCGTCGATGCCTACGTAGAGCACGAAGCCGCGGGCCTCGGTGCCGGTCGGCACGGCGCGAATGCGCGGGGCGGCAACCGGCGGCGCCAGGGTCAGGTCGGGGCGGTTGAAGTGTGTGGGGCGAGTGGCGTGGATGTGTGCGAGAGACATGAAGGGTCCTTGACTGTTCGATCGAAGGGAGCTCGACGGATGCGCGCAAGCGCTGCTTCGTGATGGCTCCGGATAGCCCGTGGGGCTGGAGGGCGAGCGCTTCAAACAAGCGCTCGGGGCGTCGGCCTGATGAGTGAAATCAGTCAGGAAGAGGACGCGAGGGGGAAGTCTCGGTTAGCGGCACATTCGGCAACAGCGGATGGCGGGGGTGCCGGCCATCATCATGGCGGCAGTCCCGGGGGCCTCGAGGGAGGTCAGGGGGCGTGCGCTGGTTGTCATAACTGCGAGTAAAGCGGAATGTGACGCCGTGTGTCAATTTGGCGTCGCGGTAAGTCGCCGCATGACGCGCACCACGTTCGCGGGGCAACGCCCATTTAGGCGAATCCGTGCACAATCACGACTTTATGAAATATTCCGTGCTCAGAATGTAATTAATCAAAGATTATTGATGTGAACCCGGCCTGGCGTGTTGTCGGTCGCAGAACCTGCGTGCGCCAGCCGGGTCTCGCCGATCAGGTGGTCAAACCAGGCCGTACAGGCGGTCGCCGGCATCGCCGAGGCCGGGCACGATGTAGCCCTGCTCATTGAGCTTCTCGTCCACGGCACCCAGCACGATCGTCACTTCGCGGCCGGCCAGGGCTTTCTCCACGGCGGCGAGGCCTTCCGGAGCGGCGAGGATGCAGATGGCCGTCACGTCGACCGCGCCGCGGTCGAACAGAAAGTTGATGGCGGCAATGAGCGATCCGCCGGTGGCCAGCATCGGATCGAGCACGAAGCACTGCCGATCCGACAGATCGTCTGGCAGGCGCTCGGCGTAGGTCGTGGGCTGCAGAGTTTCTTCGTTGCGGGCCATCCCGAGAAAACCCACCTCGGCGGTCGGCAGCAATTTGACCATGCCCTCGAGCATGCCGAGGCCGGCGCGCAGAATCGGCACGACGAGCGGCTTGGGGTCGCTGATGCGCACGCCCTGGGCGGCGGAAACGGGAGTCTGCACGGTGACGGCCTCCACGCGCACGCCGCGCGTGCCCTCGTAGGCGAGCAGCGTCATGAGCTCCTCAACGAGCGATCTGAACACCGGTGACGACGTGTCCTTATCGCGAAGCACGGTGAGCTTGTGCGTGATGAGCGGGTGGTCGGCAACATGGACTCGCATAGGCTCAATTCTACTAGAGGCAATCCCCACGACTTGAGGTCAGCATGCGAGCACAAGATCAGCACACCGAGTGGATGCTGCTCGCCCTGACCGAAGCGCGCGCAGCCCTGGCCTCCGACGATGTGCCGGTTGGGGCCGTCGTCGTCGACAGCGCCGGCCGGGTGATCGGTCGCGGACGCAATGAGCGGGAACTGAGCCAGGACCCGACCCTGCACGCCGAGATCGTCGCCATCCGGCAGGCTGCCGCGCACACCGGCGACTGGCACCTGACCGACTGCACGCTGATCGTCACGCTCGAACCCTGCGTGATGTGCGCCGGCGCTATCCTGGCCGCACGGGTGCCCACCGTCGTGTTCGGCGCCTGGGATGCGAAGGCCGGCGCGGCCGGCTCGGTCTACGACGTGTTGCGCGACCGTCGCCTCAACCATCGAGTTGAGGTCTTCGCCGGTGTCAACGACACCGAGTGCGGCGAGATCCTGCGGGCGTTTTTCGAGGACCCGGCCCGCCGCTCCGGTCGCTGAGGCCTACTCCAGGCCCTTGATCACAAAGGTGTCGGTTGGCGGGTTGGCCAGGTTTGGGTCGAAGAAGATGTCGGGCTCGAGATAGATCGTGCGGGCCAGCGGCACCGCCGCGCGAATCCGCGTTTCGACGGCATTGAGATCGGCAGCGACGTCGGTAAAGCGGTGCTCTCCGTCGAAGGCCACCTTGGCACCGACCAGGATCTCATCCGGCCCGAGGTAGAACGTCTTCAAGTGGATGATGCGCTTGGTTTCCGGGCCATTCAGAATGGCCGCTTCAATGGCGTCGAGGTCTTTCTTGCTGGCGCCCTCGCCCACGAGCAGACTCTTGGTTTCAATACCGAGAATAATCGCGACCAAAACCAGGAGCACGCCGATGGCGAGCGTGCCGACGGCGTCCCAGATCGGATCCTCGGTGAGGATGGTCAGGCCGACCCCCACGAAAGCGAAGGCGAGGCCGGTGAGGGCCGCGACGTCTTCGAGCAGCACGACGGGCAGCTCGGGTGCTTTGGCGTGGCGAACGAACTGTACCCAGGTCTGGTTTCCTCGCACATGGTTCGATTCTTTGATCGCCGTGCGCAGCGAGAAGCTTTCGAGCACCATCGCGATGGCGAGCACCAGAATCGGCAGCCAGGCATTCTCGAGCGGATGCGGGTGCTGCAGCTTGTCGAAACCCTCATAGAGCGAGAACACCCCGCCGATCGAGAACAGAATGATCGACACCACGAAGGCGTAGACGTAGCGTTCCCGGCCATAGCCAAACGGATGCTCCAGGTCGGCCCGCTTCTTCGCCTTGCGACCGCCGAGCAGCAGGAGCAGCTGGTTGCCGGCATCCGCTACCGAGTGCACCCCCTCGGCGAGCATCGAGGACGATCCGGAGAAGCCCCAGGCCACGAATTTGGTGACTGCGATGCCCAGATTGGCCGCGAATGCTGCCACGATTGCTTTGTTTCCGCCGGATGCGCTCATGAAATCATCTTAGAACCGGGCTCACCGGTCAAAGGCTGCGCCAGGGGCGACCCTTTTGGCCAGTCCGATGCCGCAAAAAGTAGACTGGTCGGATGACTTCTTCCCAGAACGTGACTCTGCCCACGATCGCCTTCCTCGGCGCCGGTTCCATGGCCCGCGCCATTCTGGCCGGCCTGCTGAAGCCGGGTGTGACCGTAACGGGTGGCATCCGGGTCACCAACCGCACGGCGGCGAAGGCCGCTGAGCTGGCCGATACCGAGGGCGTCACCGCGTACTCAACCGAGGTCGACTCCGACGCCAACCTCAAGGCCATCGACGGCGCCCAGATCGTCATCATCGCCGTCAAGCCCTATATGGTCGCCGACCTGCTCGCTGAGATCAGACGCGAGCTTGCTCCTGGCACGCTCGTCTTGAGCGTCGCGGCCGGCGTGACGATCGACACCTTTGAATCGCTCCTGCCCGAACCCGTGCACGTCATACGCACCATGCCGAACACCCCGGCCGTCGTCGGAATGGCGGTCACCGGTATCAGCGCAGGCACCCGATCCAGCGATGCCGACCTCGAACTCACGCGCGCCCTCTTCGCGACCGTCGGCGACGTGCTGGTCGTGCCCGAGAGCAAGCTCGACGCGCTCAGCACCATCAGCGGTTCCGGTCCGGCCTACGTGTTCTACCTGATCGAGCAGCTCACCGAAACGGCTATTGCCAAGGGGTTCACGCCCGAAGAGGCCGCCGTCATGGTTAACGGAACCTTCCTCGGCGCGAGTGCGCTCCTCGCCGTGTCCGACAAGTCACCGAGCGAACTGCGCCGCCAGGTGACCAGCCCGGCCGGCACGACCGAGCGAGCCGTCTGGGAGCTCGAAAAGGGCGGCTTGAAGGAACTCTTCGACACCGCAACGGATGCCGCCCTCGCGCGTGCGAAAGAACTCGCCGCCTTCTAGCGGTCCGCGCCCGGCCGGGTCTCTGGTCTCTCTGTTGTTTGCGCCTGGGCCAGCGAAATTTTGGCCAGCAGCCCTGCGCTACAGCCCTTCAGCGATGGCAGCCGTCGCCTGCAGCCACGCTGTACGGGTGCGTGGCGCCAGGGCGTCGACGTTGAGCGGGCCGCCACCGACCAGCGAAGCGTCGTACGGAACGTCGACGACCGTGCGGGTGAGCTGGCGAAAATGGTCGTGCAGACGCTTCGACAGCTGCTCGTCGGCGGTTTTCGACGGCGACGCGAGCACTGTGACGGCCTGGGCAACCTTGTCCGCGTGACCCTTCTGCCGCAGACCGTCGATCAGTGAGGCCGCACCGTAACCCGTGTCCTCCCGAATGGTCGACACGATCACCAGCTGGTCGGCGGTATCGACCGCAGCCTCCCAGTTGCTGGCTCGCATGTTATTACCGGTGTCAATGACCAGCACCCGATAGAACCGGCTCAGCGTCGTGTGGAGTTTGCGAAAGGCGTCGTCGTCGATGCTCGCTGCACCCGCCGGATCGAGGTCGGAGGCGAGCGCATCGAACTGTGCGTCGCCCTGCGATCGCACATAGTTATCGAGGTCGCCCACCCGGGAACGGGCATCGCCGAACCGGTCGAGGTCGCGTAACAGGTCGACCGCAGTGTTGGTGTGCCGGGCGGCCTGGGCGCGCACGCCCAGCGTGCCCATGGTTTCGTTGTTATCCCAGGCGAGCGTGTAACCGCCGCGGTAGATGCCGAACGTGGCAGCGATAAGCAGTGTCGCCGTGGTCTTGTGCGCTCCGCCCTTGGGGTTGAGCACCACGATCGTGCGCGGGCCGTTCAGGCTGCGCTGCACGGCTGCGATGGCGGTGCGCTGCTGGCGTTCGGTGGAACTCGGTGTAGGCGAGACGAGGCCCCCGCTGAGGCGGCGCACGGCGCCCTGCCAGCCCTGCTCGGCCGGTCCGGCTGGTGCCGGCGGCCGGGAGCTGAGGAAATCGGCCAGGTTGGGCGCAACGGGTGGCGCTGCGGGTGACGGGGGCGTGGCATCCGGTGCGGGCGTCACCGCTGTGGGGAGAAGTAACGACTCGAACAGGGCACTCGCCGGCGCCGCGACGGGTGGTTGCAGCAGCGTGGCAAACGGGGTCGGTTCATCGAGTGCGGGTCTGACCGGAAGGGGTGCGGTGTTCGCCGGCTTCGGTCGGCTGGCAACAACGACCGGTCCGGCCGACTCAACCCGCCCGTTGGGATGCACGGTGAGCGGCCAGTCGCCTTGCTGGTCACTGACCTGCAGCAGAACCGACCTTCCGCGGCTGCGAGCCGTCTCGACCACGAGGCCGATGATCTCTTCGCGAACTCCGGCTTCATCGGTGCCGGTGACGCGCCGGCGGGAGCCATCGATGGTCACCTCGCCCGTCGTGTCGGTCTGAACAGCGGCGACAATGTCGGCTGGGGTGTTGGCAAGAGCGGGCACGTCGGGTGACATGGGTGAGCCTTTCCGTTCGCGCACACATCGTCAGCGCGCAACCTCGGGTGAGCTGCTGCGAGAAATGTCCGTATTAGGAGACTAGCCGGTCGTCTCCCCCAAATAGGGGGGAGCGCTAGGAACCGAGCGCGGCGAACCGCTCGATATCGGCCTCGGCGCCCGACACGATGATGAGGTCATGGTTGGACACCACGGTTTCCGGGGTCGCGTAGGTGAACGGCTTGCCGGGGCTTTTGACGCCGACGACGGTCACGTTGTACTTGCGGCGCACGCCGGAATCGACGAGGGTGTGGCCGCGGATGGGCTTCGGCGGGTACATCTTCACGAGGGCGAAGTCGTCGTCGAACTCGATGAAGTCGAGCATGCGGCCGGACACCAGATGGGCGACCCGTTCGCCGGCCTCGGCCTCGGGGTAGATGACGTGGTTGGCGCCGATGCGTTCGAGAATCTTGCCGTGCGACTTAGATATCGCCTTAGCCCAGATCTGCTGAATCTTCAGGTCGACCAGATTGGCCACGATGAGAACGCTGGCTTCCACCGATGAGCCGACAGCGCAGACGGCGATCGAGAAGTCCTGCGCGCCGATTTGTTGCAGGGCCTCGACGGAGCGGCCATCCGCTTGAACGGCATGGGTCACCCGCTCAGACCACTTCGACACGAGCGCTTCGCTCGTGTCGACGACGAGTACTTCGCGGCCCAGTCGGTCGAGCTGGCCAGCGGTGGCCGCGCCGAACCGTCCGAGCCCGATGATGAGCACGGGGGCGTCGTGTTTGATGCGATCAACCAACGATGGGTCTCTCTTCCGGGCGTTTAAATAGTTGCCTGCTGTGACTTGCGGCCAGTGCTGCCGCGAGAGTCACTGTACCAACCCGGCCCATGAACATCGTCGCCGCCATCACGTAGACGCCCTCAGGCGGCAGGTCAGCTGTCAGCCCAGTCGACAGGCCGCAGGTCGCGAAAGCGCTGATCACGTCGAACAGCACGACGTCGAAGGGCTGCTTCGAGATGTGAAGAATGAGGATGCTCGCGACGGCGACGGTGGTCGCGCCCCACAGTACGACGCTGACCGAGAGGCGCAGGATGTCGCTGGGAATACGGCGACCGAACGCTTCCATCTCCTGCTTGCCGCGTGCTTCGGCAAACGCGGCGAGAAAGAGGATGGCCAGGGTTGTCACCTTAATACCGCCCGCGGTTGACGCGGACCCGCCACCGATGAACATGAGCATGTCGCTGAGCAGCAGGCTCGACCCGTGCAGGTCGCTGATATCGATGGTCGCAAAGCCGCCCGAGCGCGTCATCACCGACATGAACAACGATTGAAAGATGGTGTCGCCGGCATTGAGCGACCCGAAAGTCTTGGGATTATCGAATTCGAGAATGATGTAAAAGATCATTCCGAGGATCATCAGGGCGATGGTCGTGACGAGGGTGAGCTTGACGTGCACTGACCAGCGGCGCGGCTTGCGCCAACCGCGCGCAAAGGCGTAAATCACCGGAAAACCGAGGCTGCCGAGAAACACGCCGATCATGAGCGCGCCGAGAAACCAGTAGTCGTCGGCAAACGGGCTGAGGCCGCCGGGGTTTGGGTTGAAACCGGTGTTGGTAAAGGCCATGGCAGCGTAGTAAAAGCTGTGCCAGACCGCTTCGCCTAGGGATACACCGGCCTGCAGCATGCGGGGAAAGAGCAGCGCTGCCACGCCGACCTCGATGACGAACGCGCTGATTGCAACGGTGAGCAGCAGGCTGCCGACCTCGCCGAGCCGCACGGTCTGGCCCTCGTTGACTGGGCCGGCGTGGATGCGGGAGGGGTTGGAGTCGCTCGCTGCCATCAGTTTGGCGCGCAGCCCGAGCCGCCGGGAGATGACCAGTCCCATCAGCGACGCGAGCGTCAAGACGCCGATGCCACCGATATTGACACCGATGAATACGAGAATGTTGCCAAACGCTGACCAATGTGTGGCCATGTCGACCGTGGTGAGGCCGGTGACGCAGATGACCGACACCGCAGTGAACAGTGCGTCGTGCAGCGGCGTGATGGTGCGATCGAAAGAGGCGATCGGCAGTGAGAACAGCACCGTGAAGACCATGATGAGCGCGGTGAACACCAGAATGGCGAAGCGCGACGGCGATTTGTGAGCGAGGGAGTCCACTCCGTCGCGGATGCGCACCAAAATGGAGAGCGGGCGCGGAAAAAATGGTTCAGTTCCGGTTCGAGACAACACCTGGAACCCCCGATTGACCTGCGACTATTGCCAGTTTGAAATGGTACTACGCGGCGGTGGTGATTACCCAGCAGTAATGACTACCCTGAAGTTATGGCAGACATCTTTACCGTGGTGGCGGATTCGGCAAGGCGAGACATTCTGCGCATCCTCTTGGAGCGCGCTGTTCCGTCGGGTGAAATTCGCGGTCCTTCCGGGGACATCCGCGGCGAGCTGAGCGTGTCCGACATCGTCGGGCACCTCGGGCTGAGCCAGCCCACTGTCTCCAAGCACCTCAAGGTTTTGCGCGAGGCCGGTCTGGTCACCGTGCGGGAAGACGGGCAGCACCGCTTCTATCGGCTGGAGTATTCTCCGCTCGAAGAGATCGAGGACTGGCTGATCCCGTTCCTCAGCGTCGACTTCGACCAGGCCGTCAAGGACGCCGATCTGGAGGCTGACGCCGGGCTGAAAGAGGAGCAGCGTGCCTTCGCTTCGGCGATCGGTAAGGCATTCGCTGACGCTTCGCAGATGTCGCACGTCGTCAAAGATGCCACCGCGAAAAAGTGGCGCAGAAACGGTTAGTTCGGGCCCGATCCGCCCCCTGAGTAGTTGGAGCAGGTTTTGTCCGATAGAATGGTGTTTTCGTGTCAGTCGCGGGCCCCGCGACTAAACCAATACTTGTGAGGTCCGTGTGGGTTCTGTAATTAAGAAGCGACGCAAGCGTATGGCGAAGAAGAAGCACCGCAAGCTGCTTCGCAAGACTCGCCACCAGCGTCGTAATAAGAAGTAGGCCGACCAAGAATTCTTGGCCGATCCTCGAGCAAAGCGCTAGCCCTTCGGGACTGGCGCTTTTTGCTGTCACCGACCGGTCCCCTGTTCGGTGCGCCACGACCGTCGTCTCGGGGTGGAAGTCGCCGTAGGCTGGAACAATGGCCACTGCACACCTGACCCTGATCGGCAAGCCCGGTTGTCACCTCTGCGACGACGCCCGGGACCTCGTCGGCAGTGTCGTCGCCAAGCTCGCCGACGAGCCTGGCGCCCCCACAATCACGTTCGACGAACGTTCCATTCTCGATGACGCCGAACTGCACGAGCGCTACCTCGAGGACATTCCGGTGCTCCTCATCAACGGCAAAGTGCACAACTACTGGCGCATCGATCCCGTGCGCCTGCGCACCGCCCTACTGGAGGTCTCATGACTATTCGCCACATCGTCTGCTGGAAGCTCACCGCCCTCACGCCCCGCAAGAAAGCCGATGATGCCGCGGGCATCGTGGCCGGCCTGGAGGCCCTGGTGGGTGTCGTTCCCGAGATTCGCGCTCTGACGGTTGGGCCGGATGTTGCCGGTAATGAAAACTGGGACGTCGCGCTCATCGCCGACTTCGATGACCTCGAGGCCCTCGACCGCTACCAGAAGCACCCGGAGCACAAAAAGGTCGGCGCGTTCATTCGCACCGTCGTAGCCGATCGCCTGGCGGTCGACCTCGAGGTCTAGCGGGCGCCGAGCCGTGAGTTTCAGACAGCTACTGTCGCCGAGCCCTGAGTTTGAGGCCATTTTTCGCCAAAAACGGGCCGAGGCCCACGGCTCGGTGGCCTGAACTCACGGCTCGAGGCGGCCTGAGGCGGGGCCGGCTAGGGCTCGAGGCGGGTCGGGCCGCGGAACAGGTAGGTGACCTCGCGAATGCTCGCCTGGTGCAGCATGAGCATCAAGACGCGGGCCAGGCCCATGCCGAAACCGCCGTGCGACGGCACGCCGTAGCGGAAGAAGTCGAGGTAGCCCTCGATCTCCTTGGGGTCGAGACCCTTCTCGATTGCCTGCGCTTCGAGAATCTCAATACGATGCTCGCGCTGGGCGCCGGTGGAGATCTCCGTGCCGTTGAAGATGAGGTCGTAGCTCTTGGTGATCGACGCGTCACCCTCGTGACGCATGTGATAGAACGGGCGGATGCTTGAGGCGTAGTCGGTGAGGAACACGAACTCGTGTCCGTATTTCTCGGCCACGTAGGCGGCGATCTGGCGTTCGCCTTCCGGGTCCATGTCGTCGTCGTCGCGGGGAACCTCGTAGCCGCGGCTCTTCACGATCTCCTTGGCTTCGGCCAGCGGGATACGCGGGAACGGCGTGCTCGGAACGGTCACTTCAACGTCGAACAGGGCGAGCACCTCGTCGCCGTGCTTGGCCTTGACGGCCGTGAACCCGGCCACCATGAGGTCTTCGTGGAGCGCCATGACGTCGTCGTGGCTGTCGATCCAACTGATCTCCGAGTCGACACTGGTGAACTCGGTGGCGTGGCGGCTCGTGAACGAAGGGTCGGCGCGGAATGCCGGGCCCACCTCGAAGATCTTGCCGAAGCCGGCGGACTGGGCCATCTGCTTGAAGAACTGTGGGCTCTGCGCGAGGTACGCCTTGGTGTCAAAGTAGCCGACCTCGAACAGTTCGGCGCGGGACTCACTCGCACTCGCCATGAGCTTGGGGGTGTGCAGCTCGATGAAGTCGTGCTCGATCCAGTACGTGCGCAGGGCGTGCTCGAACGTGGTCTGGATGCGGAAGATGAGGTTCTGCTTGGGGTTACGCAGGTCGAGGAAGCGCCAGTCCATGCGCTTGTCGAGGCTTGAGTCGGCGGCGATCGGCGTCTCCGGAATGGCGGCCGAAACCACGGTGAGCGTGGCCAGCTTGATCTCGATGCCGCCGAGCTTGACCCGCTCGTCGTGCTTGAGCTGCCCGGTGACCGTCACGAAGGTGCCCTGGGCGAGACCGGAGATGCTCGTGGCGGGCTCGTCGGCGACCACCTGGCCATCGGCATCCGTTGTGCGCGGGTTGACCAGCTGCACGGCACCGGATTCGTCGCGCAGCACGACGAATTGCACCTTTTTCTGGTCCCGCACCGTGTCGACCCAACCCGACACCGATACGGTGCCGTCATCGAGAGCGGACAGGTTCTTGATCAATACGCGCGAAGTCACAGGTCGAGTTTAGCCGGAGCCACCGAGGGTCCCCGCCGATGAGTGCCCGGTAGAGTGAGCTCCGGGAGGGACGGTGCCATGAATAGACTCGAGGTCGATACTGGGGCCGTTCGCAGCCTCGCCGAAAATTTTGACGCCGTTCGTCGCGGCCTCAGCGATGCGAGCGCCGTGAGTGCGGAATTGGGGGCCATGGTCGGTCACGCGCACTTGGCGAGCGTTATCGACGATTTCTCGTCAAAATGGGACGATCGACGCAATGAACTGACCGAGCAGCTCACGCAGCTGCACACGATGGGGCAAGCCGTGGCGGACGGATTCGAATCGGTGGATTCCGAACTCGCTCGAGCACTGACCGAGACCCCCGCCTCGTGAGCGGCTACGACCCGCTTCCGGGCGATCCGACCGGCGTGCGCACAGCGGCGACCAAATACACGCTGACAGCGGATGCCGTGCGCGACTCCGCCGATGAACTGCGTCGGCTCATTGCCGCTGATGGACTGGGCCGGAGTGAGGCCGTGTCGGCAATCGTGGAATTGTCCGGCGACGTCGCCGGCCGGCTGGAGCGGCTGCGCGGCCGATATGAGACGGCGGGATCATCGCTTTCCGTCTATGCCGATTCCCTGGAAATGGCCCAAACTATGGCACGGCAGGCGATCGATGCGCGTGATTACGCGGCGTCCGAAGCCGCGACCGCGCAGTCGTGGGCCGACCATTACTCCGACGCGGCGCGCGGAGCGACCGACCCGGCAGACCAGGTGGATGCCCAGCGACTAGCCCTCGCGCACGAGTCGGTCGTTGACGATCTGTCGGTCCAACTCGCCGCCACCCTGCAGAATTATCACGACGCGATTTCACTGCGCGATGCTGCCGCGGCCGTCGCCGCGGAGCAAATCGCGACCGCAATCGATCAGGACGGCCTCAATGACTCCCTCTGGGATGACTTCAGCGGGTGGGTCGCTGAAAATGCTGCCGTACTGACGACCATCAAGAATATTCTGGGTTACCTGGCGGCGGGCCTCGCCATTCTGAGTCTGTTCTTTCCGTTATTGATCCCATTTGCGCTGGCCATCGCCGGGGCAACGGCGCTGCTGAGCCTGGTGCTCGCCAGCACCGGACAAATTTCGTGGATCGAGTTTGGACTGGACGCGCTCACGTTCGCCAGCCTGGGTGTCGCCGCCATCGCCGGCGTGGCGCTCAAGGGCACGATGGCCGCCTTGAAAACGACCAGAGTGGCCCACCTCACCAATTTGGGGACCAGTAAGAATCCCCTGCGCTCGGTGTCCGCCAGCTTCAACGGCGTGCTCCCGAGTAAGGTCGGACTTTCGAACAAGGTGGGCTGGTACCGGGAAGTGTTTTCGACCAAGGGAGTCGCCAACGCCAAGGCGTCGCGGGTGTTGAGTAATGCGCGAGCGGGCGCGGGCGGCCCCGGCGATGATCTGCTCGTTGGCCTCGCCAAGGTCAATATCGGTTTCCAGCGCGTGGAACTGGCAATCCCTTCCGCGCTCAAGGGGGCGAACTTAGCCCTCGACCAGCTCGGACTCCCGGCACAGGTACTCAACCCCATCATGCCCGACGCTGTAGATGGAGTGCTCAACGCGGGTGCCTCCCTGGACGATTGGTACAAGAACGTGAATGAGCAGGCAACGTGGAGGGTGGGAGCGTCATGGTGAAACCGGGGTGGCAGAAAAAAGCCCACCGCATCTCAGACCTCGTATTCTTCGGGTCCGTCGTCTTCTTCGTCATTGTCTGTATGGGGCCGGCGCTCGTCATCGCTGTACTCGGGCTCGCAACTGGCTCGACGCCGACCGAGGATCAGGGCGGGTTTTTCGGCTGGAGTGCCGAGTATCCGGCGTTCAATCCGCAGTCCTGGACGCTCTTCATTCCGGCAATTGGACTGATGTTCCTCTCCATTTTCACCATCCCACTGTCACTGCGACGGTTTCCTAAACCCGGGCGTGCGACGTTCGCGTGGTTCACCTTCGTCGCCTTTCTCTTCTCCATTCCGCTGGGTACCGCATATTTCGGGGCGCCCGGCATTCACAATGAAGGTACCCTGGCCCTCTTCATCTACCTGACGGCATGGGTGCTCTTCGTCGTACGCGACATCCTGGGCTGGGTGCATCTCGTGCCGAGCTCGTGGCGTGAGGGTCCATCGGTTCGCACGCGTCGCGCACGAAAGCCTGCGTCAGCGGATGCCTGAATCGGTCATCCCGCCAACAGTGGCGGCGGCGCCGCGTGCTCGCTGCGCGTACCGCCTGGTTCTCCCCCCGGGTTGGGTGCTGATTCCGGTGGGCGAGTCGGCGGAGCAGGCCATAACGAATCTCGTCGATCGACAGTTTGCCGGACTGCCGAATGACAGTTACGGGCCGCAGAAGAAACGACTCGGGGACGGCCTGCGTACCATCGCGGCCGAAGCGCGCCAGGCCGGCGGGATTGACCTCATTTTCCCGCTGGCGATTTCGTGGCTGGTACCAGTCTCAGCGGGCATTGTGGTGAGCGAGGTGCGAACGAACGCACCGTCAGACACGGCAGTCGCCCTGCTCGTGGAACGCATGCAGGCACGGGAACTGAACGCGACAGTTGCCGTGACCCGAGCCGGACGCTGCGTGCGCGAACTCGTTGATCTGCCGCGTGCTGATCAACTAACGGTGGCCGCTGTGCGCACCGTGCACTACACGTGGCCGGTCCCTGGCGCACCGGGTACTTTTCTGGTCGCAGCGCTCACGGTGTCTGGGCAGGCGATTGCGGAGTTCACGCCAATCGTCGAGGCTCTCACCGAACTCTTCGACGTCATGATGGAATCGGTGGCGTGGTCATGACCGCAACCATTCGGGTGGATTTTGATCGCGACCTCTGGCTTTACGTTCCCGAGGAGTGGCCCTGGAATCAGTTCGCCGATCTCGACGACTGGGCCGGCACCATCACGCGTCTGTTGACGGATGCCTATTCCCTCGATCAGCCGACCGCGCGCTGGATCGATGAATCGTTGCACTCGATCGCGACCGACCGACCGGAGACCGAGTCCCGCTTTGTCTACCTGGCTAACCCGGCGGAGTTTGTCTTTTTTGTGAGCGTGCTGTACCCCACGAGTTCACCCGAGTTGACCCTCGACGACCTCGCGGCGGTGCACGACCCCGCCGCAACGAGTGCGGTCATGGTGACGACATTCTTGTCGGACCTGCTCGGTGACGGGGTGCGCAGCATCCGCTATGCAGACGTGGGGGAGCCCGATCATGACATTGCCGCGATCGCCCAGTATGCGTGGCAAAAGAACGGATTGGACGTGGTCATGATCGCCGCCAATTTCAACATTGCGCTCCTGACCGAGTTGCTTCCGATCGTGGACGACCTCGCCCGGAGCATCAGCATCGTGGACGCCTAGCGGTGCTCTCACGGCGGTTTCTAGGCTGGGGCCTCCGTAGACTGGTCGGGTGGTAGCCAGTCAAGTGCATCTCGTGCGTCACGGTGAGGTTTTTAACCCCGAACGCGTGCTCTACGGACGACTGGCGAACTACCGGCTCTCCGAGCGTGGCGCGCTCATGGCGGCCGCCGCCGCCGACGAACTGGTCGAACGCGGCCGCGCTGTCGTGCGCGTCATCGCCTCGCCGCTGCAGCGCGCGCAGGAATCGGCCGCCCCGATCGCCGCAGCTTTCGCTCTGGCCATCGATACCGACGAACGCATCATCGAACCGACGAACGCCTTTGAAGGCAAGCGGATGCGCGGCCAGGGTGGCGCGCTGCGCGACCCGCGCAACTGGCTGGCCCTGATCAACCCGTTGAAGCCGAGCTGGGGCGAACCGTTCCGCGCCGTCTCCGAGCGGATGCTCGCCGCGATCGATGACGCCTGGAACTCGGTCGACGAGGGCGACGTCGTGCTGGTCAGCCACCAGTTGCCGATCTGGATGGTGCACCGCTCTCTCGCGCACGAGCGCCTCGCCCATGATCCGCGCCAACGCCGCTGCGACCTGTCGAGTATCACCACCCTCTCCTGGCACGGTGACCATTTCGCTGAAACCGCTTATGTCAGCCCCGCGCAGGCTCTTCTTGACCCGAGTAACGATGTGGGTGCAGTATGAACCGCCGTCTGCTCCCTGTGATCGCACTGGCTGCCGCCGCATTGCTGCTGGCCGGTTGCTCCTCTGACCCGCTCGCGGACCAGTATCGGGAGGGCTCGAGCAAGGGTTTCATCGCCGGGGACGGCAGCGTCACCGAGATCGCCCTCGCCGACCGCGGCCAGGCCATCGATTTCTCCGGCGTGACCGAGACGGGCGAAACGGTCACGAGCGAAGCCTTGCTCGGCGAAGTTCTCGTCGTGAACTTTTGGTACGCAAGCTGCGCGCCGTGCCGCGCCGAGGCATCCGATCTGCAAAGCCTCAACGCCCAGTTCGAGAACGAGGGCGCGAGCTTTCTCGGCGTGAACGTGCGCGACCAGGCACCGAACGCCATCGCCTTCAACGAGACCTACAGCGTGACCTACCCCTCGGTGCTCGACGTCGATACCGGAGCCATGCAGCTCGCCTTCAGCGGCAGCATTCCGCCGAACGCGGTGCCCACCACGCTCGTACTCGACGCCGAAGGCCGGGTCGCTGCGCGCATTCTCGGCCAAGTTACGTCGCCGTCCATTCTAGAAACCCTGATTCGGGACACGATCGCGGAGACTGGCACGACCGAGTGAACAATCCCTTCGGAGAGATCGTCTTCAGCGGTCAGCTGCTCTTCGCCATTCCCATCGCACTGCTCGCCGGGCTGGTGTCCTTTGCCTCCCCGTGCATTCTGCCCCTGGTACCCGGCTACCTCGCCTATATCGGCGGCTTCACCGATGGACGTACCGGCGCCTCCAAGCGCGACCGACGCGGCCGCACCCGGCTCCTGGCCGGCGTTGGCCTGTTCGTGCTCGGCTTCACCGTGGTGTTCGTGCTCACCGGCGTTGTCTTCGGCGCCGCCGGGTTCTGGCTCAACTCCTACCGCGACCTGATCACGCGCATCGCCGGCGTCGTGGTCATTCTGCTCGGACTGGTTTTCGTCGGCCAGTTCGGTGCCATGCAGCGCACCATCAAGACCAACTGGCGCCCCAGGATGGGCCTGGCCGGAGCGCCAGTGCTCGGCGCGGTCTTCGCGGTCGGCTGGACGCCGTGCACCGGCCCCACCCTCACCGCCATCAACTCGCTCAGCCTCGGCACCGGTTCGCCGTGGCAAGGCGGCCTGCTCGCGCTGTTCTATTCTCTCGGCCTCGGAATTCCGTTCCTGTTGATCGCCCTCGGCCTCAACTGGGCCACCGGATCGGTCGCATTCCTGAAACGGCATATTCGTGCCATCAACCTGTTCGGCGGGGTTCTGCTCGTCGTCATCGGAGTACTCATGGTGAGCGGCATCTGGAACACCTGGCTCCTCGAATTGCAAGGGGTGATTGGCAGCTTTGTCCCGGCCATCTGACCACTACGACTCCCGCCCACAAACGCCGCAAGCCGGTGTCGTGCAGCCCAAGCTCGGCCTCACCGGCTGGCTCCGCTGGTTCTGGCGCCAGCTCACGAGCATGCGCACCGCCCTGTTTTTGCTGCTGATGCTGGCCATCGCTTCCATTCCAGGGTCGCTCGTACCGCAGCGCAGCTCCGACCCGAACGGCGTCACCCAATACTTCGCCGACAACCCCGACCTCGCGCCGACGCTCGACAAGCTGCAGGCCTTCGACGTCTACACTTCGGCGTGGTTCTCGTCGATCTACTTACTGCTGTTCATCTCGCTCATCGGCTGCGTCATCCCGCGCACCAAACATCACTTCCAGGCCCTGCGCGCCAAGCCGCCGACCACTCCTGCCCGACTCGGGCGCCTGTCCGGATTCACCACTCAAGCCGCACCAGCGCAAACGGATGCCCGCGCCGCCATCACGCACGCCCGCACCATCTTGAAATCCGGCGGCTACCGCGTCGCCCGCTTTGATTCCGACACCGAGTCATCCGTTTCGGCCGAACGTGGCTACCTGCGGGAGACCGGCAACCTCATCTTTCACGCTGCGCTCGTGGGCATTCTCGTGACCGTCGGCTTCGGCGGTGGCTACGGCTTCAGCGGCCAGCGCGTGCTCGTTGAAGGCCAGACCTTCGTGAACACCCTGCTCGCCTACGACTCCTTCAACCCGGGACGATTCTTCGACGACACCACGCTCGACCCGTACACGCTGAGCCTGGATGACTTCTCGGTCTCCTACGAACAGCAGAACCTGCAGGCCTACGGCCAGCCGATCGACTTCACCGCCGACGTCACGGTCACGCCCAAGGGCGCGGCGCCCGAGCCCGGCGTCGTCAAGGTCAACGGACCGCTGCGCACCAACGGTACGAGCATTTACCTGCTTGGCAACGGGTACGCACCGACCATTCAGGTCACCGCCCCCGACGGAACCGTCGTGTTTTCCGACTCGGTGCCGTTCCTGCCGCAGGACGCCAACCTTACGTCGCTGGGCATCGTGAAAGTCCCCGACGGCCTGGCCGAACAACTGGGTATGATCGGCTTCTTCTATCCCACCCAGGACAAGGCGGCTTCCGGCGCGAACTTCTCCAGCTACCCCGACCTGGAATACCCGCTGCTCACCCTGAACGTCTATACCGGTGACCTCGGTCTCGATGCCGGCGTGCCGACATCCGTCTATTCGCTCGTCACCGATACCCTGACCCGGCAGACCGGCGGTAAGACCGGCGTTGCCTCGATCGAGCTGAAGCCGGGCGCATCGGTCGAGCTGCCGAATGGCCTCGGCACCGTCAGCTTCGTCGATCACAATCCGGCCGCATCAGCGGCCGGCGATTTCACCCAGTCGGTTCCACGTTTTGCGAGCTTCGACATTCACCACGACCCGACGCAGATCTGGCTGATATCGTTCTCGATGCTCGTTTTGTTCGGCCTGTTCACCGGACTGCTCGTGCCGCGCCGCCGGCTGTGGGTGAAGGCAACGACCCGCGCCGACGGCACCGTGCACATTGAGTACGCCGGCCTCGCCCGCGGCGATGACCCGGCCCTTGAGGCCGCCGTGACTGCCGTGGCCGATCGTCACCTCAAACTGCTCAAGTCCCACCAAACCGTCGTCACCACCCCCGAATCGACTTAGGCTTACATCGTGAATCTGACTGACTCCGCACTGCTCAACTCGTACTCGCTCTACGCGCTGTACTCGGCGATGGCTGTCTACGCCCTCGCCTTCATCGCCTTTGCCATCGACCTGGCCCGCCGTTCCAGCGCCGTCGGTGCGATCGAGGCAGACCTGGTCGAAGCGGATGCCGCTCCGTCAGCGGTTTCCGCTGCATCCGCCGGCAGCACACTCACGCTGAAACGGCCCGTGTTGTCGCGCATTAGCGCTCGCATGGACAACGACGCCGCGCTTCCCTACGGCCGGTCGTCGAGCCTACGCGTGGGAGTCGCTCTCACCGTTCTGGCCTGGGCGTTGCACCTCGCGGCCACCATCATGCGTGGCTTCGCCGCTGATCGGGTGCCGTGGGCCAACATGTACGAGTTCGCCATGACGGGCACGCTGCTCATTATGACGGTGTTCCTGATCGTACTGACCCGCTCCGACCTGCGTTTTCTCGGCACCTTCGTCACCGGCCTGGTGCTCGTGCTCCTGGGGGTGGCTGCCCTGCAGTTCTACGTCGAGGTAGCTCCGTTGCCGCCGGCGCTGCAGTCCGCCTGGCTGGTCATTCACGTCTTCGTGGCGTCGCTGGCTACGGGCATGTTCGCGCTCGGCTTCGCCCTGTCGGCCGTGCAGCTGTTGCAGTTCCGGCGCGAGAACCATGTGGCCGAGGCGACGACCGCGTCGAGCGGGCCGATCGCATCCGCTCTTCGCTTGCGTTTTCTGGCCACCTTGCCGTCGTCGGCGACGCTGGAGAACCTGGCCTACCGCATCAACATCATCGGCTTCATCCTCTGGACCTTCACCCTCATGGCCGGCTCGATCTGGGCCGAGCAAGCCTGGGGCCGTTACTGGGGCTGGGACACCAAGGAAGTGTGGACCTTCATTATCTGGGTCATCTACGCCGGCTACATCCACGCCCGGGCGACCCGCGGCTGGCGCGGATCACGCTCAGCCTGGCTGGCGATCATCGGTTTTTCTGCCGTCATGTTCAACTTCGGCATCGTCAACGTGTTCTTCAAGGGCTTGCACGCCTACTCGGGCCTCTAGCTGGTCCCGTCGCGAAAGCGGGAAAAACGTTGCTTCGGCCACTCTGAAGCAACGTTTTTCCCGCTCTCGCAGAAAGCATCCTGGGGTTACTCGGCGGCGATGAGCGCGTGGGTGCGAGTCAGGCGGCCGAGCCACCAGTCGCGGCGCTCGGGGCTGGCCGCGTGCTGCGCCAGCAGCGCGGCATCGGGCACGACCCGGCGCACCGGGACGGCGCCGTTGACCGGCAGCAGTGGCTCGCTCGTGACGTCCTCGGCGAGCAGCGAGGCGGTGCCAAGGCCGCAGTCGAAGTACAGTCCCGGAACGGATGCTGCCAGGTGCGCGCCCATCGACAGCCCGATCGACGTGTCGAGGGCGCTGGACACCACGACGGGCAATCCGGTCTGGCCAATGATTGACAGCGCGGCGCGAATGCCGCTGAGCGGCTGCGCCTTGATCACCAGAATGTCGGCGGCGCCGGCCCTAGCCACGGCGAGCGGATCGCCGCTCTTGCGCACACTCTCATCGGCGGCGATCGGCACGCTGAGATAGGTCGTTCGGTGGCGGATCTCGGCGAGCTCTGGCACGGTCATGCAGGGCTGCTCGACGTACTCGAGGTCGAAAGCGCTCAGCGCGTGGATGGCGTGTTCGGCTTCGTCGACGTTCCACAGCCCGTTCGCATCGATACGGATACGTCCCTCAGGGCCGAGCACCCGGCGCACCTCGGCCACCCGGGCGACGTCGTCCGCGAGGGTCTGGTCGGGGCTGGCTACCTTGACTTTGGCGGTACGGCATCCGGGAAAACGCGCGAGGACCTCGGCCACCTTCTCGGCCGGAACTGCGGGTACGGTAGCGTTGACCGGAATGCTCGTGCGCAGCGCGTGGGGCGTGCTCTGCCAGCCGAAGTCGATGGCGGCCCGCAACCAGTTGGTGGCCTCGGCGTCGTCGTACTCGACGAACGGCGAGAACTCGGTCCAGCCCTCCGGGCCTTCCAGCAGCAGTGCTTCCCGGCTGTCCAACCCACGAAACCGGTCGAACAGTTTCAGGGAGACGACGTGCGCGGAACCGAGAAGCTCTTCCAAGGGGGGGACCATGGCATCCAGTGAGGGCATCATGGTTCCAGTGTGTCAGCCTCCGGCTGGATAGACGGCCAGAGCGGGGTTTTACCCGTTCGGGCTAGTCCTGTTCGTACAGCTCATCGCCGTTGTGATCATGGTCGACTCCGTTCGGCTTCACGTTGACCATCGCCACTGCGATGCCGGGCGCGATGAGCAAATAGGCGTCTTCAAAGCGGCCTTCACCACTGTTCACCCGCAACCAGTAGGGAAGTCCTGCGGCCAGGGAGCCGTCGATTTCGACCTGGATTAATTCAATGGAACGGCCGCCAAGCGAATACGGTTTGCCGCCGTAAACGATGTCGATGCGGTTCATGGTTCATCCTTCACGAGATTCGATTGTTCGGGCAGAGAACGGGGTTCCGGAACGATCTGCAATCCGCTGGAGGAATTGGCCGTGGCCATGAGCGCTTCGATCCACTCGCGATTCAGCGTGGGCGACCGACTCCCAAAGTATTTGTAAGCGATCGGGATGCCGGGGTGCAGCCAGATCGTGCTGCGTGCGTCCCCGGACTGCGGATCGTTGCTCCAGCTAAAATAGAACGATTCTCCGCGGCGCAGCTTGGCACCGATGACAACCTGAATGTGGGCCAGCACCCGATCGTTGAAGTCCGCGGTCAGGGTCGAGTTGTAGGTCAGCTTTCCCATGTCTCGCTCCTGCTCGCGTGCAATCGATGTGGTCGGCGCCCTAGTCCCGCAGGTAGTGCTCCAACCGTGGTACGTGCAGCAGCGCCAGCGCGCGTTTCTCAATCTGGCGCACCCGCTCACGGGTGACTCCCTCAATGTGGGCGATCTGGTCGAGGGTGCGCGGTTCGTTGCCGTCGAGGCCGAACCGTGCTCGCAGAATGGAGCGCTCTCTGGGCGGCAGGGTATCGAGAAAATAGCGGATGTCAGCGGCCCTCAGGGTCAGAGTGGCGTGTTCGTCGGGCTGGGGGAGGTCATCGTCGATGATGAGCTCGGCCATGTCGCCGGCGCCATCGCCGACCGGGGTGTGCAGGGAGATCGGTTCGTTGTCGTATTGCAGCAGCCGGAGCACGTCGCGCACGGGAAGCTGGGCGGCTTCGCCGATTTCGCGCGCAGTAGGGTCGCGGTCGAGCACGCTGGTCAGGTCGCGCCGGATGCGCTTGATCTTGTTGAGCTTCTCGGCGGTGTGCACCGGAATGCGGATCATGCGCGACTTGTCGGCCATGCCCCGGTGGATGGCTTGGCGGATCCACCAGGTGGCGTAGGTGGAGAACTTGTACCCGGTCATGAAGTCGTACTTCTCGACGGCGCGAACCAGCCCCATATTGCCGTCCTGCACGAGGTCCATGATGGGCACGCCGCGACCGGAGTAGTGCTTGGCAATGCTCACCACCAAACGCAGGTTGGCCTCGATGAACTGGTTTTTAGCGCGGCGCCCGTCGTGCACCAGCCAGGTGAGTTCGCGCTCGTCGGCCGAGTCGCGCGTGCCGGCACCCTGCAGTAGCCGCGCCTCGGCGAACAGTCCAACCTCTATGCGGCGAGCCAGGTCGACTTCCTGCTCAGCGTTGAGCAGGCTGCCCTTGCCGATGCGGCGCAGGTAATCACCGAAGGCATCCGTCGAGGCGGCGTTGTAATTACCCGGGGACGTGGTGCGACGGGGTGACGCGGTGGTGCGCGATTCCTGAACGGTGGTTGTCATGGTTCTGTCCCCCCGCATTTGCTCGTGCTTTCGTGCGTGCTATTCATGGCGACCTCCCCGTACTTTCCAAGTCATTAGTACACCCCCGAACGGGGTGCATGACAAGGGGTTGACATCTTGCTCGGTCCACAGTACCTGAGGTTTTTTCGCCTTTTCAACCCCTAATCTTACGAGTTGGATAATTCGAAAAGTCGACGCTCCTGCCGCGTAGGCTGACAGCATGAGCGAACAGGTGTCCGAACCCATCTCAGCGGGCTTCCGGGCCGTGACAGCGCAGTCGTGAGGGCGCTGCGGGCGCTGGCGCCGGAGCATCCGCTCGACTTCCTGGCCGTGTTGCGTGCTGCGCTCGCTGGCAACGGGCCAGCCGTGCTGCCGGTGCCGGTGGGCAGCGCCGCAGCGATTCTCAGCGACGTGCCGAGGCGAGTCGCCGTCGTCATCGAGACCTCAGGATCGACCGGCGCGCCCAAACGTGTCATGCTCGCCACCAATGCCCTGCTCGCCGGCGCCGCGGCCTCTGCCGTCGTCCTCGGCGGAGCCGGTCAATGGCTGCTCGCCCTGCCCGTGCACTACATCGCCGGGGTTCAGGTGCTCGTGCGTTCGATCGCGGCCGAAACCAGCCCGCTCGTGCTGCCCCCTGGCCACTTCGATCCGCAGCAATTTCGGCGGCTGGCCGAGACCATGACCGAGCCGCTGCGCTACACCGCGCTGGTTCCGGTGCAGCTGGCGCGCCTGCTCGACGCAGCGGATGACCCGGCCCTGTTGGCCGTGCTGCGTCGCTTCACGGCGATTCTGGTTGGCGGGCAGGCGATTCGTCCCGATCTCATTGCGCGGGCGGCCGAGCTTGACGTGCGGGTCGTGCGCACCTACGGATCGTCGGAGACTGCCGGCGGTTGTATCTACAACGGTGTGCCGATCGGCGACACCCTCGTGCGGGTCGTGGGTGGGCAGCTCGAGCTGTCGGGCTCGGTGCTCGCCGACGGTTACCTCGATGACGACGTGCGCACCAGTGAGCGCTTTGTGGTGGAGCACGGCGTGCGCTGGTATCGCACCGGCGACCTCGGCGACATCGTCGACGGACGCGTCAGGGTGCTCGGCCGAGCCGACAACGTGATCGTTTCCGGCGGGGAGAAGGTGTCCCTGGATGCCGTCGAACGCATCGTGCGGTCGTGTTCGGGGTTCGAGCAGGCCGTCGTCATCGGTGGCGACGACGAGGTGTGGGGCCAGGTTCCGGTGGTGGTGGTGGTGGTGGGCGAGGCTGCGGGTGATGCCGTTGTGGCGGCATCCGTTGTGGCGGCGCTGGGGCGTGCGGCCAGGCCAGCGCGCATCGTGCGGGTGGCGGAGATTCCGCTGCTGGCCTCGGGCAAGCCTGACCGCAGGGCGCTGGCCGCGCAGCTGCCAGCGTGACGTCTTACTGGCCAGTAGCATGGGGGCGTGGCACAAGGAGCTCGGCCGGTCAGGCCCAAACAACAACGATTGAACCCCCAAGCGACGCTGGCCGGCGCTGAAATTGGCGCTAAAAAGGCCGGTGAGGTCCAGGGCAGCGGCAAATCCGGCCACCCGGCCTATAAAAACGGCCCGCCCCGCAAGGGGCCGGCCAGGGTCAAGCCGGCCACGGCATCCGACTGGATCTCCGGCGCCCGCCTGCGCACCCTGCCGCTCGCCATCGCTCCCGTGCTTCTGGGCACCGGCGCCGCCATCGTCGCGAGCGGCCCGGGCGTCTATCACCCCGTGCGTGCGCTCCTCGCGCTCGCCGTGGCACTCTTTCTGCAGATCGGCGTCAACTACGCCAACGACTACTCCGACGGTATTCGCGGCACGGATGCCTTTCGCGTTGGGCCCGCCCGGCTCACCGGCGGCGGTGTCGCCAACCCGCGCACCGTGCTGCGCGTTGCGCTCGTCTTCTTCGGCCTCGCGGCCGTGGGCGGCCTGACCCTCGTCATTCTGACCCAGTACTGGTGGCTGCTACTGGTGGGCGTTGTCGCCCTCGCCGCTGCGTGGTTCTACACCGGTGGCAAAAAGCCCTATGGCTATCTCGGCCTTGGCGAACTGTTCGTGTTCGTGTTCTTCGGCCTGGTGGCGACCGCCGGTACGACCTACGTGCAGGTTGGGGATTTCACCACCGAGAGCGTGCTCGGCGGCGTGGCAATGGGGCTGATCGCCTGCGCCGTATTGATGGTCAACAACCTGCGCGACATTGTGCCCGACAAGGCCGCCGGCAAGCGCACCCTCGCGGTCCGCATCGGCAGCACGGCCTCCCGGGTCGTGTTTTGCATCTTTCTGCTGCTGCCGTTCGTGATCGCCGGTCTGTTTAGCCTGGTCTACCCGCTCGGAATTTTCACGTTCTTCGTGTTGTTGCTGGCACTGCCGGCCTGCCTCATCACGATCACCGCGACCTCGGCAAAAGAACTCATCCTCGCCCTTAAGCTGACGAGCCTCGCGGCGCTGGCCTACGGGCTGCTACTGGGACTTGCTTTCGCGTTCTGAGGGGGCCTGCATGGTGTCGGCCTGCTGCTCAGCGGCGTTCAGTGCCGAGTCCTCGATCTCGGAATCCGGGTTCACCGGTTCCTTGTCGGGGTGCCGCGCCTGGTAGAGGTCGCGCGCAACGCTCTCGCGGGACTTGCCCAGCAGCAGATACGACAGGCACAGCCCGACCAAGGCGGCGATCACAGCGGATGCCCACGGCCAGAATCCCAGCGACAGCAGAATAGCCAGTGGAACGGCAAACATTAAGACGCGCAATACGGAGAAGTACAGCCAGGGAGCCACGGATTTCATAGATCCAGCTTAGAATGCCGCGGCTGAGTAGGCGCACATGTCTCTCACGGCCAAACGGCTTACAATGAAGTTATGCCCAAGCTCTTGATCGGACTAGGACTGGCCCTCGTCATCCTCACCGTCTACACCCTTGTGGACTGTGCCGTGTTCGACCGTAAACGCATTCGCGGATTGCCGCGCTGGGTGTGGATTTTCGTCATCGTGTTGGTGCCGCTGATCGGCCCACTGCTCTGGCTGCTCGTCGGCCACGGCCGCGCCACCCCGACCACGCGGTCCTTTCGTTCTGTTGCCCCGGATGACGACTTGGATTTTTTGCGTGGTCTTAATGGTGGTGGGCTGAAGACGGACAGCGGCGAGAACCGCCCGTTCAACGAGAGAGACCAGCAGGAACGCATCCGCCGCATGGAGCAGGACCTCGCCGACCTCGACAAAAACGACCCCACACCGGGCAAGGGTGGCACCGCTGGTACGGCAGGCGTTGACCCAACGAAGAAGAACGAACCGGGCGAGGGCGAACAGCCTGGCCGTCGGGATGCCTGAGCGGGCTACCCGCAACCCCAGCAGCCCGGCGACCGATTTCAGCATCGCCCTTCTGAACGAATTCGTTCGGCTCGGCGTGCGCGATCTCGTGCTGTGCCCCGGCGCCCGCTCGCAGGCCCTCGCCCTGGCTGCGGCCGGGCTAGAACGGGCTGGCAGCATCCGTTTGCACGTGCGTACCGACGAACGCAGCGCTGGATTTCTCAGCGTCGGCCTCGCCCTCGAAACCGGTCTGCCCGCCCTCGTCGTGGTGACCTCGGGAACCGCCGTCGCCAACCTGCACCCGGCCGTACTCGAAGCGCACCATGCCGGAATGCCGATGATTTTGCTGACAGCCGACCGCCCGGCCGAGCTGCGCGGCATCCGCTCAAACCAGACCACCGTGCAGTCTGGCCTGTTCGGGGTTGCCACCCGGTTGTGCCTCGACGTTCCGGCCCCGGTGGGCGAGCCCGATGAGGCTGGCATCGCCGTGGCCCTCGCACGGCAGGCAATGGATGCCTCCACCGGCGTTCTCAGCACCGCTCCCGGCCCCGCCCAACTCAACCTCGCCTTTCGCGAGCCGCTGTCGGCGGCTCTGCCGGCCGACCTGTCGGTGATTCCCGCGGGGCCGGCCGCTGGGCCCGCCGCGCTGCCGGACGGGCCGGCCATGCTGCTCGCCGCTGGGCCACGCACGGTCGTTGTGGCCGGCGACGGCGCCGGTCCCGCGGCCGAAGAGCTGGCGCACGCCGGCGGCTGGCCGCTGCTGGCCGAAGTCTCCAGTGGCGCCCGGTTCGGGCCGAACCTCATCGTGCACTACCGCGAGCTGCTGGCCGCTGTCGATCTCGGCGGCGAGGTGGAACGGGTGATCGTCTTCGGGCACCCCACCCTCAGCCGGGAGATTCCGGCCCTGATCTCCCGCGACGGCGTCGAGACCATCGTCGTAGCCCCGACCGGCCTCGAATGGTACAACCCGGGCTGCGCTGCACGCGCCTTCACCCGCTCGGTCGGAGCGGATGCCGCGTGCGCTGCGGCCGCGCGCACGCCGGCCGGCCGGGCGTGGCTGGGCCGGTGGGTCATGACCAGCCGCGCCCTCGCTGAAGCGGCGGCCGGCGCAGAACGAGCGCCGATCGACAAGCGGGGGATCACCCGGGCCGAACTGGCCGTGTTGCGCGCGCCGCTCACCCGGGCGCGGCTCGTGGACGCGGTGTGGCGGGCATCCTGGCCGCACGACCGGCTCGTGTTCGGCGCTTCCCGGCTCATTCGTGAGGCCGATAAGCGCGTGCCAGGCAAGAAGATCACCGTGCTGGCAAACCGCGGGCTGGCCGGCATCGATGGCACCATTGCCACCGCGCTCGGTGTGGCCTTGGCCAGTCAGGCCGAACCGGAGCCGCGCTCGGTCGGCGTGACTCGGGTTCTGATGGGCGACCTCACCTTTCTGCACGACGTCGGATCGCTGCTGCTCGCCCCGGGCGAAGCTGAGCCCCGGCTGCAGGTCATCGTCGGCGTCGATGGTGGTGGCAGCATCTTCGACGGCCTCGAAGTGGCCGCGACGGCTCCGGCCGAGGCGATGGAGCGCGTGCTCTACACCCCGCGCAGAGTGGACTTAAAGGCGCTTGCCGCCGCGTACGGCTGGGACTACGAGATCGCCGCGACCCGAGCCGACCTAGAGCGCGCCCTGACCGGTGCCCCTACTCGTCCCACGATCCTCGAGGTTCCGCTAGTCCGCTAGCCGACCCCCGGTCCCAGCTCGCGAGAGCGGGTAAACGGTTGCTTCAGCACCCGTGAAGTAACAATTTCTCCGCTCTCGCGAGTCGTGGGCGTGAGTTATCCACAGATATGTGGGGAGCAGATGCTTGGGCGGGCGGATTGGTACCGTTTAAGTCACACGGATGCCGGGAGGCTCAGATGACCGATTCGCCCCAGGGACCACCGCAGACGGGCGGCCTCCCCGAATACGCCCCGGGACCGGCACCCGTGTCGAACCCGCCGACACGTCGCGGCGGCATCGTTGTCGCGGCCCTCATCGTGGGCATCAGCGCCTTCGTCATCGGCTGGATTCCGATTGTGGGACTGTTGCTGGGTGTCGCCGGGATCATCCTCGGCATTCTGGCGATGCGCCGGCCGGGCGGCAAATCGTTCGGGCTCGCGGGTCTGATCGGCTCATCCTTGGCCGTGCTGGCCAACGTGCTCGTGACCATTGTGATCGTGGTCGCTCTGGTGAATTCGGGTATCGGCACGGCTGTGCTCACCGATGCCCAGCCCGTCATCACGCCCTGCTATTCCTTCAACGGGCCCGGCGATTACCTCAATAACCAATCCGCTGAGAAAACGGATGGCTGCATCACCACCCTGGAACTCTGGGGTGAACGTGACGCTGACGGTGTCATCCACAAGACCGGCGTGGGCAGCATCCTCGGCAGCGTACTGGTGGAACCGGTGGCGGTGGCCAGCACTGACGAATGGGTTCCCGGCGGCAGCCTCAACGACATGGTCGAGTTTCTGAACCAGAGCTACTTTCCTCAGGCCGGCGAGGTCACGAGCCTGAAAGAGGCCGTAACCCTCGACGGCGTCGACGCGAACCTCACTCGGATGATCAGCACCGCCGAGAACACCCGCACCAAGGCGTTTCTCACCGTCTTCGCCCCGGACATCTACCAATCAGCTGGGGAGCCGGTGCAGTTCTTCTTGATCTCCTTCGTCATTCCCGAAGACAACGGAGAGGAAATCATCGCTGCCGCCATCGATTCCTGGCGCTGGAAGTAGCCGCGAAGTTCAGCCGAAGGCTTCGACGATGGGGCGAAACTTCATCTTCGTTTCGGCGAGCTCACGCTCCGGATCGGAGTCCAGCACGATGCCGCAGCCTGCATAGGCGGTGATGCCGCCTTCGGGTGCGACCTGGGCGCAGCGCAGGGCGATCGCCCACTCACCGTCGCCGTCGGCGCCGACCCAGCCGACCGGCCCGGCATAGCGGCCACGGTCGAAGGGCTCAAGCTCGCGAATGAGATCTAACGCCTGGTCGGTGGGGGTTCCGGCAACTGCGGCAGTCGGGTGCAATGCCGCGATCAGGTCGAGCGACGTTGACCCATCGCTCAGGGTGCCCTCGAGATCGGTCGCAAGGTGCCACAGGTTCGGCAACTTCACCGTGAACGGAATCTCGCTCGTCGCGAGCACCGACGTGTGCGGGCGCAGCGACTTAAGCACGCTCTGCACGGCGAACTCGTGCTCGTCGCCGTCTTTCGAGGAGGTTGCGAGGTTGAGCGCGGCCTCGCGGTCGTCTTCAGCATCTGCTCCGCGCGAGATCGTGCCGGCCAGCACGCGGGCGTTGACCGAACCGTGATCGGCGCGAATGAGGGTCTCCGGGCTCGAGCCGATGAGGCCGTCGACGGCGTAGGTCCAGCAGTCCGGGTAGCCCAGGGCGAGTTTGGTGATGGCGCGGCGCAGGTCGGATTCGGCCGGTACCCGCCCGACCAGGTCGCGGGCGAGCACGACCTTGTTGATTTGCTGCGCCCGGATGCGCTCAATGCCCGAGCTGACCGCGGCGCGAAAACCCTCCGGAGGCAGCGCTCCCGGCAGCAAGGCGATGCGATACTCGTCGCCGAGCGGATGCAGTGTGAGCGGGTTCTGCGCCACCCCGTGCTCCGGGGCGGTTTCGCCGGTCGCCCAGATGCGCGTCACCCAGCACTGGCCATCTTCACGGCCAACGATGATCTCGGGCACGATCAGCACGCTGGTCTGGGCCGACGACTCATCGAAGGCGAAGGCGCCGAACGCGAGCAACCCGGTTCCGGTGCGACCGAGCGGGTCGGTCACGGTGGCCAACCGGGCGACCTGTTTCCACGCGGCCGCGGCATCCGTCATGCGGGTGGGTCCGGAGAATTCGAGCCGCAGGGCGCAGCCGATGCCGGCCAGACCCTGGTTGCGGCGCATCCAGAGCAGGGGCGCACGACCGTCGAGCAGCAGAATCAGTTGGCGGATATCGGCTATCGGGGAGGTTTCGACCGTCAAGGCCTGCACATTCACTTCTGTAGCCTACGCCCGCGCCACTCGGCCTACGCGAATCTGCCCCCGGCAACCGTGCAGTTTCGGCGGGCTTTGGCATCCTAGAATGATGGGGTGAATAGAGCAGACCTGAACAAACGGCCCGCGCAGGTGGCTGCCATGTTCGACGAGGTCGCCGCCCACTATGACCGCACGAACGCGCTGCTGTCGGTCGGCAACGCGCCGCTTTGGCGCCTCGCCACGACGAAGGCCGTCAACCCCCGGGCGGGCGAGCGCATTCTTGACATCGCCGCCGGCACCGGAACTTCCAGCGCCGCCCTCGCCCACAGCGGCGCCCACGTCGTCGCCGCCGATTTCTCGGCCGGCATGATCGAGGTTGGCAAAAATCGCCACGCGCACAACCCGAACATCGAGTTCGTACAGGCCGACGCCACAGCGTTGCCCTTTAATAACAACGAGTTCGATGCCGTCACCATCTCGTTCGGACTACGCAATGTGGTCGAACCGAAAAAGGCCCTCGCCGAGTTCTACCGGGTGACCAAGCCCGGCGGTCGCGTCGTCATCTGCGAGTTTTCTACCCCGCCGCTTTCGCTCGTGCGCCAGAGCTACTTCGCCTATCTCAACCACGTCATGCCGCGGGTCGTGCGGCTCGCCTCGTCGAATGCCGAAGCCTATGACTATCTCGGCGAGTCCATCGCGGCGTGGCCGACTCAGCCGGTGCTCAGCGGATGGCTGCGCTCGGCCGGATACTCCGCCGTCGCGTACCGCAATCTCACGCTCGGCATCGTGGCGCTGCACCGCGGAACCAAGCCGATCAACTCGATAGGCTGACTTACGTGAAATCCAGAGCCCCCGTGATTCGACGCAGCGCGTCGGTGACCAGCCAGGCGGGCCTTGGCGATCGTATTTTCTCGACTTCCGCCGACCGTGGCCTGGCCGCAAACATCGATGCCGGCATCGAAAAGGTCGAAGCGGCACTGCTTGCCGAACTGGTCTACGCCAACGAAATCGCCACCGTCACGAGCCGCTACCTGCTCAACGCCGGCGGCAAGCGGGTGCGTCCCATGCTCGCGCTGCTCACCGCCCACCTCGGCGAGGGGGTCGTGCCGGATGTGATTACGGCGGCTACCGCCATCGAACTGACCCACCTTGCCTCGCTCTATCACGACGACGTGATGGACGACGCCGACAAGCGCCGCGGTGTGCCGAGCGCGCAAACCGTCTGGGGTAACTCGGTTGCCATCCTGACCGGCGATCTGCTGTTCGCCCGCGCCAGCCAGCTGATGGCCCGCCTCGGCGAACGAGCCATCAAGCTGCAGGCGACCACCTTCGAGCGCCTCGTGCTTGGCCAGTTTCAGGAGACGGTCGGCCCGCGCCCCGGTGAAGACCCGGTCGAACACTATATTCAGGTGCTGGCCGGCAAAACCGGTTCGCTCATTGCTGCGGCAGCCCAGGGCGGTGTGGTGTTTTCCAACGCCCCGGCCGAGTTCGAGCAGCCCGTCGTCGACTTCGGCGAGAAGATCGGCGTGGCGTTCCAGCTGATCGACGACGTGCTCGACCTGTCGCCGCAGCCCCAGGAGACCGGCAAGGTTCCGGGAACGGACCTCCGGGCCGGCGTGGTGACGCTTCCGCTGCTTCGGTTGCGGGAACGCGCCGTGAGCGATGGGGCATCCGCTGATCTGCTGTTGCGATTGGAACGGGACGTCATGTCGGCCGATGCTGAGCAGGGGGAGGCCGCCGATACGGCGATCACCGCGTTGCGGGAGAACGCCGTCACCGCCGAAACCCTCGCCGAAGCCCACGGCTGGGCCCGCGACGCGGTCGCCGCCCTGGAACCGCTGCCGAAAGGTTCGGTCAAGAAAGCCCTCACCCGATTCGCCGATTCCATCGTCGAGCGCTCCAGCTAGAGCGTGTTGGGGCTTGCCCCGACTGCTCGCGCAGTAAGGAAATCTTCCGTGACCAAATTGAGACTGGCCATCGTCGGTGCCGGACCGGCCGGCATTTACGCCGCCGATATTCTGCTCAAGGCCGAGCGCAATTTTGAGGTCTCAATCGACCTGTTCGACCACCTTCCGGCGCCGTACGGCCTGGTGCGCTACGGCGTCGCCCCCGACCACCCCCGCATCAAGGGCATCATCACCGCGCTTCGCGGCGTGCTGGACAGCGGCGACATTCGCGTCTTCGGCAACGTACGGTTCGGGGTGGACGTCACCCTCGATGACCTCAAGAAGCACTACAACGCGGTCATCTTCGCGACCGGCGCCGGCAAGGACGCCGACCTGAACATTCCGGGCGCGTCCCTGAACGGCTCGTACGGTGCCGCCGACTTCGTGAGCTGGTTCGACGGACACCCCGACGTGCCGCGCACCTGGCCGCTCGAGGCGCGCGAGATCGCCGTGATCGGTAACGGCAACGTGGCGCTCGACGTGTCCCGCATGCTCATCAAGCATGCCGACGACCTGCTTTCAACCGAGATTCCCGGAAACGTGTATGACGGGTTGAAAGCGTCACCGGTGACCGACGTGCACATTTTTGGACGCCGCGGGCCGACATCCGTCAAATTCACGCCCTTGGAATTGCGCGAAGTGGGCGAGCTGAACGACGTGGACATGATCGTCTACGACGAAGACTTCGAGTACGATGAGGCCGCTCAGGCCGCCGTCGCGAGCAACAAGCAGGTCTTCGTGATCGACAAGACACTGAACACCTGGCGCGCCCGCGAGACCGGAACCGCCAGCCGTCGCTTGCACCTGCATTTCTTCGCCAAGCCGGTCGAGATCGTCGACGACGGTACCGGCCGGGTCGGCGCTTTTCGTTGGGAACGCACCACAACGGACGCCGCCGGCGGCGTCGTCGGCACCGGCGAGATTCGTGAGATCCCGGTTCAGGCCGTGTACCGGGCGGTCGGTTACTTCGGGTCGGAACTGCCCGACGTGCCGTTCGACAAGAAGCGCGGCGTCATTCCGAACCGTGAAGGCCAGGTGCTGCGCCGCGATCCGTCAGCGGGCACCGGCGGATTGTTCAACCAGCAGATGTACGGCGTCTACGCGACCGGCTGGATCAAGCGCGGCCCGGTGGGATTGATCGGCCACACCAAGAGCGACGCAATGGAAACCATCAAGCACCTGATCAACGACCTCGGCAACTGGTGGCGCCCGGAGTCACCGTCGGAGGAGACCATCGTGGAGCTGCTCGATGCGCGCGGCGTTCGCTACACCGGCCTCGACGGCTGGCACAACCTCGACCAGCACGAGCTCGCCCTCGGCGAGGCCGTCGGCCGCACCCGCATCAAGGTCGTCGACCGCGACGAGATGGTGACCGTCTCCCGAGCCGAGTAGTCCCAACGGGCGTTCGCGCGTGTCGTCACTTGCGGTCGGGGCCCGGGCCCCGAACGTGGGCCCAGTCTATAGACCGGGCCCCGGTTCATAAGGTGGGCCGGTGGCCCGAGGAAGTGCCCTTGGCGGATCGGGCGGGCGGCTAACGGAAGTTCGTGAACTGCAGGGCCACGTCGAGGTCTTTGCCCTTGAGCAGGGTCATGACGGCCTGTAGGTCATCGCGGCTCTTCGAACTGACCCGTAGCTCGTCGCCCTGAATCTGGCTCTTGACGCCCTTGGGGCCCTCGTCGCGAATGATCTTGCTGATCTTCTTCGCGTTTTCCTGGTCGATGCCGGCCTTCATGGTCGTCTCGATGCGATACTCCTTGCCGGAGGCGAACGGCTCGCCGGCGTCGAGGCTGCGCAGCGAGATGCCGCGCTTGATCAGCTTGGCCTCGAACACCTCGAGGATCGCCTTGACACGCTCCTCGGTGTTCGCCTTCATGAGCACCTTCTCGCCACTCATCGCGATCGAGGCCCCCACGTTCTTGAAGTCGTAGCGCTGCGCGACTTCTTTATGCGCCTGGTTGAGGGCGTTGTCGACCTCCATCGGGTCGACCTTGCTGACGATGTCGAACGTTGAATCTGCCATTCTCCTATGGTATCCGACCCGCGAGAGCGCAAAAAGTGTCCGATTGGAGTGGATAAACGGGCACATTCGCGGCACGGGGGATACCGTCCGCGTAGCCAACGGGAATTAGCCCCAGCCTGGTGGGCTCAGGCGTGCCTCCCCTGGAGTCTTCCGGGCGTTGCCGGCAGTGGACGGCACGGCCTCCAGCAGCCTGCGGGTATAGGCGTGTTGTGGGTTCAGCAGCACGTCTTCGACTGCGCCGGATTCCACGATTCGCCCCTCGTGCATGACCATCACGCGGTCGGCGATGTTCCAGGCGAGGCCCAGATCATGGGTGATGATCAAGGCGCCGAGCCCCAGTTCGCGCCGCAGCCGCAGAAGCAGCGCGAGAATCTCTCCCCGTACCGACGCGTCCAGCGAGGCCACGGGCTCGTCGGCCACGAGAAAGCTCGGTCCCAGCGCAAGGGCACCGGCAATCACCACGCGTTGGCACTGGCCACCCGAAAGTTCCTGCGGAATGGCGCGAAAGAATTCCTCCGGTGGAGTCAGCTCAGCGGCGGTGAGAGCCCGCGCGACCCGTTCACGCTCATCGCCAGGCAAACGGTGAATGCGGATGCCTTCCGCCACCGAATCGTAGACCGAATGTTTCGGGTTCAGGGCACCGGATGGATCCTGGGGAATCAGCTGAACGAGGCGCCGGTAGGCCTTCAAACCCTTCGTCGTTCGCACCAACGGCTGCCCACGAAACAGCACCTCCCCACGACTCGGTTGCTGCAATCCAAGGAGGGTGCGCACGAGTGTGGTCTTGCCGGAACCGGATTGGCCGACCAGTGCCACAATCTCGCCTTCGCGACACTCCAGATCGACATCATCGACGGCTTTCAGAACACCGGAACTGGTGTGGAAGGCCACGGACACCTGGCGTGCGGCCAGCATGACCGCACCGGCAGGAGCGTCGGTGCCTCCGCTGCCGGCAGTGTCCACGATCGGCATGGCACCGGTGCCCTTGCTCGAGACCGGCAGAAACCTGCTGGCCGGATCGCCGATCGTGGGAAACGCGGCAGCCAGGGCCTGGGTGTGCGGGTGTTTGGGGTTCGCGATGATGTCGGCGCTCGGCCCGATTTCGACCAGCTCACCGTGGTACATCACCCCGATCTGGTCGCAAACGCTGCCCAGAACTGACAGGTCGTGACTGATCATGAGGAGTGAAAGACCCCGCTCGCGAACCAGATTGGCCAGCACCTCGAGAACCTGAGCTTGAACAATGACGTCGAGTGCCGTTGTCGGTTCGTCAGCGATGATCAGTTCGGGGTCGCAGGCTAACGCCATCGCGATCATTACACGCTGGCGTTGCCCACCCGAAAGCTGGTGCGGGTACTGTTCCGCTTTAGCTCCGGGGAGGTCGACCAGGCCCAACAGCTCGAGCATTCGTGCCTGCCGCGCGGTCGCGGTAGCGTATCCATTCTTCGCGTGCAGTTCGAGAGCCTCGAGGATCTGTTTTCCGACTCGCTGAACAGGATTCAGGGAATGCATCGCACCTTGAAAGACCACCGAGGCCTCACCCCAGCGCACCGTGCGCAAAGCGCCCCAACTCAGCTCGAGAACGTTGCGGTCATCCAGCAGGATTCGACCGCTGACCGTGGCATTACGGGGAAGCAGCCGCAGTACTGACATAGCCAGGGTCGACTTTCCCGATCCGGATTCCCCGGCGATGCCGAGGGTTCCGCGCTCCGGAAGAGTGAAGGAAACGCCGCGAACAGCCGCAATTTTTCCGCGGCCGGTATCGGTCTGAGAGGAATAGACGACGCTGACGTCGTCAAAGGTCACGGAAGGCATCAGCGGGCTCGCAATGTCGGGTTGATCATGGTCTCGATGGTGCGGCCGACGAGAGTGAACGCCAGAACGACGGCCACGATTGCTAGTCCGGGCGGAAGCACAAACCACCAGTATCCGGCGGTGGCCGCACCCGAGTCCAGGGAGAGTTTGAGCATCGATCCCCAGGACACCTGACTGGGATCACCGAGCCCCAGAAAAGACAGGGTTGACTCCGCAATGATCGCCGAGCCCACCGTGAGAGTGGTACTGGCCATGATGAAGGGCATGACTCCCGGCAGGACGTGACGGCTGATGATATGGCGATGGCTGGCGCCGAGCGCGATCGAACGTTCGATGTACGACCGGGCCTCGATGGTGAGCGTCTGCGCGCGAACGAGGCGAGCAGTGCCGGCCCAGGAGGTCACCCCGAGGGCGATGATGATGGTCCACATGCCGCGCTGCAGCACGGTGGAGAGCACGATGGCCAGAACCAACGACGGCAACACCAGAAAGAAGTCGATAAAACGCATGACGATTGCGGAGCGCCAGCCGGTGAAGTGGCCGGCCAAAATACCGATGAGGGTGCCGAGGAACATGCACATGATGGTCGCCGCGACGCCGACCAGCAGCGAGATTCGTGAACCCCACAGCAGCATGACCAGGACGGATCGACCGAGGGGATCGGTTCCCAACGGGTTCTCCCAGCTGGGCGGCTCGTTCAGGTCGTTGTCGACCAGGGTCACATCGAGGAGAGATTCGTGGGCGAGCCAGGGAGCGAAACACGCACCGAGAACCACGAGCAGGAGAAAGGCGAGACCGGCCACGCCGCTCTTACTCTGGCGAAAAGAATGCCAGCCGTCGACGAAGCGTTCACTCCTGCGCGCCCGGGTGGTGGTTCGAAGACTCGGCGGGCGGGGGGCAGATAACTGCGTCACGGTGTCGCTTTCCACTGTTGTCATGACAGACGCACCCGAGGGTCCAGTGCGCGGTAGATGAGGTCGGCCGCGAGGTTCATGATGATGACGATCACCGAGAAGACCACAAACGTTCCCTGCAGCAGCGGCAGGTCAGGGCCGGTGAGGGCTTGAAAAGTGAGATAGCCCAACCCCGGCCAGGAGAAAACGGTCTCGACGGTGACGGCCCCGCCGATCAGGCCGCCGATGTGCATGAAAACGAGGGTGACCGTGGGCAGCAGCGCATTGGGAACGGCATGGCGCCGACGCACGAGATCGTCGCGCAGCCCCTTCGCCCGAGCGGTCACGAGATAGTCGGCCGACATCTCGTCGATCAACGACGCGCGAAGTACGAGCATGTATTGGGCGTACGTGACCGCGACCATGGTCGTGACGGGGAGGGCAAGGTGTCGGGTTACGTCCCAGACATAGGCGAGGCCGGTGTAGTTTGCGCCGGCTGTCACCATCCCGCCGACCGGAAACAACTGCAAGCCACCGCCGAGGAGCATCAGCAGAAGCAGACCAAGCCAAAATGTCGGCACAGACCAAAGGGTCAGGGCCACGGCCGTGCTCGCGCGATCGAACCAGCCGCCGCGCTTCGCGATTGATCGTTGACCGACCCACAGCCCGAGCGATATTGACAGGGCTGCCGCGACCGAGGTGAGCAGCAGAGTCGGATAGAGGTGCTCCGCGATCAGGGTCGCTACCGGGGCGCGAAAGGTATATGACGTACCCAGATTCCCGGTCACCAGATTCGACAGGTATAGGCCGAACTGCGTCCAGAGCGGTTCGTCGAGTCCGTAGATCTCCCTGAGGTTGGCCAATTGCGTTGCGGTGACCTGCTTGCCCTTGGTCAGGCTGGTGACCGGATCCCCCGGCAGTACCCGAAAGGCGAAGAATCCGAGCAGGACGACCATGATGAGGCTGATCGATGCGCCACCGGTTTTGCGCCCAAGATAGCTCCAGAAGCTGTTGCTGGGGCGAACCTCGGAGTCTTCCTTGACCACCGTTTCGGCAGCTGATTCACTGGGCTTGATCGACGACATGACGCACCTCGACTGTTGAACGCGGATACAACTACGCGGATAAAACGATCGGTGGTCTGCTCGCTCTTAATGACTAAGAAGCGAGCAGACCACCTCAGTACACACCACTATTCGCGGTCGGCAGCGGTCTTTCGACGGCGCACGATCAGGAATATCGCCAGTGCAGCGACGAGGACGCCACCGCCGATTCCAACCGGCAGCAGCCGTGCCGGGCTGTCCGCCTTATCGTCGACTGAGGCCACGGGTTCGGCATCGGCATAAGCCCAGTAGTAGTCAATGTCGCCGGCATACGGGGTGAGGTTAGTGACGTGATCGGAGCGATACGCCTGCAGAGGATTCGGGTAGTACAGGATGATGGCTACTGCAGCGGTGTATTGCAGTTCAATTGCCTGGTCAACGAGCACCTTGCGCTTCTCCTCATCGGTCTCGGAGTGCTGCTCGAGGTAGAGGCGGTCGAACTCCGGATCGCACCATTTCTCGCCGGCGGGGCTGTCCGCGCCCGCTGTGGCCGGTCGAGCCGAGCAGAGGTTGATCGACAGCATGTAATCGGGGTCGATTCCTACGCCCCAACCGTTGATGAAAGTGTCGTAGGTGCCTTCGGCAAGGTCCTTCGACATCTGGTCCCAGTCGGTGGGCTGCGGAATGATGCCGATTCCGATTCCCTTGAACCAGGACTGCAGAAACTCAGCGCTTTGGCTGTTCGCCGTGCTGGCCGCGTTGTAGGACATGCGGATCTGGATCGGGTTTCCGTCTTTTCCGAGGCGGATGCCGTCTGCACCCATGGTGTAGCCGGCCGCATCCAGTGAGGCGTTGGCTTCGTCCGGCGAATACGGATCGACGACCGAGGAGTCGTCCCAGTACCAGTTGGGGCGTCCGGGCGGGATGATTCCCGCACCGATCGAGCCGTGTCCGCCCAGCACCCGATCGACGAGCATCTGCTGGTCGATGGCCTGGCGCATGGCCTGGCGCACAATGGGGTCTTGAAGGGTCACCGAGCCGTTACCGATGGGGTTGCCGCTGCTGTCGGCTGCGCCCGAGTTGACGGATAGGTTGGAATAGTTGGTTGACAGTGCTTCGTTCTGGGTGATGCCGTCAACGCCTTCCAGGGAATCGTACTGGGCGGTTGTCATGCCGCCGACGAGGTCGAGTTCACCGGTGCGGAGAGCCTGAATGGCGGCATCCGTGTTCTTGTAAACGATGAAATGCACGCCGTCCAGGGCGGGTGCGCCGCGCCAAAACTCGGGGTTGGCCTTCATGATGGCCGCGCCGCCGCGCTCGTACGACTCAAGCACATACGGTCCCGACCCAACGGGAGAATCGGTGTTCTCGTAGGTGTCTGGCTCGGCAATGTCGCTCCAGATATGTTCCGGAACGATCATGAGACCGGCTGCGGGGTTCGTTGCCTGGGCGGTCATCGTGACGATTTCGACCGTGTCGGCGTCTGGCGCCGAGACCGTGTCGATGCTGTCAACGAAGCTGCCGTTCTGGGTGGCCAGTGCGGGATTGGTCAGAATCTCGTTCAAGGTCCAGATGACGTCTTTCGAGGTGAGGGGTTCTCCGTCGGACCATTTCAGATCTGGCTGGAGGTGGTAGGTCCAGACCGTGTCGTCAACGGTCCAATCTGAGGCCAGGTCGGGCACGTTGGTGCCGTCTGGCCCTGATCGTGCCAGCGATTCATACTGCAGGGTGAGCACATTCAGTGCGGCCTGGTTGCTCGCGGTGAACGGGTTCAGGGAATCGATGGTTCCCGAGAGGTTCACCCGCATAACGGCTTCGGGGGAAACGGTGGCCGCAGTGGCGACCGTTCCCTGACCGAGTAGTACGAGGGACGCTGATATGGCGACAAACTGTTTGAGGTACCGCATGACTTCTCCATCGTTGTAACGGGCTAAGGCGCGTGCGCTGTGAAGCTGACTGTCTGGTCCTTTCAGCTGGAGCTGGAATCTCTGGTGACGGACACGTTTAGGGTTGACTGTTTGGCGGCGGCGAGGATTCGATCGATGGTGCGCTGGTACCGGGCGTGCTGGCCGCATGGCGGAGTCGAAAACTCTGGCTGCCGGCAATGACGATGGATGCCGTCTGGCCGGTTGAATCCAGGTTGAACTGAACCAATTCGCCGATTTTGCTGCTGCCACCGTCCTCGACAATGCGCATTTCGGTCGCCCGGTCGGTGGGTTCCAGGCGAATGGCGCACTCGGCCGGGTTCGACTCGGTGGGGTCGAGAAGGAAGATGCTGTTTCCCAGCGGAACGACATCGGTCACGCCCCACTGGTTGGCAAATCGGCCGGGCCCGTCCAGGAAGTTCGCCACCGGTGGAGCGGATGCCGTTGTCTCGCGCAGGTCCGTAAGGCGGAAGAGTCCGGAGCTGAGGCTGAATGCGGGAGCGTCGATGGTGTTGGTCAACACGGATACGGCAATCCCGGCCTCGTCGTCGAACAGGGAACTGGTTATCTGGCCAGGGAAGCCACCTCCGTGACCGCGCACGGTTCGACCTCCGACCCGATAGTTGCCCATTCCCAACCCATACTGACCGCCGTCGGTCTGGGGGAGACCGCTCGGCTGTTGCATGAGCCGTTTGGACTCGTCGGTGAGCAGGCGGCCTGAGCCGATGAACTGCGCACTGAAGTACGTGACCAGATCTGTCGCGGTCGAGAACACCCCCGCGGCCGGGGAGAATGCGTCGGTATCCAGGGGCTCGACCGCTGTGCGCAGCTGGGAGCTGCTGAGACTGCCGTACCCGGTGACTCGAGGGCGTTGGTCTGAGCGATCCAATTCTGGGCCGGTATGCGCCAATCCGAGGTCGGCGATAATGTGATCGCGCACGTAGTCGTTGAACGGAACAGCGGATGCCGCTGCCACGATGAGCCCGAGCAGGGCGAACCCTACGTTGGAGTACTTGAAGCGTTCGTTGCGGTGCAGGGTCGGCGCCTCGGCATGGGTGAGCACGGCCTGCAGCTCGACAAGCGTCGGGAAGCTTCCCAGGGCATCCCAGCAGTCGTTGTTGGACCCGTCGCGGAAAAGACCGCTGGAATGGGACAGCAGCTCGCGCACCGTGACCGAAGCCAGTGGGCCACCGGCAAGGTAAGGCACCCAGCCGCCGGCCGTGTCATCCAGACGCAGAAGTTTGCACTCGACCAGTTGCAGCACGGCGGTGGCGGTGAAAGTCTTCGAGTGCGAGGCCACCCTAAAGACATCGGTGTCGGACATCTGCCGTGCCGGGTCCGTGCTGGCCAGGCCGAGCGCGACGCTCAGGTGAATGCCGTCGGCGTGCCAGACGGCTGCCTGCAGGCCAGGAACGCGTAGGTACCAGCGACGATAGTCGAGCCAGTGCGCGTAGTACGTCAGAACGTCGTGCTGAGTCGATTGAACCTGCATGTCGTCCTCCCCCCGGGAACCGCTAGTACGTGTGTGTCGCTTTGTTTCTGTTTACGTTACGTAAACTCAGTACTCACGACGCTAACGCAAACACGATGCCAGAGCGTATAGACAAGTTGGTGGAAATCAGGCAGTTTCCACCGCTACGATCAGCGCCGCAATGCCGAGGTGAGAGTGTCCAGTCCGACACCTCCGAGGCTAAGCGCTCGGGTGTGAAAGGCCTTGATATTAAAGTCTGCACCCTGCCTCTTTTGCTGGTCATCCCGCGCTTGTTCCCAGATTCGTTGCCCAACTTTGTATGACGGCGCCTGCCCCGGCCAGCCGAAGTAACGATTCACCTCGAAGCGCAGGGCAGGTTCACTCATGGTGACGTTCTGTCGCAGAAATTCGAGGGCATAGTCGAAGTCCCACCGGCCCGCACCATCCGGGCGCGGTTTCTGCAGGTGCACCCCGATGTCGAGCACAACCCGGGCGGCTCGCATCCGCTGGGCGTCCAGCATGCCGAAACGATCGGCCGGATCTTCGAGAAATCCGAGCTGCTCCATGAGACGTTCGGCGTACAGGCCCCAGCCCTCGCAGTGACCGGAGGTGCCAGCGTTCCGGCGCCAGGTGTTGAGCGTGGCCTTGTTGTGGGTCGCCAAGCCAATTTGCAGGTGATGGCCGGGAATTCCCTCGTGAAAAACGGTGGTGAGCTCTCGCCAGGTGCTGAATTCTGTGATGCCTTCCGGCACACTCCACCACATCCGGCCGGGTCGGGAGAAGTCATCGGACGGACCGGTATAGTACATTCCTCCCTCCTGGGTGGGTGCGATGAGGCATTCGAGGCGCTTGACCTCGTCGGGGATGTCGAAATGACTCTTCGACAACTCCGTGACGGCGTGATCGCTGTTGAGCTGCATCCACTCTTTGAGGGCTTGGGTGCCGTGAAGCTTGCGCCCGTCGTCGCCGTCGAGGAGCGCGACGGCTTCGCTAATGGTCGCGCCGGGACTGATCTGCTGCGCGACCCGCTCTTGTTCGACGACTGTGCGGGCCAACTCGTCGAGGCCCCATTCGTAGGTTTCGTCGAGATCGACAGTGGCACCGAGAAAATGGCGCGAGGCAAGTGCGTAACGGTCTCGGCCGACCGCATCGCGCCGGGGGGCGTGTGGCGCGAGTTCGTCGGCTAAGAATGTGGCGAGGTTCGCATACGCGCCGGCACATTCTCGGGAGCCGGCTTCGATGTCGCGAAGCAGGGCGGAGCCCAGCTCCGCGGTTGCCGCCACGGGACGCTGGGCGTACCGGGCGAAGAAACCGGTGGGTGAGGCCTGCCTTCCGGCCTGGCCGATCAGCTCCCGCACCTGGCGGAGCGCGGGAACATTGCCCGATGCGATGCCGCTCCGTAGGCGCTGGATGTAGCCGTTCATGGCAGCGGGCAAATTGTGCAGGCGCCGGGCAATTGTCTCCCAGTCCGCCTCGGTGTCGGTCGGAGACAGGTCGAAGACCTCGCGCATCTCCTGGGGAGGAGAGACGATCACATTCAGGTTGCGTTCTCCGAAGCCATCGTCGTGTTCGTCGATGGCCAGTTGGAGTTCCCGGGAGAGATCCAGCTGGGTGACCCAGTCGACGTCATCGACCGGTGCGGCCGAGCGGATGCTGGCCAGCGCGGATTTTGTTGCGTCGACGATCTGCTCGGCACCGTCGGGCGAATAGTCGGTGAACTCCCCGCCCCGGCCGCCCCGGCCGAGATGCACCTGGAATTCCGGGAACAATTCGAGTTGCACGTCAACCCACGCCTCAGCGATTGCGTCGACGGCGGTGGGGAGGCGGGCGGCAGGATTCGCGTTTAGATCGGTCACGGGACGAGCCTAGTGGGGGTATCTTTGGCATTACGGCTTCATGAGGCACAGATTTGTGCCGAAAGCTGGAAATATACGATACGTATGCGTGCCAAACCCGCCTGGGAATGGTGAGGGAACGGTTTGGAAAGGCCCTATGACCCAGCTGTGGCCGCGCGACGATGTGCTCCTTCAGGAGATTTCGACCCTGTACTCCACTCGGATCCGGGATGCGCATGCGCCGGGCGCCTACTTCGCCCTGTTCGGGGTCGACGGGATTGAGGGCGACGGTGGTTTTGGGCACGTTCGCCCGGGTGGCGCGGCGCCAACGTGCGACAGCGCGTTTCGAATCGCGTCGTGCACCAAGAGTTTCACGGCTGCGACGCTCCTGTTGCTACGCGACCGGGGGCTCCTGCATCTGGACGCACCGATAACCGACTTCGTTCCGTCATTTCACGCACAGTCTCACGGCGAGGAAACCGCCACCCCGACCGTGCGCATGCTCATGACGATGTCGGGCGGATTAGCCACGGACGACCCTTGGGCTGACCGCCAGGAGTCCATTAGCCGGAAACAGCTGGACCTGCTAGCGGCGTCGGTGCACCTGGCCAGCGTGCCGGGCACACGTTTCGAATATTCGAATCTTGGCTATGCCCTGCTCGGTCGAGTCATCGAAACAGTCACCGGCCGAACGTACATCGACGTGGTCACGACGGAATTGATTCAACCGCTGCAGCTGGCCTCCACCGGTTTCGAGTCGACCGTGGTGAGTCTCGCTCGGTTGGCCTCGGGTCATCGTCGCCGTGGCGAGAACTGGGTTGAATTGCCGTTCTCCGGACCGGGTGCCTTCTCGCCGATCGGCGGCATTTTTTCGACCGGCACCGATCTGGCCCGCTGGGCCCGCTGGCTGGGCAGCGCGTTGCGGTCCGACGGCGCTGAGCCGGGGCCCCTCGCCGCCTCGAGCCGACGTGAGATGCAGCAGATTCAGCGGGCAATCCCCGGTGGAGGCGAGCAGGGGGGCAGCTACGGCTATGGTTTTGGTCTGTTCGTGCAAGAACATGCGAGCGGGGGCATCACCGCTTTTCATTCCGGCGGCTACCCAGGATTCAGCGCGCACATGCGCTGGAACCAGGCCGCAGCCCTGGGCATCGTCTCGTTTGAGAATGCAACCTATTCCGGCAGCAAGAAACCCGCCACTGCCGCACTGGAACTCGCGGTCGAGCGTGCTGACCGCCGTATGGTGGCGCACGAGGCGTGGCCGGACACCCGAAAATTGCAGGCACAGGCGACCGAGCTCGTGCGTTCGTGGAGGAACGCGCTGGCCAACGAGATCTTCGCTGAAAATGCCGCTCTCGATCTGCCGCTCGACGAGCGGGCCATCGGCATTCAATCTGAGATCGACCGCGTCGGGGGGCTTCAGGCCGACGCGCGTCCGCAGACCAGCACGGCCACCGGAGAGACGCCGGCCCATCGTGTCTGGTTCCTGCCTGCGGCCAGGGGCCGGCTGCGCTGCGAGATTCTGGTCACCCCAACGATCCCCGCGAGGATCCAAACGTTGCTCGTGACCGGCGTGCTCGACTAACGGCCCGGCGGAGGTCAGCCCCTGGAGTGCAGGGTGACCTCCTTGCTCGTGTGGGCACTCACAAACTCCTCGTCGACGTGGACGCCGAGGCCGAGGCCCTGCGGTACGTCGACGACGCCCTGGCGAGCGATGATCGGTACCGTCAGAACGTCCTGGGCGTAGTACTTGTCTGAACCGGAGACGTCAGAGGGTAGGGAAAATCCCGGCAGACTGCACAAAGCCAAGTTCGCGGCGCGCCCCACGCCGAATTCGTGCATTCCCCCGCACCAGACGGGGAGACCAGCTAGCACTGCGGCGTCGTGCGCGTCGCGGGCCGGCGTGAGCCCTCCCATGCGAGACACCTTGATGTTGACAATTCGAGCGGCATCCAGTTGAACAGCCGTCAGCAGATCGTCGACGGTCTCGATGGATTCGTCGAGGCACAGGGCGGTGGAAATCAGGCGCTGCAGCCGGGCATGGGCCAAAAAGTCCCTGGGCGCGAACGGTTGCTCGATCATGGCGAGGTCGTAGCGGTCCAGGGCGCACAGCGCCGTGATGTTCTCCGCCGACTCCGAATAGGCGCCGTTTGCGTCGACCTGCAGGATGAGAGTAGGAAATGCTGCGCGCACGGCAGCGACAGGAACGGTGTCCCACCCCGGGCGAATCTTGAGTTTGATCCGCGAGTATCCGGCGGCGAGGTGATGCTCCACTTGGCCGATCAGAGTCTCAATGGTGCGCTCAATTCCGAGCGACACCCCTGCGGATGATTCAGTGCGGGTACCCCCCAGCGCAGAGGCGAGCGAACTGCCCGAAATCTGCGCGTGAAGCGCCCAGACAGCGGCGTCGACTCCGGCCTTGGCGAAGTTGTTTCCGCGAACACCAGCCCAGCTGAACGCGGCTTGCGCGGGTGTCTCCCACTCGCAGGCGAGTAGTGCCGGTACGAGGTAGTGTTCGGCGGCCAGCCAACAGGTGTCGACGGTCTCCGCAGCGAAGAAGGGGTCGGAGGGAGAGGCAATTTCACCCCAGGCAACGCTGCCGTCGGCGCTGCGCAACCGAATCAAAATATGCTCAAGTTGCGTTTTTCGGTGGGAACTGGTTTCGAATTCGTGCACGAGCGGGAGTCGCACCCGCTGCAGGCGCGCCTCAACGACGCGCTGCATCGCGGTCATTCGGAATCCGTTTCGAAGAGTAGTACGGCGGGGCCGATTCCAGCGGGAAGGCGCGTGCAGTCGACCGCGACCTGGCCGAGCGCGAGCGCTCGCGCGCAGACATCCGCTATGACGGCCCGCACGCGCAGTCGTTCCGGCCGATCGGTCGGAACGGCGCCTGGCAGATGCACCCAGCTGAAGTCCTCGCGATGGCCGTACTGAAGCTGTTCGATGGCCGGTCCATGTGATCTCAGCTGGTGCGCCCGGGCGACGGATCGCGCGGCCGGGAGTGCCGCCGGATCGTCATCAATCTGCCATTCCACAATCATTCGGTCTGACTCGGGTTCGCCGTAATAGTCGGGATAGAACCAGCGACCGCACGCCGCAAGTGTCGTGAGGTTGAAATGAGCGTTTCTGGCCAAGGCCGGATCGAACGCCCATCGCATCGTGGTCGCACCGGTCGCCCGGGCGGCGGTTGCCTGGGCCAGTTTGAGTCGGCGGCCGAGGCCGTGTCCCTGAGCGGAGGGTGCGATGGCGGTGGCCTGGGAGTAGTGATAGATCGTTCCGTGATCGAGCCCGGTATAGCCGTAGCAGAATCCAACGAGCTGCCCGGTTGCATCGAGCGCGCCGTGTGCTGACCCGCCATTGGCGAGCAGTCCTCTGAGCAATCGGGGGCTGATCGCATGGGACGGCGCCGAGTAGGCAAACACTAATCGGTACAGGGCTGCCGCCTGCTCTTGAAGACGCAGAGTGTCGAGCGGAACGATCTCGTCGGTCTGCCTCGCCATTGATAGATCAGAATCTGAACTTGTTACACGCATCTCAAAGCTGTTTGCCACGAATACCCCTATTTTCATGAAGCTTGTGTTCTCAATCTACAGAAGATACGTTTGCTATGTATGAATTTCAAAAAGAAAACTGCGACTAATCCGGAGGCGGGAATGGTGCTGGTGGGACGGGTGCAGGAGTACGTCGAGTTAGAGACGCCGACCGGAGACCCTGTGGCCCTTCGGCGTCTCACCGACCGCATCGCCGCGAGGCTGCAGGGCCTGGGAGCCGTCGCGACCTGGCACGAACACGAATTCGGCGCGCACGTTGTGTGTCGCCTGGCCGGGAGCACGGGGCGGGAGCACGAGCAATCAGTGGTGCTCCTGCTGCACGTTGACACGGTCTGGCCGATCGGGCAGCTGGAAACCATGCCGTGGCGCCTGGAGGGCGAAGTCGCTTACGGACCCGGCTGCTTCGATATGAAGGGCGGGATAGTGGTGGCTGAAGAGGCCCTGCGGCAACTCGCCACTCGGGCTCATCGTCCCATCGTCGTCGTGATCGTCGCGGACGAGGAGATCGGTTCCCCGAGCGCCCGCGACATCATCGAGCAGGCAACGGGGAATGCTCGCGCCGTGCTGGGATTTGAGCCGCCGCATCCCGACGGTGCACTCAAGACCGCACGGTGGGGGAGTACGCGGGTACGTGTGAGCGTGGTCGGACGGGCCGCCCACGCTGCACTGGACGCGACTGCCGGAACATCTGCGATCGATGAACTCGTCGACCAGCTCATTCGGGTGCGCGAGCTCACGACCGGGGTGCCGGGTGTTCTGTGCAATATCGGCACTATCAGCGGCGGCACCCGAACGAATATCGTGTCCGACCGCGCGCACGCTGATATCGGACTGCGTTTTCAGGACTCCGATGTGGAACTCGAAATGCTGCACAGGGTTCACGACTGTGTTCCGGTACGTCCGGGGGCAGAGGTTTTCGTTCAGATTCTCTCGAATCGGCCAGCCTGGTCTGCCGATGGCACTCACGATGACCTGTTGGAGCTCGTCGCCCGCGCCGGACGTCAATGTGGCCAGGAAATCACTGGCCGGCCGGCCCAGGGTGCGGCCGATACCAATTTCACCGGGCGATCGGGAATACCGAGCGTCGACGGGCTAGGGCCGCTCGGACGCGGTGCTCACGCTCTCGATGAGCAGGTCGTGGTTTCTAGTTTGAACAGCCGGGTCGACCTTGTGACGGAACTCCTTGCATCCCTCTAGCGCCGGGTACCTTGGCCCGCTGCGCCTCGTGCCGGGCAGGAATCCGGCCCACAGTAGTACCGTTGGAACGATGGGGGATACGCGCGCTACCGGATTTGATGCGGCGGAATCCGGCCAGACGTCGCAAGCTCATGGTGGTCGATTGCGGCAGCCCGGGTCGGTTCCGGCGCGGGTGACGCCCGGCATCGATTCGTTTTCCGAGCTGATAAAGCTGTTAGCCGGAGACTCGGGCGTGCGGCGGCTCGTCGACACCACCCTGGCCGCCCTGGAATCAGCGGACCGCTCGAAAAAATCGCAGTTGGTCTACACCCTGGCGGCTTACCTTGAAGTCAACGGCAATATCAGCCTCGCGGCCCGCAATCTCTACCTCAACCGGCATTCGTTGATCTACCGCCTCCAGCGCATTCAGGAGCTGACCGGCCTGGATCTGGATTCTCCTGAGGACCGACTGGCCCTCGCATTGGCCCTGAGGATTCGCCGATTGCGCCCTGTGGAACTGCTCGTCGCAGTGGAGGCCTAGAACGCGCATTAGCCCGCAGTGCATGAGAAGATTCGACACAGCTATCTCGCCCAACAAGATGGGAAAAAGGGACGAATGACGACGGAATACCCGGTTTCAGACAGCCATGCGGAACATAAGCAGCTCAGCTCGCCGGGAAAGCGCTACGGTGCGCGACTGCAGGAACGTTCCCTGTCGGGAATCCTGCAACAGCGGGTCATCGACAATGAAAAGCGGATGCTGGAGGTCGCTCTCACGCACGTGCAGAGTGACGGCTCCGCGATTGCGGTCGCCGGAATCATCGTGGCAGCGCGGCGCCGATTTGTCATTGGAACGGGAAAATCCTTCGCCTACGCAACGCTGCTCGCCCGAGACCTGTCGGGCGGGCTCGCTCAGGTTTACCTCATCGACGAAACAGTCAATCGGTCTATCGACATTCTCAGTGAGACCAAATCAACGGATGTGCTGATCGCGTTGTCTTTTCGCCGCTATCGTCGGGACACGCTCGAACTCTGCCGCCAGTTCATTGCCGCCGGGGGGATCGTCGTCGCCATCACCGACGAGAGCGACTCGCCGATTACCGCACTCGCGACGGCATCCATTTGTGTGCCCACCGACAGCGTGTCGTCCACGGACTCGCCCACGGCCGTTGCGGCCGTTGTTCACCTCGTTACCACCCTGTGCACCGCGAGCGCCAAGGGCGCCAAGCGTCGCCTCGCCGCACGCGACGACCTCAGCAGCCAGTTCAATCTCTACCTGGAGGACTGACGGTCCTGATCGTTTTTGATGCGGATCAAATCTTTCCCGCATCTAACCCTAAAACGTTGATAGATTAGGGAATCATATCTCCTGGACACTGATTTACGTCACGTAAACTTTCACGACAGCAGTGCCGGGTCATCGCTCGTCGATAGAAGAGGTCGTCACATGCCCACTGAAACGTCTATTCCGGTCTCGAGCCCGGTGGTTTACTCCGCGACATCGGCAGTGGGAATCTGCTCTCAGCTGCTTCGGATCGACTCCAGCAACTACGGTTCGGCCGGAGGCGGCGATGAAAGCAAGGTCGCCGAATATATCATGGCCCTGCTCCGTTCGGTCGGTTACGAACCGACGGTTCTCGAGTCCGCGCCGGGGCGGGCCAATGTGTTGCTGCGGGTGCCAGGCACAGACCCGACGCTGGACGGATTTCTCGTGCACGGGCACATGGATGTCGTGCCGGCCGAGGCCGACCAGTGGTCGGTCGATCCGTTTTGCGGCGATATCAGCGACGGGTACCTCTGGGGACGGGGCGCCACCGACATGAAGGACATGGTGGCCAGTACTCTGTCCACTCTGCTCCGCTGGAAGGAACACGGGACTGGCCCGCGGCGCACCATGGTGTTCGCTTTCGTCGCCGATGAGGAAGCCGACGGCATCTTCGGTTCGGGGTGGTTGGTGGCCAATCATCCTGAGTGGTTCACCGGCGTCGTCGCCGCCATCAGCGAGGGCGGCGGGGTTCCGGTCGAGGCCCGACACGTCGACGGAAGCGTGCGGCGCTTCTACCCAGTCTCAGCCGCCGAGCGCGGTATCGCACACATGACTCTGCGCGCTACCGGCGCGTCTGGCCACGGGTCCAGGCCCGACGCCGACAACGCGGTCACCCACCTGATCGATGCACTCGGCCGGATCGCTCACCATGCCTGGCCGATTGCGCTGATACCGGCCAGTCGTGCCTTTCTGGAAGGCACGACCCGGGCGCTCGGCATTGCCGCGGACCTTTCCACTGATGCCGGCATCGAGGCGGCACTGCGGGACATCGGGGAGGATTTGCGCGGAGATGTGCGGCCGTCGTCCCGGTGTTCAGCCAATCCGACCGTGCTGCGGGCCGGCTACAAGGTCAACGTCATTCCGGGAATCGCCGAGGCTGAGATCGATGTGCGCACCGTACCCGGCACGGAGGACGCCTTGCTGGCCCAAATCGACCTGCTTCTGGGGTCGCGCGTGACTCGCGAATTCATCTCCAACCAGCCCGGTATCTCCGCACCCCTGGATTCTGTCTGGTTTTCCGCCATCGCGGCGGCGATCGTGGCGCATGATGACACCGCGATTGTTCTGCCGTACTGCCTGGGGGGCGGTACCGACGCCAAAGCTTTTGCCAAGCTGGGCATCGTCTGTTATGGATTCTCGCCGCTCGGGCAGGACCCGGATGGCCGCACCGGTTCGGGAATGCACGGCATCAACGAACGGGTGCCCGTCGTGGCCTTGCAGATCGGCGCCGCGATCCTGGAGAGTTTTCTGACCGAGGTCTGACGTGGTTCAGCCTGTCGTCACACTCAGCGTTCATCACCTCGGGACAGCGCGCTTATGGGCACGCACTCTTGACGGCGTGGTGGGGCGGTTGACCCGGCCATCCGCATCCGCTCTGGGAGGAAACCGCGACGCCAGCGGTGACGGTCGTGACGGCTGGCAGACCAGCCGATTCGTCTTTGCAGGGGCGATGTCACCATACTGTCTCGGGTTCGCCGACGCGGCAGTTCCGGAGGAGTCCCTGCGCTGGATTCGAGTGCCGGCTGGTTCGGCGGAAGTTTGGATCCTGGAAGGTGATTCGCGCGGGTATGCTCGCCCGGTGCCCGTGAGTTGTGCTGTGGCCCGAAACGGAACGCGGTACTTGGCCGTAGGCGACCTGCCGAATTTTCTGGGAGTGACCGTGCAGTCTCGGCGCAATGAGTTGCCGTTCGAGGGGGCAGCGCCGGGACACATCGCCACTGTGACCCTGCAGCAAGGTAGAGAATGCTTCACGATCGCGACGGAAACGAACCGACTCGGCTGTAACATCACGGCCCGGACGAGCGGCGACCACGGCGGTGCCGGTTTCCGGGCGGTCGACGGCTTTAGCGCCGGCGACACCTATTTTTTGTCCGTGGAAGTCATCGTGCGACTGTTCCAGGTGGGATTCCTTACTCGGAATGGGCAAGACTTCTTTCTGCCCCGCCACGCAATCGCATACGATCAGCTCCACCCGGTGCGATGGGCCGAAGACGTGGGGTTCTGCACGGGAGCGCTCGACCAGGTGGACGACTATATCGCGGGGCAGATCCGCGACGGTGCCTCGTCGCTCGCCGTTAGTATCGTCAAAGACGGACGGGTCGTTCGCAGCCGGGCATTCGGGTACGCCTGTCGCTTTGGTTCGAACCCGGCGGCAGAACTGCCGGCACAGCTGCTACCCGAGAGCGAGTGGCTGCCGGCGACGACGGCCACCCTCTATGACCTTGCGTCTAACACGAAAATGTTTGCCACGACCTTCGCTATCCAACGCCTGTTGAGTGCGGGAACACTCGATCTGGACCGTGCCGTGGGGAGCTTTCCCGGATGGGAGAACTTTACAGACTCCGCAAATGACACGTCGGGAAAATGGGCGGTTGGCGGTCGGGGCGGGGTCGAGGCACGCCATTCTGGTAAAGCGACCATCACCATTCGCGACCTTCTGCAACACGTTGGCGGGCTTCTCCCCGACCCGCAATACGCCAATCGCACCGAAGCGGGGGCGTTGTTTTACCAGGGCGGGAACACCCTCGACCGGTCTGGCATCATCGATGCGATCTGCCGTACACCGCTTCTGCACCCGCCTCACACGGCATTCGCTTACAGTGACGTTGACTTCATGATTCTGGGCCTGCTGGTGGAGCAGATTGCCGGCGAGACCCTGGACGACTTCGTTGAGCGAGAGATCATGGCGCCGCTCGGGCTGCACGATACAGTTTTCACTCCGCTGATGCGCGGTTTTCTCCCGACGGACATCGCTGCCACCGAGCTGAACGGCAACACTCGGGATGGGCACGTCGATTTCGGGGTGTTTCCCGACGGAACGGCCGTACCGGTGCGCACCGGCGTGATCCAGGGCGAGGTGCACGACGAGAAAGCGTTCTACTCAATGGGCGGAGTTTCCGGCCACGCCGGGCTATTCTCGACGGTTGGCGATCTGTCGGTCCTGACGCAGGTCATGCTAAACGGTGGCCTCTACAACGGCACTGAGCTGTTCAGCCGCGAGGTCGTCGATGAGTTCACGACTCCCCGATCCCTGACGGGCAGTGACGCGGATGCGTCGACAATCGCCCTGGGATGGCGGGTGCATTCCCGAGTGGGCGATGGCTACTACTACTTCGATTGTGGTCCGAGTCGCAGCAGCTTCGGGCATCAGGGATGGACCGGAACACTCACGGTCATCGACCCGCACTACAACCTCTCCATCGCCATTCTCAGCAATTTTCGTCACTCACCCGTGGTGCGGCCGCCCAACGGGTTTGCCGGAGCAGACTTTGCGATTGCCGACCTGGTGCCCGTAGTGCAGCGGATCTACGCGGCGCTGCGGTGAGCTGGTGGCCTAGAGCACCTTGGAGAGGAACTCGCGCGTGCGCGCGTGTTGCGGATTGCCCAGCACATCTCGTGGTGCGCCGCGCTCAACGACTACTCCCTCGTCCATGAAGACGAGGCTGTCGCCCACCTCGCGAGCGAAGCCAATCTCGTGGGTCACGACGATCATGGTCATGCCCGACCGGGCGAGGTCTTTCATGACGTCGAGTACATCTCCGACCAGCTCCGGGTCGAGGGCGCTGGTCGGCTCGTCGAACAACATGAGCGCCGGGTCCATCGCGAGCGCGCGGGCGATCGCAACACGTTGCTGTTGCCCGCCGGACAGCTGCGCCGGATAGTGTGTGGCGTGGCTGGCCAGGCCGACCCGGTCGAGCAGTTCCAGTGCCCGGCGGCGGGCATCTTTTTTGGCTATGCCCTTCGCGTGCACCGGTGCTTCGGCAATATTGTCCAGGGCTGTCTTATGGGGAAACAGGTTGAATTGCTGAAAGACCATTCCGATCTTGCGACGTTGCAGGGCGATGGAACCGTGCGGAAGGTCGTGCAATTTGCCGTCGATCTCGCGATACCCAATGAGATCGTCGCCGACGTGGATGCGACCAGCGCTGATGGTCTCGAGGTGGTTGACACAGCGCAGCAGCGTCGACTTGCCTGAGCCGGACGGCCCGATCACCACGGCGACTTCGCCCAGCCGTACCGTCAGGTCGATTCCGCGCAGCACGTGCGCGCTGCCGAAGAATTTGTGCACGTTTTCGATGCGCACCAAAGCGGATGCGTCGGGCTGCGACCCGGTCATCGTCGTCCTTCCAGTGCACTGTCCGTTGGGGCCAGGATCCGGCCGTCGAAGCCTTTGCCATAGTGCCGCTCGATGAAATGCTGTCCGACCATGAGGATGCTCGTGATCAGCAAGTACCATGACGCCGCCACGATGAGCAGGGGAATAGGGAGGTACAGGCGATTCGCCGCACTGTTCGTGACGAAGGTGAGGTCCATGGTGAAGGGGATGGCCAAGACCAGCGACGTTGTCTTGAGCATGCCGATGGCCTCATTCCCGGTTGGCGGAATGATCACCCGCATCGCCTGGGGCAGCACAATGCGCCACATGATCTTGCTCTTGCGCAGCCCAAGGGCTTCGGCGGCCTCCATTTGCCCCGCTCCGACCGACTTCAACCCGGCTCGGAAGATCTCAGCCAGATAGGCGGATTCGTTCAGTCCCAGTCCCAGCAGCGCGGCAACACCGGCCGTGATGAGGTCTTGTGTGTCGAATTGCAGCAGTTCGGGACCGAACGGTACGCCCAGGGTGATCTTCGGGTACAACACCGCCACGAGCCCCCAGAACACCAACTGGGTGTAGACCGGTGTACCGCGAAAGAACCAGACCCAGGCCCAGCTCGTCCACTGGAACACCGGATTTTCGGAGACCCGCATCAGCGCGAGAGCGACTGCGAGTGCCGTCGCCAGAATCATCGATGCCACGGTGAGCAGAAGAGTCCAGCCGACGGCCTGTACGACATGAACGTCGAGGATGTAGGTCGCAACGGTGTCCCAGTGGTAATTGGGATTGGTCGCGAGGCTCTGGATGAGAAGAATGCATGCCAGCACGATGACGGCGACACCGACCCATCGCCCGGGATGTCGAACCGGAGTCGCGGAGATCAGTTCGATCTTCTGACTCGATGCGGTGAACTCCGAGACGACCGGCACAGCGGTGACGCCGCCCTCGCTCAATAGCCGACGGTGGGGTTGACCTCAGCGTTGTCGATTCCGATCACAGACACGCCCCAGGCGTCGAGGATGTCCTGGTACGTTCCGTCGGCGATGAGCTTGTTGATGGCCTGAGCTGTCGCTTCGGAGAGCGCCAGATCACCTTTCGCCACTGCGATCCCACCGAGTCCGACATCGTAGGCATCGCCGAGGAGCTCCATCTGGTCGCTCGACTTCGACACCGCGTAGCTCATGGACGTCGTGCCAGCGGCCATGGCATCCAGACCGCCTGCAATCAGTCGTGTGGTGACGTCGGAGAGATTCTTCAGCGGCACCACTTCAATGGCATCCTTGCCGGCCGAAAGACACGCCGCGTTGCGATCGATGAGGTCGGGGTCTTCCTGCTGGGTGCCGGTCTGGACGCCGACCTTCTTACCGCAGAGGTCGTCCATGTCGATATTCTTCGGGTTGCCGGTTTCAACCGCCCACGACGTACCGCCGATGAAATAGCTCACGAAGTTGACGGTCTTCATGCGTTCCGTCGTGATGCCGAAGGTCGACACTCCCAGGTCGTACTTCGTTCCCAGAGCGGGCAGAATCGCGGAGAACTCGGAGGTATTGAACTCGACGTCAAGGTCGAGTACCGCTCCGATGGCCTCGGCCAGGTCGACGTCGAAGCCGATTGGGGTCTGCCCGTCGTCACCGCCGAGGAACTCTGCCGGCGCGTAGGTTGTGTCCGAGCCGATTGCGAGCACGCCCTTATCGCGGATGGAGGACGGTACAAGCGCCGCGATCGTGTCGTCGGCGGTGATGGACGACGCGTCGAAAGGCGCGGGTACGCTGCTGTCCTGCGCGGCCGCCTCGTCCTTGGCCGCATTCGTGCAGCCGGCCGTCAGACCGATGAGCGCAACGGCAAGAATGCCGCCAACGATTTTGCGAGATTTCACAATGCTCCCCAGATGAGATGTCGCGAGCCGACATCGTGACTTTTCAATTGACCCGATCCTGGATGGATCCGATCACCCACGTCGCGCCCTCGACAGGTGAGTAGTTAGGAGTATGCCAGTGCAACGCCGCCGCGTGTTGCACACATTGTTGGAGAACCCGGCACCCGCTGATTTCTCGGTGAGGCGCTTCGTCTTGTATTGTTAACCCCGCGTCTCCGGTCAAGTGATTACACCTGGTCGGGAGCGCCTGGCGAGTTACCCAAGCGGCCAAAGGGATCTGACTGTAAATCAGACGGCGTAGCCTTCGTGAGTTCGAACCTCGCACTCGCCACCAGCACCAGAACAGGCAGGCCTCCGGGCCTGCCTGTTCTGGTTAAGCGAGCTGCCTGTAGCGTGAAGGCATGACGCACCCTGCCCCGACCGAGTTGCTCGACCTCGCGCGTACTATTGCCCTCACCGCCGGCGCGCTGGCGCATCGTCGCCGCGTCGAGGGAGTCGAGATCGCCGCCTCGAAGTCGTCACCCGAAGACATCGTGACCGCGGCCGACCGCGAGGTCGAGTTGCTCATTCGCGGCCTGCTCGCAGACGCCCGGCCGAACGACGGGTTTTACGGCGAAGAATCCGACGCGTCCGAGGGCACCAGCGGGCTCACCTGGGTGGTCGACCCCATCGACGGCACTGTCAATTACCTCTACGGCATCCCGTTCTACGCCGTCAGCATTGCGGTCGTGCAGGGCGACCCCGACCCGGCCAGCTGGAACGCCCTCGCTGGCGCGGTCGTCAACCCCGCGCTCGGCGAGGTCTTCACCGCATCCGACGGCTCCGGCGCCTGGCTGGGCGACCAACGCCTGCACGTCAACCACGCCGTGCCGCTGTCGCTGGCGCTGGCCGGCACGGGGTTTGGCTACGAGGCCAGCCGCCGGGTGTGGCAGGCGAACGTCGTGGGCGGTCTGATCGGCCAGGTGCGGGACATCCGTCGTATCGGTTCGGCCGCACTCGACCTCTGCGCGGTCGCCTGCGGGCGACTCGACCTCTATTTCGAACGCGGGCTCAACCCCTGGGATCACGCCGCCGGCGCCCTGATCGCCCGCGAAGCGGGGGCCAAGGTTGGCGCTTTGCACGCGGATGCCGAGAGCCGCGACCTGCTCATCGCAGCCGCCCCTGACCTCTACGGTCAGTTCGAACCGGTACTCTCCGAGCTCTTCGAACGCTTCCCGATTGACGTGAAAAACCATTGACGATACGCCCACTTACCCCCGTTTGGGTGTGATTGGTCACTTTCCTCTGGTATTCTCAGTGTTGCGCGTTACCCTTAATCAATTCGTTATATTGGCATGTCGTCATTTGGCGTTATTCAGAACGAGCACAAGATCCCGTCCGCTACGCCGAAAGCCGCACTTTGTCACGTCACACTCCATCCATGGACACCTCCGTGTCCGGCGAGAGTGACGGCACCGTATTTCCCCCGGCCGAACCGGCAGCTCTGACACGTCGCGAACTGCGCGAGCGCGAGCGAGTGGCATTCTCTCGAGGCGCGGAATCGGCTGCAGCACGCGCCGACGAGGACGTTGTCGACGTCGTGCGACTCAGCCCCGCCGCTGACCTGATCGTAGCCGCCGATCTGAGTGAACCAGACCTTGAGCCGGCCGTCGTGACCGCGACTGACCGTATCGTCGCGGCCGTGCCGGTCGCCGACGCGGAGCCCACCGACTATGAGAAGTTACTGGCTCCCGGCGTCACCCAGTCGATCCCGACGGTGATTCCCGCCGCCGGTGACCTGCCCCGCCGACGCCGCATCGAGCAGAAGCCCGGGGAGGCCTTCGCGCCGGCGCGCGATTTCGTTCCGGCCGGGTCGCTGCCCCGTCGTACGCCGCGTGCTCGGCCGCTCGGCAGCAGCATGCGTAAGCGTGCGGCCAAGGGTGCCTCCATTCTCGCCATGTCCTTCGTGGCCCTGATGGCCGTAGCGACGTCGATCCCGGCTGAGGCGCTGCTGTCCTCGCAGGACGTGCAGGCATCCGCTTTGGAGGCTCAGCGAGTTCTACCCGCAGAAGACGTGCAGAGCATGGACATGGCCAGTGGCGACACCGTCACCGTGGAGCGCGACGGCTACGAGTCGAGCACGATCGCCGAGGTTGCCGCGGCCAGCGGTATTCGCATGGAAGACACCTTCACCAACAATCCCAATGGCACCATTCAGTGGCCGTTCGCCGTCGGGGTGCACATCGGTGACCAGATCGGCTATCGGAACTGCGCCGGCTGCTCCGTGAACCACGGCGGACAGGACTTCAACCCCGGTGTCGGCGCACCGATTCAGGCCATCGCCGACGGTGTGGTGAGCTACGCCGAAGACGGCGAAGCCAGCCTCGGCGTGCACATGATGATCGACCACATGATCAATGGCGAGCTCGTGACGAGCGTCTACGCGCACATGATTCACGGATCGATGCTCTTCGCGGAGGGCGACGTGGTCAAGGTCGGCCAGGTCATCGGGAAGACCGGAAGCACCGGAATGTCGACCGGGCCGCACCTGCACTTCGAAATTCGCGAGGGCGGAATCGCCGGCACCAAGGTCGACCCGCTCGCCTGGCTCTACGCCAATACCAACTAGCGCGCCTCGGGTCAGTCCCGATCGTCGGCAGGCGCACAACTCTTGCAAATTCCTGCGGGAAGTCGCGGGAGTTTTTTGGAACACCCGCAAAATGCAGGAGTTATGCGGGTTGGGCGGCCAGCTCTAGACGCCGCCGGTTTAGCTCGGCTCGGTGCGGCCGCGCATGAAGGACTCGAGCAGGCCCTTCGGGAGCGGGAACGGCGGCATGCCGTCGAAGCTGAATAGGTCGGCCTCGCTAGCATCGACCGATTCGAGCGCCACGACCTGGTCGTGCAGCAGTTCCATCTTCACGTCGAGCCGGTTGGCGGCATCCGCTGCCTGCCGCAAGTCTTCTACCAGAGTGTCTGGCACGGCGCCGTTGTACTTGTAGTAGATCTTGTGCTCCAGGCTCGCCCAAAAGTCCATCGCGATCGTGCGGATCTGAATCTCAACAGTGACTGGCTGCACACGGTCGGACATGAATACCGGGATCGCAACGATCAGGTGCAGGCTCTGGTATCCGTTGGCCTTCGGCTCCCGGATGTAATCCTTGACCTGGAGCACCGTCATGTCGCGCTGCCCGGCGAGCATGTCACGAACGCGATAGGTGTCGGAGATGAAGCTGCAGGTGATGCGAATTCCGGCGATGTCCTGAATGTTGTCGCGAATACCGTCGAGTTCGAGCGGATGTCCCTTGCGGATTGCCTTCTTGAGAATACCTTCCGGTGACTTGAGCCGGGAGCTGACGTGCTCGATCGGGCTGTAGTCGTGAATAGCGCTAAATTCTTCCTTCAAAATATTGATTTTGGTCAGTACCTCGTCAGTCGCGAACTTGTACGACATCATGAACCGGGTCAGTTCGAGCTTCAGCTCCCGCATGGCGGCGATGCTCGCCGAGGTACTGGGCGCGACGTTACCCGCGTCGGGGGAGACGACACTGCCCGCGTCGGCCGCGCTGCCGACGAGGGCGTCGTCGAGCGCGGTCATGACTGGACGGTACGCAACCAGGCCGTCGCGTCGCCCGGTAGGGTGCGATCGACCAGGTTCTCACTGGCCAGTAGGACATCGCCGGCGGGCAGCTGAACGGATGCCGCGCCCGTGTTGGCCACGACAATCACCTCGCCGTTGCGGTACGCCACAACCTCGGGCCCGAAGCCGCCCTGCCACTCAACGGTGCCGGAGGCGAGGGAGTGCTCCCGCCGCAGCCGCAGCGCGAGCTTATACAGCTCGAGGGTTGATCCGGCCACGCCGTCCTGCTGGTCGCGGGCCAGTCCGGCCCACTCTGCCGGTTGTGGCAGCCAGCTCTTCGCGCCGGTGCCGAAGCCGAACGACTCGCCGGCGGCTTCCCACGGAATCGGCACGCGGCATCCGTCTCGCCCGTAACGCTCACCGTTGGTGCGAAACCAGGTGGGGTCTTCGCGGGCGTGGTCTGGCAGGTCGACGGCTTCGGGCAGGCCGAGTTCCTCGCCCTGATACAGATAACTCGAGCCGGGCAGCGACAGCATCAAGGCGGATGCCGCCCTGGCGCGTCGGAGGCCCAGCGCAGTGTCGGGCAGCCCGACCGTTTTCGGGCCGATGCCGTGCCCCTGCAAGTTCTCGCCGGTGAGGGCAAGCCGGGAGGCGTGGCGCACGACGTCGTGGTTGGAGAGCACCCAGGTGCTCGGCGCTCCCACGTTGCCGAAGGCTTCGAGGGACTCGTCGATGACGCTCTTCAGCTTCGCGGCGTTCCACGGGGTCTCGAGGTAGGCGAAGTTGAAGGCCTGGTGCATCTCGTCTGGGCGCACCCACTTGGCCATCTGGCTGAGCGGGTCGACCCAGGCTTCGGCGGCGAGAACACGGTCGCCGGGGTAGGCGGCGAGCACTCTGTGCCAGTCCCGATAGATCTCGTGCACGCCGTCCTGCGCCCAGTACGGGGCGGTCAGGGGCGTCTCGGCGGTGATGCCCGGTTCCAAAGCGGATGCCGGCGCCCCGCCCATACTGCCGCCCTCGGCGGGAGGCGTGTAATCGGGGAGGCCGGGAGCCTTGATCATGCCGTGCGCAACATCCACTCGAAAGCCGTCGACGCCGCGGTCGAGCCAGAATCGCAGCACCGCGCGGAACTGCTCACGTACCCACTCGCTGTCCCAGTCGAAGTCGGGCTGGCTGCTGTCGAACAGGTGCAGGTACCACTGGCCGGGCGTGCCGTCTGGATCGGTCGTGCGGGTCCAGGCGAGGCCGCCGAAAACGGACTCCCAGTTGTTCGGCGGCAGCTCGCCGTTCTTGCCCTTGCCGTCGCGGAAGGTGTAGCGGGCGCGTTCGTCGCTGCCCGGGCCGGCGGCGAGGGCGGCCTGGAACCAACCGTGGTCGCTCGAGGAGTGGTTCGGCACGATATCAACGATGACGCGGATGCCGAGGTCGTGCGCGGTGCGCTGCAGCACCTCGAAGTCGTCGAGGGTGCCGAACAGGGGGTCGACGTTGCAGTAGTCGGAGACGTCGTAGCCGGCGTCACGTTGCGGCGACGTATAGAAAGGAGAAAGCCAGATGGCGTCGATGCCGAGGTCTTTCAGCTGGGGCAGCCGTGCGCTGATGCCAGCGAGGTCACCCATGCCGTCACCGTTTGCATCGGCGAACGATCGCGGGTAGATCTGATAGATAACGGCTGTGCGCCACCATTCGGTGCCAGAAGTCAGTTCGGTGCCAGTCATGCTTAAATGCTACGGCATCACCTGTGGATGCCTGTTGTCGTCGATGTGGTCCCGATCGCTCTGTCGGGGTGATAAAGTTTCTAGGTTGCCAAAAACGCGGCATTGCTACTGTTTTTTGGTTGCTCTGCCCCCTTAGCTCATTGGTAGAGCACTTCCTTGGTAAGGAAGAGGTAGTGGGTCCGATTCCCACAGGGGGCTCAGGCTTGGAAGCGAACAGCCGACAAGTCGCGGCGGGGTAGCTCAGTTGGTTAGAGCACACGGCTCATAATCGTGGTGTCGCGGGTTCAATTCCCGCTCCCGCTACACGGTATTCACTAAAATCGCCCGGACTTCTGCGGAAGTCCGGGGTGATTTTCTTTGCCTCCTGCCGGTTGACCCGTGCAGATTGAAATCGCGGTGATTTCGGGTGAAAAGTGGCCTGAATTTAGCGTTCGGTCGGGTAGACCCCCGCCATTCATGAACTGTGACGTTATCGAGAACTGCCCACGATGACCTGAGACACAAATGCGTAACTCACAGTGAGACTTCACAAGCGATTTCCGGCGGCAGAATGGCCTGGAACTCACGGCTCGATGCACGTAACTCACGGCTCGAAGCGGATGCCGCCACTCACACGAACAAGCGCCGCAGGCCGGGCGCGCTAGGGTTCAGGAATGGGGAATCGTCTGTTGTTGCTGCCCGGGCCCATTTTCCGGGCGTCGACAGCGTGAAGTCGCTCGATCAGGCTGTCGATTCCGTGGACAGAATAATCGAGGGCCCGCACGGCTCGATACCGGTGCGTTGGTACTCGCCGCCCGTCGGCACGGCGTCAGTCGAATCTGCAACGATCGTGTGGATTCACGGGGGAGGATTCTTCAAGGGCAGCCTCGACCAGCCCGAGTCGCATGAGGTCGCGCGAACACTGGCCGCAGCGGGATTCACCGTCGTCACCGTTGCCTATCGACTAGCAAGAATCTCAACGATTCGTCGGTCACCGAACGGGTTCGGTCGGAGCCCAGGCGTCCACTATCCCGTCCCCGTTGACGATGTCGTGGCCGTCGTCAGGGAGGTGCAGAGCGATTCACCCAACGGGGTCATTCTGGGCGGAGCCAGCGCCGGTGCTTGTTTGTCGGCCGGCGCCGTCCTTCGGCTGGCGGACGGCGGTGCTGACGCTCTCGTCGGTGCGTTCTTCGCGTACGGGCTGTTCCATGCGGCACTGCCGAAGCGGTCGCGTCGGTTGCGCGGCCGCCTCCGCGGTCCGCGCCGTTTTGTGCACACGCCGATGCTCCTGAACCTGACAAATCTCTACTACGCCGGTACGCGAACCGCATTGGCGGAACCACACGCATTTGCTGGCGGCCACGCCCTCCAAAACTTTCCACCGACGCTCATGGTCGACGCCGATCGGGACTCGATGCGTTCCTCCGGCGGCCAGTTCGCCCAGGAACTTTCAGCGGCCGGGGTCGCAGTGGATTACCACGTGCTGCCCGGAACCTTCCACGCGTTTCTCAACCGTCCGCACGAGCCGAGTTTTACCGACGGTATGCGCCTGATCATCGACTGGGCCCGGCAGATCGAGGCGAAGGACGCGTAACGCGCACGACCTGCTAACCGTCGGGAGTGTCTGGGGCTCCGAGCCAGATGTGCCACAGCCCCTGGCGCTATGAGGTCTACCGAGGCCTCTGAGGCAACCGCTACCGACGTCGGCTCGATGCGCTTCAAGGTCGGTGCCGTCTGTCAGAGTGGATTGTTCTAGTAGTGTTACAAACATGTTGTTCGTGGTGGATGCGGCTTTGACGGTGTCGCTGGCCGTGCAGATCGCCGTGCAGGTGCGTTCCGGGGTCGTGAACGGTGAACTAAAACCTGGCGACCGGCTGCCTCCTGCACGTGATCTGGCAAAGTCTTTGCGAGTGAACATGCACACGGTCTTGCGGGCATACGCGCAACTGCGGGACGACGGTGTGATTGAAATGCGTCAGGGGCGCGGGGCGTTCGTGCGCCAAGACGCTGGCGCCGGACTTATTCGCGTGACCGAGTTGGTGGCCGAATTGATGAATGAGGCGCGCAAGTTGGGGCTGACGCAGCCAGATATTTTGCGATTGATCCAGAGGGGTGGGGCTACATGAGTGACAAGAATATGAGGGCCGAGATAACCCGGAGAAGCCTGGCCGGGGCATCCTTGTGCGTGCCGGTGCTGGTGGTGATCATCTCGTGGTTGGCTTGGCGGGACGCGCTTCCGGCCGAGCTCGCCTCGCATTGGTCAGGTTCGGGACCAGCCGACGACGCGATGGCTGTTGGAACGTTGCTCGCCCTGAACCTCGCATTGAGCGGTGTGCCCGCCGTTGCCGGCGTCGCGGTAAGTTTTTGGCCAGGAATCAGCGCGCGGGCCAGGCGCGGAACCTACTTCTTTCTGGGTGTGTTTGGCGGGATGGGCGCCGTCACGTGGCTACTTTCGGCGGGTCTGACGATGCAGGTGGGCGACCCGTATGAGGTCGTACTGGGGCCGTGGGTCATCGTATCGATTGTCGCTGCAGGCTATGGGCTCATCCCGTTTGCAATCTCGCCCAAGCCCCGCTTCGAGGCGACGGACGTCGCGAGACGATTCGAATTCGCGCCCAGTGAGACGGGCGCGTGGTCCCAAACGATCACGGGAAACATGTTCGCTTGGGTGGCGATTGGACTGATCGTTCTCGGCTCCGTGATCTATGGACCGGCGGTCATCGACGGGCGAGTGTCCGACCAGTTCTTCGGCATAGCGGTGATGGGTGCAGCGATTCTGCTGGTTGCATCGTTCATCCGCCTCCGAGTGACCGCCGATTGGCGCGGTCTGCGGGTGGTCTCGGCGATATTTCGAATTCCGTTGAAACGCATCCGTTTAGAAGCCATTGACATGATCGAGGCGGCGGAACTCCGCCCCACCGAGTGGGGCGGGTGGGGGTATCGAATCATGCCCGGACGATCCGCTGTCATTCTGAGGAAGGGGCCGGGGCTGATCGTGACCACAACGAATCAGAAGCAGTTTGCGATCACTCTCGATGATCCCGAAACGCCGGCAGCCCTCCTGGCCACTCTTCGAGACGGTAACTCCGCAGCGCCAGGAGACTCAAAGGAAGTCACGTCATGACGCAGGCGATCCACGGGAGAGTCTGACTCTCGTGCACCTAAGCACGTTCGGGCCCGACGGCGGCTCCCCGGTGCTTCTCGTACACGGCGGTGGGGTCGCGGGATGGATGTGGACCTCACTGCGCCGAAGCCTTGAAGCGAAATATCGTGTACTCGTGCCGGATCTTCCCGGGCACGGCCAGAGTGCCGGTGAACCATACCGTTCACACGCCGAAACAGTGGATGCTCTGGGCCGGGTGCTACTGCGCGATACTTCAGCCCCCGTTGCGGTCGTTGGGTTTTCCCTGGGCGCCCAGCTCGCCCTAGAGCTCGCGGCCACACGCCCGGACCTCGTTGACCGGGCCATGATTGTCAGCGCACAGGCAAAGGCGATGCCGTTCACGAGACTAACCCTTCGAGCGCTCGGCGCTGCGGCACCCTTGGCGCGAAATCGTCGGTTCGCGCGGCTACAGGCTCGGGAATTGTTCGTGCCCCCGGAATTGATGGAGACGTACATCGATACCAGCGTGCGAGTGTCCAAATCGACGCTGCTGGCCGCTGTCGGAGACAACATGCGTTTTCAGGTGCCGGAAGCGTGGTCGCACTTTCGGGGTCACGCCGTCGTGATGGCAGGCCGACGCGAGCGCGCGTTGATGCGTGATTCCGCGGCAGTCATTCACGCTGCCCTGCCAGAGAGTGTTTTGGAGGTTATCGACGGTTGCGGCCACGGAATCCCGCTGCAGCGCCCCGAGTGGTTCAACGGCCGCGTCGCCGCCTGGCTCGCCCAGCGATAAAACCGAAACCCGGCTCTAGTCAAATTCTGCACGAGAGTCTCGGCGGTCTGCAATACGCGCTTCGACATCGATCATCGTGTCGAGGAAGGCTCTCTCCAAATCGACATTGCACCGTTCCGCGAGGCTGATGACGGACCAGAGACAATCAATCGGCAAGCTCATGGGTGAGCTTCGCCTCTAAGTCATCGGTGCCCCGAATCCCGGTTCGAGCCTGAACGAGTTTGGACAGATCCCCGACGTCGCCGACGAAACCAAGCATCAGGTCCTGAATTCCCATGCCTGCCGTAGCGTTCCCAATTGCTTTCGTCGAACTGTGTCGAGATCTGATTAGCGCGGTTCACCAACTCACTAAATTCCATTTCTCGAGCCTTTCACATGAGCGCGCCGCCGCATCGAATTTTTAGCCGCGCGGTGGAGGTGCACTCAGATGGGGCGGGATAGCGTGAGGGCATGATGGAATCGCAGAAGTCTGACAGTGCCGGTGAAAGCGCCAGCGGCCGGGGCCGCCGGTACACCGCCCTCGGCGTGGTCTTTTCCAGCGTCGGGTTGGTGTTCCTGCTGACGATGGAGAGCGCGGCCATGGGGATTCCGTTTCTGGTACTCGGTCTTGTGTTCTTTTCCCAGGGGGTCTCCGCCGCTAAGAAGTCGCGAGGCGATACACCGCCCGGCGATGCGAACGACAAGAACGCGCCCCGACTTCCTAGTGGTGGCTTAACGCAGCAGCAAGTGATTTACTTGCCAGTATGGAATCTGAAAATGCGAACACGGCGACCTCGGCGAGGGCCGCGCTCGCCGCAATAGCGACGGATCGGCAGCGGCTCGGACTCCGCCTGAAGTCGCAGACCTGGTGGACCGCTCCGGCGCAGGCTCTCGCCATCGCGGCCTTCATCGCCTCGCCGGCAGCGGGGATCACCGTCGGAATGACAATGGTGGCGGGCGCCGCTTCCCTGGCGCTGTTCGGCATTGATCACCTCGTGCGCAAGCAGATGCGGCTCCTGAAGCTCCCGGGCCCGGCCGGCCCGGTGAGCCTGATGATAATCATCGTGCTGTGCGTCGTGATGCTCGGAGCGTTCGTGCTCTCGATCGTGTTCGAGGTCACTGACCAGCGAGCATGGATTGTCCTGACTACGGCGGTCGTCTTCGTCGTGGCCCTCATCAGTTCGGCGCTCTATGACCTCGCGAACGCCCGGGAACTGCTCCGTGGCTGCTGACCCCCGATTCGATGAGGCAATCCATGCGCCAACCCGACTGCGGCTGTGCGCGCTGCTTCGGGCGACCGGAACCGCGGAATTCACCACCATCGCCGCCACATTGGAGCTGAGCGAGGCAACGCTGTCGAAGACCATTCGCAATTTGATCGAGCTTGAGTACGTGGCGACCGTGAAGGAGGCATCGCCCGCACGGGCGGATGCGCGCCGCACCACCAGTGTGGCCCTCACCCGGCGCGGCCGCGCTGCCATCGACGGCCATCTGGCCGCGCTCCGCGAGCTGTCGGGAGAATCAGACTGACCCCCGGAGCGATCGCGACACGGCCTCCCGGGGCCCTGCTTTGGGGGGAGAACCTGCGATGGCCGGCACGCAGGCTGCAAATTGCGCGAAAATGGAGGGGACGCGTAATGACATCATGACCACCACCGCGATGCCGCGCCAGCCGACCCCGGGCATCCGCCGGCATCGCACGTCGTCGCCGCACTGCGGTACTGACCGGTCATGTGCTTGGCAACGCCATCCAGGCGAAGAACGTCGAGACCGCGAGCAATATGCCACTCGTGCTCACGGTGCTGCCGCTCCTCGGCAGCGGCTTCGTGCCGACGGACTCAGTGTCGGGTTGGCTGCAAGGGTTCGCGGAGTACCAGCCCTTCACTCCGTACATCGAGACAATTCGCGGGCTACTGCTCGGTACCCGCTCGGGTGGAATCCCGTGTTCGCTGTCGAGTGGTGCATTGTCGTCGTGGCCGCCAGTTACGTCTGGTCGCGGGCGCTCTGCGAGCGCAAGTCGGTGGACTAGAGCCAGCACGCAAATGGCGGGCGGGCGCGACGGGCGCGATTCGGTCGCGGCCGCCCGCGGTGTCGCGTGCTGGATCCGTGTCCGCGTATAGGCTGGAGTCTTGACACGGGGTGCCGCACATACTGTGCGTGCTGAGATCACTACCCGTTGAACCTGTCTAGTTAGTACTAGCGAAGGAATGTCACGGATGATCGATCGAACCCAGCTTGCCCTGCGGCAGATTCCCCGAATCCTCAGTATCGCGGGGACGGATCCGACCGGCGGTGCCGGCATTCAGGCCGACCTCAAGAGCATTGCGGCCAACGGCGGGTACGGCATGGCTGTGGTGAGTGCGTTGGTGGCGCAGAATACGCGCGGGGTGCGCTCGGTTCACATCCCGCCGATCGCTTTTCTGCGCGAGCAATTGAACGCCGTGAGTGACGATGTGACCATCGACGCCGTCAAGATCGGTATGCTGGCGCAGCTCGATGTGATCACCGAGGTGCGCGACTGGCTCTCCCGGTGCCGTCCGCCGCTGGTCGTACTCGACCCGGTCATGGTGGCCACGAGCGGCGACCGCCTGCTCGACCCGGCAGCCGAGCAGGCGCTGCGTGACCTGATTTTGCAGGTCGACCTGGTCACGCCCAACGTTCCCGAGCTGGCCGTTTTGCTCGGTGAGCCGCCGGCGGCCAACTGGGCGGAGGCCCTCGAGCAGGGCAAAAGATTGTCGGACAGCACCGGCGCTACCGTTCTGGTCAAGGGCGGCCATCTCAACGAAACCAGCTGCCCGGATGCCCTGGTCAACACCCACGGGCGGCTTGCGCAGAGCGTGGTCGAGGTCGCCTTGCCACGTATCCGCACCACAAACACCCACGGCACCGGATGCTCCCTCTCCTCGGCGATGGCCACGGTGCTGGCTAGAACTGGTGATTGGGCGCAGTCCCTGGCCGAAGTGAAAGACTGGCTACACGATGCCCTGGCACACGCCGATGAGCTTGAGGTCGGCCAGGGAAACGGCCCGATCCACCACTTTCATCGACTGTTCGCCGGTTCGGCAGGCGCGTCACCGATTCCCGCCGGTTCGGCGGCGTTCAGCTCGACACCGACCTTCAGCTCGACACTGTGGCGAGACGTCGAGCTGACTCGCCTGCAAATCTTCGACCTCCCGTTCATCACCGACCTCGGTAGCGGCACACTCGCCGAGGAAGATTTCTCCTATTACCTGGCCCAGGATGCGCTCTATCTCGGCACCTACGCGAGCGTGCTTGCGCGGGCCAGTGAGCTCGCGCCGACCCCAAGCGCGCAATGTTTTCTCGCCGATTCGGCAGCGCGATGCCGCGATGTCGAGCTGGAATTGCATCGAAGTTGGCTTGGGCAGCAACCGGAGCCCAGCGAAGCCGGCCCGGTGACGACAGGCTATCTGGAGCACCTGCTCGCAGCCGGCGCGGCCGGAAACTATGCGGTGCTTCTCGCCGCCCTGTTGCCCTGTTTCTGGCTGTATGCCGACGTCGGTGACCGCCTGCATGCCGAGTATTTGTCGCGCACCGAAACGACTGCGCATCCCTATGCCGCTTGGCTGGAGACGTATTCCGATGAGGAATTCGCCGCGGCCACGAAGCAAGCTATCGCCCTCACCGACGACGTGGCAGCGACGGCGTCGAACGCGGAACGCGCGGCGATGCGTCAGGCGTTTGCGACCTCGGCTCGGTTTGAACTCGACTTCTTCGATGCCCCTCGGCAGTTAGTGCGGGCGTGAGATGAACGCGGTGACCACCTGGGTGCGACTAGCCGAGCGGCGGGAGGCTGGCGAGCAGCCGCCTCGCGGCATCCGTCGGGTCGTCGGCGTCGGTGATCGCGCGCACCACCACTACCCGGGTAGCTCCGGCGTCGACCACCTGATCGATGGTGTGAAGGTCGATGCCTCCGATCGCAAACCACGGGCGCACGCTGCCAGCTGCTGCGCTCTGCTCGGCCGCATAGCGCAGCAGGCCGGTTCCAACCGCTGCCCGACCGGGTTTCGTGGGCGTTGCCCAGACCGGGCCGACGCAAAAATAGTCGAGACGGTCGGCGACGAGGGCGGCATCCACTTGTTCGGTGGTGTGGGTGGACAACCCGATGCGGGCGGCGTCGCCGAGCAGACTGCGTGCTGCGGGCAACGGCAGATCCGTCTGGCCGACGTGAAAAACCGGCGCGCCAGCGAGAACGGCGATATCCGCGCGGTCGTTGACCGCCCAGAGCCGTGCTTGCTTGTCGGCGACCGAACGCAGAATCTTGAGATAGTCGAGCTCCTCGGCGGCATCGATGCTCTTGTCGCGCAGTTGGATGATGTCGACACCGCCGGAGTACGCCGCCGTCACGAAGTCGGCGAAATCGCCGCGGCTCTTGCGGGCATCGGTGCAGAGATACAGCCGGGCGGTGATCGGGTCCATGCGACCAACCCTAAAGGGCTTCGGCCCAGCCTCGGTGCACGCGATGAGTGAGCGGCGCTCACACCGGTCGGTCGACGTAGCCGTCATCGGCGGCGGCGTGATCGGGCTCGGCATCGCCTGGGCGGTAGCGCAGTCCGGACGCACGGTGGTCGTCATCGACCCGGATCCGGCTGGTGGTGCCACCTTTGCTGCGGCCGGAATGCTCGCCGCGGTCAGCGAACTGCACTACCAGGAAGAGGCGCTGCTCGAGCTCATGCTCGCCTCCTCGACGCTGTACCCCGCCTTCATCGACTCGCTCGGACCCGATAGCGACGCGACCGGATACCAGCGCACGAGAACCCTGAACGTCGGTGCCGACGAGGCCGACCGGCAGGCGCTCGCCGACCTGCGCGGCGTGCAGCTAGCCAACGGACTGGCCGTCGAGCCAATCACCATTCGCGAAGCCCGGGTGCTCGAACCGCTGCTCAGCCCCCAGATCTCGAGCGCCTTTGTGGTGGAGCAAGACCACCAGGTCGACCCGCGCCGGCTCACCGCGCGCATCCTGTTGGAGCTCGCGCACCACGGCCACGACGCCGTCATTCGCGTGCAGGCCAGCGGGTTGCTGCATTCAGCGGATGCCTCCTCCCGCGTCACTGGCGTCGCCCTTTTCGATGGTTCCACGGTCACAGCCACCGACGTGGTCGTGGCCAATGGGCTCGGAGCGGCCGCGCTGGACGGGTTGCCAGAGCATCTGAAGCTTCCGCTTCGCCCGGTTTACGGGGATATTCTGCGGCTGCGGGTGCCCGAGCCCCTGCAGCCACTGCTCACCTGCACGGTTCGCGGACTGGTGCACGGTGTGCCGGTGTATCTGGTTCCGCGCACCGACGGAACGCTCGTGATCGGAGCCACGCAGCGCGAAGACGGCTCGGGCGTGGTGTCGGCCGGCGGCGTTTATCAGCTCTTGCGGGACGCCCAGGTGCTGGTGCCGGCGGTGAGCGAGCTCGAACTGATCGAAACGACCGCCCGCGCCAGGCCGGGAACTCCCGACAACGCGCCGCTCCTCGGTCGCGTCGATTCGGGCACGGACGGCGACATTCCAGGCCTCATCATCGCCACCGGATTCTTTCGCCACGGCGTACTGCTCACCCCGGTCGCCGCCGAGCACTGTCTCCAGCTCATCGAGGGAATCGCCGACGATCGGTGGAGGGCCTTTCGGCCGGACCGATTTTCCAGCCGCGCTCCCGCATCCGCTTTGTTGAAAGGAGGTCACTCGTGACCGTAACCATCGCCGTGAACGGCCAGGAACGACCTGTTCAACCGGGCAGCACTGTGACCGACCTCGTAGCCGAGATCACCGGCCGGGCGATCGCGACCGATGGCCGTGCAGCCGACGGAAGCCGCGTCGGAGTAGCCGTGGCCCGCAACGCCGCGGTCGTTCCCCGCAGCCTGTGGTGGTCGACCGGGCTGGCGCCGGGCGATGAGATTGAAATTGTGACCGCCGTGCAGGGAGGATGACCGTGCCTACGACCCCGGATAGCCTCGTGATCGACGGCGTCGAACTAACCTCCCGCCTGATCATGGGCACCGGGGGAGCCCCGAGCCTCGATGGCCTCTGGGCTGCCCTGCGTGCCTCCGGAACCGAGCTGACCACCGTCGCGATGCGGCGCCACAGCGTGGCGACCACCGGCTCGCTCTTCGAGCTGCTGCTGCAGAATTCCATCCGCGTGCTGCCGAACACGGCCGGCTGTTTCACCGCTCGTGACGCCGTACTGACCGCCGAGCTCGCTCGGGAGGCCCTCGAAACCGACTGGATCAAGCTCGAGGTCATCGCCGACGAGCAGACCCTGCTGCCCGACGCGGTCGAACTGGTCGAGGCCACCGAACAGCTCGTCGCGCGGGGCTTCACGGTATTCGCGTATACGAATGACGACCCCGTGCTTGCACTGCGGCTCGAACACCTGGGCGCTGCGGTCGTGATGCCGCTCGGGGCACCGATCGGCACGGGTCTCGGCATTCTCAATCCGCACAATATCGAGCTGATCGTGGCCCGGGCCGGGGTTCCTGTGGTGCTGGACGCCGGAATCGGCACCGCCTCTGATGCCGCCCTCGCGATGGAGCTGGGCTGCGATGCCGTGCTGCTGGCCACCGCGGTGACGCGCGCACAGAACCCGGTACTCATGGCCGACGCCTTCAAGCACGCCGTGATCGCGGGCCGCCGTGCCGCCCAGGCCGGCCGCATCCCGCGGCGTGAGCTCGCTCTGGCGTCATCGACTATGGCCGGGCGGCCCGACCTGTGAAGCGGATGCTCGCGCCGCTCGTCCAACCCGGCGCGGAGCTCACTGCGGCCGAACGCGAACGGTACTCGCGGCACATTCTCCTTCCTGAAATCGGCGCGCTCAACCAGCGCAGGCTGAAAAATGCACGCGTGCTCGTGATCGGCGCCGGCGGTCTCGGCTCGCCGGTGCTGCTCTACCTCGCGGCCGCCGGGGTGGGCACGCTCGGCATCGTCGACCACGACACGGTGGATCTCAGCAACCTGCAGCGCCAAATCATCCATGGAACCTCGGGAATCGGACGATCAAAACTGGAATCCGCGGCGGCGGCGGTCGTCGAGCTGAATCCGCTCGTCTCGGTGCACCAACACGATGTCTGGCTGTCGGCCGAGAATGCTCTCGACCTGTTCGCGCAGTATGACCTGATCGTTGACGGCGCCGATACCTTTGCCACACGCTATCTGGTGAGTGATGCCGCCGCGCTGCTGGGCAAACCGTGTGTCTGGGGATCCATTCTGCGCTTCGACGGTCAGGTCAGCGTGTTCTGGAACCGGCACGGTCCCACCTACCGCGACCTGTATCCGGAGGCCCCGCCGGCCGGCTCGGTGCCGAGCTGCAACGAGGGTGGCGTGTTCGGAATGTTGTGCGGAACGATCGGCGCCACGATGGTGGCCGAAGCCGTGAAACTGATCACCGGGGTGGGCCGCACGTTGCTCGGCCGGGTCGTGCTGTTCAACGCGCTCGACGCGACCTGGCGCGAATTCAGCATCGCGCGCGACCCCGCCGCACCAGCGGTCACCGAGCTGATCGACTACGACCTGTTTTGCGGCACATCGATCACGGATGCGATTTCCGTGCAACAGCTAGCCGCCCTGCTCGAGGCGCGGGCGCGGGGCGAGCTCGATTTCGACCTCGTCGATGTTCGCGAACCCGAGGAGTACGACATCGTGCACATCAATGGCGCGCAGCTCGTGCCGCAAGGCGGCATCCTCTCGGGGGAGGTCGTTCTCGCCTGCGACCGTGACATTGTCGTGCACTGTAAGGCGGGCCCGCGCTCGGCGGCCGTGCTCGCCGAGCTGCAACGTCGCGGTTACGAGCACGTGCATCAGGTGGCGGGCGGCATTCTGGCGTGGGTGAAGGAGATCGAGCCCACGCTTTCGACGTACTAAACCGCGCAGTGATGACACGGAAGTAGATGCCGCACGCGGCATCTACTTCCGGCCCCCACAAGGGGGTAGTATCGCTGCAATCGGGATCTCCCCGCGCATGAAATGAAAGGTCGGACTATGAACCCGTTACTCATCATTGTGGCCATTGTTGCGGTGGTGCTGCTCATTACCGGAGGTCTGGTGCAGTCGCTTCAATTCCTGATCTGGGTCGGCATCGTGCTCGCGATCATCGCGGTGATCATGTTCCTGATGCGGTCGATGTCAGGACGAAAGAGCGTCTAGCGCGCCATGGCTCCAGAACAGCCGGCACGAGGAGAATGGATTCCTCGGGCCGGCTGCTTTCTGTTCTGGTCGGGCGCGGTTGTCGCCGCACCGGCCACGAGCCGGGTCTAGCCTTGTGAGTGCCGACCGCCTCGCGGCTTCGAAGAGAGTGGACCATGCCGGAACTCAATACCCCCGCCCGTGTCGTCGTCGTCGGCGACGCCCTGATCGACGTACTGCGTGACTCGGAGACGAGCCGGGAATTCCCCGGTGGCGCCGCCCTGAATGTGGCGGTCGGACTGGCCGTGCTCGGGGTGCCGACGGCCCTGATCGCGATGGTCGGCGACGACGCCGACGGCGCGGTGCTTCGGGCATTCCTCGACCAGTACGGCGTGCAGCTCATCGCGACCTCCGGCCCGCTCGGGTCGTCGCGGGCGGTGTCCGACCGTACCGACGGCGAGCCCCGCTACTTCTTCAACGACGCTGCGAAAGCGCGCCGCATCGAGTTCGGTGCTTCCGAGCGCGCCGCGCTCGAGGCGGCCGAGCTCGTCGTCGTGAGCTGTTTTCCGTTCGACGACACCGCGCAGACCGAAGCCTTCGCCGCCGGCGTCTCCGACCCGGAGCACCGCCTCGTGATCGACCCGAACCCCCGGGCCGGCATGTTGCATGACGGGCCGCGGTTCGTGCGCAACTTCGAAGCGCTCGCCGTGCGCAGCCTGCTCGTCAAGGTCGGCGATGAAGACGCCGATCTGCTCTACGACAGCACGCTCGATGAGCTGCGGGAACGGCTCGTCGAGGCCGGGGCCCGCACCGTGTTGGCGACAGCCGGACGACTAGGTGCCTCGGTCTCATCCGCGAACAATGGGCTGATCCGCGTGCCCATCGCCGAGCTCGACAGCCCGGTCATCGACACGATGGGTGCCGGGGACGCGACGCTCGCGGCATCCGTGTGCACGATTGTGAACGGCGGGTTGCCCCTGGATACTGCCGCCTGGCAGACCCTGCTGGCCGACGCCATGCTGACCGCCGCCGCCACCTGCCGGCACGAGGGTGCGCTGCTCCGCCGACCGTAGCGAGCGGATGCGCGCGGCGGGTCAGGCCTCGGGCTCGGCTGCCGCGTCGGTCAGCTTCAGGCGCGAACGGATGGCGTCGCGAGCCTGCTGGGCCGCGCGGCGCACCTCCTTGTCGGAGTCGCGCAGGCGCACCTCGATCGTGGCGATATTGGCTTCGGTGCCCTGATCGGCGAGGGCGTGCAGTGCGGCGGAACGCACGCGCGGGTGCTCGTCAGTGGTGAGGCGCACGAGCTTTGGCACGACCTGCAGACCGCGCAACAGCACGACCTTGGCGCACATTTCGCGTACGCGCCAGGCCTGGTTGTTCAGGCCGACGACGATGTACGGAGCGGCCTGCTCGCCCCAGACGTGCAGCAGAGCGCGGGCGCCCCACAGCTCGGGCCAGTACAGCGCGGGAGCACCCTCGAGAATGCCCAGCGCGTGGCGTCCGCCGGCATAGAGCAGAAAGTCTTTGCCGGCGTTCTTGGCACGCAGCAGGGCCACGGCATTGTCGATGACGACGTTCTCGCCGTAGTGCGCGACGGCGGCGCGAATGCGTTCCTCGGTCGGCAGGTCGATCGGAAGGTCGGGGTGCGGAATCAATTTGTTTTGCATAGCCCTCTAACGCTACCTCCCCGCAGGCGCCGGAGCCATCGAAACGGGTCGCAGACCGTGATCTCGGGCGGGTAATAGGGCGCAACAGAGCTGCCGGGGATTTGGTGGGCCGTCGGCCGGTCGACAGACTGGAACCGTTGCGGTAAATGGGTACCGCGCCTCGACCAGGCCCGGGTGCCCAGTGATCTCCGTCAAACATGTCTTCAAAACCTTTGGGGCGGCCGCGGCCGCCACGACCGCCCTCGATGATGTCAGCCTTGAGGTGGCCCGCGGCGAGATCTTCGGCGTGATCGGCCAGAGCGGTGCAGGTAAAAGCACCCTCATTCGCGCGATCAACCTGCTAGAACGTCCGAGCAGCGGCACGGTCACCGTCGACGGTGAGGAGCTCACGCGACTCTCGCCCGACCAGCTACGCCTGGCCCGCCGCAAGATCGGCATGGTTTTTCAACACTTCAACCTGCTCGCCGGGCGCACGGCGCAGGGCAACGTCGAGTTGGGCCTGGAAATCGCCGGCGTCGGCGGCACCGAGCGCCGAAGGCGCTCGCTCGAGATCCTCGACCTGGTCGGGCTCGCCGACAAGGCCGGCGCCTACCCGGCAGAACTCTCCGGCGGGCAGAAACAACGCGTCGGCATTGCTCGCTCGCTAGCCGGCAATCCCAAGATTCTACTCTCCGACGAGGCCACGAGTGCCCTCGACCCCGAGACCACGCGGTCCATCCTCGACCTCGTGAAAACGATCAACGTTCAGGTCGGTCTGACCGTGCTGCTGATCACGCATGAAATGGATGTCGTCAAGCGGGTCTGCGACTCGGCCGCCATGCTCGAACATGGTCGCATCCTCGAGCAGGGATCGATCGTGTCGCTCATCTCTACCCCCGGCTCCCGGCTGGCTCACGAACTGTTTCCGCTCGGCGAAATTGCGCCGCACCCTGGCAACACCGTGATCGAGATCACCTTCAGTGGCGGCTCGGCCGACCGGCCGGTGATCGCCCAACTGGCTCGCAGCTACGGCCTCGACGTGAGCATCCTCGGCGCCGTCGTCGAGACCATCGGCGGCAACCAGGCCGGGCGCACCCGCCTCGAGCTGCCAGGCACACCGCTCGCCAACGCCGCCCCGATCGCCGACCTACGCGGGCAGGGACTGCTCGTCGAGATCGTCGGCGACGGCGCAGCCATGGAAGGAGCGCGCGCATGATCGACCCCACCGCTCCCGGCTTCTGGTCCGGACTGTTTCAGGTGCTCCTCGTCGGCACCGGCGAGACCCTCTATATGGTCGGTGTCGCCGTGCTGTTCACCGTTCTGGTGGGACTGCCGCTCGGCATCCTGCTGGTCGGCACCGAACGCGGCGGACTGTTCGAGGCCCCGTTCGGATATAGGCCGCTCGGCCGGGTCATCAACCGGGTACTCGAATTCGTCGTCAACCTCGGCCGGTCGGTGCCGTTCATCATCCTGATGGTTGCGCTGATCCCGTTCACCAGGCTGGTCGTCGGAACCTTCATCGGATCGACCGCCGCGATCGTGCCGCTCGCCGTCGTGGCTATCCCCTTCTTCGCCCGCATGGTCGAGATAGCCATCAAGGAGGTCGATTCCGGCCTCGTTGAAGCCGCTGAGTCCCTCGGTGCGACGCGCTGGCAGATCGTCGCCAAGGTGCTCGTGCCGGAGTCGCTCTCCACGCTGATCCTCGGTCTGTCCACCACGGTGACCTCGATCATCAACTTCTCGGCCATGGTCGGAACGGTCGCCGGCGGCGGGCTCGGCCAGGTCGCCATCCAGTACGGCTACCAGCGTTACAGCACCATTCACATGGTCGCCGTCATCATTCTCATCTTCATCATCGTCATGATTCTGCAGGGGCTCGCAACGTGGCTGGCCCGTCGTTTCTCCCACCGGGGCAGGCCGACCCGCAGCCGCGCCACCGTCCCCACAGCCATCTAGTTCGTCCCGACACGAAAAGAGACACCTTGAAATTCACCACCCGCGCCGGCCGTCTCGCCAGCGTCGCCCTCGCAGCATCCGCTCTGCTAAGCCTGTCGGCCTGCGCCGCCGACGTGCCAGCCGCCACCGACACCGATACCGCGAGCCTCGGCACGATCAACGTCGGCGCGCTCGCGACGCCGGCCGGTGACATCATCAAGTTCGTGCAGGACAACCTCGCCGCCGAAGCCGGACTCGAGATCGTCTACAAGGACTTCACCGACTACACCACGCCCAATATCGCCCTGACCGACGGCTCGATCGATGCGAACCTGTTTCAGCACGCCACGTTCCTCGACACCTTCAATACCTCCACCGGCGGCGACCTGGTGAGCCTCGGTGCGATCTACCTGCCGAGCGCCGCGTTCTACAGCGACAAGGTGACGAGCGTCGACGACCTCGAAGACGGTGCTCGCATAGCCATTCCGAACGACCCGTCGAACGAAGGGCGCGCGCTCGAGATGCTCGCCGCCGAGGGACTGATCGAGGTCGCCGAGAAGCCGACCACGCTCGCTGACGTGACCGCCAACCCGCGCGACTTCGACTTCGTCGAAATCGAGAATGCCACCCTGCCGCAGGCCGTCGCCGATGTGGATGCCGCCTTCGTCACGATCTCCTTCGCTCTGCCGGCCGGGCTCAGCGCCGACGACGCGATTCTGATCGAGGGCACCGACAGCCCCTACTCGAACGTGCTCGCCACAACGCCGGAGCTGGAGAACGACCCGCGCGTGCTGAAGCTGCTCGAGCTGCTGCTCTCGGCCGAGACCCAGCAGTACATGACCGACACCTGGGGCGGCCTGGTCATCCCCACCGCGTAACCCCGTTCAAGCGGATGCTCGGCCACACTGTGTGGGCGGGCATCCGCTGGTTAAAGGGTTAGATCAAGCTCGAAGCCGGAGGCGTGCTCATAGATGCCGTAGTTGCCGATGTCGGTGAAACCGAGGCTGCGGTAGAGGGCGAGGGCTTCCGGCTGGGCATAGCCGGTTTCCAGCCGCATCCGCTCGTAGCCGAGGCCGCGGGCGAGGGATTCGAGTTCACGCAGGATCGTTCTAGCATGGCCCTGGCGGCGGTAATTCGGGTTGGTCCACATGCGCTTGACCTCGGCGGTGCTGGCGTTGAACTGGCGCAGGCCGCCGCCGGCGACCGTCGTAGTGTCGTCGACGAGAACGAGAAAGCCGCCGGTGGGCGGATCGAACTCGGTACCATCGACGTCGTGCACGGAATCGCCGTCGCCGTAGCGGGTTTCGTATTCACGGTGCAGGTCAAGCAGAAGAGGGGCTACCTCGGGGTCACCGAGGCGCACGGATACACATTTCACGCTTAATAGTGTGCGCCTTGTTGGGGCATGCTCCTGACATCGGCCGGGAGGTCTCTTAGTAGACTCGACGGGTGTCAGTGAACCCAGAGTTGCAGGGGCGGGTCTTTCCGCCGGTCGCACCGTATCTTGTCGGCCGTGAAAAAGTGCGCGAATTCTCCCGCGCCGTGTTCGCGACCAACCCGATCAACCACGATCCCGAGGCGGCCCGCGCGGCCGGCCACCACGACGTTGTCGCTCCGCCCACGTTCGCCGTGGTCGTGCAGGAGGCCACCCTGGCTCAGCTTCTGGCCGAACCCGATGGCGGCATCGACTTCACCCGCGTTGTGCACGGCGACCAGCGCTTCAGCTACACCCGCCCGATCGTCGCCGGCGACGAACTCACCGCCACCCTCGCGGTGACGAGCATCAAGAGCCTCGGCGGCCACTCCATGGTTACCGCCGAGTCCAACATCGTTGACGCGAGCGGCGCGCACGTCGTGACCGCCATCTCCACCCTCGTCGTCAGGGGAGACGAATGACCCCCGTTCTGGCCGACCTGTCTGTCGGCGACGTCGTCGCCGAGGCGAGTTTCCCGTTGACGCGCGATTCCCTCGTGCGCTACGCCGGGGCATCCGGTGATTTCAATCCCATTCACTACCGCGACGATGTCGCGCAGTCGGTTGGGCTGTCCGGCGTGCTCGCCCACGGCATGCTCACCATGGGCCTGGCCGTGCAGCCGGTCGTCGACTGGGCCGGCGACCCGGCCCGGGTTCTCGACTTCCAGGTGCGATTTACTCGCCCAGTCTTCGTCGATGCCATTGACGGCGCCACGGTGTCCGTGGTCGCCAAAGTCGGCGCCATCGACCTTGACGCCCTCGTGGCCCGCATTGACCTGACCGTGACGTTCAACGGCGCGACCGTTCTCGGCAAGGCGCAGGCGCGCGTCAACCTGGCCTGAAACATGATTGAACCCGTTGCCCTGAGCACGCTCACCACCTTTCGGGTCGGTGGGCCGCCCGCCGCCCGGGTGGTGCCGGTCACCGAGCAGGACCTCATCGACGAGACCCTCGTGGTCTGGGGCATGGACGAGAATTGGTTGTTGCTCGGCGGCGGCTCCAACACCGTCGTCGCCGACGAAGGGTTCGACGGCATCGTCATCCAGGTGGTGACTCGCGGTATCGAGGTGCTCGACAGTAAAGCCACGGGCGAAGCGGATGCCGTCACCGGGCCGACCGATCGGGTGCGACTCCGCGTGCAGGCCGGCGAACCGTGGGACGACCTCGTCGCCTACACCGTGGATCACGGCTGGGCCGGCATCGAAGCGCTGTCGGGCATCCCTGGGTCGTGCGGCGCCGCCCCGGTGCAGAACATTGGCGCCTACGGCCAGGAGCTCTCCGACAGCCTCGTGGCAATCGACTTTCTCTCCTATGAAACCGGCGAGGTCGAACGTCTCGAGCGCGCCGACCTGGGCCTTGGTTACCGCACCTCAGCGCTCAAGCAGGGCCTGCGCGGTGTCGTGCTCGCAATCGAACTGGAACTGCACGATACCGCGGCCGAGGCATCCGTTTTGGGGAGCACCCTCGGCCAGCCGCTGAAGTATGGCCAACTCGCCGGGGCGCTCGGCGTGCAGCTCGGGGACCGGGTGCCGTTGTCGATCGTGCGGGCGACCGTGCTTGGTCTGCGGGCGGGCAAGGGCATGGTACTCGACGCTGATGACCCCGATACCTACAGCGCCGGGTCGTTCTTCACCAACCCGATCGTTACCGAGGCCTTTGCGCGCTCCCTGCCAACGGATGCTCCGCGCTGGCCACTCGAGCCGGAGCCGGCCGACCGAGTCATTCCACTCGAGGAATATATGGGCGTCGGGCCCATTCCCGGCGAGGAATCCGTGCGCCTGGTCAAGCTCAGCGCCGCCTGGCTCATTGAACATGCCGGCGTCGGCCGCAGTTTTCGCCTACCGGGGTCGAAGGCGGCCGTGTCGAGCAAACACACCCTCGCGTTGACCAACACCGGCGGGGCGACCGCCGAGGAAGTCGCCGAATTGGCCCGGTACGTGCTCGGCCGGGTACAGGCGGAGTTCGGCGTGAATCTGCAGCCCGAGCCGGTGCTGGTGGGACTCACGTTGTAGCTCCACCGATTGCCCGTGCGGCGCCCGTCAGTCGGCGCGGCGAGCGGCAGCGGCGATGCCGGCCACGACGAGGCCGAGTCCGACCGCGATCACGCCGCCGAGTAGCCACAGCGTGGGATCCGGCGGCGCCGGAAGCAGCGTGAAGACCACCATGTAAGCGGCCAAGGCCAGCAGCAGGATGCCCCAGAGAATGGTACCGAAGCGCGGGCGCAGGCGGTGTGTAGCCGCAGTTGCAGCGATCGGCAGATCGGTGTTTGGGGCGAAGAAGTCGGGCTCCCGCGGCGGAACTCTCGATTCGGGATAGGGAACGGTCGGGTTTTCCGAGAGGGTCGCGCCGGTCGTCGCTGCGGAGGATTCGGCGCTGGATTCGGCCGAGGACGTGCCTCCGGCCCACGGAGTGGCGGAGAAATCTTCGGTGGGGGTGTTCGCGCCGGTATGAGCGGCGTCGGGGCCCGTGGGGAAGAGCGGAGTGGTCATGGTGGGGTCCTAGCTGTTGGAGGAATTGAGCGTGACGACACCGGCGAGGGTCCAGATGCGCACGCGCGGCCCGTCGCTGCGGCTGCTCGCATTGAACGTGCGCGCATCGACGGCGAGCACGCCCGTGTTTTCGCCGTTTTCAGCGGCAACAGCGCGTCCGGAATACTCCACGCCGCCGACCAGGGCGTGCGATTCAACGCGCACCGGGGCATCCTCTGGCAGCTGAATGTCGGTGGCGCCGGCGAGCAGCCAGACGTCGATGACGGCGTGCTCGTCGAGACCGGGGTTGTCGAAATCGCTTAGGTTGAGCGTGGTGTTGCCCACGATCATGGCGTAGCTGGAGGTCGGGTCTGCCGTGGCGGAATTCGCGCTCGGAGACCAGACGGTGTTGCCGATAACCGAGAATTGGGTGCCCTGCGGAAACACTCCGAGCACGACGAGGGTGGCCGCAGCCAGAATGGCGAACCCGCCCATGGCGCCGTCGGTGCGTCCGCGGATTCCGGCGATGACGATGCCGAGCGCGAGCACTCCGAGGGCGAATGCGACGCCGAGAATGACCGCGTCTGGCGACCAGACGCCGTTCGCATTCACACCGGCAGCCACGGCGCCGGTGGCCAAGGCCAGGCCCAGCACGATGGCGCTGTAGCCGGCACCGGGACGGCGGGCGCGAACCCGGGCGCGGTGGGCTTGCTGGCGGGCGCGGTTCTGTTCCTGCCAGGCTCGATTCTGTTCAGAGCGGATGCTCCTGGCCGAGTCCGGCGCGTACGGATTGGTCGGGGCATACGATGTGCCGGTGGTCGGCGGGACGGTCGGTGAGGCGGTCGTGGACGTGCCCGTGGCTGCGAAAGCCAGGTTCGGGGCGGCTATGGTGTCGGGTTCGGCAGTGCCCGCGCTCGCGGTGGACGTGCTCGTCTGGGCGGAATCCGGCGACGGTTCCGCAGCATCCGTTTGGGGGTACATGCCCGCGTCGGGACCGGAAGTCGGTCGTGGGTCGTAGACGCTGCCAGGGCCGAACGGGCCGGTTGAACCCGTCGGGCCGGCGGGGGGAGCGAACGGCCCGAAACCGGGCCTCGAATCGGGTGCCGGGCGCGGTTTCTTCGCGCGGCGCACCAGATACACGACCAGCCAGACGATGCCCGCGGTGACGGCCAGGCCCCAGCCGAAGGAGAACACTCCGGAGAGCCTGTCGGTCCAGAAACCGGTTGGGTCGTTCCACCAGAAACCGCGGAATAGGGGTACGACGGTGAACAGGAGGAGCGCGCCGATGGCGATCATCGCCGGTTCGAAGCGGCCGCGAATGGCATCTTCGGCGTAGATGCGGCCGGCGCCGCGTGGTAGGAGTGCCCAGCCGACGGCGTACGCAAAAACGATGGGTCCGCCGAGAATGGCGAGGACGACGGCGATGCCGCGCACGATGAGGGGGTCGAGGCCGGTGCGGGCGGCAATGCCGCCGCAGACGCCGGCGATCCAGCGGTCGCCGTCCCGGTTCAGTCCGCTGCCGCGAATCCAGTCGAAGAAGCGGGCGAGTTGGTCGGGGCGAGGTGTTTGGGCCCGCGGTGTGTCGGTCATGACCCGAGTCTGACAGCGCGCTGAGACCGCTGCCATGGGGGATGACCCTGATTGAACCCTGATTGATGGCCGTGGAATCTCCACTATCGGTGGGGCGTGCTTGGATGAACAGGTGAGAACCGAACGGATGACCCGGCCCCGGCTCCGCCTCGTCGGCGGTGTGTGTGCTGGTTTCGCCGAGCACACCGGCGTTCCCCTCGCCACGGTGCGCCTGGTCACGGTGCTGCTCAGCTTCTGTAGCGGCTTCGGTGCCCTGCTCTATGCCTGGCTGTGGGTGACGGTTCCTTCTGGCGGCGCGGCAGCCGACCCGTTGCCTAAGTCGAGCCTCGCCCGCTCGAATGTCGCGTCCACTCTTTCCGCTGCCCCGATTCAGGCAGCCCCCGCGGCGCTGTCGGGTTCCGAGGCCATGATCGGCCGGAGTGGGTTCTCTCGGGCGGATACCGACTCCGGCCGAACCGCGCCCGTCACCGAGATTCTGCTCGGCCTGGCCCTGCTGGCTGCCGGAAGTGCCGTCGTGGCGAGCCGGCTCGGCGCCGACATTCCGCTCGCCGTCGTGGTGCCGGCCATTGTCGTGCTGGCCGGAACCGCGCTCGCCTGGCGCCAGTTCGCCGATATTCGCAGCGGTGCTGCTCAGCAATCCTCAGCGTTGCTCGTGCGCATTCTGGGGGCGTTGGTGTTGGTTGCGGTGGGCATTCTGCTGTTTTTCGTGACCGGAACCAACCCGAACGCGTGGACGGTTATTTTGGCGGCGGCATCTGTTCTGCTCGGTGTTGCCGTGGTGACCGCACCGTGGCTGCTGCGCCTGTGGAGTGACCTCGCCGACGAGCGCGCCGCGCGGGCCCGTGAAGCTGAGCGGGCCGATATTGCCGCGCACCTGCACGATTCGGTGTTGCAGACCCTCGCGCTCATTCAGCAGAAGGCCGGGCCGCACAGCGATGCCGCGCGGCTGGCCCGCGCGCAGGAGCGCGAACTTCGCGAGTGGCTGTTCACCGGGAGCCGCTCCGGGGGCACCGAACCGGCGACCGATCTGGCCGCCGCGCTGCGCCGCATCGCCGGGGAGATCGAAGAATACTTTGCGGTGCACTTCGAGGTTGTCACGGTCGGCGCCGGGGTGGGCGTGCGTTCGGCGGCCGGTCCCGAAGCGAACTCGAGCAGCACGGATGCCCCGGAATCGCTCGTCGCTGCCGCCCGCGAGGCCATGCTCAACGCGGCTCGGCATGCCGGCGGCGCGGTATCGGTCTACCTCGAGACGGGGGCGCGCGGCATCGAACTGAGCGTCACCGACCGCGGCCCGGGCTTTCGCCTCGACCAGATTCCCGAAGACCGCCTCGGCGTACGCGAATCCATTCTCGGGCGCATGCGCCGGGCCGGCGGAAACGCCGCTGTGCGCCCCGGTCCGGGCGGCGCCGGCACCGAGATTCTGCTGACCCTGCCGGCAGCGACGACCGCGCCAACCACCGATGAGCACCACACCGAAACGAGCGTGCGATGACCGACCACAATTCGAGTGACCGGGCGGCCACCGAACCGAGCGCGGCATCCGCTGGCCTGCGCGTACTCATCGTCGACGACCACTCCATCTTTCGCTCAGGACTTCGCGCCGAACTCGACGCCGACATCACCGTGCTGGGTGAGGCAGCGACAGTAGACGAGGCGCTCGCCCGCGTGATCGACCTGCAGCCGCGAGTCGTGCTGCTCGACGTGCACCTGCCCGGCGGGCACGGTGGGGGCGGCGCCGAGGTCATCCGTGAGGCGGCGCCCCGCGCCCCACACACCCTGTTCCTGGCGCTCAGCGTCTCCGACGCCGCCGACGACGTCGTGAGCGTCATTCGGGCCGGCGCCCGCGGCTACATCACCAAGAGCGCATCCGGAGCCGAAGTCTCCGAGGCGGCCCGCCGGGTCGCCGAGGGGGATGCCGTGTTCTCGCCGCGACTGGCCGGATTCGTCCTCGACGCCTTCGGTGCTGTCGCCGGGGAGACGGCCGAGACGACCGAGGAACTCGACCGGCTCTCCGCCCGCGAAACCGAGGTGATGCGCCTCATCGCCCGCGGCTACAGCTACAAGGAGGTCGCCGGCACCCTGTTCATCGCGGCCAAGACCGTTGAAACGCATGTCTCGGCCGTGCTGCGCAAGCTGCAGCTGTCGAGTCGGCACGAACTGACCGCCTGGGCGCTGGAGCGCAAGCTGCTTTAGCCCTGGTTCGGCATGACTTTACAGCAGGCCGAGTTCCATGGCGAGGGTCACCGCGCGGGTGCGATCCTTCACCGCGAGTTTCTCAAACACGTGCAGCAAATGGGTTTTCACGGTCGCTTCGCCGATGAACAACGATCGTGCGATCTCGGGGTTGCTCTCGCCTGCGCCGACGAGCCTTAGCACGTCGAGTTCGCGCGGCGACAGCCGTGCCGCTGCCGACTGTCCACGAACCCGCTGCACGAGCGTCGCCGCAATAGACGGAGCGAGCACGGTCTGGCCGGCCGCGACCGACCGCACGCCGGCGATGATCTCCTCCTGGGGCGCAGCTTTGAGCAAATAGCCGCTCGCGCCAGCTTCGATGGCACCCAGAATCTGGTCGTCGCTTTCATACGTCGTCAGAATCAGCACTCGGATGCCCGCCGCCGCCGCCACAATCTGCGCGGTCGCCGCTGCGCCGCTCTGACCGGGCATGCGCAGGTCCATGAGCACCAGATCGGGCTGCAGCTCCAAGGCCAGTCGAACGGCCTCGGTGCCGTCCGCGGCCTCCCCGACGATGGAGATGTCGTCGGCCTGGGCCAGCAGGCTCACGATACCGCCGCGCACGATGGGATGGTCATCGGCAACCAGTACGCGAATCATGCGCCGGCCTCGATGTGGGAGACCTTAGCGGCCAGTGCCAGAGCGAGGGGAGCGGGCAATGGCACGGTCACCCGCAGCAGCGTTCCGCCCGTCGGCCGGGTGCCAAGCTCCAATTCACCGTGCACGAGCAGTACCCGGTCGCGCATTCCGGCCAGACCGAAGCCGGTGTTGTGGTCGACGCGGGGACGGCCCAGGCCGCGTCCGTCGTCGCTGACGGTGAGCACTACCGTGGTCCCGATGCGTTCGATCAGAACGGATGCCGCCCCCGCCCCGGAATGCTGCCGCACGTTCGCAAGACCCTCCTGCACACAGCGGAGCAGCACCACCTCGACTTCGCGGTCAATGTCGCCGACCTGCACCGTGGCATCCGTCTGGATGCCTGTTTCTTGCGTGAAGCGATCGGCCAACCGCAGAATCGTGCCGGCCAGACCCATCCCGGGTTCGCGCACCGGTGAGAGGGTGGCGACCAGCGCGCGAGTCTCGGTGAGGGCTTCACGGGCGTTGGTTTCGATCAAATCGATGCTGGTCTGTGCGGCCGACACCCGGGCCGGGATAGCCGTGAGCTCACCGCGAGTGCGCTCGGCGAGCATGACCAGCCCGGTGAGGGTTTGGGCGATGGTGTCGTGAATATCGCGGGCCAACCGTTCCCGCTCCGCGGAACTGCCCGCCGCACGGTGCAGGGTGGCGAGCTCGCCCTGCGTGCGGGTGAGTTCTTCGAGCAGCCGGCGATGCCGGTCGCCGGCGCAGATGATGCGGGTCATCCAGGTTCCGAGGGCGAGAGCGAAGATGAACGAGATCGCTTCGATTGCACCGGCTTCGGCCGCTGCTGCCACTGTACCGCCGAGGCTCACGGTGAGGCCGAGACCGACCGACATGGCGAGGGCGGCGCTCACCCAGACCGCCGCCGCGTAGGAGCCAGCGAGAACCCAGACCACCGGAAACCCAATGGCTTGCAAGGTTGAGAGGTTTGGAGTGAACGCGGCGCCCACCCCGCAGCCGAGAATCACCGTCACCAGAAAAGCCACACTGGACGCCGTCCGGCCGGTGCCAGCAAGACGGATGCCGCGCCGCCCAAACCCCAGATAGGCCAGGCCGAGCCCGGCGAGGGTGGCCAGAGCTCCGCCCAGGCTCCCATCGGCCGGATAGAGGGTCGCCGTGATCGCCATGGCGGCGAGGGCCCCGCCGAAAGCCACGTCCCACCAGCGCGCACTCGTCATGGCTCCAGCATCCCACCTGTGCGGGGTGGCCGGGCGCTCACGCGTCGCGGCGAATCCACCGAAACGTCATCCGGCTCAGCAGCAGCCCCACCACAAGCCACACCCCGAGGGCTGCGGCCACCCAGACCAGGTCCCAGGATCCGGTCTGTTCGGCGGCCGCGAAACTGTCGGGCAGAAAGACCGACCGCATGCCCTGCGCCATCCACTTGAGCGGAAAGATGCTGGCCAGGTTCTGCATCCAATCGGGCAGGGCCGTGAATTGCAGGTAGACCCCCGAGATGAACTGCAGCACCAGTACCACCGGAATCACGACGGCCGTTGCACTCTTGCCCGATCGCGGCACCGCCGACAGCGCGATTCCCAGGAACGCGCTCGTGATCACACCGAACACGAAGACCCAAGCGAAGGTGGCCCATTTCTCGGGCTCGGTCGGCAGAGCGATATCGAGCACGAACCGAGCAACCAGCAGCAAGAGCGTTGCTTGCAGAATGGCGGTGACGAAGACCTGCCCGATCTTGCCGAGAAAGTAACTCAGTGGCGACAGCGGCGTGCCGCCGAGCCGTTTGAGGGTGCCGTCACTCTTCTCCCCGGCAATGTCGACGGCGAGGTTCTGCACGCCGGAGAGCAGCATGCCGGCGGCGAGCATGCCGGGAAGGTAGTACGCGCCCACGCTGACCCCGCCAACTCCGTCAGCGTTGCCCCCGATATTGCCAGAGGCGCTGAAGGCAGCGGTGAAGATTGCGAGCATGATGAAAGGAAAGAAGAACGTGAAGAACAGGGTGTCGGGCGAGCGAAAGTACAACCTGGTCTCGTAGCCGATGCGGGACAGGCCGAGAGCAAGCGTGCCCGGCGCTTTCTTCGGCGGGCGAGTGTCGGTGATCGTGGCGCTCATGCGCGCACGACCTGTTCCGTGAGTACGCCTCTGCCAGCGGATGCCGCCGTCTCGGTTCGCGCGGCAGCCGCTTCGTTGCCGCGCACGAGCGACAGGTACACGTCTTCGAGGCTCGGCCGGATCACCTCGAGGTCCTCGGGTTCTGCGCCGTTCAAACGTGCCACGAGTTCGGCGACGACCCGAGCGGGGTGGCTCGTGCGTTCTTCGCGCACCATTCCGTTTCCGTCACGCCAGCGCACGAGCGGAATGCGGGCATCCGCACCACCGATCTCATGGATCGAGCCGATATCGATCAGCCGGCCGTCGGCGATGATGCCGGCGCGGTCGCCGAGTTGAGCGGCCTCGTCGAGGTAGTGGGTGGTCAGCAAAATGGTCGTCCCCTCAGTTTTGAGCGAGCGAATGAGATCCCAGAACTGGTGTCTGGCCTCGGGATCGAAGCCGGTGGTCGGTTCGTCGAGAAAGAGCAACTCGGGGCGTCCGATGATGCCGAGCGCAACATCCACGCGGCGACGCTGCCCGCCGGAGAGCTTGCTGATGCGGGTTTTCGCCTTCTCCCGCAAGCCGGTGGCGTCGATGACCTCGTCGACGTCGCGCGGGTTGGGGTAGAAGCCCGCGAAGTGGCGCAGCTGCTCGGTGACGGTCACGTTGCCGCTCTCACCGCTGGCCTGCAGTACGATGCCGAGGCGCGCCTTCCAATCGAGGCCGCCGCGGCGCGGATCAACACCGAGCACGGTGACCTCGCCGCCGGTGCGGTCGCGGTAGCCCTCGAGAATCTCGATGGTCGTGCTCTTGCCGGCGCCGTTTGGGCCGAGCAGGGCGAAAGTCTCACCGGCGGCGATGGAGAAACTGACGCCGCGCACCGCCTCAACGCTGCCATACGATTTCTGCAGATCGCGCACCTGCACGATCGGGGGAGTGGATGTCATGCAACCAGAATCCCACTCCCGCGCCACACGCACCACCGCCGGTACGCCTACTCCCGCATCCACCGATAGACGGATGCCGCCCGGCCGCGGCTAGGCGAACAGGCGTTGCAGGCGCTGCACACCCTCGAGCAGGGAATCATCGCCGAGGGCGTATGACAGGCGCAGGAACCCGCTCGGGCCGAAGGCCTCGCCGGGAACGGCGGCGACCTCGGCCTGGTCGAGAATGAGGTCGGCGAGTTCGAGCGACGTCCTCGGGGTGACGCCGCCCCACGAACGACCCAGCAGGCCGGTCACGTCGGGGTAGACGTAGAACGCACCCTGCGGGGTTGGGGTCACCACACCGGGGATCTTGTTCAACTCGGCGACGATGAGCTTGCGGCGGCGGTCGAACGCGACTCGCATTGCCTCGGCGGCATCCTGTGGGCCGTTCAGCGCGGCGATTCCCGCGCGCTGGGAGATGTTCGAGACGTTCGAGGAGAGGTGCGACTGCAGATTCGCGGCCGCCTTGATGGCGTCCAGAGGGCCGACCATCCAGCCGAGGCGCCAGCCCGTCATGGCATACGTCTTCGCGACACCGTTGACCAGAATGGTGCGGTCGGTCAGCGCCGGAACGGCTTCGACGATGGAGACGGCCCGCACGCCGTCATACGTCAAGTTCTGGTAGATCTCGTCGGAGATGACCCAGAGGCCGTTGTCTTCGGCCCACTGGCCGATGGCCCGAGTCTGTTCCGGCGAATAGACGGCGCCGGTGGGGTTTGAGGGTGAGACGAACAGCAGCACCTTGCTGCGCGGGGTGCGTGCGGCTTCGAGCTGCTCGACCGTTACGAGGTAGCCCTGGTCGCTGCCGGCGAAGACGTCCACCTGCACGCCGCCGGCCAGGCGGATTGCCTCGGGGTAGGTGGTCCAGTACGGGGTCGGCACGATGACCTCGTCGCCGGGATCGAGCAGGGTGGCGAAGGCCTGGTACACGGCCTGCTTGCCACCGTTGGTGACAACGACCTGACTCGGCGACACCGCAAGGCCGCTGTCGCGCAGGGTCTTGGCGGCGATGGCCTCGCGCAGTTCGGGCAGTCCGGCTGCCGGGGTGTAGCGATAGTTCTTCGGGTCTCGCACGGCGGCCAGCGCCGCCTCCACGATGTGCTCGGGCGTCTGGAAGTCGGGTTCCCCCGCCGCGAAGCTGATCACCGGCCGCCCGGCCGCCTGCAGCGCCTTGGCCTTGCCGTCAACCTTGAGGGTCGCCGACTCAGCAATAGAGCCTATTCGAGTAGAAATTCGCTTGAGTTCGTGAGCCACACGTTGAGCTTAGCTACCTATCCCGCGCGCGGAATAGAAGGTACCCGACCCGATGAAAGTAGTACCGAGCCGCTAACGATTTTGTGCCTCACTGAACAGTGAGTGGCAGGGCCCGCGTGTCGGGGAAACGCGGCTCAGCTTTACAGTGGCCGGTCCGTGACCTAGACTGGTTTAAGGTAGTTGAATTCTGCCATGCTTTTTTGCGCCTTTTTCTAAGTGTTTACACCTAGTCGAAAGTGTTATCGGTATGGCGGGTTTGCTTCCATAGGGTGGTGGCTCAATTGGTAGAGCAGCGGTCTCCAAAACCGCAGGTTGCAGGTTCGAGTCCTGTCCGCCCTGCACATCGGTAGAAGTCTGCCGACCAGGAGAGGTGTAACAGGTGGCCCGAAAAGTTGTCGACGAACCTAGTGAGGAAATCGTCGCGAACGCACGAATTGCCCGCGAGTCCAATCGCGGTCCTTTCGCTCGGTTGTCCCTGTTCATCAAGCAGGTTTTCGCGGAACTGCGGAAGGTCGTCACGCCGACTCGTAAAGAGCTGCTGAGTTACACGGGCGTCGTACTGGTCTTCGTGATCATCATGATGGGCATCGTCTCGGCCATGGACTGGGTCTTCGGTCTCGCCGTGCTCTATGTGTTCGGAACACCGGGCTAATCTGCAACGAAGGCATCCGCTCTGGCGGAAGGCCTGTACTACCGGCACCTGCATTACCGGCACACCACGTGCCCAGACAACTTGCACACGCACAAAAATTAGGGATTGAGATTTAGTGACTGAGACGAAGCACGACGATGTCGACTGGGCCACTGCCGCCGAGCAGTCCTCCGAGGAAGACGAGGCGCAGGAAGGTAACACCCTCGCCGCCGACGAGATTTCCGTAGAGGCCGCCGAGCAGGTCGCCCTGCACGTCATCGACGAGAACGACGACGTCGAGGTCAACCTCGACGCTGCACTCGACGCCCTCGCCGAGTCCTCCGATCCCGAAGCCGACGCCATCGTCGACGACGCCCTCGACATCGATTCGGCCGAGGAAGCCGACGCGTCCGTCGAAGCCGTCGAAGACGAAGACGAGCTGCTCGCCGCCGAAGCAGACACCGAGGCATCCGACGACGACGCCGAGGTCGACCCGTACGAAGCCTTCCGCAAGGAACTGCGCTTTCTGCCGGGCAAGTGGTACGTCATTCACTCCTACGCCGGTTTCGAGCGTCGCGTGAAGTCGAACATTGAGAACCGCAAGCAGTCGATGGCGATGGAAGACTTCATCTACCAGTGCGAAGTTCCCATGGAAGATGTCGTCGAGATCAAGAACGGCCAGCGCAAGATGGTCACCCGAGTGCGCATCCCCGGCTACGTGCTCGTGCGCATGGACCTCGACGAAGACAGCTGGTCGGTTGTTCGCCACACCCCTGGCGTGACCGGCTTCGTCGGCAACGCCCACAACCCCACTCCGCTGCGCTTCGAAGAAGCCTTCGGCATGCTCAAGGGACTCGTCGAGATCGTCGAAGCCCCCACCAAGGCCGGCGGCGCCCCCGGAAAGTCGGCGCAGCGCGTCATCGCTGCCGAGGTCGACTACGAAATCGGCGAAACCATCACGATCAAGGAAGGTTCGTTCGCGGGCCTGCCCGGATCGATCAGCGAGATCAAGCCGGAGAGCGGCAAGCTCATCGTGCTCGTCTCCCTATTCGAGCGTGAGACTCCGGTCGAGCTCAGCTTCGACCAAGTCACCAAGCTCTAACCAGCACAGCTCTTACCAGCAAAGCGGATGCCCGACTAACGGTCATCCACGCTGGTTTCCCCAAACCACCGGGGCCCATCCGGGCCACCGGGAGAGCGACCCCAGGGCTGCTCGCACATCAATACGAAGGACAACACAATGGCACCGAAGAAGAAGGTTACAGGTCTGATCAAACTTCAGATCAAGGCCGGCGCAGCCAACCCCGCACCGCCCATCGGGCCGGCACTGGGTCAGCACGGCGTGAACATCATGGAATTCTGCAAGGCCTACAACGCAGCGACCGAAGCCCAGCGCGGCAACGTCATCCCCGTTGAGATCACCGTCTACGACGACCGTTCGTTCACGTTCATCCTGAAGACCCCGCCCGCAGCGGAGCTCATCAAGAAGGCCGCCGGCGTCGCCAAGGGCAGCGGAACCCCGCACACCGTCAAGGTTGCCAACCTCACCCAGGCCCAGGTCCGCGAGATCGCCGAAGCGAAGATGGTTGACCTCAACGCCAACGACATCGACGCCGCCGCGAAGATCATCGCCGGAACCGCCCGCTCCATGGGCATCACGGTCAGCGCCTAGCACCAACAACTGCGCAAACACCCCCGCTTCGGCGCTACACGGCGCCCGTGCACCTTAGCAATTAGTGGAAGAGCCTGCCAGGTTCGCACCACACTCTGAAGTACATACAGGAGATTCAACATGGCAACCAAGTCAAAGGCGTACCGCGCCTCCGCCGCCAAAATCGGCGAAGACAACGTCTTCACCCCGGCCGAGGCCGTAGCCCTCGCCAAGGAGACCGGCTCCGCGAAGTTCAACTCCACGGTTGAGGTCGCCCTCCGCCTCGGAGTCGACCCCCGCAAGGCCGACCAGATGGTTCGTGGAACCGTCATCCTCCCGCACGGCACCGGACGCACCGCCCGCGTTATCGTCTTCGCAACCGGCCCTGCCGCCGAAGCCGCGATCGCAGCCGGCGCCGACGAGGTCGGTGGCGATGAGCTCATCGAGAAGGTAGCCGCTGGTTACACCTCGTTCGACTCCGCCGTCTCGACCCCCGAGCTCATGGGTAAGGTCGGCCGTCTCGGAAAGGTGCTCGGCCCGCGTGGCCTTATGCCCAACCCGAAGACCGGAACCGTGACGCCCGACGTCGCCAAGGCCGTGTCCGACATCAAGGGCGGAAAGATCGAATTCCGCGTCGACAAGCACTCCAACGTACACTTCGTCGTCGGCAAGGCATCCTTCTCGGCCGACCAGCTGAACGAGAACATCTCCGCCGCGCTCGAGGAGATCAACCGCCTCAAGCCGAGCTCGTCCAAGGGCCGTTACATCACCAAGGGCGTCGTCTCGACCACCTTCGGTCCTGGCATCCAGCTCGATGTCAATAGCATCTAAGGCGCGAAGCATCTAAGCACCAGCTTCATAAAGAAGGGCCCGTCCTCGGACGGGCCCTTCTTGTTTTAACCGGATGGCTGACCGCGCCCCATCTCGTTAGGCGCTACGATAACCGGCGTAGCGGCTACCGAGAATGGGCGCGTGCATCCGCTGAGAGGCTGTAGCAGCGGTCGAGTTAGCCGATGCGGATCATCTTCTTGTTGACGAATTCGTCGGCACCGAAACGGCCCAGTTCGCGCCCCGAGCCGGACCTCTTAACGCCACCGAAGGGCAGCTCGGCACCGTCGGCACCGACCAAATTGATGAAGACCATGCCGGCCTCAATGCCGTCGGCCACGCGCAGTGCCTGCTCTGGATCGGTGGTGAAGACGTAGGAACCGAGGCCGAACGGGGTGTTGTTGGCCAATGCGACTGCGGCGGCCTCGTCGGGGACGCTGAAGATCTGTGCGACCGGGCCGAAGAACTCTTCGTGGAAGGCATCGGAGCCGGGCACTACGTCAGTGAGCACGGTTCCGGCGAAGAAGTTGCCCTCAGCGGTTCCGCCCGTGACAAGGGTGGCACCCTGAGCCACAGCGCGTGCAACCTGCTCGGTGAGAGTTTCTGTGGCCTTTGCCGACGAGAGCGGTCCGAGTCCGGTACCGTCCTTGGTCGGGTCGCCCACCTCGACGGCGGCGATTGCCGCGGTGAACTTATCCAGGAAAGGCTGGTACAGATCCTCGATGACGATAAAGCGCTTAGCCGCATTGCAGGCCTGGCCATTATTGTCGAGGCGAGCAGCCACGGCGGCGTCGACGGTCTCATCCAGGTCGTCGGTGGACAACAGGATGAACGGGTCCGAGCCGCCGAGCTCGAGCACGACCTTCTTCAAGTGGCGCCCGGCGATCTCAGCAATCGCAGCTCCCGCGCGCTCCGACCCGGTGAGCGAGACACCCTGCACGCGCTTGTCGGCGATGACCGTGGCGATCTGATCATGGGAAGCGTAGAGGTTCGTGTATGCCCCCTCGTGGAAACCGGCGTCCAGCATGATCTGCGCGATCGCGGCGGCCGATTCGGGGCACTGCTCGGCGTGCTTGAGCAGGATGGTGTTGCCGATGATCAGGTTCGGTCCGGCGAAACGGGCAACTTGGTAGTACGGGAAGTTCCACGGCATGATGCCGAGCAGCACGCCGAGCGAGCTGCGACGGATGAGGGCCGAACCCTCGCCGGCGAGCAGGTTGATGGCTTCGTCTTTCAGCAGATCCGTCGCATTGTCGGCGTAAAAGGCGTAGATGTCGGCGCTGAAGTCAACCTCGCCGAGGGCCTGCTCCATGGGCTTACCCATTTCGCGCACGATGATCTCGGCGAGCTCCTGGCGGCGCTCGAGGTGCAGCTCGGCCACGCGGCGCACGAGCGCTGCGCGCTCCTCGACGCTGATGGAGCGCGACCAGGTGTGGGCGTCGTCTGCGGCGACGAGTGCGGCGGTGAGCGCGGCATCCGAGATTGTGTCGTAGGTCTTGACTGTCTCCCCGGTGGCCGGGTTGATGACTGCGTAGCTGGGCATAGGCTTTATCCTTCACTGGTCGGGCACCCAAGAAACCGGCGCCGATGCAAACTCTGGTTTGTCAAAGATATAGCAACGGATGATTAAAAACGAGGCAGGCTGTCGGGGCTGACGAGAACTCGAAACGGCAGACCGGAGCAGGCCATAAAGTTACCGGAATGCGCGGTGAGCTGACCGACCTGCACGGTCGGCTCCGTGGAGATCACGACCCGGTCAACAGCGTTGACGAGGGCGAGTGGCTGGTCGGCCGCGAGAAAGAGCGGAAGCACCATGCTCTCGAGACGGCGCACCGAGACATCCGCTCCGACCACGCCGAGCATGGGGGTGTCCGTGCCGATGCGCACCGGCATGGTCAGCGTGAAGATGTACTCGCAGGTGCAGAGGTGGTCGACGTAGGGCCCGGTGACGTGTGTCTGGTTGGTGGACTGCGGCACCTGGTACCACTCCAGCGTGCGAAAATCGCGCACGTAGTCGGTGTACGCGCGGGTCGCGAGGTCGAGGCGGGTGGCCGTGCTGCTGCTGCCGAGCAGCGAGTTGCCAGCCTGCGGTCCCAGCCACCAGGCAAAGTGGATGTCCCGGCCACGTACGTAGCCGGGCGCGGCAATGAACCCGGCACCGACGAACAACGGGCTGGCATCGTTCAGGGCGGGACGCACCAAAGCCTCGACGCGGGCGTCGAGCTCGGCGGGACGCACCTCGGTGTCCCCGTTGGAAAGTGCCTGCCGCCACCCGTCCAGCTCGGTGAAGGCACCAGCGAAGAACGCGCCCACAGCGGCGGCGCAGTTGGTGATCGCCACGTCGGGCAGCTGAGAAATCTCAGGCATCTCAGGCATCCCAGGCTCCGCCTCGTTCGATTCTGGCTTTCGCGTTCAGCAGCCATTCGGCCAGGATTCGCACCTGCTCGGTCGCGAACTGTCGGGCGGCGGCGTCGTCGTTGGTACGCACGGCGTCGGCAATGGCATGATTGCTCTCAAGCAGTGACCGGCGGGTGCGAGCATCCGTCATGCCGAGCAGCAGCAGCGGGCCGAACTCGGCCTGCAGCCGGATCAGCTCCCGCACCAGTCGGGCGGACTGGCTGAGCACGGCCAGCTCCAGGTAGAACCCGCCGGCGTTGGTGCGGGCGCCGGCGACGCTCGCGAAGTCAGCGCCGCGCAGCCACAGATCGAGGCGGTCGGAGTCGGGTTCTGAGGCGCGCAGCGCAGCCCGCTGCGCACACCCCTCGACAACGGTCGCGAAATAGACGGCCATGTCAGAGAGATCGACCTGGGCCAGGCCGTGGAGGCGGGCCTGCACCAGCGTGCTGTGCGGGGCATCCGCTTTCATCACGAAACTGCCGCCGCCGCGCCCTCGCCGAGTCTCGACCAGGCCGGCATCGCGCAGCACGGAGAGTCCCTCACGCACCGTGATCAGGGCCACGCCGAAGCGGCGCGCCAGATCGGATTCGCTCGGCAGGCGTTCGTCGGGGGCGAGAACGCCGAGAATGATGGCGTCGGTGAGTCGGGCGGTTACCTGCTCGGTGCGGCCGGCGTCGACGAGCTGCGCGAAAATCGCTTCGCGTGCGCCCGGTCGGTTGTATGCCTCCATGCGCCTAATCTACAAGCCCGGGCTCCCCCCGAGACTCATTCTCTGCCGCGTAAAGCAGCTCGCGGGTATACGAATGCTTGGGGGAGCCGAACAGATCGGCGACCGACGCGTATTCGACGATCGCACCGGTGCGCACCACGGCAACACGATGGCAGATCAGCGCCGCAACGCGCACCGAGCGCGTCACGATGATCATGGTCAGTTCGCGTTCGCGCTGCAATCTGCTCAGCAGCTCCAGAATGTCGGAACTGTCGGACGCGTTCAAGGTGTCGGTCGGGTCGTCGGCCACGAGCAGATTCGGGCTGCCGGCCAAGGCAGTGGCGATGTGCACGCGCTGCGCCAGGGTCGCCGATACGTCGCGCGGGTAAGCGGTGAAGGTGTGTTCCGGATTTTCCACACCGGCCTGGCCCAGCAGGTCCAGTGAGCGTTCGTAGGCGGCCGGTTTCGACAGACCGCCGCCGGAACGCAGCGGTGTAGCCAGCTGGGTTCCCACGGTCAGATTCGGGTCGAGGCTGTCGTGTGGCTTGCGCGGCAGGTATGCCACCTGGGCGTCGTGTAGCCGGGAGAATGATCGTGGCGGCAGCCCGACCAGTTCGACGCCGTTGAACAGAATCGACCCGGATCGGATGGTCGCCGGGGCGGGCAGCACGCCGGCGATGCACTGGGCGACCTCGAGAGCACCGGAAGACGCGTCTCCGACCAGCCCGACGACCTCGCCGCAGGTGATGGAGAGCGAGATGCCCTGCACCACACGCGGTGCATTGGAGTGTGCCGCAGCCGCGACCTGAAGCCCGCGCACATCGAGCAGTGCCGCGGAGCGAAACCAGTGTGACGGCATGGGCGCGGTCGTTTCAGCCGGCGACGCCGGAGCGACCTGATCCTGCGGCTCGGTCGGCCGCGGTTCAGCCGAGGGAATTCCCGCGCGCACGGCGCGATTGAGACGACTTATCACACTGCGAGCGTCACACATGGTCGGCTCGCATTTCAGTAGGTCGAGACGAGCGGCGACGCGTGGGACAAGCCCAACCGACTATCTCTGGTGCGTGGTACCGCAAAAAGGCCGCTTGTTCAAGCGCTTTCACGTCATAGCAATTGTACCGAAAAGTATTGCCTACAACGTACCGGTTTGTTTGTACAGGAGCGGATGCGCATCCCTCCCGCCCGCCCGCTGGCCCGGCCAAGGCTAGCGCGGCGAGTGGGCTTCGAGAAACTCGTACACCTCGGTCTGGTCAACGCCGGGAAAGGTGCCGGTGGGCAGGGCGGCGAGCAGGCTCGTCGGGGTGCGTGCGGCGGGCCAGGACTGCCCGGCCCAGCGTCCGGCGAGGTTGTCGGGAGCCCGGCGGCAGCAGGACTCATCGGGGCATTTGGAGACGGCGCGGTTTGCGGTCTCGCGGCCGCGGAACCACTTCACGTGAGCGAACGGCACCCCAACGCTCACCGAATACTGGCCCTCCTTGGCTTTTTCGATGCGGGAGGTGCACCAAAAACTGCCGGCGGGCATGTCCGTGTACTGGTACCAGGCGCTGAAGCGGTCTTCGACGTCGAATACGGTGCGGGCGGTCCAGCTGCGGCAGACCGTGGTGCCTTCGACCGCGCCGAGCGCGTCGCTCGGAAACCGCACATTGTCGTTTTCGTAGGCTTTAATGATCGTGCCGGACTCGTGCACCTTCATGAAGTGCACCGGAATGTCCAGGCGGGCGGTGGCGAGGTTGGTGAAGCGGTGCGCGGCCGTCTCGTAGGAGACCGCGAAGGCGTCCCGCAGATCTTCCATTGAGATGCGCCGAAGGGTCTTCGCCTCGGTCAGCATGCGCACGGCGTCCCGCTCCGGCAGCAGGATCGCGGCGGTGAGGTAGTTGGTTTCCACCCGTTGGCGCAGAAATTCGGCATAATTTTTCGGCTCTTCGTGCGCGCACAGGTGGCTCGCGAAGGCCTGCACGATCGGCGAGCGGGAATCCCGCGAGGCCGAATGTTCGGTCGGCAGGTAGATGCGCCCGTTGCGCTTGTCGGTGACCGACCGGGTGGAGTGCGGCAGGTCGTTCACGTAGTGCAGCGAAAATCCCAGGTGGGTGGCCATGTCGGCGACGAGCTGCTGCGACACCGGGCCACCGGAATGTCCGACCGCGGTGAGCAGCTCGAGGGCCTGTGCCTCCAGCTCTGGAAAGTAGTTGTCTTGCTGGCGCATGATTTGGCGCAGCGCGGAGTTGGCCCGGCGGGCCTCCTCCGGGGTGGCTGCTCGCTCCCGGTTGAGCCGGTCGATTTCATTGTGCAGGCTGAGGATGGTCTGCAGTGTTTCATCGCTCTGGCCTTTGCTCACCCGGATCCGGGGGAGTCCGAGCGCCTGGAACACCGGCCCGCGCTGGGCGCGTTCCACCGAGATTTCCAGGGCGGCTCGTTCGGACGGGGCATCCGTTCGCATCAGTTCTTCGACGGTGGTGCCGAGCGCCAGGGCGATCGTGCGCAGCATGGAGAGGCGCGGTTCGCGTTTGCCGTTCTCCATCATCGACACCTGCGAGGGCGCGCGGTCGATCGCTGCGGCGAGGGCGTCGAGCGTCATGCGGCGGTTGGTGCGCAGTTCCCGGATGCGACGGCCGAGCGTGAGGGCGTCCAGCTCCGGCTCATCAACGCTGAGGGAGGACAGTGCGGCGAGGGCTTCTGCGGGGACCATGGCCTCAGTGTTGCAGATTGCAAAAGTTTCCACAATCAGAAGAAGAAGGTTTCTTCTGTGCATTGATTGTGGTTTGGCCTTGCCCGAACCGGGCAGAGTAGAGGCACAGGCAAGCACCGACTGTCGAATCGAGAACGCTCACCCTCGCGTTCACCGATACGACCGAAGCAGAATCGCTCCACCATCCTCCGCCTGAGATCGGGCGAACCGTGCAGCTGCGGCTCGCCCCCTGTCGGTATCACCTACTTTCGCAAGGAGCCAGACCATGAACACCCCGAACCCGACCATCGATCAGCCGGTCACCTCCGAGACGGTGAAGACGAGCACCGGCAGCTTCGCCACGATTCGTCCGCACCTCGAGGTCACCGGGCCACTGGGCGATCGTTATGACGAGATCCTCACCCCCGACGCCCTCGAATTTCTCGCCGAACTGCACGAGCGTTTTGCCGGCACCCGGCACGACCTGCTCGCTGCCCGGCTGCAGACTCGAGTGGATGCCGCGAACGGCCGTGACCCCAGATTTCTGAGCGAAACCGCGAGCATCCGTCTCGATCCCACCTGGAGCGTTGCGGGAGCCGGACCCGGCCTGGAAGACCGCAGAGTGGAGATCACCGGCCCGACCGACCGCAAGATGGCCATCAACGCACTGAACTCCAGCGCCAAGGTCTGGCTCGCCGACCAGGAAGACGCCACGAGCCCCACCTGGACCAACGTGATCGAGGGCCAGCTGACCCTGTTCGACCAGGTGCGCGGCCAGCTCAGCTTCACGAGCCCCGACGGTAAGAAATACGAGATCACGAACGAGTCGACGCCGACCATCGTGATGCGTCCGCGCGGCTGGCACCTCGTTGACAAGCACGTCACCTTCATCGATCGCGCCAACCGCCGCATGAAGTCCTCCGGCAGCCTCATCGACTTCGGCCTGTACTTCTTTCACAACGCGAAGAAGCTCATTGAGAACGGCACCGGCCCGTACTTCTACCTGGCCAAGCTGGAGAGCCACAAAGAAGCACGCCTGTGGAACGACATCTTCACCTACGCCGAAGAACGCCTGGGTATCGAGTACGGCACTATTCGCGCCACGGTGCTGATCGAGACGATCCAGGCCGGCTTCGAGATGGAAGAAATCCTCTACGAACTGCGCGATCACTGCGCTGGCCTCAACGCCGGACGCTGGGACTACATCTTTAGCATCATCAAGACGTTCCGTGCCCGCGGCAGCCGTTTTGTCTTTCCCGACCGCAAGCAGATCACCATGACGGTGCCGTTCATGCGGGCATACACCGAACTGCTCGTGGCCACCTGCCACCGTCGTGGGGCCTTCGCCATCGGCGGCATGAGCGCCTTCATTCCGAACCGTCGCGACCCGGCCGTCACCGAGCAGGCTCTCTCCCAGGTCGCCGCGGACAAGAAGCGTGAGGCCACCGACGGATTCGATGGTTCCTGGGTTGCGCACCCCGACCTGATCCCGACCGCGCAGGCCGAGTTCGACAAGGTGCTCGGCGACCGCCCGAACCAGCTCGAGCGCACCCGCCCCGAGGTGAGCGTGACCGCCGCCCAGCTGCTCGATGTTGCTTCGGTGGGCGGATCGATCACCGAGGCCGGTGTGCGCGGCAACGTGCTCATCTCGCTCCGCTACATCGAGTCCTGGCTGCGCGGCGTCGGCGCTGCGGCAATCGACAACCTGATGGAAGACGCCGCTACCGCGGAAATCTCCCGCTCGCAGCTCTGGCAGTGGATCCACGAGAACTCGGTTACTGCCGAGGGCCGCCGGATCGACTCCGACTGGGTTGAAGAGGTGCTTGACGAGGTCGTGGACGGCCTCGAGCGCACGCCCACCGACCGCTTCGATGACGCCCTCACGGTGCTGCGCACCTCGGCTCTCGAGCCGGAGTTCCCGACCTTCCTCACGGTTGGTGCGTATGCTCGTTTCTTCTAAATAGTTTTTGCAGCTAGCGCTCTGCGTTCGCGAAAGCGGGTAAATGGTTGTCTGGCCCCGGCATCATCACAGGGGCGGCGACTGTTTGCCCGTTTTTGCGTGGCCGCGGTCGAGCGGGGCGGGTGCTCACCCGGTCGGGTTTTTTACCAGCTCGTAGGCAGCCAGCGCGGCTCGGCGGGACTCGCCGAGGTCGACGAGCGGCCCTGGATAGGCATCCGTGCCGTATTCGGGCACGTTCGCCCGGATGTACTGCTGGTGCGGGTCGAACTTGGCTGCCTGCAGGTCGGGATTGAAGATACGAAAATACGGTGCCGCATCCGCCCCTGAGCCAGCGACCCATTGCCAGCCGAACGGGTTGCTAGCCGCATCAGCGTCGACCAGTGTGTCCCAGAACCAGCGTTCGCCCTCCCGCCAATCGACCAACATATTCTTGATCAGGAATGATGCCGTCACCATGCGTACCCGATTGTGCATACTTCCGGTGCGCCACAGCTCGCGCATGCCAGCGTCGACCAGGGCCAAGCCGGTGCGACCCTGCTGCCAGGCCGCCAGGGCATCCTGATCGAGGGGTGGCCACGGGAAAGCGTCGAAGGCGGGCCGTAGGTTCTTGGTTGCGAGGTCCGGCGCGTGAAAAAGCACGTGGTAGGCGAATTCCCGCCATCCGACTTCCGTCAGAAACCGGGTCGCGCTGGCCAACGCGCTTCCGCTGAGGCCGCGTTGGGCCTTGTGGGTGGCCGCCCATACCTGGTGCGGGCTGATCTCGCCCCAGCGCAGGTGCGGAGACAGCCGAGAGGTCGCGTTCTGAGCCGGTTCGTCGCGTTCGGCGGCGTAGCGGGGGAGCGACTCGGCGAGAAAGGTGTCGAGCAGGGCGTGAGCGGATGCCTCACCCGGCGCCCACGCGGCGCGCAGCCCGCCGGCCCAGTCGGGGCTGGACGGTTCGAGTCCCCAATCGTCGAGGTCGTCTGAGTCGAGGATGTCCGCGGTGGGGTCACCCACCCAGCCGGGAATAGCGGTCGGTGCCGGATAGGGCGCGCGTGGGGGCGCACCCGCCGTGCAGGCCCGCCAGAACGGGGTAAAGACGGAATAGGAGCCGCCCTGCCCGGTCTGAATCGTCCACGGTTCGAACAGAAGTGAACCGCCGAAGCTGTGGGCGTCGACTCCACTGGCACGCAGATGGTTCTTGATCTCGGTGTCGATCGTACGTTCGGCCAATCCGTAGCGACGGTTCCAGAACACGGCGGAGGCATCCGTTTCGTGCACCAACCGGGCGATGATCGGGCCGGCCGCACCGCGGCGCAGAATAAGCCGGCCACCGAGGGTGGCGATTGAGTCGGCGAGGGATCGCAGGCTCTGATGCAGCCACCAGCGGGCTGCGCCGCCGAGTGGCCGTACGCCCTCGGATTGCTGGTCGAGCAGGTAGAGCGCCACGATCGGCTGCCTCTGCTCGATCGCCGCGTGCAGGGCTGGATGGTCGGCAACCCGAAGATCGTCGCGAAACCACACGATAACGGGCCCAGCCTGGTCGGTTCTGTGATCTGAAGTCATGTGGTCTCCTCGTGAAACTCCATTCTGGACCATGCCACGGACCAGACCAATTCGGAGGTAGAACGGTCTGTCCAGTCTGCTGGTGAGCAGACTCGTCAGCCGAGCTGTGCATCGTTTTTTAGTTGTCTTCCTCTCGATCTACCGTCGAATTCACCCATTCTTGTGTGCATATCAACCAATTCGGTACCAAACGGACTCTTATTCGAAACCCCATTCTGGGGGTTAACGGCGGACAGACAAATCTGTCTGTCCCACATAGTGTGTAAACCATTGGCCACTGAGCCGATCTCCCGAAAGGTCCTCTTTATGAACAAGCTTCTCGTTAGCGCCATAGCCGGCGCCGCCGGACTAACCCTGCTGCTCGGGGGTGCCGGAACGTTCGCGCTCTGGAATTCGAGCGCCTCGATTGCCGGCGGAACTATCGCGGCCGGCACCTTGACGGTTGCCGACAGCGCGACCGCCGGTGTCTGGAAGAGCGGCGCGACCGTGATTACGCTCAGCAACTACCGCATCGTGCCCGGTGACGTCCTCACCTACACGAAAACGGTGGACATCGTGGCAAGCGGCGACAACCTGGTTGCGACCGCGGTTCTCGACCCGGCCACAGTCGTGCCGACGAACGCTGCAGCTCCGATCGACGTGAAGCTCGCCGGCTACATCACCAAGTCGGCAACCCTGTCGATCACCGGCGCCGGCATTACCGGTACCAGTCCGAACCTCACGATCACGCCGACCGCGACCGGTGGCGCCGCACGCACGGCCACGGTGATCGTCACGCTGACCTTCCCCAAGACCGCGACGGCAGGAGCCGAGAACGACGCCAAGCTCGGGTCGGTCAACCTCGGAGCCCTCGCCGTGACCCTGACGCAGACCGCCTAGTTCTTCACCATTCCTGCGCCGTCCCTGGTGTACCCATCACCCGACGATGGGCACCCCGGGCGGTGCGATTCTCCGTCCGGCTCCTCCGTTCGATCAGAAAGCGCGGTGATATGAAGACAACCCGTGGTCGCCACAGCGCATCGCCCGCCGAGCGTCGCCACCACCGTGCAGTGCCGACCCTGCGGCTACGCGCGCGGACTCTGATATTGGCCGCAGCATCCACTCTTCTGGCCGTCGTTCTGGCCACGACCGCGGTCGGCGGCACCTACGCCCTCCTGAACTCGAGCGCTGCTACCCCCTCGGCCACGATGTCTTCAGGAACGGCAACGATGACGGTCTCGGCCCTCACACTTCCCGCCGCCGCGCTGTACCCGGGACTGGTGATTGCCGCCCCGGTCACCGTCACGAACACCGGTGACGTGCCACTCACCGTGACCCGCTCCTCGCTCCTCGCGCCGACGACTGCCTCGACCCTCTCCAACTCGCTCACCATTGGCCTTGCCGTCGTCGCCAACGCAGCCGGGTGCACGAGCGCCGTGTCCCCCAGCTCAAGTGCGACGTTTGCCAATGCGCCGTCGACGGCCGTGGGCCTGACGCTCGCCAAAGCCCAGTCCGGAACGCTGTGTGTGCTGGTCGCGCTGCCCGCGGACGCCCCGAGCCTGAGCCAATCGTCGTCTGCGGCCAATTTTGGCGTCGTTCTCACCGGAGTTCAGGCCTAAACCATGACCCGTTCACACCGCCAGGCTGGCGCTCGACCTGGCTGGCAGCGCCACAGCGCGGCCCTGCTCGGCACGGTGCTGTTTCTCGTGCTCGCGGTCTCCGGCGCCGCCCATTCCGACTGGACCACCGCGGCGTCCACGGCGACGGGATCCGTGACTTCGGGCAAGGTCAGCATCACGCAATCCAACTACGACCAGCTGAAATTCGAATACAAGACGGGCACCTCCACCACGACTAAGCCCATCACGCTCACCAATGGATCTGTGCCGTCCACGTACACGCTGACGTTCGGTGCTGTGTCGTCGCCCGCGGCGCTGGCCGGTGCGGTCAGTGTGACAACCTGGCCGGTCGCCGCCGCCGCCAATTGCACCGCGAGCACGACGCTGCCCGGAAACCAGACCGTCTTCACCTGGGCGAGCGCAACGCCGCTGACCGGGTCTCTCGCCGCGAGTGGGTCCGTCGTGCTCTGTGTGCGCACGTCGATGTCGTCCGCGTCAATGTCGACCTACGCCGGTGGCCAGGTCGCGGCTCGACTCGATCTGATTGCCGTCGTCGGTACCAACTGGAAGGCCCAGGCCGCCTCGGTCACCGTGACGCAGACTGTGCCCGATGTCTCCGCGCCGACCGCGCCGACCAATCTGACCGCCACAGCGACAACGGATGCCGCCGCCACACTCACTTGGACGGCTGCCAGCGACAACGTCGGCGTCGCCGCTTACCGCCTCTATCGCGACGGGGTGCGGGTCGGTGCGGACATCACTGGCAGGACCTATACCGATACTGGACTCAACGTCGGCACGACCTACGTCTACACCGTCGGTGCCGCCGATGCGGCCGGCAACTTGTCGGCCCAGTCGACGCCGGCATCCGTTACGACGAGTCCGACACCGTCACCGACCAGCTGGTACCGGGTGAAGAGCGGAACGTTGTGCGTCACCGGATCGACACGGACCAACGGTGCGGTGACGGTGGAGGCTTGCGACGAGACCAAGGCGACCCAGCTGTGGAAGTACGAGGACTCGTCGAACGGCGCCTTCATCAGCTCGAGGGACATGCCCGGACTGGTCTGGCAGCGCCCGACCTCGGGGCTCGATACGGTCGTAGTGGCAGCGCGCGACCCGCAAGAAGCCGGCCAGCAGTGGAGCGGTGACCTGGTGGGCAACGGCGTCTATCGATTCACCATCGGGCCAAACAAGAACAAACCGGACTGCGCGTACGCACCGGCCAACACCGCCGGAACGGCGCTGAAAGTCCAACCATGCATTGCGGCAGCCTCCCAGCAATTCACCCTGACGGCGGCGAACGGATGAGTCCCGCGTCGACGCCTCCGACGAGCGCATCGCGGGGGATCATTCACGCTCTCGGCGTGGCCATCAGCGCGGCGCTGCTCCTGTTCGTGCTCGTGCTGTTCGCCGTGCTGGTCGTCGTGCCCAAGATCACGGGCGCAACGCCGTTGACGGTGCTGACCAGCTCGATGGAGCCACACCTGCCGCCCGGCACCCTGATCGTGGTCGGCCCGGTCAACACCGACGACCTCGTGATCGGTGATGTCGCGACCTATCAGGTGCACTCGGGCGAGCCGGCGGTGATCACCCACCGCATCATCGCGATCACTTCCTCCACGGACGGTACCCGGAGTTTTCAGTTGCAGGGAGACAACAACAGTGTTCCCGATCCCGACCTCGTGCGCTCGGCCCAGATTCAGGGACGGCTCTGGTATTCCGTGCCGCTGATCGGTTACGCCAACAACTTCATCGACGGGGCGAGTAGGGCGGTAATCATACCGGGCGTGGCAATGGCACTTTTAGGCTATTCCGCCCTGATGCTCGTAGGCGGCATCCGTGCAGCACGGCGGCGTCCAGCCGGCCTCCATCGCCACTCATCGGTCTGATCGATGTGTACCCCCGAAAGTCGGTGTTTCCTCATGCAGCCACTTCGCAGCAGGCTCCCCGGCGTGCGGCTCCGGCTGGCGGTCAGCGGATGCCTGCCCGCTACGCGACGCGCAGCACGATCTTGCCGCGGGTGTGACCCTCTTCGATCAGCCGATGTGCTGCAGCGCCGTCCGCGAGTTCGAACACCGCGTCGACGTGCACGCGCACGGTAGCCGCGTCGAGCAGCTTCGAGATCTCGTCGAGGGCGCGGGCGTCGGGGGACACCTTGAAACCGGTCGCACGGCGACCGACGGCTGCGGCATCCGCTGCCATCGTGGGCCAGCTGCCGGTCGGCGCATTCACGAGCAGGCCGCCCGGGCGGAGCGCAGCGAGGGAGCGGGTGCCGGTGTCGTCGTGCACGTTTCCGATGAGGTCGATGACCGAGTCGAGGTCACGGGCCACGTCTTCGAAGCGCGTGGTCGTGTAGTCGATGACCTCGTCGGCGCCGAGCTCACGCAGAAAGTCGAGGTTGCGGGTGGATCCCGTGGCGATCACGTGGGCGCCCAGAACGCGGGCGAACTGCACCGCGAAGTGACCGACGCCGCCGCTGGCGGCGTGCACGAGCATCCGCTGCCCGGGGGCGGCCCCGGCGAGCTTGACCATTCCCCAGGCGGTGAGCGCGGCGACGGGAACGGCGGCGGCCTCGGCGTGGCTGAGCCGGGTCGGTTTGCGGGCGACGCTCATGCTGGAGACCGAGACGTACTCGGCGAAACTGCCGCCGGTGCGCGGAACCCGGCCCATGCCGTAGACGGCGTCCCCGGGCTGCAGCGGTGAGGCCTCGAATGCGGCGCGCACGACCACGCCGCTGAAGTCGTTGCCGAGAATGGCCGGGTAGCTTTCGATCGCGGCCGCGACCCCGTTGCCGGAGCGCGTCTTGGCGTCAATGGGGTTGAGTCCGGCGGCAACGACCTTCACGAGAACCTCGTCGGAGATCTGGCGTGGAAGTGGCCTCTGGGTCAGGTGCAAGACGTCGGGGTCGCCGGTCTCGTCAATGACGAGGGCGCGCATGGTCGGCGGCAGTTGGAAGTCAGGAGCCATACCCTCATTGTGGCCCACGCCACCCCTGCATTGCGGACGGGGCCCGGGCCCGGAACGCGGGCCCAGTTTATAACCTGGGCCCAGGGACGGGGCCCGGGCCCCGTCCGGAAAAAAGAGGGCGGCTAGCGGCGGGCCTGCTGGTCGAGGTTGTCGATCAGGGCATTGGCGAGGCCCACCAGAATCGCGATCTGGTCTTCGTCCCGCTCGATCCAGCGACATTCGGGCACGGCCGCCACCGGAATGAAATCGAGGTGCTCTTCCCAGACCAGCAGGGTGCGATCGGCCCCGAGCACATATTGCTGCCACCACACCTGCCGCAAATAGCTGCGTGGAATGCTGCGCCACGGCTTGCTCGTGGTCTTGATCTCGGCCAAGTGCAGATCGCCATTGGCCACCACGCCGACCCCGTCGGGTGTGGCCAGATGCCGCGGATGCGAAAGCGACCGAAACAGGTTCGTGCTCGGCTCAATGCCGTAATTCTCCAGCACCCACGCGGCGATAACCGGTTCCCGGGCCCGTCCATGGTCGGTGTAGCTATTGCCGGAGAAGCTCGTACCGTGCATCTTGTCGTGCGCGGCGTTCAGAATTGATTTGGGGGTCGACAGCTTGGCGACATCCGTTGCGGTGATGCCCTGGTTGCGCGCTCGCATCCAGGCCACCCGGTCGTTCGAGTCGGCGACGATGCGCAGCGTGTGTGGTGCCGGTGCCGGCAGCACAGCGAATACAGCGGGGTGCTCCGAAGGCTGGTCCAGGTCGAAGAGAGACAGCGTGGAATTTGGCACTCCTCTATTGTGTGCCCGCGCGCACGGTCGGCGCGCCACCGCCACGGGCACTGAGAGCCGAAGTCACGCATCCGCTTGCCGTGAGAATCGTTATCGCGACGAGATCTGGGGGTCGCTAGCCTGAGACGACGGCAACCAATCGGGGGAACAGATGGCGCACAACCCAGTTCGATTCGCGCTCGCCGGGGCGGCCACGCTGGCCCTGCTGCTCAGTGGATGCGCCGGCCTGCCCGGGTACCCCGCAGCTACCGACACTCCGGTGGCGCAGCTCGTGGCCGGCGTCGACTGCCAGGCACCCAACCTCGGCAATGACTGGATGGTGTATCCGGAAGGCGTTCCCGCCCAGACCGATCTGACCGCCACGCACCCCGACGCCCCGGAGCCAGGCATGGTGCCCGCCGACTTCGAACCCGTCGCAGCGTTCCGCTGTACCCTCTTCGGCAGCCTCGACAACGACCAGGGCCGCTGGTCGGCCGTGACCGTCGAGACCCTGGAAGGCGACTTCGGCCCGCTGCTGTCGGCGCTCGCCGAACCCAACGACCAGGCCGGGCTCAATCAGGCCTGCACCGCCGACATGGAACTGGTGCCCGAACTCTGGCTCGAGAACGCCGCCGGTGACGCGATGCGAGCCGCCTGGCCACGCACCGCCTGCGGCAAGACCAAGCCAGCCGCGCACGCCGCCCTCGACACCCTGCACGGCACCGACACGACGAAGCTGCCGCTCGTGCTGCAGGTGCCGCTCGAGGCGCTCGATGCCGGCTGCGCCATGAGCACGGGCACCCCCGAGCAGTCGCTGCTGTTCGGCACGACCGGTCTGCAGACCTACTCCGGTGAGGTCGGCGAGGACCTGCAGCCGATTCCCGTGCCCCCGGCAGAGATTCCCTCCTACGACGGCATCGATGGTGCCAGCGTCTGCGTCTACACGGTTGACCCGGTGCCCGATCCCGACCTCAGTGAACTGAAAGACATCGAGGGCATGGAGTTCAACGACGAGATGCTCGGTTCAGTGCTGACCCTCGGGTCCGGTACCTTCGAGCGCGCAACCACCCTGCCAGCGGATGCCGCGGCGCTGCTTCCGGCCGCAGCATCCGCTCTGCAGGTGCCCGCGTGTACGGCCGACCTCACCCGATTTGCCGTGCTCTGGCCCGAACGGGCCGGAACCCGGCTCGACACCCCGATCCAGGTTGAGCTTGACGGCTGCCAGCGACTCTTCGTTCCGGCCAGCGAGGCACGCGTGCCCGCGCCGGCCTTGCTGGCCGCCCTGATCGGCTAAGGAGGGCCACAGGCATCTGACGGCGCACTCATAGGGCGTTCATAGGCAACTGCCGGATACTCCTCAGAATGAGCACACGTGAGAGCACCCACACCGGCCATGGCCCGCGCCTGACCAAGGCCGACGGCAGCGCTATCCGGGTTCTGGTCGTTGACGACGAACCTACCCTCACCGATCTGCTGTCAATGGCCCTGCGTTACGAAGGCTGGGAGGTGCGCACCGCAGGCGAAGGCCGCCAGGCACTCACCATCGCCCGCGAATTCCGCCCCGACGCCATCGTGCTCGACATCATGCTGCCCGACATCGACGGCCTGCAGGTATTGCAGCGGGTGCGCGCCGACGGCTACGAGACGCCCGTGCTCTTTCTCACGGCCAAGGACTCGCTCGATGATCGCATTGCCGGCCTCACCGCCGGCGGCGACGACTACGTCACCAAGCCGTTCAGCCTCGAGGAGGTCGTCGCCCGACTGCGCGGGCTCATTCGTCGCTCTACCCTCGCCGTGGCCGACTCGACCGACCCGCGCATCACCGTGGGAGATCTCACCCTCGACGAAGACAGCTACGAGGTCTTCCGCGACGGAACGGCCATCGAACTGACCGCCACCGAGTTCGAACTGCTGCGCTTTCTCATGCGCAACCCGCGTCGGGTGCTGAGCAAGGCGCAGATTCTCGACCGGGTCTGGAGCTACGACTTCGGCGGCAAGTCGAGCGTCGTCGAGATCTACATTTCCTACCTGCGCAAGAAGATCGATGCCGGCCGCGAGCCGATGATTCACACGGTGCGCGGCGCCGGCTACATGCTGAAAACTGCCTGATGGCCAAACGGATGCGACGCAGTCGACCCCGCTCACCCTGGACCCTGCAGCGACGCCTCGTGCTCACCGTCGTCGGGCTGCTCGCGCTCGTGAGCATCACCATCGGGGTGGTGAGTGTGGTCATCCTGCGCGCCTCGCTGCTCGATCGCCTCGACGTTCAACTCGCCTCGGCCGCCGACCGCTCCGGCGCCGTGCTCGGCGGCGGAGACAACGACGGGGACCGCCTCGGCGATACCCCCGGCAGCACTTATTTCGGCACCCCCACCGCCAACAGTATTCTCAGTGGTCCGGCCCAACCGCCCGGGCTGCTCGCCCTGGTCTATGACGGATCGAGTATCACGACCGGCTACACCGACGACCAGAGCGGCGCGATCGAAGAACTCTCCGCCCAACAGGTGCAGCAGCTCGCCGACCACGTCAACCAGTCCGCCGCGGTCACGGTGAACCTTGGCGGTGACCTCGGCGAGTACCGCGTGCAGGCCGAAACGTCTCGCAGCGGCACCCTGTACCTGATCGGTCTGCCCTTGTCGAGCGTCGATACCACGGCAGCCCAGTTGGCCCTGATCATCACGTTCGTCTCGCTCGCCGGACTCATCGTCGTCGCCATCATCGCGGCCTGGGTAGTTCGCCTCGCCCTGCGCCCGCTGCAACGCGTGACCGCGACCGCGACCCGGGTCGCGCAACTTCCCCTCGACCAGGGCGAAGTCTCGCTCGACGATCGGGTTCCGGCCGGTGATACCGACCCGCGCACCGAGGTGGGCCGGGTCGGTGCGGCGCTCAACCGCATGCTCGACCACGTCGACCTCGCCCTGGAGGCGCGGCAGGCGAGTGAACGCAAGGTGCGCCAGTTCGTCGCCGATGCGAGCCACGAACTGCGCACCCCGCTGGCATCCATCCGTGGCTATTCGGAACTCACCCGGCGCAGCGGCCAGCAGCTGCCGCCCGACGCAATACACGCGCTCGGCCGCATCGAAAGTGAGTCGGTACGCATGACCGGTCTGGTCGAAGACCTGCTGTTGCTTGCCCGTCTCGACGAGGGCCGCGAACTCGAAATGGAACCGGTCGACCTCACGATGCTGCTCGTCGACGCCGTCAGCGACGCACACGCCGCCGGCCGCGATCACGTCTGGAACCTCGACCTGCCCGAGGAACCCCTTGAGGCGATCGGTGACGAGCCGCGCTTGCGCCAGGTGATCACCAATCTGCTCGCCAACGCGCGGGTGCACACGGATGCTGGCACCACGGTTCTGGTCGCGCTCGCCGAGCACGATGAACGGGCGGTGATAACGGTGACGGATGACGGTCCCGGCGTCCCCGAGGAACTCACGGCCACCCTGTTCGAGCGTTTTGCCCGCGGCGACAGCTCACGCTTTCGCGCCGCCAACACCACGGGCGCGCCGAGTACCGGTAGCACCGGCCTCGGTCTGGCCATCGTGGCCGCGGTCGTCGCCGCGCACCGCGGCGAGGTCACTGTCGAGAGCCGACCGGGCCACACGGCCTTCCGGGTCTCGCTGCCGTTGGCCTGACCCGCTGGTCAAGGTGAACCGGGGCTAATTCAGGGCATCCGGCAGCGGGGCGTCCGGCCGCCGTGCGATCTGGCGAGTTTCGAGGCCGGAGGACGACGGATCTCCTGAATTAGCCCCATCAAGAGGGCAGGAGCGGGTCCGACGAGGGTTAGTCGGGAGTGTTCAGCCGGGCGAGCAGCTCGGCGAACCGGGTGAGGTCCTCGGCGGGCCAGTTCTGCAGCCGGCTGAGTACACGCGTGGACTTATTGGCGCGCGCCGCGGCCAGCTTCTGCACGGCCAGGGGCGTGAGAGCGAAGTGCTTCACCCGTCCGTCGGCGTCATCGGTCTGCGTCGTGATCAGGCCGAGTTCGTGCAGGGCCCGGGCCTGACGGCTGATGATGCTCTTGTCGACCACCAGATTCTCGGCCAAGGCGCCTGCGGGGGTCGGCCCGCAACGCTCGAGCGTGCGCATGAGCTTGAGCCCGAACGGTTGCAGGGTCGGGTCGATGAACAGGGCAGCATCGCGCATGCTCGCGCGGATGTTCCCCGCCAGCACCGTCATCTGCTCCTCGACGGCCGCCACGGCAGCATCCGTGGTGATTATGGTCATGATCGAATTTTACCTTCATCCAATTCGGGCTCTGACGGTGGCAGGGCAACGGATGCCGTACTCACGTCGACCAGGATCCGGCCGGTCGCCGGTGAAGCGGCCTCGCCAGCAGCGGCAAACCGCTCCCGATCGATGCCGGTCATGGTACCCAGTGGAATGTTGGGCAGCAGAGCAATCGTCACGAGGGTGATCACGGCCAGCGGAACCATAAGCAGGAACACGTTGCCCACTCCGATTCCGTAGGCCGACTCGACGACCACGCGGAGGGCCGCCGGTAGCAGCGACACCTGTGGAATGGTGCCGTCGCCGAGGGTCTCTGCGGCGACAGCCTGATTGGCCGGGCTGAGAGCGCCGGTACCATCACGGATGTACTGCGCCACCACGGTGCCGAGCACGGAGCCCATCACCGCAACACCCACGGTGCCGCCGAGGCTGCGAAAGAAGGTAACGGTACTGGTGGCCACGCCGAGGTGCGTGACTTCTACGGTGTTCTGCACGACGAGCACGAGGTTTTGCATGATCATGCCAACGCCGGCGCCGAGGATGAACATGAACACGCCCACGAAGACGAGGCTCGTGTCGTAGCGCAGCGACCCGAGCAGCAGCGACCCGGCCAGGACCAGCACGCTTCCGGAGACCATGATGGCTTTCCACTTGCCGGTGCGGCTGATCAGGTTACCGAAGAAGGTGGAGGAGATCAGCAGCCCACCCATCATCGGGATGGTGAGCAGGCCAGACTCGGTCGGCGTGGCACCGCGAGCAAGTTGCATGTACTGGCTGAGAAAGACAGACGTACCAAACATGGCCACGCCCACCGAAAGGCTGGCGATAACGGCCAGGGTGACGGTGCGGTTCTTGAACAGATCGAGCGGAATGATCGGTTCCTTCGCCTTGAACTCCACGATCACGGCCGCGATCAGCAAAATAGCCGAGCCGAGCACCATGGCAAATGAAGGCAGCGATGCCCAGTCGAACGAGTTGCCGGCCAGGGTGACCCAGATCAACAGGAGTGACACGCCGGCGCTGATCAGCACGATGCCCAGGTAGTCGATGCTGACCACACGCTTAACCCGTTCGGGCAGGTGCAGGGTCACCTGCAGCAGGATGATGGCGACGACGGCGACGGGTAGCGCGATGAAGAAGTTCCAGCGCCAGCCGAAGGCATCCGTTACGACGCCGCCGAGCAGCGGCCCGCCGATGGTGCCGAGGGCCATGACCGCGCCGAACAGGCCGGCGTACCGGCCGCGCTCGCGGGGGCTGATGATGTCGGCCATGATGATCTGGCTGAGGGCGGCAAGACCGCCGCCGCCGAGTCCCTGCATGATGCGGAACACGATGAGCGTGTCGGTGTTCTGAGCGAATCCGGCCAGGGCCGAGCCGAGCACGAAGACCACCAGGGCGAGCTGAATGAGCAGCTTGCGATTGAACAGGTCGGCAAACTTGCCCCAGATGGGCGTCGAGACCGTGGTCGCCAGCAGGGTGGCTGTGACCACCCAGGTGTAGGCCGATTGGTCGCCCTCAAGGTCGGAGATGATCAGGGGCAGGGAGGTGGCGACGACCGTGCCGGCCAGAATCGACACGAACATGCCCAGCAGCAGGCCGGAGAGGGACTCCAAAACCTGCCGGTGGGTCATCGACCCGTCGGCATTAGGAGCGTGGCGAACGGATGCTGTGCTGCGGCGTGAAGCGCGACTCATGAAACTCCTGCGATTAGTTAACAAGCGTCAACCATACGTAACTAGTAGACCCTTGTCAACCAGTTATCATCCGCTTCGATTTGCACGGTGCTGAACGTTCGCTTATGCTGAACCCTAGCCACAGACCGCCGGTTGCTGCGCTATGTCGAAAGACGTTTGCGCAGTCGAAGGTTCATTCACGTGAACGGCCCGCGCAGGTGTTCGAAGTTCAGTTACAGTCTTTCAGATTGTTCCCCAAGCTCCGGCGCCCTGCGCTGGAGCTTTTTTCATGTCTGCGCCCCGGGCTACCCGGCACATGATTATTAATGAGGAGCACCATGGCGAACAAGGAAGCAACGGTCGCCGAGCTTACGGAGAAATTCCAGAGCTCGACCGCCGTTCTGCTCACCGAGTACCGCGGTCTCACTGTTGCGCAGCTGAAAAGCCTGCGTACGTCCATCAGTGAGGACGCCACGTACGCCGTGGTAAAGAACACGCTCACCAAGATCGCGGCCAACAAGGCCGGCATCACCTCGTTCGACGAGGAACTTGTCGGTCCGTCCGCTATCGCCTTCGTACACGGAGACCCCGTCGCCGTCGCGAAGACCCTGCGTGCCTTTACCAAGGCAAACCCTCTCCTGGTGGTAAAGGGCGGTTACTTTGACGGTAACCCGCTCACCGCAGCCGAGGTTGGCAAGCTTGCCGACCTCGAGTCCCGCGAGGTGCTGCTGGCCAAGCTGGCCGGCGCCTTCAAGGCATCGCTGTTCGGAGCCGCTTATCTCTTCCAGGCACCGCTGTCGAAGGCTGTTCGCACCATCGACGCGCTGCGTGAGAAGCAGGAGTCCGCGAACTAGGCACCTGCCTGTTCACGGTTCACGAATTTTTAAGAAACTATTAGGAGTACATCATGGCAAAGCTTTCCACTGAAGACCTGCTTGAGCAGTTCAAGGGCCTGACCCTCATCGAGCTCTCCGAGTTCGTCAAGGCGTTCGAGGAGACCTTCGAGGTCACCGCAGCCGCTCCCGTCGCCGCTGCCGGAGCCGCTGGCCCTGCCGCTGCCGCTGAAGAGGTCGAAGAGCAGACCGCGTTCGACGTCATCCTTGACGCCGTCGGCGACAAGAAGATCCAGGTCATCAAGGTTGTGCGCGAGCTCACCAGCCTGGGCCTCGGCGAGGCCAAGGCCGTTGTCGATGGCGCGCCGAAGGCCGTCCTCGAGGGCGTTGCCAAGGACGCTGCCGAGAAGGCCAAGGCTTCCCTCGAAGAGGCCGGCGCCACCGTTACCCTCAAGTAGTCACTCCCCGCAAGGGGATCTGATTGAGGCGTAGCCAGTCGGCATTCAAGTCGACTGAACGCGCAAGGGGCGTCGTTTCCGCAAGGAGACGGCGCCCCTTTTGTCATGCCCGGCCAGCTCGCATCCGCTGAAGACAGCCCCGATCTGGGGATTGACTGAACCTGAATATAAATCGTGAATTTGGTGTGAGTTGCCGTGGACCATAGGTTGGGAGAGGAAGTGCTGGCCCAGACCAGTTAACCGGCCGCATGACGGGAGTGCTTCTCCAACTCGACGAAGAGGACCAGCAATGCGCTCCATCACGCACCACAGACTGTTCACCCCGCTGGCCGGAGCGGGCATCCTGGCTCTCACGTTGGCCGGGTGCTCGCAAGGTACAACGGATGCTGCCGGTTCCGGTGAATTCGCCGGCGACACCCTCGAAGTTTCCGCAGCCTGGTCAGGGGCCGAGCAGGCCAATTTCGAGGCCGTTCTGGCCGCGTTCGAAGAACAGTCCGGTGCCACGGTGAACTACACCAGCTTCGGCGACAATGCCGCGACCACGCTCGGCACCCAGATCGAGGGTGGCAGCCCGCCCAACGTCGCCATGCTCGCGCAGCCTGCCCTTATGAACCAGCTCGCCTCCGATGGCAACCTGCAGCCACTGTCCGACGCGGCCAGCGCGGCCGTGGCCGAGAACTACTCCCAGAGCTGGGTCGACCTCGGCTCGAGCGATGGCACCCAATACGGCGTCTGGTTCAAAGCCTCGAACAAATCGACCATGTGGTACAACGTGGATCTCTATGACGCCGCCGGAGCGGTAGCTCCCGCAGACTGGGACGACTTTCTGGTTCAGCTGCAGCTCGTGGCCGACTCCGGCTATGCCGGAATCTCCATAGGAGCAGATGTCGGCTGGCCGTTGACCGACTGGTTCGAGAACGTCTACCTGCAGACCGCAGGCGGCGAGATGTACGACCAGCTCACCAACCACGAAATTCCCTGGACCGACCCTTCCGTCACAGTGGCGCTGGACGCCCTCGCGACTCTGTGGGGCAATGACGCACTCGTGCAGTCCGGTGCCGCGCAGCGTACCTTCCCGGAGTCGGTGACCGAGGTCTTCGGTGCCGACCCGCAGGCCGCCACCATCTATGAGGGCGACTTCGTGGCCGGTAACATCACCGATGACGGCAACTCGGTCGTCGGCGAGAACGCCCTGTTCTTCGACTTCCCCTCGGTGAACGGCTCGGCACCCGCCGTCGTCGGCGGCGGCGACGTAGCCGTCTCCTTCACCGATGACGCCGCAACCGACGCTCTCATGCAGTTCCTCGCCTCGCCTGAAGCGGCCGAGGTCTGGGTTCCAAAGGGCGGCCTCACCTCGCCGAACAACAACGTCGACACCGCCCTCTACCCCGACGAGACCAGCCGGCAGATCGCCGAAGCCCTCACCGGCGCTGAGACGTTCCGCTTCGACATGTCGGACCTCACCCCGAGTGCATTCGGTGGCACTCCCGGCCAAGGCTTCTGGCAGATCATGATCCAATTTCTGCAGGACCCGAGCGACGTTGCCGGCACCCAGCAGGCCCTCGAGGACGCCGCCGCCGCGGCGTACGTGGACTAAGCCCGGCAAGCCGGCTCACCACCGTAGCCGTGTCGCGCACCGTGACCAGCATCGAGAAGCCCGAGGCCGTATCCGCACGCCGTAAGGCACCATCCGGCCGCCGCCCCAGGATGGGGGCGAGCCGCCGACGCATGTTCCTGATCGCCCTCGGCTTTCTGGCGCCGGCGCTCGTGCTGCTGGCCGGGCTCGTTCTCTACCCGATTTTGTACACGGTGGTGCGCTCGTTCTTCAGCGCCGACGGCGGGGCGTTCGTGGGCTGGGACAACTACGTCACCATGTTCACGAATGACTCAACCTTCACGGCGATTCGCAACAACGTCATCTGGGTGCTCGTAGCCCCGGTCGCCTGCACCGTGCTGGGTCTGCTGTTCGCGGTGCTGCTCGAAAAAATCAAGTGGTCAACGGCGTTCAAGCTCATCATCTTCATGCCCATGGCCATCTCCATGCTCGCCGCCGGTGTCATCTTTCGCGGCATGTTCCAGGAGAGCCCCAACCTTGGGGTCGTGAACGCGGCCGTCGTGGCCGTGAACGGCGCGTTCGGAGGCGGCGACGCGGCCTACCCGGGAGCCAACCCGCGCACCGACGTCGGTCTGATCAACGACAACGGGGTCATCGCCAGCGAAGCTGCCGCCGCAGCCGGAACCGAGGTGAACTTCCCCCTCGTCGGGGTGCGCGCCGACGCTGTGCCGGCCAGCGCCGCGCAGGCCGAGATCGCTGGCACCGCTTCGGCCGGCCAGATTACGGGCACGGTCTGGCTCGACGTCGTCACCGGCGGTGGTGGCACGAACGGGCAGATCGACGACGGCAAGACCGGGCTGCCCGGCATCCAGGTCGACGCGGTCGAAGCCTCCGGCACGATCGCCGCCACCACCGAAACGGATGCCGCCGGCCGCTACGTTCTCGACGGACTCGGCACCGAGAGCTACCGCATCGCCCTGCCAGCCTCGAACTTCGACGAGGGCTATCAGGGGGTGTCATGGCTGAGCTCCGGTCTGATCACCGCGGTGATCATCCTCTCCTATATCTGGATCTGGGCCGGCTTCGCCATGGTCATGATCGCCTCCGGACTGAGCGCGATCGACCGCTCCCTGCAGGAAGCCGCCCGGATGGACGGCGCCAACGAGTGGAAGGTGTTCTCCCGCATCACGGCACCACTGCTGTCTCCGGTGCTCATCGTCGTGTTCGTCACCCTCATCATCAACGTGCTGAAGATCTTCGACCTGGTCTATGTGATCCCACCCGGTGCGTCGAAACCCGCGGCGAACGTCATTGCGGTGGAGATGTGGACCGTGTCGTTTGGTGGCGGCAGCAATCAGGGCCTCGGTAGCGCACTGGCCATTCTGCTGCTCATCCTCGTGCTGCCGTCGATGATCATCAACGTGCGCAAGTTCCGTCAGGAGAGGCAGTCGTGAGCGGCGCTGCAACGCACGTGCGCGGCAAGAAAACGCTCGCCCGCGCCATCCTCGGCTTCGTCGACAAGGGCGTGGTCAACGCCGTTCTCGTGATCGTCGCTATTTTCTGGCTGGTGCCGACCCTCGGCCTGTTCCTGTCGAGCCTGCGCACGGTCGGCGATAGCGCCTCGAGCGGCTGGTGGACGATATTCACCACCCCGGCGCAGCTGACCATTGAGAACTACGCGAACCTGCTCGCCAACCCGACCATCACCGGGTCGTTCTGGAACACCATTTTGATCGCCGTTCCCACGACGGTCTTCGTCGTGATCTTCGGAGCCCTGGCCGGCTACGCCTTCGCCTGGCTCAAGTTTCCCGGCCGGGACTGGCTGCTCATCGTCGTGATCGTGCTGCTCGCCGTGCCCCTGCAGGTCGCGCTGATTCCTCTCGCCCGCATGTTCGGCACCCTGGGAATCTTCGGCTCCATCTTTGGCGTGATCTTGTTCCACGTAGCCTTCGGGCTGCCGTTCGCCATCTTTCTGCTGCGCAACTTTTTCACCCAGATTCCGGCCGAACTGCTCGAAGCTGCCCGCATCGACGGTGCTAGCGATTGGCGAATCTTCGTGCAGGTCATTCTGCCGCTCGGCGGCCCGGCCATCGCGTCGCTGGCCATTTTCCAGTTCCTGTGGACCTGGAACGACATGCTCGTGGCCCTCATTTTCACCAACTCCGGGTCGCAACCCCTGACCGTGGCGATTCAGAGTCAGTTGCGCCAGTTCGGGTCGAACATCGACGTGCTGTCGGCCGGAGCTTTTCTGTCGATGATCGTGCCACTCATTGTGTTCTTCGCGTTTCAGCGCTTCTTCGTGCAGGCTTTGCTGGCCGGCTCCCAAAAGTAATAGTCCACCGCGGGATGATGCCGCCGCTCGGTCAGGACCTGTGCGTCACCCTGGCCCGCGGCGCGCTTGTGCTGGACCGAATGACCAGGTTGGTCGCCAGAACGATGGAGTCGCTCGTGCCGTCGGCGTCGCACTGGTCGGGGGCGATGCTCTCGCGGCGGGTATGGAGCTTCGTGCCGTCCTTAGTGGCGAGTTCGGCGAGCAGGGTGCGCACGGCGAGTCCCCCCTGGGCGCGCGGATGCTGCGCGAGGGTGGTCAGGCGGAACATCTCGGCGTGCGGGTGGCCGTCGATGCCAATGACGCTGAGCTCGGTGGGCACCCGAATGCCGAGCTCGCGGGCCGCCAGAATGAGCCCGAAGGCAATCTCATCACTCGCCGCGAAGATCGCTGTGGGACGACGGCGTGGATCGCCGAGAATGGCAAGTCCGCGCTCGTAGCCTCCCGGCATGGTGAACTCGGCCGAGTAGAAGCATCCGCTCACCGATAACCCCGCGGCCATCATGGCCGCCTGGAATCCGCGCAGGCGATTGCTGTGCACGTGAAAGTCCATCTCGTCCACCTGGCTGCCGCCCACGTGCACGATGTCACGGTGGCCGAGGCTGAGCAGGTGTTCGGTGGCCAGACGGGCAGCGGCAACGTCGTCGATCTCGATCGTGGCGGCTCCCCGGATCGGCCCGCCGATGCCGACGAGTGGCCGGCCGAGCCGGTGCAGGTGGTCAACCTCGCGCTCGCTGAGGGCGACGCCGACCGAGATGATGCCATCGAATCGCTTGCGTGCCAGAAAAAAGTCGAACACTCGGTCGCGTTCGAGGGACTCGGGCGGCAGGTTGTACAGCGTCATGTCGTAGCCCTGGTCGAGCAGAGCCTGTTCCACGCTTTCGAGCACTTCGCCGAAGAACCACCGGCTGATGAAGGGGATGATCACCCCGACGCTTTGGGTACGACCGGTCACCAGGCTGGCCGCGTTGGGCGAAGCGACGTAGCCAATTTCGTGCGCGGCTGCGATAACTTTCGCGCGGGTCTCGGTCGACACGTAGCCCCGGCCACTGAGCGCTCGGCTGGCCGTGGCTTTGGCCACGCCGGCGAGGCGCGCTACATCGCCGATTGCACTCACGGGGGCCTCCATCCTGGGGGATTCAGCGCTCAGACTAGCCTGCTCTGGACGACCATGGAACCGGTTCCATGAAGGCCCTTGATTTTCGGACCCACTAGTCATTAGACTCGCGTACCCGGTGAGGATGACTCAGATATCTTTGTCATTCCGTTACATTTGAGCCTTGCCATCCCCAAACGGGTGACGTACTTTGTGCTCTGGAACCGGTTCCCGATTTGCGACTCAAGACACGTTGCGGGTAGCTGATCCACCGAGTTCACCACCGTTTAGCCCAACACGATCCGGCACTACTCGATCCGGCACCACTCAATGAGGAGAACAAGATGCGGCCTTCCCTGCACCGTCGATTTACAGCACCGATCGCTCTGGCGGCGATTGCTGGTCTGGCCCTCGCCGGTTGTTCCGGCGGTCCCGGTACCACCACGGCCGATTCGGGTGCCAAAGGCGATGGCGTCGTCACCGTCTACGGCACGATCGCCGACAAAGAAGCCCAACTCCTGGAAAAGTCCTGGGCGGGCTGGGAGAAAGACAATAACATCGACATTCAGTACGAATCGTCGAAAGAATTCGAATCTCAGATCTCCATTCGCGCCCAAGGCGGCAACGCTCCCGACATCGCGATCTTCCCGCAGCCCGGGCTCATGAAAGACCTCGCGTCGCGCAACTTCCTCAAGCCCGCTCCAAAAGCGGTCGAGGCCAACGTCGACAAGAACTGGTCAGCGGACTGGAAGGCGTACGGCACCGTCGACAATACCCTCTACGGCGCCCCCCTCATGGCCAGCGTCAAGGGCTTCGTCTGGTACTCGCCGGCCAAGTTCAAGGAATGGGGCGTTGAAGTGCCCACCACCTGGGACGAACTGCTCGCCGTCACCAAGACCATCCAGGAAAAGACCGGCAAGGCACCTTGGTGCGCCGGCTTCGGCTCCGGCGACGCCACCGGCTGGCCGGGCACCGACTGGGTCGAGGACCTCGTGCTGCGCCAGGCCGGCGCGGACACCTACGACAAATGGGTGGCCAACGAGATCCCGTTCACCGACCCGGCCATTAAGACCGCGTTCGACTCGCTCGGTGAGATTCTGCTCAACCCGAACTACGTCAACGCCGGATTCGGCGACGTCAAGTCGATCAACAGCACCCCGTTCGGTGACGTAGCCACGCCCATCTCCGATGGCACCTGCGCCCTGACGCACCAGGCCTCCTTCTTCGACGGCTTCATCACGGATGCCGGCGGAACGGTCGGACCGGATGCTGACGTCTGGGCCTTCATCACCCCCTCGGTCAAGGCCGGCGGCCAAGCGGTCACCGGTGGCGGCGAAATCGTCGGTGCCTTCTCCGACGACGCCGACACCCAGAAGGTGCTCGAATACCTCTCGAGCGCAGACTGGGCCAACAGCCGGGTCAAGCTCGGTGGTGTGATCAGCGCTAACAAGGGCCTCGACCCCGCGAGTGCATCGAGCCCCATCCTGCAGCAAGCCATCAAGACCCTCCAAGACCCGAAGACCACGTTCCGCTTTGACGCCTCCGACCTGATGCCGGGCGCCGTGGGATCGGGAACCTTCTGGAAGGGCATGGTGAGCTGGATCAACGGCACGCCGACCGACGAAGTGCTCACGAGCATCGAAGCGGGCTGGCCGAGCAGCTAACGAAAATCAGCTCTACCCAGGCATAAACATGGTGTGCCGCCCGCTTCAAAAACCGGGCGGTACACCGTGCGCTACCGGTGTACGGTACCCATACGTTTTCACCGCTTCTCGGGCGATCACCAGGGTCCACTGTCGTACTCGAAAGGTTTCAGATGTCCGCTTTCTTCTCCTGGTTGGCGCAGTTGCCAGCGCTGGCGCAAGTTCCCATCGTCATCCTGGCTTTTGGTATCGTCGTCGGCGCCATCCTGTTCTTCGTCGAGATCGCTCCGCGCTCCGGCCGCAGGTACACGATCATCCGCCTCGCCGTCTGCGTGCTCGCACCACTGCTCATTCTGTTGGTCGGCAACTCGTATACCTGGGCCATCATCGGTGCCGGAGTATTGGGCCTCGGTTTCTTTTACATCGACTACCGCGCGCGCAAGGGTGCTGGCTACCTGTTCCAGTTGGTCGGTTTTCTGGCCCCGGCCGTGATTCTGCTCGCCATCGGCTTGGTTATCCCGACAATTCAGACCACGGTGCAGGCCTTCATGAGCGCTCGCGGTGACCGGTTTGTGGGCCTGGACAACTTTGCTTGGATCTTCACCCAGCCCGAGAACGTGCGCATCGTGCTCAACACCGTTGTCTGGGTGCTGATCGTTCCGACCATTTCGACCATCGCCGGCCTCGCTTACGCGGTGTTCATCGACAAGAGCCGCGGTGAGAAGTACTTCAAGATTCTGGTCTTCATGCCCATGGCCATTTCGCTGGTGGGAGCATCCATTATTTGGCGCTTCGTGTACACGGCCCGCCCAGCAGATCAGGAGCAGATCGGCCTGCTGAACCAGCTCGTGGTCATGTTCGGCGGGCAGCCCGTGGACTTTCTGTCGGTGTCGCCGTTCAACACCCTGTTTCTCATCGTGATTCTCATCTGGGTACAGACCGGGTTCGCCATGGTGGTGTTGTCTGCCGCCATCAAGGGCGTACCGACCGAGCAGATGGAGGCGGCCGAACTCGACGGCACCAACGCCTGGGAGCAGTTCGTGAACGTGACCGTCCCCGGCATCCGCAGCGCACTCGTGGTCGTTCTGACGACAATTTCTATTGTTTCCCTCAAGGTATTCGACATTGTGCGCACCACTACGGCCGGGTCAAACGAGACCAGCGTCGTAGCCAACGAGATGTACACCCAGTTCAAGAACTTCGAGCAGGGCCGTTCAGCCGCCTTCGCACTGGTGCTGTTTCTGCTGGTGCTGCCCATCGTCGTCTACAACGCCCGCCAGATTAAGAAGCAGAGGGAAATCCGATGAGCACCATCATGCCCCTAAGACTTCCCGTGGACGCCCAGACCACAAGGCGACTTCGTCGCGGCGTACGTCGGATGGAGTCGCCAATCGCCCGCAACACGAAAAAGCGCCTCACCAGCCGCGGGGCCACCATAGGTGCGCTCATCATCGCGGTGTTGTGGTCGATTCCGACGCTGGGACTGCTGGTCTCCTCGTTCCGGCCGGCGCAGCAGGTGCGCACTACCGGTTGGTGGACGATTTTCACCAACACGGGGGTCACCTTCGACAACTACACGACGGCTCTGGCCGCGGGCAACAGCCAGCTCAATCTGGCCGGAGCGTTCATTAACTCGGTCGCGATCACCCTGCCGGCCACGCTCATCCCGTTGATGATTGCCAGCCTCGCCGCCTACGCCTTCGCCTGGATCGACTTTCGCGGTAAGAACGCCATGTTCATCGGCGTTTTTGCCCTGCAGATCGTTCCGATCCAGATGGCGCTGGTTCCGCTGCTGCAGTTCTTTTCCGGCGGCACCATCTTCGGGTACCCGGTGGTTGCCGCGCTGAACCCCGGCAGCGGCTACTCGCAGGTCTGGATCGCGCACACCATGTTCGCCCTGCCGTTGGCCATCTATCTGCTGCACAACTTCGTCGCGGAGATTCCGAGCGAGGTCATCGAAGCCGCCCGCGTGGACGGCGCCGGCCACGGGCAGATCTTCTTTCGCATCGTGCTGCCGCTGACCATGCCGGCCATCGCCTCGATCGCCATCTTCCAGTTTCTCTGGGTCTGGAACGACCTGCTGGTGGCGCTCATCTTCGCGGATGGTGCTGTCGCTCCCATGACCAAGCTGCTCGCCGAGCTCTCCGGTGCCCGCGGACAGGACTGGCATCTGCTCACGGCGGGCGCGTTCCTATCCATTCTGGTACCGCTGATCGTGTTCTTCTCGCTGCAACGTTTCTTCGTGCGCGGTCTGCTCGCCGGGTCGACGAAGGGATAGTGGCTGGTTGATTACGAAAACGGATGCCCGTGGTCGGCCCGGCCACGGGCATCCGTTTATGCCGGGTCTGTCCGACGTTTAGAGTGAATGCATGAGTGGAATGCACGGTGCCCCTGGCCACGGTCCGCGGCAGCAGGCGGGCGCTGAACGCCCGCGCAAGCGAGTCAGTGGAGCGGATGCTGCGGCACAGCGCGCCGAGAACGCGCTCGCCCCGCGCATCCCGCACCTGCTCGCGCGAATCGGCGCACTGTTCGCCCCGCATCGCAACACCCTCATCGTGACCGTCGTGTTGGTCCTGTTCAGCGCCGCTCTCTCGGTGGTGCCACCGCTGCTCACGCAGCGAGCCTTCGATGACGGGTTGTTTCCGCCCGCCGACACCCCCAACCTGTCGGTGCTCGGCGTTCTCGTGGCGCTCATGCTCGGCGTTTTTCTGGTCAACGCGCTGCTCGGCGTCTGGCAGACCTGGCTGACCGCGAGCGTCGGCAACAAGGTCATGGGAGCCCTGCGCGTGCGCCTGTTCACCCACCTGCAGGCGATGGAGCTGAGCTTCTTCACCAAGACCAAGACCGGTGTCATTCAGTCGAGGCTGCAGAATGATGTCGGCGGGGTCGCGACGGTGCTGACCAACACGATCTCCAGCATCCTGGGTAACACGGTCACTGTTATCGCGGCCTTCGTGGCGATGCTGCTGCTCAACTGGCAGCTGACCATCGTGGCCGTGGTGTTGATGCCGGTTCTGGTGTTCGCGCAGCGTCGAGTCGGGCAGGTGCGGGCGCGCATCGCCGGCAAAACACAGGAATCGCTCTCCGACATGACCGCGATCACTCAGGAGACGCTCAGCGTGTCTGGCATTTTGCTGTCGAAGAGTTTCACCCGGCAGCAGAACGAGATCGACCGGTATGCGCAGGAGAACCGTAACCAGGTGCGGTTGCAGGTGAGTCAGCAGATGAGCGGTCAATGGTTTTTCGCCACGGTGAGCGTGTTCCTATCGGCGATTCCGGCGATCGTGTACCTCGTGGCCGGGGTGCTCGTGTTCAACGGCACGACCGACATCACGCCCGGAACGATCGTGGCGTTCACGACCGTGCAGGCTCGGCTGATCTTTCCGCTGCTCGGTCTCATGCGCGTCGCGCTTGATCTGCAAACGTCGTCAGCGTTGTTCGCGCGCATTTTCGAGTATCTCGACCTGTTGCCGGCGATCAGCGACAAGCCCGACGCGGCCCTGGTACCGTCGTTCGGCTCCGCTCGAGGCCGGGTCGAGTTCGATCACGTGCGCTTCAACTATCCGGATGCCGGCGGCGATGCCCGCCCGACCCTCGACGACGTGTCTCTGGTGATCGAGCCGGGCCAGTTCGCCGCCTTCGTCGGACCGTCGGGCGCCGGCAAGACCACGGTGTCATACCTGATCCCACGCTTCTACGAAGTCTCGGCCGGGCGGGTGCTGTTTTCCGGCCTCGACGTGCGCGACCTGCAGCAGGAGTCGCTGGTGTCGCACATCGGTATTGTGAGTCAGGAGACTTACCTGTTCCACGCGACGATCGCCGAGAACCTGCGTTACGCCAAGCCGGAGGCAACGTCTGACGAGCTGGTCGCTGCGGCGCGCGCCGCCAACATCCACGACACGATCGACTCGTTTCCCGAGAAGTACGACACCATGGTTGGGGAGCGCGGCTACCGGCTCTCCGGTGGTGAGAAACAGCGCATCGCCATCGCCCGGGTGCTGCTGAAGGACCCGCCGGTGCTCATCCTCGACGAGGCCACGAGTGCGCTCGACTCCATTTCGGAGAGCGTGGTGCAGGCCGCCCTCGACACCGCCAGCCACGGTCGCACCACCATTGCGATCGCCCATCGCCTATCGACGATCGTCGATGCCGACGTGATCTTCGTTGTCGACGCCGGCCGCATCGTGGAGCGCGGTACCCACGCCGAGCTCCTCGCCCTTGAGGCCGTCTACGCGTCGCTCTACGCCCGCCAAATCACGTCGAGCCCCGCCGTATAACCCCCCTAACCCCCCGACGGAACTCTTGTGGACGGGGCCTGGGCCCCGTCCAGGGGCCCAGTTTATAAACTGGGCCCCTGTCCATAAGGTGGGCCCGACGCGCGCGGTCTACGAACGGGCCGCGAGCATCCCGGTCATCAGGTCGATCTCGGACTGCTGGCTGGCCACGACGGATCTCGCGAGGGCGAGCACTGTCGTGTTGGTGCTGCGGTCCAGCACCGCCTGAGCCATCTCGATCGCACCCCGATGATGGGCGATCATGATCACCAGAAACTGCCGTTCAGCCTCAACGCCGGATGCCGCGGTGAGCGCCGCAATCTGCTCCGCGGTCGCGAGCCCGGGCATGGGTTCTCCCGCCACATGCGCGGCGGCGCTTGCGGCAGTGTGGGACGCGCCGTGCGCCTCTCCGGCCAGGGTCGGCCGGGTCATCCAGGTCATTGACGGTTCGGGCGCAAACTGCGGCAGGCCCCAAACGGTCAGCCACCCCGCCATCTGCCCGCTCTGTCGTGCCTGCGTCGTAGCAATGTCGTAACCCAGCAACCGCACCGGCGCATCGTCAGTGCGGTCGCGAATGATCATGGCGAGTTCGACGCCCTGGTCGTGGTGCACCTGCATGTCCCGGGCGAACCCCGCCTCGGCACTCGTCGCGTCGGGCACGGCGTCAGCGATCGTGCTCAACCTCCCGATCGAGAACGCCACGGCGCCCACCACGAGTGCCGTCACGAGAACGGATGCCGTAATCGCCCGAATCAGCGCGCGGCGCGGTCGCGACGATGGGGCATCTCCTTTGTGCGCGGTGGGCTGGGCGCTGTCAGAAGTCATGGTGTCGGAGCTGGTTAGGCCTTGCCAGGCGCGTCGAGCCCGCCCGAGCAGGGGGCGCTGTTTTCGGGAACGTTGACACTCTTCCAGAATTCCGTGAAGAACTCGGCGATGCGCGGATCGTCGGCGCTGTCCACCTGCAGCTGAGCGTTCCAGCCACTCAGTACGATCGGTGCCGGTATTCCCTCAAAGGGGGACAGGACCACGTAGGTCGAGGGTAGCTCGGCCTTGAGCGTGTCGAGTTCGGCTGCCGAGATCGACGGGTCGTAGGTCACCCAAATTGCGCCGTGCTCGAGCGCGTGAACAGCGTTCTCGTTGGGAACCGCCTGCTCGTAGACGCCGCAATTGAGCCACTGCGAGGCGTGCTCGCCGCCGGCGGGCGGCGTCTGCTCGTAGGTCACCGGGGTCTCGATGTGGCCGGCCGTGTTGGTGAAGGTCTCCACCCCGTCAATCGTCGACGCATCGCCGGCGCCGCCGCCAGCATAATTGGCAGCCTTCGGGGCGAGCACGAACGTGGTCACCAGCAGGGCGACGATGGCGGCCGCCGCGACAGCACCGCCGATGATGCCGATCAGGCGGTTACGTTTGCCGCGTTTTTGCTGTCGGTGGTACTCCTCCAGCTTTTTCGTGCGCTTGGCGGCGCGTTCTTGCTTGAGCGACGCTTGGTTGACGGGGGAACCGGGCTGGGGGGTCACGAGGGCCTCTCTGTTGGAGCTACTTCTATTCGAACGTATCAGTCACCCCTGTGGCTTCCCCCGATGCCGCTCTCACAGTTATTTCTCAGGCTGGTCGGCGGCTCCCGGCGCCCGATAGAGTGGAAGCGTGCCCGTTCATTCGTCGTGTTGTTGCTGTCGCTAGCCGACCCTTCACGAACCCGTTCGGCCGCCGATTCGGTGTGCAACTCCGAGGCCGCGCCTGTTTGGCTGCGCGCAGCTCGACCCTGCTGCTTGACCAAAGGAATCCCCATGAAAATCGCAGACACCATTCTTGACCTCATCGGTGACACCCCCTTGGTCAAACTCCACAAGGTCACCGAGGGGCTCACGGCGACGGTGCTAGTGAAGCTCGAATACCTGAACCCGGGCGGCTCGGCGAAGGACCGCATCGCCGTGCGCATCATCGACGCCGCCGAGCGCGACGGCCTTCTGAAACCCGGGGGTACGATCGTCGAACCGACCTCGGGCAACACCGGTGTGGGCCTCGCCCTGGTGGCCCAGCAGCGCGGCTACAAGTGCGTGTTCGTGCTGCCCGACAAGGTCGGCGAAGACAAACGCAACGTGCTCACCGCCTACGGCGCCGAGATCGTGGTGACGCCGACATCCGTTGCCCCTGAAGATCCCGAGTCGTACTACAGCGTCTCCGACCGGCTGGCCCGCGACATTCCGGGCGCGTTCAAGCCCAATCAGTACTTCAACCCCAACGGCCCACTCAGCCATTACGAAACCACTGGCCCCGAAATCTGGCGTGACACCGACGGTACGGTCACACATTTCGTCGCCGGCGTGGGTACCGGCGGCACCATCACCGGAACCGGCCGCTACCTGCGCGAGGTGTCGAATGACGCCGTGCGGATCATCGGCGCCGACCCTGAGGGCTCGGTCTACTCCGGCGGCACCGGCCGCCCGTATCTGGTGGAGGGTGTCGGTGAGGACTTCTGGCCGGGAGCATACGACCCCACGGTCGTGCACGAGGTCATCGCCGTCTCCGACGCGGACTCCTTCGCCATGACCCGCCGGCTCGCCCTCGAAGAGGGCATCCTGGTCGGTGGCTCGAGCGGAATGGCCGTCGTGGCCGCCCTGCGCGCCGCCGAAAAGCTCGGCCCCGACGACACGATCGTCGTGCTGCTGCCTGACGGTGGTCGCGGCTACCTCGGCAAGATCTTCAACGACGGGTGGATGCGCAGCTACGGTTTCAGCAACGCCCCAACCGGTCACACGGTCGCCAATCTGCTCGAATCGAAGACCGGGAGCTTGCCGGCCCTGGTCTATGTGCACCCGAGCGACACCGTGCACGATGCCATCGAAACCATGACCGGCCAGGGAGTGTCGCAGCTGCTGGTGCTGAGCGCGAAACCGCCCGTTGTCATGGGTGAGGTGCTTGGTGCGGTCGACGAGCGCGCCCTGATGGGCCTGGTTTTTTCCGGGGATGCCAAACTCACCGACCGGGTTGGCTCCATCGTCGGCGAGGCGCTGCCGCTGATCGGCGTCAACGAGCCGGTCGCCGCCGCGCGCGCCGCATTTGCCGAGCACGACGCGCTGCTCGTGACCGACGGCGGCAAGCCGCTCGGCGTCATCACCCGGCACGACCTGCTCAGTTACCTGAGCGCGTAATTTCTACAGAGGGAGCACCCATGAACTTCGACACGATCGCCATCCACGCCGGTCAGGAATTCGACCCGACCACCGGTGCCGTCATTCCGCCGATCTACCAGACCTCCACCTACGTGCAGGACGGCATCGGCAACCTGCGCGGCGGCTATGAATACAGCCGTGGTGGCAACCCCACCCGCACCGTGCTCGAGACCCTGCTCGCCGCGCTGGAAGGCGGCAAGCACGGACTGGCGTTCGCGAGCGGACTCGCCGCGGAAGACACCATCCTGCGCGCCATCCTGGCGCCTGGCGACCACGTCGTGCTCGGTAACGACGTCTACGGCGGAACCCACCGCCTGATCAACCAGGTGCACGCCGCCTGGGGTGTGCTCAACACGACCGTCGAGATGAGCGACCTCGCTGCGGTCGAAGCCGCCATCCGACCCGAGACCAAGATCCTCTGGGTGGAGACGCCCAGCAACCCGCTCATGAAGATCAGCGACATCGCGGCGCTCGCCGAGATCGCACACCGCCACGGCGTGGTCGCGATCGTCGATAACACCTTTGCGTCACCGGCGCTGCAGCATCCGCTGGAATTCGGCGCTGACGTTGTCGTGCACTCGACCACCAAGTATCTCGGCGGCCACTCCGACGTGCTCGGCGGCGCCCTCATCATCAACGACGACGAGCTCTACGCGAAGGCCCAGTTTCTGCAGTTCGCGGCCGGGCCGGTCTCGGCTCCGCTCGACTCCTGGCTCACCGTGCGCGGCATCAAGACGCTCTCCGTGCGCATGGAACGACACTGCAAGAACGCCCAGGCCATCGCCGAATACCTCGACGGCCACCCCGCGATTGCCGCGGTCTACTACCCGGGCCTGCCCGGCCACCCGGGCCACGAACTCGCCAAGAAGCAGATGTCCGGCTTTGGTGGCATGATTTCCGTGGCGTTCGCCGGTGGCGCAGCGGCCGCGCGACTGTTCGCCGAGTCGATGCACCTGTTCCAGCTGGCCGAATCGCTCGGCGGGGTCGAGTCGCTCGTGAACTACCCCTCCGAAATGACGCACGCCTCGGTGCGCGGCACCGAGCTCGAAGTGCCGGACAACATCGTGCGCCTCTCGGTCGGAATCGAAGACGTCGCCGACCTCATCGCCGACCTCGAGGGCGCCCTGCCCCTCGGCTGACCCCAGGCCGGGCCGAGAGCGGAATGCACAGGGTCATGTCTTTGTTGAGAATGGGCATGCGTACAGTGTGGCGCTTTCGTGTGTCGCGTCTGGCGTCACCGTGCCGACCGGCCACCGCGCGACACGCCGATCGAGATTCCACAGGCAAAATAAGGCCGGAAACGGCGCCTGTGGATAACTGGGTGCGGTTCCGCGGAATGTAGGCGGTTTTGCGCCGTTGGACTGTGGGCAAAATGTGGAATGTCGGTGGATAACTACACAATTGTAATTACTGCATGTAGTGGCTATTGAGTGCGGCGATCACTAGATGTAGTATTGAAACTCTAGTCAGGCACTACGCCCGGACAGCATACTTGCTCGCTTTGCACGACGATCCCTGATGGTTTCTCACCGGTGATCAAAGAGTTTTATCGAACATACTTGCGAAGTATGGCGAACAGATTTAGACTGAAACTGCCAAGAAGAAAGGCCATAACCATGGCAATCACCGTTTACACGAAGCCCTCCTGCGTACAGTGCGCGGCCACCTACCGTGCCCTCGACAACAAGGGCATCGAGTATGAGGTGCTCGACCTCTCGGTCGACGACAACGCCCTCGAAGCCGTCAAGGCTTTGGGTTACCTGCAGGCGCCCGTCGTGATCACGGACGAAGAGCACTGGTCGGGCTTTCGCCCCGACAAGATCAACGCACTCGCCGCACGCCTCGCGTAGTCACCACCGGCACACCCCGGTCTCACCGTTTCGCCCGATCAGGATCGCCACACTAGATGACTGACATCGTGTATTTCTCGAGTACCTCGGGCAACACTCGCCGTTTCGTCGAGAAACTCGGTCGGAAGGCGGCGCGCATACCCCTTCATACGCGCGAAGAGCCGCTCGTGGCCACGGAGCCGTACGTGCTCTGCGTGCCCACCTATGGTGGCGGCAATGTGGGCGGGGCGGTGCCCAAGCAGGTCATCAAGTTTTTGAACAACGAGACCAATCGGTCGTTTATTCGCGGCGTTATCGGCGCCGGCAACATGAATTTCGGCACGGCCTACTGCCTGGCCGGCGACATCATCGCCGCCAAGTGCAAGGTGCCGCACCTCTATCGCTTTGAAGTATTTGGAACACCGGATGATGTGCGCATCGTTCACGACGGATTGGAAGAATTTTGGAAACAACAGCCGTGAAAATCACGCCCATGGACGCACCGTCGGGCATGGATTACCACTCGCTCAACGCGATGCTCAACCTGTACGGCCCGAACGGGGAGATCCAGTTCGACAAGGACCGCGAGGCAGCCCGCGAGTTCTTCCTCCAGCACGTCAACCAGAACACGGTGTTCTTTCACTCGCTGCGCGAGCGCCTCGACTACCTGGTCGAGAAGGAATACTACGAGCAGGCCGTGCTCGACCAGTACTCGTTCGAGTTCATCACGAGCCTGAACGACTTGGCCTACTCCAAGAAGTTCCGCTTTCAGTCGTTCCTCGGTGCGTTCAAGTACTACACCTCGTACACGCTGAAGACCTTCGACGGCAAGCGGTATCTGGAGCGTTTTGAAGATCGGGTGGTCATGACCGCGCTGGGACTCGCATCCGGTGACGAGAAGCTCGCCGTTGCCCTGGTCGAAGAGATTATCGCCGGCCGTTTTCAGCCGGCGACCCCCACCTTTTTGAACTCCGGCAAGGCCCAGCGCGGCGAGCTCGTCTCCTGCTTCCTGCTGCGTATCGAAGACAACATGGAATCGATCAGCCGTGGCATCAACTCCTCGCTGCAGCTCTCCAAGCGTGGCGGCGGCGTGGCCCTGCTGCTCAGCAACATTCGTGAGGCCGGCGCCCCGATCAAGCAGATCGAGAACCAGTCCAGCGGCATCATCCCCGTCATGAAGCTGCTCGAAGACTCCTTTAGCTATGCCAACCAGCTTGGTGCCCGCCAGGGAGCCGGCGCCGTCTACCTGCAGGCGCACCACCCCGACATCATGCGTTTTCTCGACACCAAGCGTGAGAACGCCGACGAGAAGATCCGCATCAAGACTCTCTCCCTCGGCGTCGTCATTCCCGACATCACCTTTGAACTCGCCAAGAATGACGAGTGGATGTACCTCTTCTCGCCCTACGACGTTGAAAAGGTCTACGGCGTGCCGTTCGCTGACATCTCGGTGACCGAGAAGTACCACGAGATGGTCGACAACCCCCGTATCAAGAAGTCGAAGATGAAGGCGCGGGAGTTCTTCCAGACTCTCGCCGAGATTCAGTTCGAGTCTGGCTATCCGTACATCATGTTTGAAGACACGGTGAACAAGGCGAACCCGATCGATGGTCGCATCAACATGTCGAACCTGTGCTCCGAGATTCTGCAGGTGAACACCCCGACCACGTACAACGAGGACCTCTCGTACAACGAGATCGGCAAGGACATCTCCTGCAACCTCGGGTCGATGAACATCGCCCTCGCCATGGATTCCGGCGACCTCGGCCGCACCGTCGATGCTGCCATTCGCGGCCTCAACGCGGTATCGGAACAGAGCCACATCAGCTCGGTTCGTTCGATCGAAGACGGAAACGACCGCTCGCACGCCATCGGCCTCGGCCAGATGAACCTGCACGGCTACCTCGCCCGTGAGCGCGTCTACTACGGCAGTGAAGAGAGCATCGACTTCACCAATATCTACTTCTACACGGTGTTATTCCATGCGCTACGCGCCTCGAATGCCATCGCTATCGAGCGCGGCCGCACCTTCGAGGGGTTCGAAAACTCCACCTACGCGTCCGGGATGTTCTTCGACAAGTACATCGACCAGGTGTGGGAGCCGACGACCGCTCGCGGCGCCGAGCTGTTCACCCAGGCCGGGGTGTCGATTCCGACGCAGGCCGACTGGGCCGAGCTCAAGGCATCCGTTGTGAAGCACGGTATATACAACCAGAACCTGCAGGCCGTGCCGCCGACCGGGTCGATCTCGTACATCAACAACTCGACCGCATCGATCCACCCGATTGCGGCGAAGATTGAGATTCGCAAGGAAGGCAAGCTGGGGCGCGTGTACTACCCGGCGCCGTTCATGACGAACGACAACACCGAGTTCTACCAGGATGCCTACGAAATCGGCTACGAGAAGATCATCGACGTGTACGCGGCGGCAACGCAGCACGTCGACCAGGGCCTCTCGCTCACCCTGTTCTTCAAGGACACCGCGACAACCCGCGACATCAACCGCGCCCAGATCTACGCCTGGAAAAAGGGCATCAAGACGATCTACTACATCCGCCTGCGCCAGATGGCGCTCGAGGGCACGGAAATTGAGGGTTGCGTTTCCTGTGCGCTTTGAGTGAGTTGGCTGTGCGTTATCTGGACGAACCGTGGACAAAGGAATATCTTCAATGATTGACAAGCTCAAACTGGTGTCGCACGTTGATGCGATCAACTGGAACAAGATCGAAGACGAGAAAGACGTCGAGGTCTGGAACCGGCTGACCAACAACTTCTGGCTGCCGGAGAAGATTCCGCTCAGCAACGACATTCAGTCGTGGAACCAGCTCACGCCGGTCGAGCAGCAGCTCACCATGCGAGTGTTCGCCGGGCTGACCCTGCTCGACACGATCCAGGGCACCGTCGGCGCCGTGTCGTTGATTCCGGATGCCATCACCCCGCACGAAGAGGCCGTCTACACGAACATCGCGTTCATGGAGTCGGTGCACGCCAAGAGCTACTCCTCGATCTTCTCCACATTGGCCTCCACCAAGGAGATCGACGAGGCGTTCCGCTGGTCGACTGAGAACGAGAACCTGCAGCGCAAGGCTTCGATCGTGATGGATTACTACCAGGGCGATGACCCGCTCAAGCGCAAGGTCGCCTCGGTGCTGCTCGAGTCGTTCCTGTTCTACTCGGGCTTCTACCTGCCGATGTACTTTTCCAGCCGGGCGCGCTTGACCAACACGGCTGACCTCATCCGTTTGATTATTCGGGATGAAGCGGTGCACGGCTACTACATCGGCTACAAGTTTCAGAAGGGTCTCGAGAAGGAGACGCAGGAGCGTCGCGACGAGATCAAGGACTACACCTTCAACCTCGTGTTCGAGCTGTACGAGAACGAGGTGCAGTACACGCAAGACCTGTACGACGAGGTCGGCCTGACCGAAGACGTCAAGAAGTTTCTGCACTACAACGCCAACAAGGCGCTGATGAACCTCGGCTACGAGGCGATCTTCCCGAAGGACGTCTGTGACGTGAACCCGGCGATTCTCTCCGCCCTCTCACCGAACGGTGACGAGAACCACGACTTCTTCTCGGGTTCGGGCTCGTCATACGTGATCGGCAAGGCTGTCGTCACCGAGGACGACGACTGGGACTTTTAGCTCTCAACTATCGACAGGGCGGATGCTTGTGAGATTCGCTTGGACTTGATACATGTTTCATCCGATTTGATACATCGAATTCAGAACTGATACATCGGTATCAGATCGGGTGAAACAGCGTCAAAGCCCAAGGGTAAGTAATTGAGTCTTTGCG
>NZ_PPTG01000043.1 GCF_002954245.1 Cryobacterium aureum | reverse complement strand
GATCCAAGAGCACCCACGACCACCACGCGGCACCTACATCCCCAACGGCAAACCCCGCGGGTTCCTCGCCAAACCACCCACGATGACCTGAGACATCAACTGCCCACGATGTCGTGAGACATCACAGCCGAGAAATTTGCCCCGAACTCACACCTGGACGGCGAACCTAAACCCCGATGTCGCGATGGCGCAAAGACGGCGCGGCGAAAGCGGCCAGCACCAGGGAGATTGCGTATAACGTGACAATTGTCGCCACATTCGCGCCGGTGCTCAGTGGGCTTGTACCGAATGTCCAGTAGTGGCGCCGTCCCCCGGGAAGGGGACAACGCCATCCTCTGGGCGGAACGAATCAGCTCAGCAGCTGGTGACCTTCGTGAAGGTGCCCTGTGGGGCTTCTCTGAGGGTCGTGACCGTCGTGTCACCCTGACCGAGATAATTCTGCGTACCGAGCGCGTAATACGGGTTGTACGGATTGTTGCCGTAGCTGATGGCATGTCCGGCGGCTTCGTGCGCTGCGTTTGTCAATGTGCCGCAATAGAGGCCCGGAGTCGGGCTCGGGGTTGGAGTGGGGGTCGGGGTGGCACTTGGCGTTGGCGTCGGCGTCGGATCTGGTGCCGGTGTTCCCGTGACGCGCCGGTTGTTCTGAAAGAAGAAGGAGGCGAGGTAGGCGGGATAGTTGATGCTGTTAGTGCTGATATACGACCCGCCCGGTGCTGCACCGGCTGGCCAGTTGTGACCGAGACCGGTGTTCTGGATGATCGACACGCGCGGTCCGGTCGCATCGGAATAGGTTGTACCGCTTCCGGCGGTATTGCTACCGGCGAGGGTGCTGAGCGAGAACGTCGCTGTCGTTGGAGCGTTATAGATGCCCGCCATGATCTGGGCGTTCAGGGTGTTATATCCGGGAGCGACCGTGGTGTCGTTACTTCCGTATACGACCGAGGTTAGTTGGGTGTCGAACGCGGCGGTGTTGGACCCCGCGAAGCTGTTGCACTGGGCGATACCGGCGCTCTTCGTTGTGGCGACATACCCGATCTGGTTGGACGTCGTTCCGACGCTTGGTCCGGCATTCATGCCGATTCCGGCGAAAACATCCGGCGCGAGGCACCCCATCACCATGGTCTCCCCGCCACCAGAGGAGAGGCCGGAAAGATAGACCTGGTCAGCATCAAGCGTCAGCCCTGGACGAGCGAGGAGCGCGCTGACCAGACCGAGGAGGTTGTCATCGTGGCGTGCGGGCGTCGACCGGCTATGGTTGCCGTCGTAATAGTCCCAGCATCCGGCGATCACTCCGCCGCCCGGTGCCGCCGGGATCGCGATGACCATGCCGTACTTATCAGCCGTTGCCGTCCAATTTCCCCCGGCCTTCAGATTAGAACTCGTCTGAACGCAGCCGTGCAGGTTAATCATCAGGGCGCGCTCGCCGCCGATGGCGGGCGCTGTCGTCGGGGTGTAGAGCTGTACCTGCATTCCCGAGATCGTCTCGGTAGTCCAGGCACCGGCGGCCGATGCCGCGGAGATGGGGAGTGTCGTCGCGACGAGCACCCCCACCAGCCCGGCAATAAGGCCAAGGCGTCCTTTTCGTGCGCGAATTGCAGTGGGAATCTTCATCGTTTCTCCATGGGTGAGGTCGGCATCGTGGGGAGGGAGCATCATTGCTCGAGGTCTCGGCCGTCAAACCTGATGCCTGATTCAGGTATCAGCAATCTAATTGATGCTCACCGCGCCGTCAAGGAATCGCGGTGGAAAACTGAGCTTCACGATTCGTGCCCCGTCATGTGTGCGACCGATCGAACGTGAACTGGATGCTCGAGGCGGTGTTTACTGGTGTAAATGATAGAAACCTCACCAGCGGCTGCGCCGCTGCCATCGTCCAGCACGATCATCGGCCCCGACGGCCTCGCAAGGCCGCACTGGGCCTCGGTCGATCCGATGCTGCGCGACTACTACGACACCGAGTGGGGCGTTCCCGTTCGGGAGGAACACGCGTTGTTCGAGCGCATCAGCCTCGAGGCGTTCCAGTCCGGGCTGTCCTGGGCCATCATTCTGCGGAAGCGCCCCGGGTTTCGTGCTGCTTTCGCCGACTTCGACCCCGACCGGGTCGCGGCCTTCGACGAGAACGACGTGGCGCGGTTGCTCCAGGACGAGAAGATCGTGCGCAACCGCTTGAAAGTGCGCGCCACAATCACCAACGCGCAGGCCACCGTTGCCCTGCGTGAGCACGGCGGACTGGTCGACTTCGTCTGGTCATTCCAGCCCGATGAAACGCCCGAGCCGCGAACGCAGGCCGACGTGCCGACCCGCTCCGAGGCATCCGTCGCCCTGTCGATAGCGCTGAAGAAGATCGGCTTCGTCTTCGTCGGACCAACCACGATGTTTGCCCTCATGGAAGCGATCGGCATCATCGATACCCACCTCGTCGACAGCCATCGCCGTGGATCCTCGGGGGTGTGGAGCCGGGCTGAGTAGTAGATCAACTCAACACCGGCCCCGGTGCACGCGTCGTTAGAACAGAGATGCGGCTAGTGTCGATCGGCGTCTCGCCGAGTGTCACGCGGGTCGGCTTCGTCGAGGGAGCCAGCGTCCCGACGGGCGTCGTGCTGAGTGTTGCGGTCAGCTTCGCCGACGGTGTTGACGTCGGGATCGACCTCATTGGCCTGCTGGAACTTTTCCTCCGACTGAAGGCGGATGCTCTCGGCTTCCGTCTGACCCTGTGCGGCCTCCCGCTGCAGACGTTCCGAGGCGACCTGGGCCTGGAGCGCATCGCCCTGGGCCTTCGTGGCTGCTGCCTCGCGCTCGCGGGCTGCCAAATCGGCATCCTGCGCCTGGGAGCGCAATTCTTCCGCCTGGTGCCGGTCCGCCTGTGCTTTGGCCTCCCGCCGCCGCCGCGACGTGAAGACGACGATCCCGATGATGACGAGCACGACGACCACGCCGACGATAATCCAGATGAGCAGGTTCGTATCCATGATTCTGCCGCCTCTCTGCGGAGATAAGGACTGTCATTAAACTCCTGATTCACAAAACATTCAACGAACGCCCAGCTCTGCTGGCGGTTGGCGTGCATCGAGGGAGAAACCGCCCGAGCGGCGCGCTAGGCTGAACGCTACCAACTGAATATCGGGCCATATGGACGATGCGGGAGAGTTCGACGCGAAGGCGCGCGAACACCGAAGGAGCAATCCTCCCCGACAATCTCTCAGGTACTCGTACCGCATCGAACTGGCCACTCTGAAAAGTAGATTGTGCGTGACCGACAATCTCGCCCACGGTGAAAGTCAGTGCCCGCGCGCTGGTGAAGCTCTCAGGCACGAGCGACAGAGGGGGAGTTCCCACGCGGTTCAATCGGGCCGCGCACACCGCCCTGTGACCCGGAGAACTCATGACCACGGCCGATTCAAGCACCCCCGACTCCACCGATTCACGAAGCCCCGAGCGTTTCTCGCCCCTGCACCAGGCGCACGTCGATGCCGGTGCGAGCTTCACCGACTTCGCCGGTTGGCAGATGCCGGTGCGTTACTCGAGTGATCTGGCCGAGCACCACGCCGTACGCGACGCGGCAGGCCTGTTCGACCTTTCGCACATGGCCGAGATTCTGATCGAAGGCCCGGATGCCGCCGCCTACCTCGACTACGCGCTCGCCGGCAAGCTCTCAAGTGTAGAGCTGTGGCAGGCCAAATACAGCCTGCTCCTGGCCGAAACCGGCGGCATCATCGACGACCTCGTCGTCTACCGCCTCGATGACACCAAGTTTCTCGTCGTCGCGAACGCCGGAAACCGGTTCGCCGCCTTCGACGCGCTGCTTGCCCGCGCCGACGGCTTCAAGGTGAGTGTGGTCGACCAGAGCGACGACTACGCCCTCATCGCCGTTCAGGGCCCGAATGCACTGGCTATCCTCGATGCGACCGCGGGCGTCACCGATCTCGGCACCGACCTGCGCTTCATGAAGTATTACCGCATCACGGATGCCTTCTTCCGCGGCCATCCCCTGCTGGTTGCCCGCACCGGCTACACCGGCGAAGACGGCTTCGAGCTCTACCTCGCGGCCGACCAGGCCCGCGAACTCTGGGATGCACTCGTTGTGGCCGGCGCCGACAAAGGACTCGTCCCGGCCGGGCTGGCCAGCCGTGACACCCTCCGGCTCGAAGCCGGAATGCCGCTTTACGGCCACGAGCTGACCCTCACGACCTTCCCGGCGCAGGCCGGCCTCGGCCGCGTGGTCAACCTGAACAAGGAGGACGACTTCGTGGGGCGGGCCGCGAGCGAGGCCGGACCGGCGGCGGGGGCATCCGTTTTGGTCGGCCTGATTGCCGCCGGCAAACGTGCCGGGCGTGCCGACTACGAGATCTTCCGCAGCCTCGACGCCGAGACGTCCGACGGCGTCATCACGAGCGGCGCCCTGTCGCCGACCCTCGGCTACCCGATAGCCATGGCCTACGTCACACCCGACCTCGCCCGCCTCGGTACCGAGGTGTACGTCGACGTGCGCGGCACCCGCCTTCCCGCCACCGTCACCTCGCTTCCGTTCTATAAGCGCGTCAAATAGCTTTGCCCTGTTCAAATAGCCCTGAATCCGTGCAACCTGCGAAAGGCAACACCATGACAGACACATCAGCACTGCAGTACACGCCCGAGCACGAGTGGGTTCTGGTCGAGGGGTCCATCGCGACCGTCGGCATCACCGCCTACGCCGCCGAGAAGCTCGGCGACGTCGTCTTCGTCGAACTGCCCGAGGTGGGCAGCACGGTCGCCAGCGGCACGGTCGTCGGCGAGATCGAATCGACCAAGTCGGTCGGCGAACTATTCGCGCCGGTCAACGGCATTGTCACGGCCACCAACGACGCCGTCGTCGAGAGCCCCGAGTTGGTCAACAGCGATCCGTTCGGTGCTGGTTGGCTGATCAAGGTTGAATTCGACACGCTGCCCACCCTTCTCAGCCAGGCCGAGTACTCGGCCCTCATCGGCGAGTAGCTCATGGAAACGCAGGTTCGGCAGCAGATGCCCACGGCCTTCACCCAGCGTCACATCGGAACGGATGTTGACGCCCAGTCCCACATGCTCGCCACGCTTGGCTATAACTCGGTGGACGACCTCGTCTCCGCCGCCATGCCCTCGTCGATTCACGCAGACCTGTTTCGGCAGGATGGCGACAGCGCACTCCCGCCCGCTGCGACCGAGAACGAGGCCGTCGCCGAACTGCGCGCCCTGGCTGGCCGCAACACGGTCAAGCGCTCCATGATCGGCCAGGGCTACTACGACACGTTCACGCCCGCCGTGATCAAGCGCAACGTGTTCGAAAACCCCAGCTGGTACACCGCGTACACGCCCTACCAGCCCGAGATCTCGCAGGGCCGGCTCGAAGCGCTCATCAACTTTCAGACCATGATCGCCGACCTCACCGGGCTGACCACGGCCAACGCGTCGATGCTCGACGAGTCAACGGCGGTCGTCGAGGGCATGTTGCTCGCCCTGCGCGCCTCTAAATCCACCTCACGCCGATTCATCGTAGACACGGATGCTTTTCCCCAGACCCACGCGCTGCTCGCCAATCGCGCCGTCGCGCTCGGCATCGAACTGGTCCAGGTCGCGCTCAGCGAGCAGACCACGGCCGCGGACCTCGGCGACTATTTCGGAGTCTTCGTGCAATACCCGTCGGCTTCCGGTCGCATCTGGAACCCGCAAGCGGTCATCGATCTCGCGCACGAGCGCAGGGCGCTCGCCGTGGTGGCCGCCGACCTGCTGGCTCTCACCCTGCTGAAGTCGCCCGGCGACCTTGGCGCCGATGTCGCCGTCGGCACCAGCCAACGCTTCGGCGTGCCGATGGGCTTCGGCGGACCGCACGCCGGCTACATGGCCGTGCGCCGCGGCCTGGAACGCCAGCTGCCCGGCCGCCTCGTCGGCGTGAGCGTCGACGCCACCGGCCACCCGGCCTACCGCCTGGCCCTGCAGGTGCGTGAGCAGCACATTCGCCGCGACAAGGCCACCTCGAACATCTGCACCGCCCAGGTGCTGCTCGCCGTCATGGCCGGCATGTACGCCGTCTACCACGGGCCCGAGGGCCTGAAAGCGATCGCCACCCGAGTACACGAACGGGCTGGTGCCCTCGTCGCCGCCCTGCGCGCGATTGACGTCGACGTGCGCAGCGACACGTTCTTTGATACGGTCCGGGTCTCCGCGCCAAGCGCGGCCGACGTCGTCGCGAAGGCGGCGGCGAGCGGCTACAACCTGCACCAGGTCGATGCGACCACCATCAGCGTCTCGGTCGACGAGACCACCACGCTCGCCGACCTCTCGTATATCGTCGGCGCGTTCGGCGGCCGCAGCGCCTTCGGCCACGTCGACTTCGAGGCCGTGCAGCACGGACTGCCGGTCGATCTCGATCGCACGAGCGAGTACCTCACCCACCCGGTGTTCAACACTCACCGCTCGGAGACCAGCATGATGCGCTACCTCAAGCGCCTCGCCGACTACGACTACGCGCTCGACCGCGGCATGATCCCGCTCGGCTCCTGCACCATGAAACTCAACGCGGCGAGCGAGATGGAGGCCGTCAGCTGGCCCGAATTCGCCGGAGTCCACCCGTTCGCACCGAAAGCGGATGTCGAGGGTTACCTGCACCTCGTGCGCCAGCTCGAAACCTGGCTCACCGATGTCACCGGCTACGATTCCGTCTCGCTGCAGCCCAACGCCGGCAGCCAGGGCGAACTAGCCGGCCTGCTCGCCATCCGCGGGTACCACCAGTCCAACGGGCAGATCGACCGCACGGTCTGCCTGATCCCGTCGAGTGCGCACGGCACCAACGCGGCATCAGCTGCGCTGGCCGGCATGCGCGTCGTCGTCGTGGCCTGCGACGACCTCGGCAACGTCGACCTCGCCGACCTGCACGCCAAGATCGCCGAACATGCCGACAGCCTTGCCGCCCTGATGATCACCTACCCGTCCACGCACGGCGTCTATGAGCACGAGGTCGCCGCCATCTGTTCGGCCGTGCACGATGCCGGCGGCCAGGTCTACGTTGACGGTGCCAACCTCAACGCGCTGCTCGGATTCGCCCGCTACGGCGACTTCGGCGGCGACGTCTCGCACCTCAACCTGCACAAGACCTTCTGCATCCCGCACGGCGGCGGCGGTCCCGGTGTCGGGCCGGTCGCGGCCAAGGCACACCTTGCACCGTTCCTCCCCGGGCATCCGCTTGCTCAGAGTGACGAACACTACCTGCTCGGCAGCGGGGGAGCCACCGCCACTGTCGTGCACGCTGGCGGGCCGGTCTCGGCGGCACCCTACGGCAGCCCGAGCATCCTGCCGATCTCGTGGGCGTACGTGCGCATGATGGGAATCGACGGCCTCAAGCAGGCTACCGGGGCAGCAGTGCTCGCCGCCAACTACGTCGCGAAACGCCTGGAGAACAGCTACCCGCTGCTCTACTCGGGCGAAAACGGCCTGGTCGCGCACGAGTGCATCCTCGACCTGCGCCCGCTCACCGCGGCCACCGGCGTGAGCGTCGACGACGTGGCCAAGCGCCTCGTCGACTACGGCTTCCACTCGCCGACGATGAGCTTTCCGGTGGCCGGAACGCTCATGGTCGAACCCACCGAGAGTGAAGATCTCGGCGAAATCGACCGCTTCGTCGACGCCATGATTGCAATCAAGGCCGAAGCGGATGCCGTCGCCGCCGGCCGCTGGCCCGCCGACGACAACCCGCTGCACAATGCCCCGCACACCGCACAGTCGGTGATCGAGGGGGAGTGGGAGCACCCGTACGACCGGGCGACCGCGGTGTATCCGCTGGCGTCGCTGGTGCGGAACAAGTACTGGCCACCGGTGCGGCGCATCGACAATGCCTACGGGGACCGCAACCTGGTCTGCGCCTGCCCGCCGCCCGAAGCGTTCGAGTAGGGGCTCGCCACCGCCCCCAGTTTCGGTGGCCGCTACGGTAACCGGCGTAGCGGCTGCCGAAACCGGGCGCGGCCACGCCCGTGGGCTCAGTTTGCGGGGGCGAGCAGCCCCGGCCACCAGGCCAGCGCGAGCGGATAGCCCACGAACGAGAGAATGTCGAGTAGCCAGTGGGTCACCACGAGCGGCATGGTGCGCCCCCAACGGGTGTAGCACCAGCCGAACACGACGCCCATGGTCACGTTGCCGAAGAACGGGCCGACACCTTGATAGAGGTGGTAGCTGCCGCGCAGCACCGCCGAGCTCAGGATGATGGTCCAGGTCGACCAGCCGAGTTCGCGCAACCGCGTGAACAGGTAGCCCACCACGATGAGCTCCTCAAGGAGCGCCGCTTTGAGGGCGGCGAACACCAGAATCGGAATGGTCCACCAGAAGGTGTCGAGCGGTGACGGCACGACGGCCACGGTGAAACCCAATGCCCGCCCGGCCAGGTAGAGCGCGAGCCCCGGAATGCCGATGACCAGCAGCAGTCCGAACCCGCCGAGCACATCCTTGCCCGGACGCGTCAGGTCGAATCCGAGCCGGGTGAACGGGTTTTGCCCTGGCCGCCACAGCAGGTACAGCACCAGCGCTACCGCTGCGAGCCCGAACGCGATGCCGAGAAACTGGTAGGTGAAGTCGAGCCACTCGCGGGTCGACTGCGAGCCGTTGAGCGTCGCCGACTGGTCGGCGAGTGGCGTCTCATCGGTCAGCCGGGCCACGATCGACACGATCGAGTACACGGCCGACGCCCCGAGGGACAGCGCGAGCACGATGCCGATTTCCCAATAGTGCCGGGTGCGGTGCTGCCCCGAAAGGCGAGAAACGGATGCTGTCAGCATGGCTCTATCCTGCCAGTGCCGGCCCCCGAAGCCCGCCTCGCCAGCCCCTAACCACCGCAGCACACTCGGCGGTAGGGAGACTAAAAACGGTGCAAACCCTGCGCCGCAGCCAAACTGACGCAGATTTTGTGCAGAATGCCCACCTTGAACGAAAAAGAATGGAGCTATTTCATAACAGTTCGGTCATTTGCTTGTCACTGCTGTTGATTTCTCTCTAGGGTCGTAGCTAACCACGATCGACCTGCGGCATCATGCCGCGCGCCGACGATCACTTCGCCCAGGAGGAATCTTGTCCATCAGAGGAAAACTGTTCAGGAAGAGCCTCAGTGGGGTCGCCGTAATCGGCGTCGCCGCTCTCGCCCTGACCGCGTGCACCACATCCGGCAGTCCCGACCCGACGGATACGGATGCCGCGGCAACCGGCGGCACGGTGACGGTCGCGATCGTCAACGACTTCACGTCGTTCAATAACCAAACCCCGCAGTCGAACCTCGACACCAACGGCATCGTCGGTTACCTCATGGGCAACTACGGCTCGGCTTTCTCCTACATTGACCCCGAATTCAACCTGGTACACGAAGAGGAATTTGGCACCTTCGAGAAGACCAGCGATGACCCGCAGACGGTCACCTACACGCTGAACCCCGACAACAAGTGGTCAGACGGTGAACCAGTGACGGCTGATGACATGGTCTACGCGTGGGCGGTCGGTTCCGGCTACTACAACAGTGCGACGACCGATCCCGAAACGGGCGATGTGTTGACCGGAACCCAGTATTTCGAGCTTGCCGGGAGCACCGCGGGCCTCGACACCACTGAATTTCCCGAGGTCAGCGATGACAACCTGTCGATGACCCTCGTCTATGGCACGCCGTTCGCTGACTGGGAGATCGTCAACCCGATCGCCCAGCCGGCCCACATCGTGGCCAAGAAGGCCGGACTCAGCTCCGCAGCCGACCTGACCGCCCTGCTGAAGAGCCTGCCGAAGGGTGACCCGGCCAACCCGGCCGCAGTCGACCCCACACTCAAGGCCGCCGCCGACTTCGTCAACACCGGCTACGACGTGACCGCGTTCCCCACCGACCCGGACCTGCTCGTCTCGAGCGGTCCCATGGTGCCGACCGGCTGGACCCCCGGCCAGTCCTTCACCATGGAGCGCAATGAGTTCTATGTTGCCGGTATGAAGCCCAAGATCGACAAGCTCATCATGCGCGTCATTCCCGATGCGAACGCCGAGGTCACCGCGCTGCAGAACGGCGAGGTTGACATCATGTACCCGCAGGCATCCGCTGATACCTTGACGGCGCTGGAGAATACCGGTGCCGATGTGCTCACCGGTGACCAGCTCTCCTACGACCACGTCGACCTCAACTTCGGCTCCACGACGTTCGCTGATCTGAACGTTCGCCAGGCCTTCCTGAAGACGATTCCGCGGCAGCAAATCCTCGACTCGCTTATCACGCCGATCAACCCCGATGCCGAGGTGCTGAACTCACAGATTTGGGTTCCAGCCAATGAGCCGTACTCCGATTCCGTTGCCAATAACGGATCGAGCGATTATGCCGAGGTCGACATCGAGGGTGCCAAGGCGCTTCTCGCCGGTGCAACGCCGACGGTGAGCATCCTCTACAACACCAAGAACCCGAACCGGGTCGATACCTTCCAGGCGATTCAGGAGTCGGCCAGTCAGGCCGGCTTTGTCATCGTCGACAAGGGATCACCCGACTGGAGTTCACTGTTGGCTGGTGGGGACTACGAAGCCTCGATCTTCGGTTGGATCAGCCCCGGCGTCGGTACTGCTGGCATTCCGCAGATCTTCTCCACCGACGGTGGCGGCAACTACAGCCGCTACACGGGAACGAACGATGATGCCATCCTGACCCAGACGACGCTCGATCCCGACGAATTGGTCACGATCGAGAAGCGAATCGACAAGCAGATGTTCGCGGATGCCTACGGCCTGCCGTTGTTCCAGCTGCCCGGCGTCTACGGCGTCTCCAAGCGCGTGAGCGGTGTGGAGTACATGGGCAACCAGACCGGCCCGTTCTGGAACTTCTGGGAATGGTCCGTCAACGAATAGATAGCTAGTTCCTGCGTAGTTGGGCTTCTGGGTTCGCCCAGGGGCCCAACTCGCGGGTGTGGGAGCCCCAAGGTGTTAGTGTCCCTGCGGTACCACCAAACCCCTACAGTGAGGTAGCCCCGGCATGGTGAGTTTCATCCTGAGACGAATTCTCGTTTCCCTTCTCATCCTGATTGCCGCATCGTTCTTGATGTACGTAATGGTGGGATACTCGGCCGATCCGCTCGAGGATCTGCGGGGTAGCAACGCGGCCAATAAGCAGCAACTCATCGATGCCCGCGTCTCGCGTCTCGACCTCGACGTTCCGCCGCCCCTGCGCTGGGTGCTCTGGATCGGGGGTGTGGCCAAATGTGCGATTCCCTTCGCTAACGCCTGCGACCTCGGGTCGACCATATCGAACGCTCGCGTGGTCGATATTCTGCCCAACGCCCTCGCCGCGACGGTTCAGCTCGTGACGTTCGCCCTCGTGCTGGCCATTCTGCTCGGCATTACGATCGGTATCATTACCGCGCTCCGCCAGTACAGCGGCCTTGATAACACGGTCACCTTCATCAGCTTCTTTCTCTACTCGCTGCCCGTCTTTCTGGTGGCCGTACTCCTGAAAGAATTCATCGCGATCGGCTTCAACGATTTTCTGCGCGACCCCGTCATCGGTGGTGTGGCCCTCGTGGTCATCGGCCTCGTCGTCGGCGCCATCTGGCAATCACTGCTCGGCGGTGACGGTCGGCGTCGCCTCGTCGTGTTCCTCGTATCGGGGCTAGCCACCTCCGGCGTTTTGCTTCTGATGAGTGCCACCGGCTGGTTCATTCACCCGGGCCTCGGCGCCATCCCGATCATTCTGCTGGTCGCCGCGATCGCGCTCGGCTCCGCATCCCTGCTGGCCGGTCTGCGCAACCGTCGAGCGCTCATCACGGCGGTCATTAACGGGGGGATCGCCATTGGGGCCTTCTTCCTGCTGCAACCGCTGTTCGACGTGTCGAGCGCTGGAACCCTGTTCATTTTGGCGCTCACCACGGCAGCGGTAGGCCTCTTGAGCGGTTTTCTGGCCGGCGGCTACGACCGCGGCCAGAACATGCGGGTTGGTCTGGTCACGGCACTGCTCTCCGGCGCCGTCGTGCTACTGGACCGCTTCATGCAATCCTGGGGCGACCTGATCAGTGCTACCAACGGACGCCCGATCGCGACCGTGGGTTCGAAGACTCCCGGGTTGTCTGGCGACGTGTGGCTCGCGGGCCTTGACACATTTGCCCACCTCACCTTGCCGACCATCGCGCTGCTGCTGATCTCCTTCGCCGGGTATACCCGGTATTCCCGCGCCGGAATGCTGGAGGTACTGAGCCTCGACTACATCCGCACAGCCAGAGCCAAGGGGCTGCCGGAGCGCACCGTAATTGTGCGGCACGCCTTTCGCAACATGCTCATTCCCCTCACCACCCTCGTCGCTTTCGACGTCGGTGCCCTGCTCGGTGGCGCGATCATCACCGAAGCGATCTTCGCCATTCCCGGAATGGGCAGCCTGTTCAATGCTGGACTATCTCGCGGCGACGTCAACCCGGTCATGGGGTACTTCCTGATCGTGGCCGCGATGGCCATCACCTTCAATTTTCTGGCCGACATGGCCTATGCCGGGCTAGACCCGAGAGTGAGGATCCGCTAAATGTCCACACCGATTGGTTTAGGGCCGACGCCCCCGGAGGTTCCGGCCGACGAACTAGCCGTCGCGAGTTCGGTGCCAGAGAGCCAGGGGCGATTGATCAGGCGACGTTTTGTCGGCAATAAGGTGGCCGTGGCATCGATCATCCTGCTCCTGGTGATCATTTTGTTCTCCTTCACCGCGATCGGTCTCGGTCCCATTCCCGGCTGGTGGAAGTTCGGCTTCAAGGAACTCAACCCGCAGGTTAATGGGGGAGACCCGACGCTCTCTCTCCTGCCGCAGTTTCTCGGTGGCAACGGAATTTCGATGGGGGAGCATCCGTTCGGCCAGGACCGCATCGGCAAGGACTACTTCGCCATGACCATGCGGGGAATTCAGAACTCCGCGCTCGTCATGGTGGTGCTCGGCCTCATTGCGACCGTCGTTGGCGTGGTGGTCGGCGCAGTCGCCGGATACTACCGCGGCACCGTCGACGCCATGCTGATGCGGATCACCGACGTCTTTATCGTGATTCCCGCCCTCGTGATCGGCTCGGTCGTCGGCCACTGGTTCGGTGCTCTCGGTGCCCCGGTACTGGCGATAATGCTCGGTTTCTTCTCCTGGATGGGCATCGCCCGCCTGGTGCGCGGCGAATTCCTGTCGCTGCGGGAGCGCGAGTTCGTCGAGGCTGCCCGCGTTGCCGGCGCCTCAGACATGCGCATCATCTTCAAACACATTCTGCCGAACGCCATGGGTGTCGTCATCGTGTCGGCGACGCTCATCATGGCCTCGGCCATTCTGCTCGAGACGGCACTGAGCTATCTCGGCTACGGCATCCGCTCTCCCGACGTGTCGCTCGGCCTGCTGATCAGCTCGAACCAGTCGGCGTTCCAGACGCGGCCCTGGCTGTTCTGGTGGCCCGGCGCGTTCATCGTGTCGCTCGCGCTGCTGGTGAACTTCGTCGGCGACGGTCTGCGCGATGCCTTCGACCCGCGCCACCGCCGGTTCAAGCTCAGCAAGATGCGCGAAACCCGGCCCGAGCCGGAGCTGGAGACCCAGCCGTGAAGTCGCTAGGACAGCAGAATGGCGACAACGGATGCCGCGGCACCCACCGCCAGCACACCAGCGCGACCCCAGGCCCAGACGACCGCAACCGGCGTCTGCGCTGCGAGGCCGCCATCCACCCGGCCGGTCTTCTGGAGCAGGTCCCAGCGTGCGCGCACCAGTTGCGCCGCCTCACCGGACTCACTACCGGGCAGGTCGCCGGGCCTTGGGGAGCCGCTGACATACGGCACCGGGTCGGTACTCTTACGGCGTCCGGAGCTGGTCAGGCTGCGGCCGGGAGCCGGGGCGCAATACACCGCGAATTTGCGCCCTGGCGTGTGCAGGGTGAGGGCGAACTTGGTGTCGACGTGAACGAGCGCCGCCCACGGCACGATGATGGTGCGCAGCGGATTGTGAATGGTGATGGCCTCGTCGCTCACCCGAAGGTCGGGCCGCCAAAGCACCTCCCAGACGAACAGAATGACAAACAGGGCCGGAACGGCCAGCCAGCGGTTCGACGCGGTCGGGAGCAGAACCACGCTCAACGCGCTGAGCGCGGCCACCGTGGCGAACACGACGGCGATGACGCGGTTGAACCGCGAGTAGAAGAAATTCGGGTCGGCAGCGACGGGCATGAAGCCATGCTGTCAGGTTTTTGCTGCCCAGTGCGCTCGCGCAGCACCATTGACGAAAGCAGGATTTGATGACCGATCAGGTGACCACCCCATTCTCCGGTCCGGTGTTGCAGGTCAGCGACCTCACCGTGCACTTCGGCGTCGACAATGTCTGGGTGCCGGCCGCCCTCAAACTGAACTATTCGATCGAGCGGGGCAAGGTGCTCGCCATCGTCGGCGAGTCCGGCTCTGGCAAGAGCGCCAGCTCGATGGCCATTCTCGACCTGCTGCCCGAGAACAGCCGCATCTCCGGCAGCGTCAAGCTCAGCGGTCGGGAGCTCATGGGGCTCAAGCCAGCGCAGATGCACAAGGTGCGCGGCGGCCAGATTGCCATGATCTTTCAGGAGCCGATGACGGCGCTCAACCCGGTCTACACGATCGGGTTCCAGATCATTGAGACCCTGCGCGCCCACTTTGGCATGTCGCCCTCGCAGGCGAAGGCGCGCGCGCTGGAACTGCTCGACATGGTTGAGCTGCCCGATCCGCTGAAGGCGTTCAACTCGTACCCGCACCAATTGAGTGGCGGGCAACGCCAGCGCGCCATGATCGCTCAGTCCATCTCCTGCGACCCGCAACTGCTCATCGCCGACGAGCCCACGACCGCCCTCGATGTGACGGTGCAGGCCGAGATCCTCGACCTGCTGCGGAGCCTCCGCGATCGACTCGACAGCGCTATCCTCTTGATCACCCACGATATGGGTGTGGTCGCCGACCTGGCCGATGACATCGCCGTCATGCGGCGTGGTGTCATCGTGGAGCGCGGCACGGTCGACCAGATCTTCAACGAACCCACCCACCCGTACACGATCGCCCTGCTGCAGGCCGTACCGCACCTCGGCCAGCGCGGTGACGAAGCCATCGACATGACCGCGGCGCTCGCCATCGGCACCGACATCGTGGTGGATGCCGTGCTCGCTGCCCGCATTGAAGTCAACGAGCGACTGGCCAACGAGGCCGCTTCCGTCGCTCGAAATGACAGCCGCGAAGTGGTCGTCAAATTCGACGATGTCGTCATCGAGTACCCCAAACACGGGCGCGTCGCGGCGTTCCGCGCCGTCGATAAGGTCAACCTGTACGTGCGGCAGGGAGAGGTGCTCGGCCTCGTGGGGGAGTCAGGCTCCGGCAAGACCACTCTCGGTCGCGCAGCCATCGGACTGCTGCCGATCACCGAGGGCTCATTGCACGTGGCCGGCCAGGACATTTCCAAGGCCGGCCGGGAGGAGATCCACCGGCTGCACAAGAGCGTCGGCATCGTCTTTCAAGACCCCTCCTCCTCGCTCAACCCACGGATGCCCATCGGCGACAGTATCGGGGAACCGCTCAAACTGGCCAAGGGGCTGAAGGGGGCCGGCCTCAGCGCCGAGGTGGAACGACTGCTCGACAGCGTCGAGCTGCCGCTCACGTACCGCAGCCGTTTTCCGCATGAACTGTCCGGCGGCCAGAAGCAGCGCGTGGGCATCGCTCGCGCACTCTCGCTCGAACCCAAGGTACTCATCGCTGATGAACCGACCAGCGCTCTCGATGTGTCGGTGCAGGCCAGGGTTCTGCTGCTGATCCAGTCACTGCAGCAGCAGATGAACTTCGCTTGCCTGTTCATCACCCACGACCTCGCGGTCATCGATGTACTCGCCGACCGGATCGCCGTCATGCACCACGGCCGCATCGTAGAAACGGGAACCAGGGATGAGATTCTGCGCTATCCGAAGGACCCGTACACCCAGCGGTTGCTCGCGGCCGTTCCGATCCCTGACCCGACTGAACAGCGTGCCCGGCGCGAACTGCGCCGCGAGTTGCTGGCCGGGGGCATCGAAGAGTAACCGAACCGCCTGCGGGAGCGCTACTTCGAGTCCGTGCGGAATCATACGGTAGGATAGTACTTTGGGTCACATTATGACCCCTGGTATCCATTCTTCGTCGCGCGCGAGACTCTGCGGCACTCATTCTTCGTAAGGATCTATTTTTATGGCGATTGCTACACGCAATAACCTCCGAAATGTTGCAATCGTTGCTCACGTTGACCACGGTAAGACGACGCTGGTTGACGCGATGCTCAAGCAGACCGACTCCTTCGCTGACCACTCACACGTTGAAGAGCGCGCGATGGACTCGAACGAACTCGAGCGCGAAAAGGGCATCACGATTCTCGCCAAGAACACGGCGGTTTCGTACAAGGGCATCCACGCCACCGAGGGTCCCATCACCATCAACGTGATCGACACCCCTGGCCACGCTGACTTCGGCGGCGAGGTCGAGCGCGGCCTGTCCATGGTCGACGGCGTCGTTCTCCTCGTCGACGCTTCAGAGGGCCCACTGCCGCAGACCCGTTTCGTGCTGCGCAAGGCGCTCGAAGCCAAGCTCCCCGTTATCCTCCTGGTCAACAAGACCGACCGTCCCGACGCGCGCATCGACGAGGTCGTGGCCGAGAGCCAGGACCTGCTCATCGGGCTCGCGAGCGACATGGCCGACGACTTCCCGGACCTCGACCTCGACGCCGTTCTCGACGTACCCGTCGTCTACGCGTCCGGCCGTAACGGCGCCGCCAGCTGGAACAAGCCCGAAGACGGCACGCTGCCCGACAACGATGACCTCGAGCCGTTGTTCGACGCGATCCTCAAGCACATCCCGGCACCGACCTACGATGACACGCATCCGCTTCAGGCACACGTCACCAACCTCGACGCCTCGCCGTTCCTCGGTCGCCTCGCACTGCTGCGCATTTTCCAGGGCACCATCAAGAAGGGCCAGACCGTGGCCTGGGTGCAGCAGGACGGCACCGTCACCAACGTGAAGATCACCGAGCTGCTCATCACGAAGGCGCTCGACCGCTACCCGACCGAAAGCGCCGGCCCCGGCGACATCGTCGCCGTTGCCGGTATCGAGAACATCACCATCGGTGAGACCCTCGCCGACCCCGACGACGTGCGCCCCCTGCCGACCATCACGGTCGACGACCCGGCCATCTCGATGACCATCGGAACCAACACCTCGCCGCTCATGGGCAAGGTCAAGGGCCACAAGCTCACCGCCCGCATGGTCAAGGACCGCCTCGACCGCGAGCTCGTCGGAAACGTCTCGCTTAAGGTCGTCGACATCGGACGTCCGGACGCCTGGGAGGTGCAGGGCCGTGGAGAACTAGCCCTCGCCATCCTGGTCGAGCAGATGCGTCGTGAAGGCTTCGAGCTCACCGTCGGCAAGCCGCAGGTAGTTGTGAAGCGCGTCGATGGCAAGGTACACGAGCCGTTCGAACACCTCACCATCGATGCACCGGAAGAATACCTCGGAGCCATCACGCAGCTGCTCGCCGCTCGCAAGGGCCGCATGGAGAACATGGCCAACCACGGCACCGGCTGGGTTCGCATGGAATTCATCGTTCCGTCGCGCGGCCTGATCGGCTTCCGCACCCAGTTCCTCACCGACACGCGTGGTACCGGTATCGCCAACGCGATCCTGCACGGTTACGAGCCCTGGGCCGGAACCATCAACACCCGGACGAACGGTTCCATCGTGGCCGACCGTTCAGGTGCGGTCACCCCGTTCGCGATCATCAACCTGCAGGAGCGCATGTCGTTCTTCGTGCAGCCGACCTCTGAGGTCTACGAAGGCATGGTTATCGGCGAGAACTCGCGCGCCGACGACATGGACGTGAACATCACCAAGGAAAAGAAACTGACCAACATGCGTCAGTCCAGCTCCGACACGTTCGAGTCGATGACCCCGCCCAAGCAGCTCTCGCTCGAGCAGTGCCTCGAATTCGCCCGCGAAGACGAGTGCGTCGAGGTCACCCCCGCCGCCGTGCGTATTCGCAAGGTGGAGCTGACGGCATCCGCTCGCTCGCGCCAGGTTTCGCGCGTGAAGAAGATGGACGCCAACTAGCACCTGCTTCTCTGGAAACCCCCGCAGCCTCGGCAGCGGGGGTTTCTGCGTTAGGCCGACGAGCGGATGCCGCGGTGCCGGCTGAAGCTATACGAACAGCGGCGCGCCCACGTAGCTGCCAGCGGTGGCGCCGGCCGGGACCGCGAACAGGGCACTCCCGACGTGGCGGATGTACTCGTTCAGCGCATCGTGCTTGGCGAGGTTCAGCTGCACCGCCGTGAACTGGGCGGGCGACCGCTGAAAGCTGATGAAGAACAGCCCGGCCTCGAGCCGGCCGAGGTCATCGTTACCGTCGACGAAGTTGTAGCCCCGGCGCAACAGTTTCACGCCCTGGTTCTTTGTTGGATGTGCGAGCCGCACGTGCGCGGTGGCGCCGATGAGCGGCCGGTCTTCCCGACCGGCGAGGGTGAAATCGGGCTCGCTGAACTCGGTGCCGCCAGAGAGCGGTGCGCCGGCCCCCTTGGTGCGGCCGAACACAGCCTCCTGCTCGCTGAGAATGGAGCGATCCCAGGTTTCAATGGTCATGCGGATGCGTCGCACCACCAAATACGATCCACCGGCCAGCCAGGCCGGGCCGTCCGAGGACGACACCCAGACCTGGTCGGTGACGACGTCGGGCTCTTCAGCCTTGATGTTGGCGGTGCCGTCCTTGAAGCCGAACAGGTTGCGCGGCGTAGCCTGGGTCGTCGACGTCGACGAGGTGCGCCCGAAGCCGAGCTGCGACCAGCGCAGGGCGGCCCGCCCGAAGGCGATCCGCGACAGGTTGCGTATGGCGTGCACGGCCACCTGGGGGTCGTTCGAGCAGGTCTGGATGCACAGGTCGCCGTCGCTGCGGCCGGTATCGAGGTCATCGCCGGGAAAATGCGGGAGCGGCGTCAGATCAGCCGGGCGGCGGGCAGCGAGGCCGAAGCGATCAACGCCATCCGCTGTTTCAAACAGGGTCGGACCGAAGCCGAACGTGATGGTGAGGCCGGCCGTTGGCAGCCCCTGCGCCTCCCCGGTATCTTCGGGCGGGGCGTCGTAGGGGCCGCTGACGGCGCCGTACTCGCCGATGTCCTGGCCGGCGGTCATGGCGGCAGCAGCGATGGTCCAGTCCTGCAGCAGTTCGATGAGTTCGGCCCGCGTGGTGCCGGCGGAGACGTCGAACGCGGCGAAGTGCAGGCGATCCTGCGCGGGCGTGACGATGCCGGCCTGGTGGCTGCCATAAAACGGGTAGACGGCCGAAGCGGATGCCGCGCTCGGCGTCGCCACCAGCGCCACCCTATCCCCGGCTACCCCCAAACCGATACCGGCCACGCTGGCCCCGGCGAGGCCGAGCAATCCGCGCCGGGACAGGCCGCGGGTGGGCGCGGCCAGCTCGGTGGCCCTGGCTTCGCTGGACTCTGCCCGCTTCGAGCGGGTCCAGCCCGTCACAAGACGAGCGCGGCGGTGAGCTGGTTCAGCGGCTCACCGAGGGCGTTGACCTGGTCGGCGAGACCGCGAATCTCGGCCGGAGTGAGGTCGGTGTAGAGCTTGAAACCATCGCCGACCCGTTGGGCGTCGAGCAGCGTCTGCAGCGAGCCAAACTCGGTGTCGAGCGAAGTGGCCAGGTCGGCATTTGTTTTCAGCAGAATGGGACGCACCCCGTCGTAGAGTACTTTGGCGCCGTCGACGTTGGCCTGGAAGTCCCAGAGGTCGGTGTGCGACCACGTCTCTTCCTCGCCGGTGACCTTACCGGTGGCGACCTCGTCGAGCAGGCCGATGGCGCCGTTGGTCTGCTGCGACAGGGTGAAGCTGAGTCCCTCGACCTTCTCGTGCAGGATCGCGGTGTCGGCGACGAGCTGCTCGGTGAGAGCCGCACGCTTCTCGGCGGTGTACGCCACGAAGCCGGCCTCGGCTTCGGCGGGCCAGAGGTCCTTCTCGATGGCGTGCCAGCCGGTCCAGTCCTGTCCCTCTTCGAGGTCGGCCTCGCGCAGGTCGAGCTTGGGGTCGAGGTCGCCGAAAGATTCGGCGATGGTCTCCACGCGCTCCCAGTGCACCCGGGTCGAGGCGTACAGGCTGCGGGCCGTGTCATCGTCCGCACTGGCATAGGCGGCGGCGAACGCGTCGGTGCCGGTAACGAGGTGGTCGATCTGGTCGCTCACATAAGAGGCGTAGTTGTTGTTGGCGGTGTCGATCTGGGCGGCGAGGTCCACGTCGACGGTGGCGGCGGCATCCGTTTTGGTGGCGGTGAATTCGGCCTTGCCGACGCCGTCGCCGGTCATGCCCGGCTTGCAGGCGGTGAAGTAGCTGCCCTCATCGAGCTCTACCACCAGGTCTCGGCTGAGACCGGGGCCGATGTTCTCGGCCTCACCGACGATGCGCAGCCCGTCGGCGGCCAGCAGGTAGAACTCGGTGACCTGGTCACCGGAATTGGTGACCGAGAAACGGATGCTGCCAGCCGGCGCCTCGTTCGCGCTCACCACACAGTCGGTTGCGCTGCTGTCCACGGTGAGGGCGGCGTGGGTGGCCGCCGGGTTGTTGGCGACACAGCCGCTCAGGAGTCCGATACCGAGAACACCGAGGCTGAGCAGGCTGGCGGAACGTAAGACGCGGGGCATGGAGATCCTTTGAGCAGGGTGGGAAAAGTTAGCGCGCGGCGACGGGCACGGGCGCCGACGCGGTTGGTGCAGCCGGGGCTGGGCTGGCGCTCGTGCGGCCGTGACGGCTTTTTCTGATGAAGAGCGTCAGGGTGGGCACGGCGTAGGCCAGCCAGGCGAACATCTCCAGCCAGGTGGTGGCGGGGGAGAAGTTTAGGGTGCCCTTGAGCAGGGTGCCGTACCAGCTGTCCGGCGGCACGGCGGCGCTCACATTGAAGGCGAGAGCGTTCAAGCCGGGCAAGATGCCGGCCTCCTGCAGGTCGTGCACACCGTAGGAGAGCACACCAGCGGCCACAATGATGAGGATGGCGCCCGTATAGGTGAAGAACTTCGCCAGATTGATCTTGAGCATGCCGGCGTAAATCAGAACGCCCAGGCCGATCGCGGTCGCGATGCCGAGGGCTGCGCCGAGCAGGGGCATCGTCGTTGCACCGGTGGCCTGAACGGCGGCCCAAATGAACAGGGCCGTTTCGATGCCCTCCCGGCCGACGGCGAGAAACGCCACGAGTACGAGCCCGAGGCCCGCACCGACGAGGTGCTTGTCGATGTTGCCCTGAAGGTGACCCTTGAGGTCGCGTGCGGTGCGCAGCATCCAGAACACCATCCAGGTCACGAGGCCGGTCGCGACGATCGACAGCACGCCGCCGATGGTCTCCTGGGCGGTGAAAGACAACCCGTAGGTACCGAAGGTGAGCAGCGCGCCGATGCCGAGGGCGAGCAGCACAGCCAGGGCTACACCGAGCCAGATGCGCGGCAGTACGTCACGCCGACCGATTTTCACGACGTAAGCGATGAGAATCGTCACGATCAGAGCGGCCTCAAGGCCTTCGCGCAGGCCGATCAGGTAGTTTGCGAGCACGGGGGTTCCTCGAATGATTCGGGCGATAGTGCCGGGTCAAAAATTTGGTAAGGCTAACCTTACCGAATCTGACTCTAGTCCGACCGGCGCGATCGTGTCTAGTTATGATTTGATTCGGGCACAGACGTTACCCAGCAAGACGAACTGCCCGCAGAGAAGAAACGGTGCGTACGCCCATGGTCATGTCCGGCAGCGGCGAGCGGATCCTGTTCGTGCATGCCCGGCCCGGCGATGAATCCGCGCTTACCGGTGGCACGATCGCCCGGCTCCGCGCCGATGGGTCCCGGGTGGTTGTGCTCTACGCCGTTGCTCTAACCGAAACGGACGCCGCTACCTCCGCGGCGCTGGTTGAGCTGGGGGCACGCAGCTGGCACTGCTTGCCGCCAGAGCCTGGGCTCACGCAGGCCCTGCACAGCGCCATCGACGAGCTCGGTGCGACGGCCGTGGTTGTCGGCGCCGTCGAGGATGCTGTGCGCGAGGTTGCGACGACCGCCGCGCACGAGGCCGGTCTGCCGGTGTTTCTGGCCCGCACGGTGCGGCAGGCACCCGGTCAGCGTCTCATCGCCATCGATGTGGGTGATCACCTCGACCAGAAGCTGCGCTCGCTCGCCCACTTCCCCGCGCGCTGGAGCCTGACGGAGCACACGCGCACCCTCGCTGACGGCAGCACCGACGTGATCACCGACACCGAAACCTTCCTCAGAACGGATGCCCCCCGCCCCGCCCTGCCGCCGCCCGCACCCCGCCCCGCTCGCCTTACCATTGCGAACCGGTCGCTGGCCGGTCTCGGCGGCCTGTTGCTGGGCATCCTCTTTGGCGTACTGGGCACCATCGCTCACCAGGCCACCCTGAACCTGTTCGGCGCGACGCTGCCGATCGGCCTGGCGATCGCGTTCGTGGGCATCGGCGCGCTGCTGCTCGGGCTGCGCCTCGTGGTGGGGGACCGGTTCGTGGTCGGACTGGCCGCGGCCGGGCTGCTTCTGACGATTTTCGTGCTGTCCCTGCGCGGTTCAGGCGGATCGGTGCTCGTGCCGGCCGGCTTGCCGGGAACCCTGTGGACCGTGGTTCCGGCGCTCATCGCGGCATTCGTGCTGGCTTGGCCGAAACTTCCGCCGCGCCGCCGATAATCGGCACCGCGTCACACGGAAGGGGCACCGACCGAGGGGGCGTAGAATCAGGAGTCCGCTCTCGAAGGGAATCCCCAGCCTGTGACGTATGTGATTGCTCTTCCGNATGTGAAAGATCGTGCCTGCATCGACGAATGTCCGGTGGACTGTATTTATGAGGGCGAACGCTCCCTCTATATCCATCCAGACGAGTGCGTGGACTGCGGAGCCTGCGAACCGGTCTGCCCGGTCGAGGCCATCTACTACGAAGACGACCTGCCCGAACAGTGGGCCGACTACTACAAAGCCAACGTCGAATTCTTCGACGACCTCGGCTCCCCCGGAGGCGCCGCCAAGGTCGGCGTGCTCGCCAAGGACCACCCGGTTATCTCCGCACTGCCGCCCCAGGTTCAGCACTAAGCGATCTTCGTGCTGAAGCCGCTGCCGGATTACCCCTGGGATCAGATGGTCCCTTTTGCCACTCAGGCCCGGCAGCACCAGGGCGGAATCGTCGATCTCTCGATCGGTTCGCCGGTCGATGCCACGCCCGACGTAGTGCAGCGGGCGCTTCGCGCTGCAACGGATGCCCACGCATACCCGCAAACCGTCGGTACTCCCGCCCTGCAGCAGGCGATCATCGCCTGGTATGCCCGGCGTCGCGGTGTCATCGGGCTCCAGCCGAGGAACGTGCTGCCCACGATCGGTTCCAAGGAGCTTGTCGCGCTGATGCCGTTCATGCTCGGCCTCGACGAGGGGGACACGATCGTGCACCCGCGAGCCGCCTACCCGACCTACGCGATCGGCGCCGCTATTGCCGGTGCCACGGCCCTGGCCTCTGACAATCCGGCCGAGTGGCCAGAGTCGACCAAGCTGATCTGGCTGAACAGTCCCGGAAACCCGGATGGCCGGGTGCTGTCCGTCGACGACCTGCGTGCCGCCGTCGCCCGCGCCCGAGAACTCGATGCCGTCATCGTCAGCGACGAATGTTATGCCGAACTCGGCTGGGACGCTCCGTGGGACACCGAGCCAATCCCGAGCATCCTCGACCCTCGGGTGATCGAGGGAGAGCGACGCAATATTGTGGCGATTTACTCGCTCAGTAAGCAGTCCAACATGGCCGGGTATCGTGCGGCCTTCGCGGCCGGCTGCAGCGGCGTACTCGAGCGCCTGCTGACCGTGCGCAAGCACGCCGGACTCATGCTTCCGGCACCGCTTCAGGCGGCGATGATCGCCGCCCTCGGCGACGACGACCATGTCGCCGTGCAGAAGGAGCGCTATCGGGCCCGGCGCAACACCCTGCGGCCGGCCCTAGAGCGGGCTGGCTTTCGCATTGATCGCAGCGAAGCCGGACTTTACCTGTGGGCGACCGAGGGACGACCGGCTTGGGAATCCATCGAACGGCTGGCGGCACGCGGAATTCTGGCCGGTCCAGGCCCGTTCTACGGCGATGTCTACCCGCAGCACGTGCGGTTCTCGCTGACCGCGACGGACGAACGCATCGCTGCTGCCGCAACGCGCCTTCTGGCCTGAAATAACCCCCATCTGGGGTGGAGCTCTGTGGAACATCACCAACGAACCGCCCGAACTCTTGGCAGATGCAACAGTAGGCGGTTAGGCCGATTAGGCTGTAATCGCGACAGAATCGACCACAGCAGTTTTACAACTGGCCGATTCAGTGACGCGTCGCCACATTTCATCCGGCAGTGATACCCGAGGAGGCTCCGTGACCAACGTCGCGCAGCAGACAACATCCGGCGAACCGATGAGCATTGACCCCAACAAGGTCACCCTCACTTTCCCCGGCGGGAGCGCAGAGTTCCCGATCCTGACCAGTGTGGACGGTGTGTCGAGCATCGACATCTCCACCCTGACCAAGAAGACCGGCCTCACCACGCTGGACTACGGTTTCGTCAACACCGCGGCCACCCGCTCCGCGATCACCTACATCGACGGTGACGCGGGCATCCTGCGCTATCGCGGGTATCCGATCGAACAGATCGCCCAGAACTCGAACTTTCTCGAGACCGCCTGGCTGCTCATCTACGGTGAGCTGCCCAGCGCGAGCGAACTGGCCAACTTTGACGATCGCATCCGTCACCACACGCTTCTGCACGAGGACATGCGCCGCTTCTTCGACTCGCTGCCGCACAAGGCGCACCCGATGAGCGTGCTCGCCTCCGGCGTTTCGGCCCTGTCCACGTTCTACCAGGACTCGCTCGACCCGAAGGACCCGGAGCAGGTCGAGATTTCGACCATTCGCCTGCTCGCCAAGCTGCCGGTCATGGCCGCCTACGCGCACAAGAAAAGTGTCGGTCAGGCTTTTCTCTACCCCGACAACTCGCTGAGTTTTGTCGACAACTTTCTCAAGCTCAACTTCGGCAACATGGCCGAGCCGTACGAAGTCAACCCGGTTGTCAGCAAGGCGCTCGAACGCCTGCTCATGCTGCACGAAGACCACGAGCAGAACGCATCCACCTCCACGGTGCGCCTGGTCGGTTCGACCGAGGCCAACCTGTTCGCGTCGGTGTCCTCCGGCATCAACGCGCTGTTTGGACCGCTGCACGGCGGTGCCAACGAGGCGGTGCTGTCGATGCTCGGCGAGATCCAGGCATCCGGTCAGGGCGTCGAGAAGTACGTCGAACGCGTCAAGAACAAAGAGCACGGCGTGAAGCTCATGGGCTTCGGTCATCGGGTCTACAAGAACTACGACCCGCGAGCCACCCTGGTCAAGGAAAGCGCCCATGAGGTGCTTGCTGCCCTCGGAGTGAAGGATGACCTGCTCGATATCGCGCAGGAACTCGAGCACATCGCGCTGAGCGACGACTACTTCAAGGAACGTCGCCTGTACCCCAACGTCGACTTCTACACCGGCGTCATTTACAAGGCCATGGGCTTTCCGACGCGCATGTTCACCGTGCTCTTCGCTATCGGCCGCCTGCCCGGCTGGGTCGCGCACTGGCGTGAGATGAACGAGGACCCGGCAACCAAGATCGGCCGCCCGCAGCAGCTCTACGTGGGCTCCGCGGCCCGCGACTACCCGGTCAGGTAGCTCCGCTCCGCGCTCCCGTCTGGCTTGTTCCGCGGGAGGCGAACCTGTAGCGCCCTGGTCCAGCGCACCGAAACGGATGTCTCGCCCGTCACCGTCTAGGCACCGCCATCGGTCGTGGGGTTTTGGTGGGCGCCGTCTTTGGCGAACCCCACGGCCAGCGGCTTTGCGCTTCAACGACGATTCCGCTGACCGTGAACGCGAGGGCGCAGAACCCTGGGCCATAGCTATCCTCCGAGGCTAGCTAGCCGCCAGCCGCAGGGGTTGCACGGGCGTGAGGAACGTATTCGTGAGCTGGAATATGCACGGGAATACGCTACGAGAGGGCCCGTAGCTGCGGTGTCCGTCACCGAAAGGTTCGCCCATGACTCTGCTCGAGATGACTGCCTCTGCGACACTCGCGACGGCCACGCCCAGGACTGTGCGCCCGACGCAGACGCTGCCGACCATCATCCAAGGCGGCATGGGCGTTGCTGTCTCGTCGTGGCAGCTAGCCCGTGAGGTGTCCAAGGCTGGGCAGCTCGGCGTGGTGAGCGGAACCGCTCTCGACACGGTCATTGCACGGCGCCTGCAGGACGGCGACGACGGCGGGCACGTGCGCCGTGCGCTTGCGCAATTCCCGGTGTCGGCCCTCGCCGACCGGGTGCTCAAGAAGTACTTTCGAGTCGGAGGCCGCGGCCCTGGAATTCCGTATCTTCCCATTGCCAAGCTGAGCCAGCATCCGCTCGTGAAATCGCTTGAGCTTTCCGTCGTGGCAAACTTCGTCGAAGTTTGGCTGGCTAAAGAGGGCCACGACGGTATTGTCGGTATCAATTTTCTGGAGAAGGTGCAGCTGGCCACACCGAGCGCGGCGTACGGAGCGATGCTGGCTGGCGTCGATTATGTGCTGATGGGAGCTGGAATCCCGGCCGAGATTCCCGCGCTGCTCACCGGATTGGCCCAACACGAAACCCGTGCGCTCGATTTGCACGTGGAGAACTCCACCAGCCGGTACTCCGTGGAGTTCAACCCGGAGGCCCTGACCGGTGGGGGACTACCGCCGTTACACCGCCCGCAGTTTTTGGCGATCGTCGCCGCGCATGTGCTCGCCGTGTACCTGACCCGCGAGGAGTCGACCCGTCCCGATGGCTTCGTCATCGAAGGTCCGCGGGCCGGCGGACACAATGCACCTCCGCGCGGACGCGGCGCCCTCGACGAGTTCGGCCAGCCGGTCTACGGCGCCAAGGATGACGCCGATCTGGCCAAGGTCGCCGCGGTCGGTCTGCCATTCTGGGTCGCCGGCGGCTTCGGCACCCCCGACCGGGTACGGGAGGCCCTCGCGCTCGGTGCCGCTGGCGTGCAGGTTGGAACACTGTTCGCCCTTGCAACCGAGTCCGGACTCGACGAGACCCTACGGGCGCAGTTGCTCGGTGAAATCGACGGCCGAAGGCTGGAGATTCGTACGGACCCGCTCGCATCGTCGACGGGATTCCCGTTCAAAGTCGCGACGCTACCCGGAACCCTGTCGGATGCCACCGTGTACGACGAGCGGCCGCGCCTCTGCGATCTCGGCTATCTCCGGGTGCCCTATGAGCGCTCGCCAGGAGTGCTCGGCTACCGGTGCCCGGCCGAACCAGTGGCGACTTTTGTGCGTAAGGGCGGCTCCAGCGAGGAAGCTGCCGGCCGTAAATGCCTGTGCAACGCCCTCACCGCCAACGTGGGTCTCAGCCAGACCCGTCGCGACGGATACGTGGAGGCGCCGCTGGTGACCCTCGGCACCGATCTCGATGGTGTCACCGCCTTGCGCGCCACGTACCCGGACGGCTGGTCGGCGGCCGAAGCCGTGGCGTACCTCGAGTCGGACCGTCGATAGCAGCTCGCGAACTGCACCGCCCGGTGGCGGCTCTGGCGGGCATCACGACGGGTTCGAGCACCGAGGTGGTGAAGTGGTCAGCAACCGGGGCCGTGGGGGTTGGCGTTGCAGTCTTCGGCGACGAGCACAGTGGACTCTTTGGCGACGACGACGGTGAACGGTGCCGAGGGCACGGTGACGATGCCTTCGACGGGTCGCCAGCCCTGGTCGCCGAAGCTGTAGTCGGCTCGGTAGTCGACGGTGAGGGTGCCGGAATAAGTACCCTTCGCCGTGTATGTGTGGCTGGTGGGCGTTGTTGAGAATTCGGCGAGGCTGAGGTCTTTCCAGCTGGCTCCGCCGTCGGTGGAGGTCGCTTCGGTGCCGTCGCCATAGTTCCAGTGGTAGCTGATGGGGGTGAACATGACTTGGGCGGGTTCGCCGAGAAGGAGCCCTTCGCTGATTTGAGCGGATGCTTCGGCCCAGAAATTCGCGGCCAGCCCGACGATCGCCCAGCCGTTCGGTTCCATGCCGGTTGGGGCTGCGTAGGCGGGGAAGTTTTGCAGGTCGGAGACGCGCACGATGGTGGAGGGGGAGCAGCCGGCGCACGGGACTGCAGGCGTGTTGGGTCGGGCCAGTGGCAGGCGTATTCCGTTGCCGCAGGGGATCGTTGCGATGCCGGGCAGCTTCGGGTCGCCGTTCGCGCACACCTTCGGTGGGGCAGGAGTGGTAGACCCGCCATGTCCCCGACGAGCACGGCTCGTACTACCTGTACCGGTCGACCCTGTGGTGGTATCCGCCGTCAGGTCGACACTTCCCCCGTTTGCGACACCGCCCGTTTCGGGACCGTTAGGGCAGACGCCAGTTCTCTTCTGCGAATAGGTGCAGGTTGCAAGGTCGGCGCTTGAGGTAGATGCAGGGACAAGACTGAACCCAGACACCATCAGTAAGCCGACTATGAGCAAAAATCTGAACCGGACCATAGGGGAGACTCCGAAATCAAAAGTTGATGAGAATTTTCGTTGGGCGTCACAAAGACGACAAGCATTGGTGAGCGTTGGGTGCCGTCGTGGCTGACTACAGAATCACCAGTTTCGTTGACGGTGTCTGTGGCGCTGAGGTCTAGGCACAAATAAGTGCGAATTTCCCATGTGGAATTGGGTAGGGGCTTGGAAGACTGAACAACCATCGAGTCAAACTGGGTCCTTCCGGCGAACGACCAGCCCTTTTGCTGCATCAGCTCTCTTGATTGAACTGTGGCGTCGTGTTCGGGGCCAGTGGACAGAGCTAAGAACTCCTTCCAAGAATCGGAGTCGATGGCACCGGCGGCGTCGCCCGCCGCTAGATAGTTCGAATAGGCGGCTTCCGCGGCGGCCAGGGCCTCGTCGTTGGAGGCGAATACTGGGGGAGTCTCGGTGGGCGCTGTCGTTGCCTCGGCGGTGGGTGCCGTCGACTCGATCGGAGCCGGGGCTTGAGTGGCGGCGCATCCGCTCAGTGTGCCAGCGGCGAGGAACAGCGCGACAGTTGTGAGCACGACTGTGTGCACGGGGCGACGGCGTGGTCGGGTTGGCATGCGGTCACCCTAGACCGGATTACTACAATCCCGTTTAAGTTATGAACAGGCTGGTGCACGCGGCGAATTCAGGATATGAGTGCGGCAGATCGCGATCTGTTCGCTATCTGTGCTGGTGTTTCAACGGGGAGTCGATAGGCACGGACGTGACCGTGCCAGCCTTATGGCGGTGTCCCCGTCGGCCCGTTAGAAACATCTCCTTGGGTATTTTTGGTGGGGTTTGCTGGTTTAGTGCTTTTATGCGTGACATTTTCTCGTGTCGGTGGTCGGGTGTTGGCTTAGATCATGAACAACATGGCGCTGGAGCTCACTCGGGCGGTGGCCGCTGTGGCCGCGCTGGGTGGGTCCAGTGCTGAGTTTGCTGGTCTGAGTGATTCGGAGGTGCTCGCGGCGCGCGGTCCAATCGCTGCGTTGTTGCGGTTGAGTAACACGGTGGCGGCGTTGCTGGCGGGCACGATCGCGGAGCGGTCGCGGCCGCAGCTGGGTCAGTCGGGGTTGGCGGCGCGGCACGGGTTTGGTAATCCGACGCTGATGGTGCAGCACGCCACCGGCTTGAGCTGTATTGAGGCGGGTCGGCTGCTGGCGGTCGGGGTGTTGATGCGTGAGACCGAGACAGCGGAACGCCGTGCGGCCGAGGTGCGGGAGGCGGCGCGGGTCGCGCAGGCCGCGGCGGATGCTGCGGCCGAGGCTTCTGCTGCTGCCGCTGTTGAGGCGGCGGCGGAAGCGCAGCGAGCGGCGGAGTGGGACGCGGCGCAGTGGGAGGCGCGGGAGGCCGATCGGGCTGCAGCGTGGGCCGAGTGGTATCCGGGTCTGCCGTTGCCGGAGGGTCCGCCGCGCCCGGTGCCGGTTGTCGCCGTGGTGCCGGTCGTTCCCGTCGTCCCGGTCACACCGGTGCCGCCCGTGCGGCCGGTACCGGTCGTGGTGGTGCCGTGGCAGGCGCCGATCGTGCACGCCGTCACTGCCGGCACGTTTTCGCCTGGCGTGGGCGATGCTCTGCTGCGGGGTCTGGGCACTCTGGATCAGGCGATCACCGCCGAGAAACTCGCCGCCGCCCTACAGGTATTGCTGGTGGAGGCTCCGGGGATGAATACGGAGCAGGCTTTCAAGCGGGCGCGGCGGGTGCGGGATGAGTTGGATGCGGCGGGGATTCGGGCGCGGGAGAAGCAGGCCCGTGATGATACGAGGTGGTCGCTCTGGCGGCGGGCCGATGGCATGGTGACGTTGCATGCGTTGCTGCCGCCGGAGCAGGGCGACTTGTGGATCGCGACCTTCGACGCACTGACCAGTCCGCGGCGCGGCGGGGTACGGTTCGTCGATCCGGAGCGGGCGGCGTGGGCGCAGAGCGTGAAGGATGATCCGCGCACCGTCGATCAGATCGCGGCGGATTCGTTCACCCAGCTGCTCAAGCTCGGTGCTGAGGCGAGCCTGTCAAGTGTTTTGTGTAAGTGTTGGGAGTTGGTTAGAGGTGGGGGTTGATTCGGTCGGGGTAGATCATCACGAGCTGGCTTAGTGCTTGCTTCCAGTTGGTGGTGATTTGGCCTTCTACGA
>NZ_PPTG01000023.1 GCF_002954245.1 Cryobacterium aureum | reverse complement strand
CGGCTACACAGCGCTCTGGGGAACATGCCACCGGCTGAATACGAGCTCAACTATTACGCTGGAACAAACGGCCCGATAAAAATCGAAGCCGCCAACAAAACGGCGGCATGAAACCCGGGACGGTTCAACTCGACACCGTGACTCAGGCGCGTCGCCTGTCGGAGATTCAAGAAATGGCCGATGACTGCGCTGCGCTGTGGCTGGACGTGGACGCCTCCGTGATCGACGTTCGCGTGACGATTGAAATTCCCGAAACTTTTCGCACCGACTGGGAGAGCGCACAGGCCAAAGCTACCCAGGCGCGGGCCGTTGAGGCCCAGGCGCCGCCCTCAGCCGGCAGGTCGTACGCGGCCTTCGTTTCGCTGGCTACACCTATGACGATGCGGCAACCCTGCTCGGGCTTTCCAAGGCACGCATCTACCAGCTCGCCCATGATCCTCGGGCTCGATCCGCCGAGAAAATGACGACCTGAACCGTGTCGTGCGATAGCCCAGGCCCGCCGCACGATGTGCGCGGGATGGCGGGTGGGCAGCGCTCTCGTGCAAGTGGATGTCGATGCTCACGCATACGGTGGAGCCACGGCGGGACTCAAGACGCCGCACTCAACGTGGAGGACTCATGACAACGAACGACACCCTGGCCACCCCGACACTCGACACCTTCGAGGGGCTGCTCGCCGCCATCACTCCCACAACGGGCGAGACGCGCGAGATCCTCGACCCCGCGACCGGCGCGGTGGTCGGCCTCGCCCCGGTGCACACCGTGGACGACCTCGAAGCAGCCATCATTGCGGCAACCCTGGCCCAGCCGGCCTGGGCCGCCCTCGGACACGCCGAGCGCAGCGCCGTCATGGTGCGCGCCGCCGACGCGATCGACGCCGCGGCCGAAGCCCTCGCCCAGCTGCTCTCGCGCGAACAGGGCAAACCGCTCAACGGTCCGAACGCGCGGTTCGAGGTGGGCGGAGCATCCGCCTGGCTGCGCACAGCGGCCGCGACCCCGCTGGACTCGGAGGTGCTCATCGACGATGGCGCCACCCACGCCGCGATCACCTACCGACCGATCGGCGTCGTCGGCGCGATCGGCCCGTGGAATTGGCCGATGATGATCTCGATCTGGCAGATTGCGCCGGCACTGCGCATGGGCAACGCCGTCGTCGTCAAGCCTTCCGAGTACACGCCGCTCAGCGTGCTCGCCCTCGTCGAAGTGCTCAACCAGGTGCTGCCCGAAGGCCTCGTCACCGTCGTCTCCGGCGGCCGTGCGATCGGCGCCGGCCTCGCCGTGCACCCCGGCATTGGCAAGGTCATGTTCACCGGCTCGACCGCGACCGGCAAGGCCATCATCAAGAGCTCGGCCGACACGGTCAAGCGACTCACCCTCGAGCTCGGCGGCAATGACGCCGGAATCGTGCTGCCCGACGCCGACCCGGAAGCCATCGCCGAGGGACTGTTCTGGGGCGCGTTCATCAACACCGGCCAGACCTGCGCAGCTCTCAAGCGCCTCTACGTGCACGACGACATCTACGACGCGGTCTGCGACGCACTCACAGCGGTCGCCGCCAAAATGCCGATGGGTGTCGGAATCGACGAGAACAACGTGCTCGGCCCGCTGCAGAACAAGGCCCAGTTCGACATCGTTGCCGGTCTCGTGCAGTCAGCGAAGGATTCCGGAGCCCGTGTGCTCATCGGCGGCAACCCCGACCTCGAAGCGCCTGGCTTCTTCTACCCAACCACGCTCATCGCCGACATCGACGACGACAACCCGCTCGTGCGTGAGGAGCAGTTCGGTCCGGCGCTGCCGATCATCCGCTATACCGACCTGGACGATGTCATCGCTCGAGCCAACAGCGTTGACGTTGGCCTGGGCGGTTCGGTTTGGTCGAGCGACCTTGTCGCAGCGCGCGCCGTCGCAGCTCGCCTGGAAACCGGCACGGTTTGGATCAACGCGCACGGCGCGGTGCACCCGATGATTCCGTTCGGTGGGGCCAAGCAGTCCGGCTACGGGCTCGAGTTCGGTGTCGAGGGTCTCAAAGCGCTCGGTGTGCCGCAGGTCATCAACGGCTAGCCATCCGCTTCAGAAAGGGCCCTCGTCACCGGCGGGGGCCCTTTTCGTCGCCCGTTGCCGGGACTGACAGTGGCTAATTCAGGACAAATGAACGGATGCGTGCACTCGGCCCGCAAGAACACGCGGCAGATCTCCCGAGGCGGCACACCCGGCCTGAATTAGCCCCCACGACCGGCCGCACCGGCAGCCTGTGGTCGGGGCCGGCGTTCCGGGCCGGGGCCCCGTACAGAAGAGGGCACGAAAAAACCGTGCCGCCCGGGATTCACGTCGGGCGGCACGGTTCGGTGATGACGGATATTACTCGTGGGTGCTGATGCCCAGCGGAACCCCGCGGGTTTCCTTCACGAGGGTTACCGCGACGAAGGAGATCGCGGCCAGCACCATGAGATAGACGCCGATCGAGACGGACTGGCCGGTCTGATCGAGCAGCAGCTGGGCGATTAGCGGGGCGAAGGCCCCACCGAGAATCGCGCCAAGGGCGTAACCGATCGACACACCGGAGTACCGCACCTGCGCCGGGAACATTTCGGCGTAGAGCGCGGCCTGCGGGCCGTAGGAGAGGCCGAGTCCGCTCGCCAGAATGATGAGCGAGAGCGCGAACCAGACGATGTCGCCGGTGTCGATGAGCAGGAACATCGGGATTGCCCAGATGAAGAGAAACGCATAGCCGATCTGGAAGGTGCGCACGCGGCCGATTTTGTCCGAGAGGATGCCGCCGGCCATGGTCGACGCGAGCCAGAACACGGCCGCAACAGTGCTCGCGATGAGAACCGGGGTGCGCTCCATGCCGAGTCCGCCGGCCTCGGCGGGCTTGGTGGCGTAGGAGCTGAAGAACGCGATGAGCATGTAACCGGCCGCGTTGTTGGCGATGAAGATGAGCGCGGTGAGGATGACCTGACGCGAGTGGCTCTTGAACAGCTGCTTGAGCGGTGCTGCGGACTCCTTCTTACGGGTCTGCATCTCCTTGAAAACCGGGCTCTCGGAGACCGCGCGGCGGATGACCCAGCCGACGACGATCAGCAACACGGAAACCAGGAACGGGATGCGCCAGCCCCAGCTGAGGAACGCTTCTTCGCTCATCGAAGTGGTCACGGCGATCATCACGCCGGTAGCAAGGATAAGGCCGACCGGAACGCCGATCTGTGGGTAAGCGCCGAAGAATCCGCGCTTGTGGATCGGTGCGTGCTCGACGCTCATGAGCGCCGCGCCACCCCACTCGCCGCCGGCCGAGAAGCCCTGCAGGATACGCAGCACGATCAGGAAGATGGGCGCCCAGACACCGATCTGGTCGAAGGTTGGAAGCAGGCCGATGATTGCGGTGGCCGCGCCCATCATGACGAGCGTGAAGACCAGCATCGCCTTGCGCCCGATGCGGTCGCCGAGGTGGCCGGCGACGATGGCGCCGAGCGGGCGAAACAGAAAACTAATGCCGAGCGAGGCCCAGGCGATCAGCTGGGCGAGCGGCGCGTTCTCGCCGGCGAGCGGAGCGAAGAACAGGCCGGCCAGCACGAGGCCAGCGGCCTGGGCGTAAATGAAGAAGTCATACCACTCGATGGTGGTACCCACCATTGTGCCGGCGAGGACCCGCCGTTCTTCGTTCCGTTTAGCGCTGGTTGCCTGCGTGCGCTCGGTCGTAAAAGCCATGGAATACTCCCTCGTATCTCACTGCGGTGCTGGGTCGGGTACTGCTGCAAAGTGTGTGGATCGTGCGGAGAAAAACCGGCACTGGGGCAGTATGGCAGGAAAATCAAGGATTACCTACCTTTTGGTCAGTATTGTTGTTTTTTTGGGTTCCGGTGCAGCACAGTGCGTGCCGATCGAGGGCTTGCTGGAGCATGCCGGTTGCAGCATGAGTCGGGTTCGTCGCTTGCGGCGGCTGTGCGGCTCGCTCGCGGTGGCCTCTGTTCCGTCGCCGGCCTGGATGCTGCATCTGGGGCTCGGCGTCGACCAGGGTGGGTCGGGCGCAGCCGACCCGTACACTCAGATTCCGATCTACGTCTGGCAGCTTCTCATCGCCGGTCTTTGAGGAGCCAGAGCGGCAGGGAGCAATTCCCGGCCCCGCCCTCGACCTGGCCGTGGCGGCCGCGCCCTATGCGTTCGATTGCCTGGGCACGGGAATCGGCTACGGCATGGAACTCACCTTCTCCGGCGTCGATGCCGACGACTGGGACGTTAATTTCGACGCCGCGGAGACCGCGTACCTGCGCATCACGGAGGGCTGGGCCGCCGACGGCCACCCGAGCGCCCCCGAGAACACCGAGTTCTACGCCGTCGCTGACGAGCCCAGCGTCGTGTCGCAACTGCGCGCCCGCCACATCGGGTCGACCGTGCGAGTGGGCATGCAGAGTCTGTGCGTGGCGCGGTAGTCGGTTGAGCGTGGTCAACTCAACCGAGCTCGGCGACGATCGTGCGCGCAGCAGCGGTCAGCACGGCGCCGATGTCGGTGGAGGAGTGCAGACTCGAGATGTAGACCACGGCGAGGGAGGCGGGTGATTCCCCGGGCACGAGCAGCGGCACGGCGATTGCCGACAGGCCGGGAATGACCTCGTCGTGGCTGGAGGCGTAGCCGAGGGCTGAAACTTCACCGGCCTCGCTGCGGCGGGTTTCCGGGTGGCCGAGTGCGGCCCATTGAGCGGCGCTCAGGCCGGATTGGATGGCGATTCCCGGTGCGCCCCTGTGCAGCGGATGCCGCGTGCCGGGCTGTTGCGCGACCGTCGCGTGTGCCTTCCGCGGTTCGATACTCACGAGAGTGAAGATCTCGCCCTGGTCGAGCACCGCGACGAACGCGGTCATGCCGAGCTCGTTGGCGATGCGGGTGAGCACGGGCAGGGCAGCGGCCTGCAAGTCACGGGATACCCCGCGGGCCAAAGCCGCCAGTCGCGCACCGAGCCGCACCAGCCCGGCCGGGTCCCGCACGACGAGACCATGATCTTCCAGGGTGCGGAGGATGCGATAGGCGATCGAGCGATGCACGCCGAGGGCGGCGGCGAGAGCGACGATGGTCATCGGCTCGTCGGTGTCGGCGAGAATCTCCAGCACCCGGATGCCGCGGGAGAGGGTTTGCGAATGCGCGGCGGGTGCCGGCTGGGGGCTGCCGGAGGTCTCGGCGAATTCTGGGATCGACACCCTCTTATTCTCGCATTCCGTCTACCGGTATGTCGTCTTAGTAACTCAGCCGCGGAACCTCGGGCCCGGCCAGATCCGTTCGCCCGATGAACGTAGCGGCGAGCTTCTCCGAAGCCCGGGCAAGGATGGCCACGTCGGCACCGACGAGCACGAAGCTGGCACCCGCCGCCAGGTAACGCTCTGCGGTTGCGGGAGCGAAGGCATTCACTCCGACGGGTTTGCCGAGCGCCGCGACGGTGCGGATGCAGCGCAGGGCGGAGGCGACGACATCGGGATGGTCCTGCTGGCCCAGCAGGCCCATCGATGCGGCGAGGTCGGAGGGACCGATGAACAGGCCGTCGACGCCGTCGACGCTGGCGATCTCGGAGACGTTGGCGACGGCATCCGTTGTCTCGATCTGCACGAACAGCGCGATCGTCTCGTTGGCGTGGGCCAGGTAGTCGTCGATACGATTCCAGCGGGAGGCCCTGGCGAGGGCGCTGCCGACGCCGCGAACCCCGTGCGGCGGGTAGCGCACGGCGGCCACCATGTCGCGGGCCTGATCGGCCGTGTCGATCATGGGAATGAGCAGATTCTGCGCGCCGAGGTCGAGCAGCTGTTTCAGGATGACGCGCTCACCGGTCGGAGCGCGCACCAGCGGCACGATCGGGTACCCGTGCACGGCCTGCAGCTGGCTGAGCGTCGACTCCAGGCCGTTGGGGCTGTGTTCGGTGTCGATCAGTAGCCAGTCGAGGCCGCTGCCGGCGCAGATTTCGGCAACGAGTGGGCTGCCGGAGCACACCCACATGCCGATCTGCGCACGATCGGAGCCCGCGAGAACGTCGCGGAAGGTCGGCTCTGCTGTTACTCGAATCGGCATGTGATTGCTCCCAGGGGTCCGTAGTCGGCGTGCACGGTGTCGCCTTGTTCCACCCACATCGGGCGAGTGAACGAGCCGGCCAGGATGATTTCCCCGGCCTCGAGGCTGGTTCCGTGCTGGGACAGCTTGTTGGCCAGCCAGTAGACGCCGGCAGCGGGGTGGTTCAGCACGGCGGCGGCCACGCCGGATTCCTCGATGGTCTGGTTGCGATACAGCAGGGCCGACACCCAGCGCAGGTCGATGTCACCGACCTTCACCGGCGTGCCGCCCACAACCATTCCGCCCATCGCCGCGTTGTCGGAGATGGTGTCGACGATCGTGCGGCCGGCCATCTCAATGCGCGAGCTGAGGATCTCCAGCGCCGGAACCACGTAGTCCGTCGCGTCGAGCACATCGAAAAGCGTGCAGTTGGGGCCGGACAGCGGCTTGCCGAGCACGAACGCCAGCTCGACCTCGATGCGCACGTTCGAGAAGCTGTCGAAACGGATGCTCGCGCCATTCTCGTAGACCTCGTCACTGAAGATCACACCGTAATCGGGTTCGGTGATGCCGGTGGCGACCTGCATGACCTTGGAGGTTAGGCCGATCTTCCGACCGACCAGCCGCCGCCCGGCCGCGATGCCGCGTTCTTTCCACAGGCTCTGCACGGCGTAGGCGTCGTCGACGGTCATGCCGGGGTAGCGGGTGGTCAGAAGCGGAACCGTCGACCGGGTTAGGCCGGCCGCGACGAGTTCGTCGGCGATTTCTGCGATGACTGACTGCTCAAGCATGCGCACTGCTTTCTAGAGGGTGGTGCCGAGTTTGAAGCCGGCCAACTCGTCGTCCTTGCGAGTGTAGGAAAAACCGTCGGCGCCGACGGTCACGGCCATCTCGCTGGACTCGGTGCGTTCGATCACCGGCTGCGGGTTGCCGTCGAGGTCGAGCACGAGCGAGGCATCCGTGTACCAGCTGGGCACGACGGGGTTGCCCCACCAGTCGCGGCGCTGGTTGTCATGCACGTCCCAGGTGACCACAGGATTGTCGGGGTCGCCGGTGTAGTAGTCCTGCGTGTAGATCTCGACGCGGTGGCCGTCGGGGTCGCGCAGGTAGAGGTAGAACGCGTTCGAGACGCCGTGGCGGCCAGGTCCGCGCTCGATCAGGTCGCTCTTGCGCAGCGCGCCGAGCTTGTCGCAGATGTAGATGATGTTGTGCTTCTCGTGCGTCGAGAACGCAATGTGGTGCATGCGCGGCCCGTTTCCGCCGGTGAGCGCGGTGTCGTGCACGGTGTCCTTGCGGCGCATCCAGGCCGCGTAGGTGACGCCGTCGGAGTCCTGAATATCTTCGGTGACGCGAAAGCCCAGGTCCTCGAGGTATTTGCGGCCGCGACCGACGTCGGGGGTGACCTGGTTGAAGTGGTCGAGGCGCACGAGAGCGCCCGGTCCCTGCAGGTCGTAGCGCCAGGCGAGGCGTTCCACGTGGGTGGTGGCGTAGAAGAACTCGTACGGAAAGCCGAGCGGGTCTTCAACGCGCACGCTGTCGCCGATGCCGTTCACGAAGCCCTCGGTGCGACGTTCGGTGCGGCAGCCGAGCTCCTTATAGTAGGCCTCGGCCAGGTCGACGTCTTCTGGACTACGCACCCGGAAGGCCATCGCGGCGACGGCGGCAATGGGGCCCTGGCGCAGCACGAGGTTGTGGTGAATGAACTCCTCGAAGCTGCGCAGGTAGATCTCGGTGTCGCTCTCCTCGGTAACGACGAGGCCGAGAATGTCGACGTAAAATTCGCGCGAGCGGGCCAGGTCGGTCACGACGATGTCCATGTAGGCGCAGCGGAGGATGTCGGGCGGGGTAGCTGTGGGGGTGGGGATCGGATTGGTCATGGGATTCTCCTCGTTGAGGGTGACGCGGGGTGTGTGCGGGGGTTCTGCTGGGGTGAAGCGGATGCTGGGCCCACCTTATGAACGCGGGCCCAGTTTATAAACTGGGCCTGTGGACGGGGCCCGGGCCCTGTCCACAGGGGCGCGGCTAGTTGCCGCCGAAGCGGGGCGTGTGCACGGGGGCGAGCGTGATGTGCACGGCCTGCGAGTCGGTGTAGAAGTCGATCGACCGATAGCCGCCCTCGTGGCCGAGGCCGGAGGCCTTGACGCCGCCGAACGGGGTGCGCAGGTCCCGCACGTTGTGCGAGTTCAACCAGACCATTCCGGCGTCGACCGCCTGGGCGAAGTTGTGGGCGCGGGTGAGGTTCGTGGTCCAGATGTACGCAGCCAGCCCGTACTTCACGCCGTTGGCCAAGGCGAGCGCTTCGGCATCCGTTTCGAAGGGGGTGATGGCTACGACCGGGCCGAAGATCTCCTCCTGGAAGATGCGGGCGGTCGGGGCGACGTCGGCGAAGACGGTGGGGGAGACATAGTTGCCCTCCGTTAGTCCTTCCGGACGACCGCCGCCGGCGAGCAGCCGACCCTCGGTCTTGCCGATTTCGACGTAGCTCATGACCTTGGCGTAGTGCTCGGGGTGAACGAGCGCGCCGACCTCGGTTTTCGGGTCGTGCGGGTCGCCGACCACGATGCTCTGCGCGCGGGCGGCATAGCGGGCGCAGAAGTCGTCGTAGATTGACCGCTCGACCAGGATGCGGCTTGACGCCGTGCAGCGCTCGCCGTTGAGGGAGAACACGCCGAACAGGGTGGAGTCGATCGCGGCGTCGAGATCGGCGTCGGCGAAGACGACGGCGGGCGACTTGCCGCCGAGCTCCATCGACATGCCCTTGAGGTTCGCTGCGCAGTTGCGGTAGATGGTCTGGCCGGTCGTGGTCTCGCCGGTGAAGGAGATGAGCGGTACATCAGGATGCTTGACCAGCGCATCGCCGGCCTCCTCGCCGATGCCGTTGACCAGGTTGAAAACCCCGTCAGGCACGCCGGCGGTGCGAAAGATCTCGGCCCAGAGGCTCGCCGACAGCGGCGTGAATTCGGCTGGCTTCAGCACGACGGTGCAGCCCGAGGCGAGCGCGGGGGCGAGCTTCCAACTTTCCAGCATGAACGGGGTGTTCCACGGGGTGATCAGCCCGGCCACCCCGACCGGTTTGCGGTTGACGTAGTTGATCTGCCGGCCGGGCACCTTGTAGGTGTCGTCGGCCTGCGCCACGATTAGGTCGGCGAAGAAGCGAAAGTTCTCGGCCGCTCGCTGCGCCTGGCCGAGCGCCTGCGTGATTGGCAGCCCGGTGTCGAAGGTTTCCAGTTCGGCGAGCCGGGCGTCCTGCGCCTCGACGGCGTCGGCGATCGCGTGCAGCACGCGGGCGCGGGCGCGGGGCAGCATGCGTGGCCAGGGGCCGTTGTCGAACGCTTCCTTCGCGGCGGCGACGGCCAGATCGATGTCGGCCTGCTGGCCGGCGGCCGCGGTGGCGTAGGTCTGGTTCGACACCGGGTCGAGCACATCGAACGTTTCGCCGCCGACGCTGTCGACGAATTTTCCACCGATGAAGTGACGGATGCTGGTGGGCAGGTCGGCGGGGACGTAGTGCGTGGTTTGGACAGACGTCTGCGTCATGGTCAGGCTCTCTTTCTCGGGGACGGTTCGGGGGCTGAGTGGGGGTGATGCGATTTTTGGTAATCGAGGAAGGCATCCAGGGTGCTGGTGCGGTGGGCGCGCGCGGCCAGCTCGAGTGTGAGCGCGTCGGAGCCCGACTCGATCAGTTGCAGCAGGTTTTCGTGCTCCGAGACGGAGTCGCGGGCGCGACCGGGCACAAAGCTGAAGGTCGAGTCGCGCAGCACTTTCATGCGGTTCCAACCGCGGTGCACGAGGTCGAGGATGTGCGGGTTCGGGCAGTTTTCGAACAGGATCGAGTGAAAGTCGAGGTTGAGTTCGGTGAACCGGTGTGGGTTCAAGTCTTCGAGGGAGGCGGCCATGGCCTGGTTGACCGAGCGGGCGCGGTCGATGTCGGTGGTGGTGATGAACGGTGCTGACAGCGCGGTCGCGACGCCCTCGACGACGCTCAGGGTCTGCATCGTGTAGAGGTATTCGGTCTCCTCGAGCATGGCGACCTGCGCGCCGACGTTGCGCTCGAAGGTGACCAGTCCCTCCGCTTCGAGGCGACGAATCGCCTCGCGCACCGGTACGACGCTGACGCCGAGCTCCTTGCCGATTGCGCCCAACACCAGGCGGTAGCCCGGTGTGAACGTTCCGTCGGAGATGCGCGCTTTGATCCACTGATAGGCCAGTTGTGACTTGCTGACCGACGGCGCTGTTACTGCAGCCATTGCTGGTACCGTCCCTTCCACTTCGCGTTCATCGGGTACAGCCCGTCGACGCCCTCACCGGCGGCGACCATCTCGGCGATAAAGGTTTCCTCGCGCTCCTGCTCGATCGCGTCGGCGACGACCTCCTCGATCAGGTGCGGCGGAATCACGAGGATGCCGTCGGCGTCGCCGACGATCACATCGCCCGGTTGCACGGCCGCGCCGCCGCAGGCGATGGTGAGGTCGGTGTCCCACGGCACATGCTTGCGGCCGAGAACGGCCGGATGCGCGTTGGCGAAGTAGGTGGGCATCGTCAGGGCAGTGACGGCGGCCACGTCGCGCACCCCGCCGTCTGTCACCAGGCCAGCGGCGCCGTTCACCTGGGCGCGAAGGGCGAGGATATCACCAACCGTGCCGGTTCCGGTCTCGCCGCGGGCCTCGATCACGAGTACATCTCCGGGGCGGAGCGAATCGAAGGCACGCTTTTGGGCGTTGTAGCCGCCGCCGTGAGAGACGAAGAGGTCCTCCCGGTTGGGAATGAATCGCAGGGTGCGGGCAAGACCGACCAGACGTGCGCTCGGCCGGGTGGACTTCAACCCGTCGATCGAGACGTTGTTCAGGCCGCGCTTGCGCAGCTGGGAGCTGATCGTGGCGGTGCCGACCGAGTTGATCTTCGCCTTGAGCTCGTCGGTCAAAATGGTGGCCTGGCCGGTCGACGCCGGCAGTCCGGCCGCCTCCGCTGATCCCCACGCCTCGGCCCGTTGCAGATCGTCGATCTTCGGGCCGGCGCCGTATTCGGCCATAGCGACCGTACCGGCGACGACGGGCGTGACCAGTCGGCCGGTGCTGGGCGCGCCCGGCGCGGTGGGGGCATCCACTTCGACCTCGACCACGTCGCCGGGCTGCACGACGGAGGAACCGGCGGGGGTTCCGGTGAGAATCACGTCGCCGGGTTCGAGCGTCATCAGCTGGGAGAGATCGGCGACCAGACGGCCGAACCCGAAGGCCAGTTGCGCAGTGGTGTCTTCCTGCACCAACGCGCCATTGACCCAGGTGCGCACCCGGAGGGCATCCGGTTGAATATCTGTGGCGTTGATCACGGTCGGGCCAAGCGGGGTGAAGCCGTCGCCGCCCTTGGACTTCAGGTTCGAGCCCTTGTCGGCGTAACGCAGGTCATAGACGCCGAAGTCGTTCGCGGCGGTGACACCCGAGACGGCGGCCCAGCCCTCGTCGGGGTTTACCCGACGGATGCTGTGGCCGATGATCAGGGCGATCTCGCCCTCGAAGGCAAGCAGTTCGGTGCCGGCCGGGCGTTCGATCGGCGTGCCAGACGCGCTCACCGAGGTTCCGGGCTTCAGAAAGTAGGAAGGCTGTTCCGGCGTGCGACCGCGCTGAGCGATGCGAGACGGATAGTTGAGGTGCAGGGCAATCACCTTGCCGGGGGTGCCGGTGAACGGTGTGGGGTGCTGCATAGGATGTCCTCTCGCGGCGCTGCGTGTGTATTTGAAATGATATACGATCGCCCGAAAGATGCAACCCGGCCGGGCATTCTCGTACGGGGCGATTGCGCTCGTATCTCAAATCATATACGATCAGTGGCATTCGCAGGTCGTGAACAAGGTCGGCCGTGCGACCAACCATGACAAGGGAGTCACAGCAGATGTCATCTGTTTCGACAGCAGCACCGCCCATTCAGCGCTCGTCCGATCGGCGACGGGTGGCGATGGCCACGGTCATCGGTACCACGATCGAGTGGTACGACTTCTTCCTCTATGCCAGTGCCGCCGGCCTGATCTTTGCCGAGTTGTTCTTCAAACCGGCTGGCCCGCAGATCGCCATCCTGCTCTCCTTTGCTTCGGTTGGCCTCAGTTTTCTATTCCGCCCCCTCGGGGCCTTCCTCGCCGGCCACTTCGGCGACAAGCTCGGACGCCGCGCCATGCTGGTGATCACGCTGATCCTGATGGGGTCGGCAACAACATTGATCGGTGTGCTGCCGACCTACTCGCAGATCGGCGTTGCGGCGCCGGTCATTCTTCTGCTGCTGCGCATCGTGCAGGGCATCTCCGCCGGCGGAGAGTGGGGCGGTGCGGTGCTGATGGCGGTCGAACATGCGCCCGACAACAAGCGCGGCCGGATGGGCGCCTTCCCGCAGATCGGCGTACCGATCGGTCTTCTGCTGGCCTCCGGAATTCTCGCCCTGATGACCGGTGTGATCTCGCCCGGCGACGCATTCCTTGAATGGGGCTGGCGCATTCCGTTCCTGCTCAGCTTCGTGCTGATCGTCGTCGGCTTCATCGTGCGCCGGAGCGTCGACGAGAGCCCGGTGTTCAAGGAGATCGCCAAGCGCAAGCAGCAGACCAAGGTTCCGATGGTCACCCTCTTTCGCAAGCACTGGCTGCTCGTCATCCTCGCCGCGCTCACCTTCGCGGGCAACAGCGCCGCGGGTTACATGACCACCGGCGGATACCTGCAGAACTACGCGACCGACCCGAACGGGTTCGTCGGCCTTGAACGTACCCCGGTGCTGCTGGCCGTGACCGGCTCGGCAGTGGTCTGGCTGCTGATGACCTGGATCGCTGGCGGCGTCTCGGACAAGATCGGTCGGCGTAACACCTACATCATTGGCTGGATCGTGCAGTTGATCACGGTGTTCCTGCTGTTCCCGCTGGTCAACACCGGAAACGTCTGGCTACTGTTCCTCGGCCTGTCCATGTTCACCGTGGGCAACGGTTTCACCTACGGGCAGCAAGCGGCGTATTTCACCGAACTGTTCCCGGCCTCGATCCGATACTCCGGCGTCGCGATCACCTACGCGCTCGGAGCGATCCTCGGTGGCGCCTTTGCCCCGTTGGTCGCCGCCGCGCTGGTGCAGGCCACAGGAACAGCGCTCTCCGTGGCCTTCTACATTGCCGGTGTGACCGTCATTGCCTTCGCAGCGACGCTGGTGTTGCGTGACCGCACCGGCATTCCGCTCGGGCCCGATCACGAGGTCGAGCAATCCACCGGCCAGATCTACGGCATGCCACGGTAAAAAAGGCCGCGGGTGCGCCAGCACATTGTGGGCCGTGGTGTTGCTGGCGCTCATGCTCGTCGGCCTGCCCGGTCTCCGGCCGCCCAACACGCCAGCATGGGCCTCGCCATGTCCGCGATGACGGTCGGCATGGTCGTTCCGCTGATGTTCAACTGACCCGAGAAACATCCGCTGCCACCGGACGTGTCGGTGGGCGCAGCTAGGCTATTACCGTCAGATCGACGGGCAGACATAAGCATGGGAGATGCAATGACAGTTGTTACCGACGCGCGCACGAACGAATCCGAGCTGCTCGCTCGAGTGCCGGGCCAGCTCTACATCAATGGCCAGTGGATCGCCGCAACCGGCGGCCGTACCCTCGATGTCACCGATCCGGCCACCGGCCGGGTCATCAAGACCATCGCCGACGCGAGCGTGGCCGATGGCGCCGCAGCCCTCGACGCCGCCGACGCCGCACAGGCCGACTGGGCTGCGACCCCCGCCCGCGTGCGTGGCGAAATCCTGCGCCGCGCCTTCGACCTGCTGCAGGAACGCAAGCAGGAGTTCGCCCTGCTCATGACCATCGAAATGGGCAAGCCGCTGCCCGAGGCACTCGGCGAGGTCGCCTACGGCGGCGAATTCCTGCGCTGGTTCAGCGAAGAAGCCGTGCGCATCAGCGGCCGCTACGGCACCAACCCCGAGGGCACCGGTCGCATGATCGTCACCCAGCACCCGGTCGGCCCCTGCCTCTTGATCACCCCGTGGAACTTTCCGCTGGCCATGGCGACCCGCAAGATCGCCCCGGCGCTCGCCGCCGGCTGCACCGTCGTCGTCAAGCCGGCCGCGCTCACCCCGCTGACCACCCTGCACTTCGTGGCCCTGCTCGAAGAGGCTGGTCTGCCCGCCGGCGTCGTCAACGTCATCACGACGTCCCAGTCCGGCGCGGTGACCGAGCCGATCATCGCCGACCCGCGCCTGCGCAAGCTCAGCTTCACCGGGTCGACAGCGGTTGGCAAGTCGCTCATCAAGCTTTCCGCCGAGAACGTGCTGCGCACCTCGATGGAGCTCGGCGGCAACGCCCCGTTCGTCGTCTTCGCCGACGCCGACCTCGACAAGGCCGTCGATGGCGCCCTCATCGCCAAGTTCCGTAACATCGGTCAGGCCTGCACCGCGGCCAACCGATTCATCGTGCACGAGTCCGTCGCCGCCGAATTCGCCCGCCGGGTCACCGACAAGGTCGAGGCGTTTCAGATCGGGCGTGGTACAGAGGCCGGCATCACCATCGGCCCGCTGATCGATGGCAAAGCCGTCGCCAAGGCCGATGCCCTCGTGCAAGACGCGGTTTCCCGCGGCGCGACCGTGCTCACCGGCGGCGCGGCGATCGAGCGCGAGGGAACCTTCTACGCGCCCACCGTACTAACCGGCGTCTTGCCGGGCAGCGACATCCTGCGCGACGAAATCTTCGGCCCTGTACTCGCGATCAGCACCTTCACCGACGAAGCTGATGCCGTGCGCCTCGCCAACGACACCGAATTCGGCCTGATCAGCTACGTGTTCACGACCGACCTCGCACGCGGCCAGCGCATGATCGACAAACTTCAGACCGGCATGATGGGCCTGAACACGGGCGTCGTCTCCAACGCGGCCGCGCCGTTCGGCGGCGTCAAGCAGTCCGGACTCGGTCGCGAGGGTGGGCTCGAGGGAATCCAAGAGTATCTCTCGACGAAGTACACGCTCACGCCGACCCCGTAGGGTCCCGATCGTGGGCCGGCCAAAGTGCCGGTCCACCCGCGAGGTGCTAATTCAGGAAGGCCGGGTCCGCCAGCCCGCCGTTCCGCGTGATTGCGGGCGCGGCGGGTTCGCCCCCCGAACGTTTTCCTGAATTGGCCCCCACCGACACCCGGCACGCCGGGACTTCGGACAGCTGGCTAGACTTTGCGGATGCCCCTGATCGCGATTGACGACCTGAGCGATGCGCGACTGGTCGACTACGCCCACCTCACCGATGTCGCGCTCAAGAAGGCCCGCGGCACCGAGCACGGGCTGTACATCGCCGAGTCGGGCCTGGTGCTCGAGCGGGCCCTGCGTGCCGGGCATGTTCCACGCTCGGTGCTCGCGCTCGGCAACACTGCCGATGAGGCTCTCGCGGTGCTCGGCGACTACGCGGCCGAGGTTCCGGTGTTCGTTGGCCCCGGCGACTTGCTCGCCGACCTCACCGGCTACATTTTGCATCGAGGGCTGATCGCCTCCATGAACCGGCCAGAGCTGCCGGACGCCGATGCCCTGTTGGCCGGCGCACGCCGCATCGTTATCCTCGAAAACGTGTCGGATCCGACCAACGTCGGCGCCATCTTTCGCTCAGCCGGTGCCATCGGAGCGGATGCCATTCTGGTCACGCCGCGTTGCTCCGACCCGTTCTACCGCCGAGCCATCCGCGTGTCGATGGGTACCGTGCTGCAGGTGCCGTGGACGAGAGTCGGCGATTGGACCGAGACCCGCGCTGTACTGACCCGGCACGGTTTTCACGTGGCGGCGCTCGCCCTGACCCCCGACGCGGTCAGCCTGCGCGACTTCGACGGCGCTGGCCATGAGCGGCTGGCCCTGCTGCTTGGCGCCGAGGGTGAGGGGCTCACCCCCGAGGCTCTCGCTGCATCAGACAGTGTCGTGCAGATTCCGATGAAGCACGGGATCGACTCGCTCAACGTGGCCGCGGCGAGTGCCGTCGCGATGTGGGCTTTGTCCGGGTAACTGGCGCTGGAGCATCCGCTGTCGAGACCGTGGGTCGCCCCCGCCGCGCGGGCTTAGGCTGGGGTCATGAGCAATGAAGCTGTCATCGTCGACGTTCTGCGCACCCCGTCGGGCCGGGGCAAGCCAGGGGGAGTCCTCGACGGCATCCATCCGGCCGACCTTCTGGCCACCGTGTTGCGCGAACTGGTCAGCCGCAACAACCTCGACCCGGCGCTGATCGATGATGTGATCGGCGGCTGCGTCAGCCAGGTCGGCCAGCAGAGCAACAACGTCACGCGCACCGCGTTACTCAGCGCCGGATTTCCGGACACCGTTCCGGGCACCACAATCGACCGGCAATGCGGCTCCAGCCAGCAGGCCACCGCTTTCGCGGCCCAGGCTGTGATGAGCGGCACCGCCGACGTGGTAATCGCCTGCGGCGTAGAGTCGATGAGCCGGGTTCCGCTCGGGTCCTCCGCCAGCACACAGGACCCGTTCGGCACGCTCATGCACGAGCGTTACCCCGACGGCTTGGTCAACCAGGGTGTCTCCGCGGAACTAATCAACCAAAAATGGAACCTCGGCCGCGATGCCCTCGACACCTACGCGGCACGGTCACACCGGCTCGCCGCGGCGGCGGTCGAACGCGGCGACTTCGGGGGCGAAATCGTGGCCGTCACCAGGACGGACGGCAGTATCGTCAGCGAGGACGAAACCATCCGCCCCGGTACCTCGCACGCCTCGCTCGCGGGCCTTCGCCCCGCCTTTCGCACCGACGCCCTCGCCGCGCGGTTTCCAAAACTCGGCTGGCACGTCACCGCCGGAAACTCCTCGCCGCTGACCGACGGCGCCTCGGCAACGTTGATCATGAGCGCCAAGCGGGCCGCGCAGCTCGGCCTCAACGCCCGCGCCCGCTTTCACAGCTTCACCGTCGTGGGGAGCGACCCGATGCTTATGCTGACCGGAGTGATTCCGGCGACCCAGCGCATCCTCGCGCGGGCCGACCTCGGTATCGACGACATCGACGCCTACGAAATCAACGAGGCTTTCGCGAGCGTGCCGCTGGCCTGGCTGCGCGAGCTTCACGCCGACCCCGATTGCCTCAATCCGCGCGGCGGAGCTATCGCCCTCGGTCACGCCCTCGGTTCCTCGGGCACGCGCCTGCTCGGCACGCTGCTCAATCACCTCGAAATGACCGGCGGTCGCTGGGGCCTGCAGGCCATGTGCGAGGGCGGCGGCATGGCCAATGCAACCCTGATCGAGAGGCTCTAATGCAGATTGACGGATGCTCCGCCCTCATTACCGGAGGCGCCTCCGGCCTCGGCCTGGCCTGCGTTCGCACGCTGCACGAAGCCGGGGCATCCGTGGTGCTGCTCGACCTGCCCGGCGCGCCCGGCGAGAAAATCGCGGCCTCACTGGGCGACCGCGCCCGGTTCGTAGCCGGCGACGTCACGAGCGCGGGCGACGTGCAGACCGCCGTCGACGCCGCTGTGGCACTGGCACCGCTGCGCATCGTGATCAACTGCGCCGGTATCGCGCCAGGCGCCCGCACGGTCGGCCGCGATGGGCCGCTGCCGCTCGAAGATTTTGAGCGGGCGATTCGGATCAACCTTGTCGGCACGTTCAATGTCGTGCGGCTGGCCGCCGCGGCGATGCAGCGCACCGAACCCGTGGGCGACGCGGACCGTCAGGGCGGCGCCGAACGCGGCATCATCGTCAACACCGCCTCCGTAGCTGCCTTTGATGGGCAGATCGGGCAGGCCGCCTATGCCGCGTCCAAGGGCGGCGTGGCCGCGATGACTTTGCCGCTGGCTCGTGAATTCGCCCAGAGCCTCATTCGAGTGATGTCGATTGCGCCGGGCATCTTCGACACCCCGATGCTGCAGGGCTTGCCGCAGCCGGTGCGGGATTCCTTGGGTGCCCAGGTACCGCATCCGTCCCGACTCGGCGACCCAAAGGAGTTCGCATTCCTGGTGCGGCATATCATCGAAAATCCCATGCTCAACGGAGAAACTATCCGTCTTGACGGGGCGATTCGGATGCAGCCGAAGTAGGACTTTAGGGTCGAAGTAATGACTCAAGAGGGGAGCACCACCGCATGGCAGTCATCTTCGGCACGATTCTGGTTCTCGCCGGGTTCGCCTGTGGTATTTACGCTGTTCTGCAACTTGTCTGGGCAAACCCCGCAGTTCCACTGCCCCTGTTCACCAGCCCGCCAAGCCGGCCGCGGGCATCCGTTCTACTGAACGTCGGAGCCGTCGCTCTGGTGATCTGGGGCGCCAATCTCATGACGCCCGACATCGGCGCGTGGGCCTTCGTGCTGCTCATCGTGGCTGTGCTGCTTCCGTTCCTCGTGATTCGTGCCTGGCACAATGGGCTGGTCGCCGCAAGGTGGTGAGCGCGCTGATTAGGCTGGCACGGGCGCAGACGGCTGCTGCTGCGTGATGCAGTGGATGCCGCCGCCACGCGCGAACAGCGGCCGCGCGTCGACCGAGATAACGCGGCGTCCCGGGTAGGCGGCTGCGAGTACGTCGCGGGCCCGCGAATCGGCCCGTTCCTCGCCGAAGCTGCACGCGATAACGCCGCCGTTGACGACGACATGATTTACGTAGTTGTAGTCCACGAACCCCTCGTCATCGCGCAGCACGGCCGGTGCCGGCAGCTCGATGATCGTGAACGATCGCCCGGCGGCATCGTGCGCGTCGGCCAGCAGCGCCCGAAAGTCGCGGGTGATCGAGTAGTCGGGATGCGCGGGATCGTTCTGCGTGTGCAGCAGAATCGTTCCCGGCGACGAGATCGTGGCGACCATGTCGATGTGCCCGCGGGTGCCGAACTTGGCCTGGTCGCGGGTGAGGCCGCGCGGCAGCCAGACCACGTGCTCGGCACCGATCGTGCGCCGCAATTCCGCCTCCACCGAGACCCGGGTGGCACCGGGATTGCGCCCGGGGTCCAACTGCACGCTCTCCGTCGCCAGCACGGTGCCCACGCCGTCGACGTGGATCCCGCCGCCCTCGTTTACGAGGTGCGACGATACCAGGGCTGCGCCGGAGGAATCCGCTACAAACCGGCCGACCGACTCGTCTTTGTCCCAGCTGGCCCAGTCCTGGCCGCCCCAGCCGTTGAAAGTCCAGTCGATGCCCCCGAGGCGGCCGTGTGCGTCGTGCACGAAGCTCGGGCCGATATCGCGCATCCAGCTGTCGTTCAGCTCGGCTTCCAGGACCTCAATCTCGCTACCCAGGTAGCGGGCAGCGTCGGCGCGGGCGGCCGGGTCGACGACCATGGTCACCGGCTCGAAGTCGGCCACGGCGTGCGCGACGGCCGCCCAGGTGCGGCGTGCCTCATGGGCCGACTCGGCGGTATTGCCGAGGGTGTAGCCGCCGGCTGGGAAAGCCATCCAGACCCGGTCCTGCGGTGCGGTTTCGGCCGGCATCCGCCAAGTCATGCGCGCTCTGCTCCAAACGGATGCGCCGGGTCGACCGCCGCCGTCAGCCCCGCGTAGCTGTCGGGCCGGCGGGTGGCCAGGAACGGGAACAGACTGAGCCACTCCTCGCGCTGGGCCAGATCGAGATCGGCCACGAGCGCCACGGACTCGCCGCGCGGCGCTTGCACGAGCACGCGTCCGAACGGATCGGAGATGAAGGAGGAACCGTAGAAGGTGAGGTCGCCCTCGTCGCCGTGCCGGTTGGGCACGACCATGAACAGTCCGCTGGTGATGCCGTTGGCCACGATGACCTGCTGCCAGATCGGCCGGGTGTCGAAGTTCGGAAAGAGCGGCTCAGAGCCGATCGCGGTGGGGTAGGCGAGAATCTCGGCGCCGCCGAGCCCGTACAGCCGGGAGACTTCGGGAAACCACTCGTCCCAGCAGGTCGGCAGGCCGAGGCGGGCGCCCGCCACGGTGTAAACCGGGTAGGCGTCCTCGGCGGGACCCGGCCGAAAGTACGTGTCCTCGTAGTAGCCGCTGGTGACCGGAATGTGCGTCTTGCGGGTGCGGCCGAGCAGTTCGCCGGTCTCCGACACCAGGATGGCCGTGTTGTAGCCACGCGGGTCGTTCGGTGCGTCGGTTTCGGCCGGCCGTTCGAATAGCGACGCGTGCACGGAGACGTTGTGCAGCCGGGCCTGAGCGGCCGCGAATTCGTAGGTGGGGCCGTCCCTGAGCGGCTCCGCATCCGCTTTGGGCGTGCCGGTGGCCCGCACATTGCCGGGGTACTTGCTGAGGGTCAGTTCGGGCAAAAAGATGATGCGGGCACCGGCCTCAGCCGCCGTACGGATGCCGTCGGCCAGCTCGGCCCGCAGTGTCGCCGCGTCGGCGTGCCAGCGATGCTGTACGAGGGCGACGCGCAGGGGGAGGCGGTCGGGCTCGTTGACCCGAGTGGGAGACGCTGGGCTGGACGGGGCCTCGATCAGGCGCATCTTGTTCTCCTGGGACTCTTATTGATCAAGTGATCAACAACTGGATCCCAAACTATATACACTGGGGTCCCATGTCAACACTTTCCGCCCGCAACCGGCGCAAGACTCCCGCCGAGCGGGCCGCGGAGATCGCGCTGGCCGCCCGCCAGATCGCCCTGACCGAGGGGCTCGCCGCAGTCACGGTGCGCGCGGTAGCTGCTCGCGTCGGGGTAGCGCCTGCGCTGGTCGCGCACTACCGGCCCAGCATGAATGTGCTGGTCGCTAGCACTTTCGGCGCGATCGTTGCGGCCGAGATCGATGAGGTAGCCACCGAATTGAGCGCCTGCCGCACATCGGTGCACGCCCTCGCGGCCCTGATCGACACCCTGCTCGGCCCGGAGCGCAGCACGGTTACCGCAATCTGGCTCGACGCCTGGAGCCTCGGTCGACGCAACCCGGTACTGGCCGCGGAGGTAGGCCGCCAAATGGATGCCTGGCAGGAATTTCTGGTCGCCCTGCTCGAGGAGGGCGCGATCCGCGGCGAATTCGTGGTCGACGCCCCGCCCGCCCTGGCCTGGCAGCTGCTCGGAATCATCGACGGCCTGACCGCCCACGCCACGGTGCGCTACGGCGACGCCGGCAGGCAGCGACCGCTCGTACGCACCATCGTCGAACACGAACTCGGCCTGCCCGAGGGCTCGCTGGCACCCTAAATTCTCGCTACTCCGCCGCGTGCGCCTCCAGAAACGCGTACACCTCGGAATCGTCGACTCCCGGAAAAGTTCCGGACGGCAACGGCGACAGCACGTGCGCGTGCAGCCGAGCGCTCGGCCAGGCCCGGCCCGCCCAGCGTGCGGCGACATCCGAGTTGGGGCGGCGGCAGCACGACTCGTCCGGGCAGCGTGACACCGTGCGCTGGGTGGTCTCTCGACCGCGAAACCACTTCGCCTGAGCGAACGGAACACCGACGCTGATCGAGAATTCACCGGCATCCGTTGACCCGGTTTGCGTCGCCGACCAGAACGTGCCGGCCGGGGTGTCGGTGTACTGGTAGAACTCGGTCGTGCGGTTGGTGTGGGTGAACGCGCTGCGCGCGCTCCACTGCTTGCAGACGTACTGGCCTTCGATCGAGCCGGTGACGTCCACCGGAAACGGCAGGTCGTCGTTCTCGTACCCCTTCTGTAGGGCTCCGTCGCCATTGACCCGCAGAAAATGCAGGGTCATGTCCAGGTGACTGGTGGCGAGGTTGGTCAGTCGCAACGCCGCAGCCTCGTGGGTAACGCCGAAGGCGTCGCGAAAGTCTTCCACGGCCAACTCCCGCTCCTGCTTGGCATGTGAAAGAAAGGCAACGGATGCCTCGCGCGGCATCAAACATGCCGCCGCGAAATAGTTGATCTCAAGCCGCTGCCACAGGAATTCCGCGTAGCTGCCGGGCCGTTCGTGCCCGAGCAGTCGGTGGCCCATCGCCTGCAACGCCATCGATCGCAGGCCGTGCCCGCCGGGAATCGACGCTGGGGGCAGGTAAATGCGCCCGTTGGCGAGGTCGGTGACCGACCGGGTGGAGTTCGGCAGGTCGTTCACGTAGATCAGGCTGAAGCCGAGCTGATCGGCCATGACGCTCACCTCGCGGTGGGTGAGGGCGCCCGAGATGTGCCCGCTCGCGCGCACCCGTTCCTCGACGAGTTCCTCGATCTCGGGCATGTAGTTGCCCTGGTCGCGCATCCGCTCCCGCAATTCGGTGTTGGCGCGGCGGGCCTCCTCCGGGGTGGCGATGGCCTCGCTGGCCCGGCGAGACAGCTCGCGGTGCAAGCCGAGCAGCGATTCGATCGCGGGCAGCGGCATCCCCTTGGTTACCTTCACGACGGGCAGACCGAGCGCGCCGTAGAGCGGATTCTTCTGCGCCCGATCGAGTTCGATCTCGAGTGCCGCCCGATTATTCGGTGCTTCCCGGCGCAGCAGCTCGGCCAGGTCGACCGACAGCGCGGTCGCGAGCTCCTGCAGCGTCGAGAGTTTCGGCTCCCGGCGGCCGTTCTCGATGAGTGACAGCTGACTGCCCGCGAGGCTGATCCGCTCGCCGAGCTGGTCGAGGGTGAGGCCGCGTTCGCTTCGAAAATGGCGGATGCGATGGCCCAGGGTGATCAGATCGGAAGCTTGAGGCGACATTCTTTAACAATATCTAAAGAACGGGCATTCTTAACGAACAATATCGCCGGTTCTCGTTCGCAGAGAGGGCCATTCTTGGTTTGTGGCCGAAATTATGGCCGTACGCAACGTCAAGTCAGCAACGCAGCCAGACGTTCCATAAATTTGCATCTACCCGAGCAGTACGGAAAGGCCAGAATATGACTCTCACCAAATCGTCCCTCCAGACCAACGGGGATGCCTACCCGTCGCGTACGGGCAGCACTGACCCCAACCTGCAGGCTTGGGTCGATGAGATTGCTCGCCTGACCGAACCCGACGCCATCGTCTGGTGCGATGGATCCAAGCGCGAAGCCAATGAGCTCTCCAAACTGCTCGTCGCCTCCGGCCAGCTCATCCGCTTGAATCCGGAATGGCGCCCGAACAGCTTCCTCGCCCGCACCAACCCCAAGGACGTCGCCCGCGTCGAGAACCGCACCTTCATCTGCTCCAACGATGAAGCGGATGCCGGCCCCACCAACAATTGGGCCGAACCGTCGGCCATGCGCGCCGAACTGCGCGGCGTCTTCGCCGGCAGCATGCGCGGCCGCACGATGTACATCGTGCCGTTCTCGATGGGCCCGCTCGGTGGCCCCATCTCGCAGCTCGGCGTCGAGATCACCGATTCCCCCTACGTCGTGCTCAACATGGGCATCATGACCCGCATGGGCGAGACCGTACTCACCATGATCGAAGATGGCGAACCGTGGGTGCACACCGTGCACAGCGTCGGCTACCCGCTCGTCGACGCGTCGGGCATCACGCGTCCCGACGTCGAATGGCCGTGCAACGATGACAAGTACATCGTGCAGTTCCCGGACACCCGCGAGGTCTGGTCCTACGGCTCCGGCTACGGCGGAAATGCCCTGCTCTCGAAGAAGTCCTTCGCCCTGCGCATCGCGTCGGTGATGGGCCGCGACGAGGGCTGGCTGGCCGAGCACATGCTGCTCATCAAGTTGATCTCGCCGGAGGGCGGCGTTTTCCACGTGGCCGCCGCGTTCCCATCGGCCTGTGGCAAGACGAACCTGTCGATGCTGCGCCCGACCATCCCCGGCTGGAAGGTCGAGACTATCGGCGACGACATCGCCTGGCTGCGCCAGGGCGAGGACGGTCGTCTCTGGGCCATCAACCCAGAGGCCGGCTTCTTCGGAGTCGCTCCCGGAACCGGTGAAACCACCAACCCGACCGCCGTCTCCACCATGTGGGGCAACACCATCTTCACCAACGTCGCCCTGCGCGACGACGGAGATGTCTGGTGGGAAGGCCTCACCGACAAGGCTCCCGAGCACCTGATCGACTGGCAGGGCAAGGACTGGACGCCCGCCTCCGGCCGTACCGCCGCCCACCCGAACTCCCGCTTCACCGTTGCGGCCGCCCAGTGCCCGTCGATCGCCGACGACTGGGAAGCTGCCGGCGGCGTGCCGATCGACGCCATCGTCTTCGGTGGGCGTCGCGCGACCAACGTTCCGCTGGTGGCGCAGGCCCGCAGCTGGAAGCACGGCGTGTTCATGGGCGCCACGATTTCATCTGAGAAGACGGCGGCGGCTGACGGCATCGTCGGCGAGCTGCGTCGCGACCCGTTCGCGATGCTCCCGTTCTGCGGCTACAACATGGCCGACTACTGGGGTCACTGGCTCAAGGTCGGCAAGGAGCTCGGCACCAACGCTCCAGCGATCTTCCAGGTGAACTGGTTCCGCAAGGGCCCGGATGGCGGCTTTATCTGGCCCGGATTCGGCGAGAACTCGCGGGTTCTCGAGTGGATGATCCGCCGCATCCAGGGCAGCGCCGACGCCGTCGACACCCCGATCGGCCTGCTCCCGGCCGAGGACGGCCTGAACCTCGACGGCCTCGACCTGTCGAAGGAAGCTGTTGACCAGCTCTTCGCCATCGACCAGACCAGCTGGCTCGCCGAGTGCGACCTGACCGAGGAATACTTCGACAAGTTCGGCGACAAGGTGCCGCCGGCACTGCGTGCCGAGCTCGCTAGCGTGCGCTACCACCTGAAGGACTAATTCTGCACAGTACAAGGCCCCGCCACTTCCCGTGGCGGGGCCTTGTGCGTGTACCGCCCGCTTTCGGCGGCGAATTCAGGAGATCCTCCGGCTACCGCGTCGTCCGGCCGCAGACCAGTGCGGCAGAAGTGGATGTCGGTGGCCGGATTTCCTGAATTCGCCACGGGCGTCCGCTGTGAGCCGACTTGAGCGGCCCGGGCGCGGCGGCCGTAGGATGCGAGCATGCATGACGACAGCGCACTCGTCGAGGCTCGGCTGAACCGGTTCGTCCGCGAACGGCTGCAGCCGGCGATCTACCGGGCCACCGCCCCGCTCACCGTCACCGCCTGGGTGGCGCCGGGGGAGCCGGTCTCGTTTGCCGAGGCGGTCTCGCATCCGTTTGCGCCGTTTGCCGTGGGAGACGCGTGGGGAAGGCCGTGGGGCACCGTGTGGTTTCACCTCGGGGGACTGGTCCCGCCCAAGTGGGCCGGCCTGGCCGATACTCGCATCGAGGTCGTGGTCGACCTCGGGTTTACGGCCGCAGTGCCGGGGTTTCAGGCCGAGGGCACCGCCTACAGTCCAGACGGGCGGCTGCTCAAAGGCGTCGAATCGTTGAACCGCACGGTCGCGGTGACCGACACTCGGATCGACCTCTACATCGAGGCCGCCGCCAACCCCAATATCGCCGCCGACTTCAGCTTCACTCCCACCCTGCTCGGCGACCTCGCTACCGCGGGCACCGCGCCGCTCTATCTGCTGCGACAAGCGGATGTTGCCGTGCGCGACACACAGGTCTGGCAGCTGGTGCAAGACGTCGTCGCCCTCGACGGCCTGCGCCGCGAGTTACCGGCCGCCGGGCCGCGGCGGGCCAATATTCTGCGCGCCCTGGAACGCTGCCTCGATCTCCTCGACCCCGACGATGTGGGTGGCGCCGCTGTCGCCGCACGCGCCGCTCTCGCCGAGGTGCTCGCGAGCCCGGCGCACGCGAGCGCGCACCGGGTGCACGCGGTCGGGCATGCGCACATTGACAGCGCCTGGCTGTGGCCGGTGCGGGAGACAGTGCGCAAGGTCGCGCGCACCTTCTCCAACGTGCTCGATTTGATCGACCGGCACCCCGATTTCGTGTTCGCGGCGTCGTCGGCGCAGCAATACGCCTGGCTGCAGGAGTTCCATCCCGAGCTGTTCGAGCGGGTGCGGCGGGCCGTTGAGGCCGGCAACTTCGTGCCGGTCGGCGGTATGTGGGTCGAATCCGACACGAACATGCCCGGCGGTGAGGCGCTGGCGCGGCAGTTCGTCGCAGGCAAAGGGTTTTTCCTGCGCGAGTTTGGGGTGGAGCCGCTCGAGGTCTGGCTGCCTGACTCGTTCGGCTACTCGGCGGCGCTGCCGCAGATCGTGCGGGCCGCCGGCAGCCGCTGGTTCCTCACCCAGAAACTGTCTTGGAACGACACGAACGTGTTTCCGCACCACAGCTTTCTCTGGGAGGGCCTCGACGGCAGCCGCATCTTCACCCATTTTCCGCCGGTCGCCGATTACAACGCGCAGCTCTCCGGGCATGAACTTGCCAGGGCCGAACGGCTCTACAGCGAAAAGGGTGTCGCGAACACCTCGCTCGTGCCGTTCGGCTGGGGCGACGGCGGCGGAGGACCGACCGAGGAGATGATCGCCGCTGCCCACCGAACCAGATCGCTCGAGGGATCACCGACGGTCGAATTGTCGAGCCCGCGGCGATTCTTCGAGGCGGCCGAGGCGGAGTATGCGGCGCCGCCGGTCTGGTCGGGCGAGCTCTACCTGGAGTTTCACCGCGGAACGCTCACCTCGCAGGCCCGTACCAAACAGGGGAACCGGCGCTGCGAGCACCTGCTGCGGGAGGCCGAGCTGTGGGCGACGACAGCCTTCGTCCAGATGGGAGCGGACTATCCACGCGCGGCACTCGGGAACGCATGGCAGACGGTGTTGCTCCACCAATTTCACGACATTCTTCCAGGGTCGTCGATCGCCTGGGTTCACCAACAGGCTGAACGCGAGTATGCGCGCGTCGCTGGGGTGTTGGAGGGGGTGATCGAGGCCGTCATTCGGGCGCTGTGCGGGCCGGGCGACGCGGCGATCGCGCTGAACGCGGGGCCGTACGCGCGCGCTGGCCTGCCAGCTCTCGGCGGCAGCGACGGTCCTGGCGATTCGCCAGCCGCAGCGACGATCGTCCGCACCCCCGACGGCTGGGTTATGTCGAACCGGCACGTGCGGGTGTCCATCGACGACGACGGACTGTTCACGTCGGTCTACGACCGAAAGCACCACCGCGAGGTCGTTCCGGCCGGTGCTCGGGCCAATTTGCTGACGCTACACCGCGACACCCCTACCGAGTGGGATGCCTGGGACATCGACGTGCCGCACGCGCGCCTGTTCGAGGCGCTCACCGATGCCGACTCCGTTGAGCAGCTCGACCGGCTGGCCGTCGGTCAGGTCGGCGTGCGCATCACCCGGCGGTTCGGGGCATCGGCGGTCATCGAAGACGTGTGTCTCGGCGACGACTCGAGCGCCATCGACCTCACCTTCAGCATCGACTGGCACGAACGCGAGAAACTGCTGCGCTTGAACTTCGCCCTCGACCTCAAGGCAGACCGGGCCGCGTCCGAGATTCAGTTCGGCCATATATTCCGTCCGACGCATGCGAACACCTCGTGGGATGCGGCCCGGTTTGAGACCGTCGCGCACCGCTGGGTGCACGTCGGCGAACCCGACTTCGGAGTGGCGATCGCCAACGATTCCACCTACGGCCACGCTATTTCACGCACCGTCTTCGCTGCAGTAACGGATGCCGCGATGCCGACTGAAACACGCGTCGGCACCACCGTGTCGCTCTCTCTGCTGCGCGCGCCGCTCTATCCCGACCCGAGCGCCGACCAGGGGCGGCATGAGCTGCGGGTATCCGTGCGCGTCGGGGCGAGTATTCCTGACGCGGTATATGAGGGCTACCGGCTGAACCTGCCATTACGCACGGTAACGGGCGTACATTCCACGCCGATCAAACCGCTGTTCACGGTCGACAACCCGGCCATCGTGATCGAGGCGGTCAAGCTCGCTGAAGACGACAGCGGCGACGTCATCGTGCGAATCTACGAGGCGCACGGAACCCGGGCGCGCGCCCGGGTCACCCGCTCGTTCGACGCCGCCCCGGCCCACGAGACCGACCTGCTCGAGCGCCCGATCGCGTCGGTGGCTATCACCGAGCACGAAGACTCCGCCCTGACGCTGGAGCTGCGCCCCTTTNTTTCAGCTAGTGACACTGCGCTATCGGCGCACGTAACGCCGGTAAATTTTGCGACACGCCGTCATCTCAGGTCAATCGCTGCGGCTTGTCGCATATTCACCGGCATTACATACCGGCTCGGCGGGCTAGACGAGCAGCTGGTGCTTCGCCAGGTCGCGGTAGAGCGGGGTCGAGACCACGAGCTCGGAGTGGGTGCCGACTCCGACGACCTCGCCATGGTCGAGCACCACGATCTGGTCGCTGTCGACCACGGTCGACAGGCGGTGCGCGATCACGATCAGTGTGCGGTCGGCCGCGACGGCGTCGATGGCTTCGCGCATCATCTGCTCATTCTTGCCGTCGAGGCTCGAGGTGGACTCGTCGAGCAGCAGAATCGGCGGCGCGGCCAGCAGCGCCCGCGCGATCGCCAGCCGCTGGCGTTCGCCTCCGGAGAGTTTCACGCCCGATTCGCCGACAGCAGCGCCCAGCCCGGCCGGGTCGCGGTCGAGCACTTCGCCCAGGTTGACGGCGTGCAGCACCTTGATGCAGTCCTCGTCGGTGGCGTCGGGCGTGGCGAGGGTCAGGTTGTCGCGCAGTGACCCGGCGAGCACTGGGGCGTCCTGTTCGACGTAGCCGATCTGCGCGCGCAGCGCGGTGCGATCCAGCGAGCGGATGTCCAGCCCGCCCAGTCGCACGGTGCCGTCCGAAACGTCGTAGAACCTCTCGATCAGGGCGAGGATCGTGCTCTTGCCGGCGCCGCTCGGCCCGACGAGGGCCGTGCGCAGGCCACGCGGTGCGCTGAAGGAGACTCCCTTGAGCACGGGGCGTGGGTCTGTTGATGCGGGGGTGTCGGTTGCGGGAGCGGTATCGGTATCGGTGGCGGCATCCGCTTCGCTGGAATCAGCGTCAATTGGAGCGACCGCATAGCCGAAGTGCACGTTCTCGAAGCTGATCGCGGCGGACTCGGGGTTGACCTTCTCGTTGGCGGCGCCGACCGTCATGGCGAGCGGGGCGATCTCGCGATCGAACTGATCTTCGGCGGGCAGGTCGATGATCTCCTGGATACGGCCGAGCGCACCGAGCGCCGAGTTGACCGAGGTGATCGCGCCGAAGAACTGGCCGAGCGGCATGATCATCATGAACAGAAACAGAATGAACGCGACCAGGTCGGCAATGGTGATGGCGTCGCTCGCGACCCGAAAACCGCCGACGCCGAGCACCACGAGGAATGACACCTGCATGGCGATGCCGGCGATCGGCACGACGAGGGCGCTGATCTTGGCGACCTTGATGCCCATGCGCCAGGCGCCGCGGGCGTCTTCTTCGATGACGGCCACTTCACGTTCGGTCGCATTGGCGGCGCGCACGGTGCGAATGGCGCTGATGGCGCGTTCGACGCTGGCCGCGAGGTCACCGACCTTCACCTGGGCGGCCGTGCTCGCGGTGCGGATACGCCGCGACAACAGGGTGACGGTGACCACCGACACGGCGATCACGAGCACGGTCAGGCCGAGCAGCACCGGGTCGATGATGAGCATCGCCACGAGCGCACCGATGAAGGTGAGCGATCCGCCGATCGCCTCAACCAGACCCTGGGTGAGCACCGCGCGCAGCAGGGTGGTGTCGCTGCCGACCCGGGAGACGAGGTCTCCGGTGCGCCGGACGTCGAATTCGCTGATCGGCAAGCGCAGCAGACGCCCGACCAGTTTGCGGCGGCTGGAGAGCACGACGCCCTCGCCGGTGCGCTGGAGCAGGTAGTGCTGGTAACCGCTGATCAGCCCAGAAATGACCACGAGGGCAATCAATACGCCAACGAGTGAGCCCAACGGATCCCCCGCCTGCACAATCGTGATGACCTGGCTCACCAGCAGCGGCTGGGCCAGGCTCGCTGCGGCACCGAGCACGCTCAAAACGATGACGACGCTGAGTACCTTTTTGTGCTCGAACAGGTAGGGCAGCAGCTGGCTGAACGTCGCTCGGGGCCCGGTGGGAACTGGCCGGCCGCGTCGGCCGCGCGGAGGCTTCCCGCCGGGCGGGGAAGCGGATGGAGCAGAAGTTTCGGGCACACGGGTAGCGGTAGTCACCAGAGAATCGTAGCCGCCGAAGATGCGAGCCATCCCCAATGTCACAGGGGCGGTCTAGGTTAGAACTGTGCCAGAGCCTGTCATCGCCACCCAGAATCTCGTCAAGAGCTATCCGGTCAAAAACTGGCTCTCATGACGTAACCGTGGGTCCGTTGGGAGCGCCTTAACGGCCGCACGCCGCTCTCCGCCTAGGTTTCTAACTGTCAAAGGTAAGAAACTCGGGAACGGAAAAAGCGGCGTGCGAACTCTAA
>NZ_PPTG01000035.1 GCF_002954245.1 Cryobacterium aureum | reverse complement strand
GGGAAACGCCCGGTCACATTCCGAACCCGGAAGCTAAGACTCTCAGCGCCGATGGTACTGCAGGGGGGACCCTGTGGGAGAGTAGGACACCGCCGGACTTAACTTGAAACACCAGGAAAGCCATCCCATACGGGATGGCTTTCCTGCGTTAACGGGCCACCTCAGGGTGGCCATTCTTTGCGTTAATGCTCGTCTTCTACAGCGCGCCCCGTCGCGTTCTCACGACCCCAGCTAGCGGTTGGGGAAACCGTGGGGGAGGCCGGTGAGGACCGGGGCTAAGCGGGCGAGGCGCTCGCGCGCGAGGATTAGGGCGGTGTACTCGCGTTCGCGGCGCACGGCGGCTACTCCGACGAGGAAGTACTCGGCCGGAGCGTCGGGCAGCGGGGAGACGAACGGGGTGACCTCGACGGCGAGGGACTGGGCCAGATGTTCGCGGGTCACGGGGGTCAGATGGGAGGACTGGCGCAGGTACTGGGCCACCCGACGGGCGAGACGATCGGGCAGCCGGGCAATGTCGACGGTCTGCGACCAGGGGATCAGCGCCTCGGGCAGCGGGCGCGGGACTTCTTTGTTGCGCTGCACACGTTCGTGTTGGCTATAAGTGCCGGCCAGCAGGTCACCGAGGCGCTTGGACCGGCCATTGAGCAGGGCAGTTATGGCGGCGAGACCTCCGGCGGTCATGATGATCTCAAGCACGCCGGTCAGGGCGCGAATGAACGCGTGCCGCAGGGAGATTGCACCGCCGTCGTTACGTACGATGCGAGCGCCGATGGCGAGCTTGCCGAGCGATCGGCCGTGCGTGAGCGTTTCGACCAGAACCGGCACGACCACCAGGGAGAAGACGAGGGCAAGAACGTTCAGCGCCTGGGTGAGCGCGGCGTCGGTATAGACCGCGAAACTCAGAGAGAAACCCAGGAGAATGAGCAGGTACTGGGCCAGATAGGCGATCACGTCGATGATCGCCCCGGCGCCGCGCAGAATAACGCTGGCCGGCCGCACGTCGAGCGCGACCGCCTCGCCGGTGACGAGTTCATCGTCGCGGTCGAACTCAGCGTGACGATCGGTGGGACGCGCGGTCTCCTTCATGTCTACTATTGAACCAGATGGATCTCGACGCATATACGGCCGCGCACCGCGCCGACTGGGACCGCCTGACCGAGCTCGGCGCCCGGCGGGGTCTGACCGGTGCCCAATCGGACGAACTCATCGAGCGGTATCAGGCCGGGGCCACTCAGCTGTCCGCGATCAAGTCGACTGCCGGGTCGACTTTGGAGGGCGACCGGCTGTCGGTCGGCCTGTCCCGCGCCCGGCTGCGCTTCACCGGCGTGAGCGTCAATGTGTTGGCGCAGCTTCCCCGGTTTTTCGTTGCCCAGCTCCCCGCAGCCCTCTACCGGCTGCGCTGGCTCACGCTCGCTGTCGCCGTGGTCACCTTCGCCGTCGCCGGGTTGTACGCCGTGTGGGCCTACAACGATCCACGCGTGCTGGCCAACCTGGGAACGGAGGCCCAGCTCGCCCAACTGGCCAACGAGGACTTCGTGGGGTACTACTCCGCAAACCCGGCGGCCTCCTTCACCGGATTCGTCTCGGCCAACAACGCCTGGATTGCCGCGCAGTGCATCGCCTTCGGCATTACCGGGGTCTACGTGCCGTTCATCATTCTGCAGAACGCCATGAACCTCGGCACCACGGCCGCCATAATGTTCGCCTACGACAAGGGCGATGTTTTCTTTCTTTACATTGCTCCGCACGGGCTGCTTGAGCTCACTGCTATATTCGTGGCGGCTGCGGGTGGGCTGCTCATCTTCTGGGCCTGGATCGCCCCCGGTGCCCGCACCCGAGGCCAGGCACTCGCCGAAGACGGCCGGGCGCTGTTCACCGTCGCTATCGGACTGGTGTTCGTGCTGTTAGTGTCAGGCATCATCGAGGGTTTCGTCACCTCGCAGCCCTGGCCGTGGCCGATCAAGATCGGCATCGGCGCGGTGGCGTTGGCGGCGTTCCTGTCCTACATGATCGTGCTCGGGGGCCGTGCCTCCCGGGCTGGGGAAACCGGGGACCTGAGCGAGTTCGAGGCCGGCAGTACTCGCATCTACGCCGCCTGATACGCGCCGCCTGATCCGTCGCGTGATAAGCGCCGCCTGAGTCAGAGCCGACCGGCGGCCTTCAGCGCGATGTAGCGGTCGGCCAGAGCCGGCGGGAGCTGCGCGGGGGAGGCGGTGACAACATCCGCTCCCAGCTGGCGGATGGCGGCCGACACGCGCGCCACGTCGAGCAGGGCCCGCTCAGCGGACGCCGCACGGTAGATCTCGTCGCGGCCGCCGCGGGTGGCCGCCGCGAGCACTGTGGCCGGGTCGAGCACGGAGGCGACGACCACCGTGTGCCGTTTGGTGAGCTGCGGCAGCACCGACAGCAGCCCGGTCGAGGCTCCCGCAGCGTCGATGGAGGTGAGTACCACGACTAGGGCGTGCTGGCTCGTGATGGAACGCACCTGGCCGGGAACCGCGGCCCAGTCCATTTCGATCAGCTCAGGGTCGATCAGGGCCATCGAATCGACCATCTGGGATAGCAGCGCTGCGCCGCTCGCTCCCTGCACCCGACCGCGCACCCGGCGGTCGAAAGCGAGAAAGTCCACCCGGTCGCCGGCCACCGAGGTGAGCGCCGCGAGCAGCAGGGCGGCCTCGTACGCGGTGTCCAGCCGAGGCTCGTTGTCGACGCGTGCCGCCGAGGTGCGGCCGGTGTCGAGCAAGATGACCACGCGGCGATCCCGTTCCGGCCGCCAGGTGCGCACCATCACGTCGTTACGCCGGGCCGTGGCCCGCCAATCGATCGAGCGCACGTCATCGCCGCGCACGTATTCGCGCAGCGAGTCGAACTCAGTGCCCTGCCCACGCACCATCACGCTCGTGCGTCCGTCGAGCTCCTTGAGCCGGGCGATGCGCGAGGGCAGGTGTTTGCGGGCGTGAAACGGCGGCAGAACCCGGATGCGCCCCGGCGCGTTCAGCGTCGCCTGACGGTTCCACAAACCCAGCGGCCCCGGCGAACGCACCGTCACCTGTTCGACCCGGCGCTCCCCACGCCGAAACGGCGTGAGCGTGAGCGAGACCAGCCGGCGTTCGCCGCGCGGAATCACGACACGGCTGCGATTCTGGCCGGCACCCGCCGACGGCTGCCAGGCGTCCCGCACCACGGCGTTCAGGCGCCGACGCCCGGTGTTGGTCAGGTACAACTCGCTCGTGACCGATTCGCCGAGGCGAACGCGGGAGGGCAGCATCCGTTCGACCGTCACGGCGCGCGGCGACGCGGCCAGGGCGAGATCGATGCCGCCGAGTACGCACACCAGCAGCACCCAGAGAGCCAGCACGCCGGTGGCTTGCCCGCTGGATGGCCCGAACAGCACGATGGGCACGGCGCCGAGGGCGAGAAGAAGAACGAACCGTCCGCTGAGCGTCATCGTTAGATCGGAACCTGAACCTGCTGCAGCACGCCGCGCAGAATGGCATCCACCGAGACACCCTCGAGTTCGGCTTCGGGGCGCAGCTGCACCCGGTGTCGCCAGACCGGCAACGCCATCGCCTGCACATGGTCCGGCGTGATCGAGTCATAGCCGCTCAGCCAGGCCCACGCCTTGGTGGCGGCGAGCAGCGCGGTCGTGCCGCGGGGGCTGACGCCGAGCTTGACCGAGGGGCTTGTGCGGGTGGCGCGGGCCAGGTCGACGATGTAGGCGAGCACGTCAGCGCTCGATCCGACGCTCGAAACGGCTGCTTGCGCCGCGGCGAGTTCGGCCGCACCGAGCACCGCGCTCACACCGGCACCGGCCAGGTCGCGCGGGTTGAAGCCGGCCGCGTGGCGGCGCAGCACCTCGATCTCATCGGTACGGGCTGGCACCTCGAGCACGAGCTTGAGCAGAAATCGGTCGAGCTGCGCCTCGGGCAGCGTGTAGGTGCCCTCGTATTCAATCGGGTTCATGGTCGCCGCCACGATGAACGGCTCCGGCAGCCCCCGCGACTCGCCGTCGACGCTGACCTGGCGTTCCTCCATCGCCTCGAGCAGCGCGGACTGCGTCTTCGGTGGCGTGCGGTTGATCTCGTCGGCGAGGCAGATGTTCGTGAACACCGGCCCCTGCCGAAACTCGAATTCCCCGGCCCGGGCATCGTAAATGAGCGACCCGGTCACGTCGCCCGGCATCAGGTCGGGCGTGAACTGGATGCGCTTGGTGTCGAGGCTCAGCGCGTGGCTGAGGGTGCGCACGAGCAGCGTTTTAGCGACGCCCGGCACGCCCTCGAGCAGCACATGGCCGCGCGCGAGCAGCGCGATGATCAGTCCGGTGATAGCGCCGTCCTGCCCGACGACGGCCTTGCCGACCTCGGCGCGCACCCGGGCCAGCGCTGCCCGCAGCGCGGCGGCATCCGTTGTTACAGAAGTTTCGGTGGGGGTGGCGGGAGTCGTCATGGGTCCATTCTTTCGGCTGGAAGGGTGGAGAATTCAGGGGAAGCGGATTCCGGTGCCCCGGCCCGCACGGCCTGGCCGGTCGCCGTTTCGAGGGCCTGCAGGGCATCGGAGAGCGCCATCAGCTGCGAATCGGAGACGGGGATTGCGCCAACGAGAACCCGGCGAACTCGGTCGGGTTCTCGGCCGGTGATCTGCGCCACCGTGCCGATGACCTCCTCCAGATGGGCGAGGCGGCCGAGACCAACGATCCGGGCGAGTCGTTGCACGGCACCCACGCGCAGGGCGTCGAGCGCCCGCAGGCGGGCGTTGCCGCGCGCATAGAGTCGGGCTCGACCCTCCATGGTCTCGCTCGCCTTCACCGTGACCGGCAGATTCTCGGCCACGAGCGGCCCAAACCGCCGGCCGCGCCAGATTGCAGCGGCAACGGCGACGAGCGCGAGCAGCACGAGCACCGGAGTGACCCAGCCGGGCGTCAGCTCGGCCAGCGAGGGCGGCCCGGTGCGCGGCAGGTCGGCCAGGGTCGGCAGGTACCAGATGAGCGCGTCACTCGGCCCGAGCAGCCCGAGGGCGAGCGCCGCATTGCCGTAGCCGGTGACGTTCTCGTTGTTGAACACGCGTGGGTCTGGCACGAGGGAGACGAGGCCGCCGGTTGTCTCGTTCGCCACCTGCACCAGAGAGAAGGTCTCGGAGCCGCTGGCGAAGCAGCCGGTGACCAGCGAATCCCCGCCCTCCGGAATTGACAGGGTATCCCCACCGGGCACCAGCTCCCCGGCCTGGTTGGCGGCCGGCACCGAGCAATCGGCCGTCAACGTTTCCGCATCGGAAACACCGCCGAAGCCCACGGTGGGGGCGAGGGCCTGCAGGGCCAGAAAGTCCGGTGCCACGACCACGGTGCGCACGGCGAGGCCGCCCAGTTCGCGCAGCTGTGACTGGTCCAGATAGCTGTTCTCGTCATAGAGCAGCACGGTGGAATCCGCGCCGACCGCGCTTCGCACTTCGGCCAGTGAGCCGGCGAGAGTCACGGTGACGCCCTGCTGGCCAAGCACTTCGACGAGCGCCATCGCGCCGGCCGGAGCCGCGTTGTCCCCGGCCAGTGCCCGGCCGGCAGCCTGGCTGCCGCCGGACACGAGCACGGCGATGATCGCGATGGCCAGGATGCAGGCCGCGGCGATCATCCAGAAGGAGGATCGGTGCAGCAGTGCGCGCAGCGTCGGTGTGGCCACGGTCGTCTCGCCCGCAGCGCCGGCGCCTGGCGTAGCGGCATTCGTGGGAGAAGTCAGCGTCGCGCTCATGACCGACCAGCTTCGGCCAGCGGGGCTAGCATGATGGGCATCGCAGAGCGCAACTCGACCTCGAGCGCGGCTAGAGTGCGATAGTCGGTCTCGGTGCCGGCCTGTTCGAGGTAGCGCACCCGGTCGAAGGTATCGGCGGCGAGGGCCAGAGCCGGGCCGCTCGCTGGAAATGCCTGCTGAGCCCGGGCAGCGAAATCGTGCGCGGTCGTGCCAGGAGTGACAGAGAGCACCGTGCGTTCGGCCAGTCCGCGGGCCAGCGCGCGAAAGATCTCCTCGCAGGCCAGGCTCCAGTCGCCCGCGCTCGCCGCTGCCTCGGCGGCCGCGCGCATCTCGGTACTGCTGCGCTGGTCGATCGTGCCGAACAGGTCGAGGGCGGCCCGGCGTCGCCTGGCCAGTCGGGGAGCGCCGAACAGCAGCCAACCGGCCACGAGCGCCGCGAGCACCAGCACGACCGCGACAATCGGCAGCCAGTCTTTCAGATTGCCGTCGCCGCTGATGGTCAGGGACTGGAGCCAGTCGAGAAAGGCCTGAGATGCCCGGTCGAACCAGGTGGGCCTGGCCGCAGCGTACGGGGCTTTGGCGAGTTCCTCGCGCAGCCACTGTCTGGCCTCTGGCGTGTCGGGAACGACCGGTACATCACCCGGCACGCCGAGCGTGATGCGGTCAACCAGTGATCCGAGCTGCGCCGGGCCCAGAGCAATCATGCCGCCGGATACCCCGTGCCGGGAGCGGCCGGTACCAGATACGGGTCGGGAACGTCGCCGCCCTGCGCCGCTGATTCCACGTAACGGGCCAGTTCGAGGTCGAGCCCCTCCTTGCGCATGCGCAGGTCGAGATAGATCAGCGCTATGGCCGCCGATTGCACAACGGCAGCCACCGCGGCCACCGGAATAGCGACGATCAGGCTGAGGGCGGTGATGATGTACGTCGTCTGCTCGGTGAGCGCCCCGTTCGGGTCGATCAGCGAAGCGCCGATTCCCATCAGCAGTGACACGGGCATGCTGATGATCTGGGTGATCACCTGCACGATCAGGCCGATCAGCAGCAGCACGCCGAGGGTACGCCAGAAGTAGCCGCGCGTGAGTGACCACGATCGAACAACGGATGCCCGCACGCTCAGCTTCTCCAGCACGATCAGGCTCGGGACGACACTGGTTTTGGTGTAAAGGAACGCGCTCACGGCAGCGAGCAGTAGGCCGCCGAAGATGCCGACCAGAACGCCAGCCACGAATCCGGCGGTCCCGCCGACGCTGATCAGCAGCACGACGATGCCAATGACCACGGCCACCCCGATGAACAGTGCAACGGCCAGCAGCACGGTCCACAGCACCAGCGGCCAGAGGCGGGTTGCCGCTTTGCGCCACAGTGCGCCGAGCCGTAGTTTCTCGCCGAGGGTCGCGCGGGCCACTTCGACCACGATGACGGCCTGCAACAGAGCCGAAGCGATGAGCGACAGAGCGATCGGAATGATGCCGGATAGCGCGCCGGCCAGGAACGAGCCGGCGGTGACGGCATCCTTCTGGTCGAGCGGGGCGCTGTCGATGCGGTCAAAGGCCCAGAACGTGACGAGCCCGACAACGACCACGGTGACGAGCATGATCACGGCCTGCACGATCAGACCGCTGCCGAAGGTTGCCTTCGGATTGCGGCGCAAGACCTGGAACGACGCGCCGAGCAGCGTACCGAATCCGATCGGGCGCAGCGGAATCAGCCCCGGCTTGGGCGGCGGTGCCCAACCCTGCCCGGCGGCACCGCCCGGATAAGGACCGCCCGGGTACGGTCCGTTCTGGTACGGCGCGCCCTGATCGGGCGAGACGGGCGCTGCGAACTCCCCATAGCGCGGCGGAACGGGGGTGTCGGGGGCTTGCCAGGGGTCTGTCACCATTCAATGCTGGCACAGGTCGATCAAGAAAAACGCTCGCAGGCGCTCTGTCAGCGCGCTCGGCTACTCTTATGCCAGACTTTGCCCTACTCATCGGGCAATCTGCTGAGCGAACGACATCAGAACACACGTGACTGACGTTCTGGAAAGAGACCCATGACTGCACGCATTTTGGTTATCGATGACGATACCGCCCTGTCCGAGATGATCGGCATCGTTTTGCACGGCGAAGGCTTCAATCCGGGTTTCTGCGCCGACGGATCACTCGCTCTCGAGACGTTTCGCACCGAGAAGCCCGACTTGGTGCTGCTTGACCTCATGCTGCCCGGCCTCGACGGCATCGAAGTGTGCCGGCTGATTCGCGCAGAATCGGGAGTCCCGATCATCATGCTCACCGCGCGGTCCGACACCACAGACGTGGTCAAGGGGCTCGAGTCCGGTGCCGACGACTACATGGTGAAGCCTTTCAACCCCAAGGAACTCGTCGCCCGTATTCGCACCCGTCTGCGTCCGCCCGCCGTCGACGGCGCCATCGCCCTGCACATCGGTGACCTCGTGGTGAACGCGGTCGGCCACGAAGTTACCCGGGGAACGGCCGCGATCAACCTGACTCCGCTCGAATTCGACCTGCTGCTGGCCCTGGCGTCCAAACCCCAGCAGGTTTTCACCCGCGAAATGTTGCTGGAGCAGGTCTGGGGCTATCACTACAAGGCCGACACCCGCCTCGTGAACGTGCACGTGCAGCGGCTGCGCGCCAAGGTCGAGCATGATCCCGATAATCCCAAGATCGTCATGACGGTGCGTGGCGTCGGCTATCGAGCCGGCACGGTCAGCTAGAGAACCACGACCTCCCATGTGCGCCCGGCGATACCCGCAGAAACGGTTTTTCGAACCGTGCCGCAGCTGACCTATTCGAGCAGGCCGCGCAACTGGCCGAGGCTGGTGCGCGCGTCGTGGCGTTCCTCCCTGCAATTTCGTACGGTGACGATTTCGGTCGCGCTGTCCGGGCTGGCGATTCTGGTGGTGGGCATGTACATGTCGGTCAGCATCGGCAACGATTTGTTTCAGTCGCGGCTCAGCCAGGTACTGTTCGAATCGGACCGTGCCACCAGCGCCGCGCAGAGCCTCTTCGATTCTTCCGATGCCACCGACCGGGTGCAGGTACAGAACCTGCTCAGTTCGGCCCGCACCTCGATCTCCGCAGCGTCGTCGAGCCGGCTGGTCGCCGTGCTGCGGGTGCCTGGGCAGGATCCGTCGACCGTCGCGCCGCTCGACTCGTCGACGTTCGGGCGATCCACCGGTGTGATCGGCGCCGACCTGCGCACCGAGGTGCAGGCCAACGACGGTGATCAGTTCTGGCAGTCCGTCGCCCTGACCGGTGAGGATGCCACGACCATTCCCGGCATCGTGGTGGGGTCGCAGATCACGGTTCCGGTGGCCGGCCGGTACGAGCTGTACATTGCGTACAGTCTGCAGGATGCCGAAGCGACGCTGCTGTTTGTGCAGCAGACCCTGGGGGTGGCCGGTGTCGCCCTCGTGTTGCTGATCGGGGCCGTATCGTGGATTGTCGTGCGCTTCGTCGTCACGCCGCTGCGCGTGGCCGCCGAGACGAGCCAGAAGCTCGCCTCCGGAGACCTGGAAGTGCGCATCCCCGAGAAGGGTGAAGACGTCATCGCCACGCTCGCCCGGTCGTTCAATGGCATGGCCGACAGCTTGCAGAGCCAGATTCGTGAGCTCGCGGAACTGTCCGAGGTGCAGCAACGATTTGTTTCGGATGTCTCGCACGAATTGCGAACGCCTCTCACGACCATCCGTTTGGCCGGCGATGTGCTGTACGACCAGCGGGCGACCTTTCCGCCGGCAACCGGCCGCACGGCCGAGCTGCTGCACACCCAGGTTGAGCGGTTTGAGCTGCTGCTGAGCGACCTGCTCGAAATCAGCCGCTACGACGCCGGGTCGGTAGAGCTGGAGAGCGAACCGACCAACCTGGTCTACCTCGCCGAGGACGCCATCGACAGCCTGCGCTCCCTCGCCGAGACCAAGGGCAGCGACCTGCGACTGGTCGCGCCGGGCGGATACCTGAACGCCGACGTCGATCCGCGGCGCATCCGTCGGGTGCTGCACAACCTCATCGGCAATGCCATCGAGCACGGTGAGGGCAGACCCGTCATAGTGTCCGTCGACAGCGACGCGAACGCGGTGGCGCTTGCCGTACGTGACTACGGGCTGGGCATGAGCCAGGCCGAGGTTGCGCACGTGTTCGACCGGTTTTGGCGTGCTGATCCGTCACGCCAGCGCACGATCGGCGGGACCGGGCTGGGGCTCGCCATCTCGCGCGAAGACGCGAGCGTGCACAACGGCTGGCTGCAGGTCTGGTCGAGCCCCGGTGAGGGGTCGTGTTTTCGGCTGACTCTTCCGCGTACGGCCGGCGCTATTCTCGAATCGTCGCCGATCCCGTTGCCGCCCGATGACGCCACGGCCGCGCTCGGCGAAATCGGGCATGTGCCCGGAATCGGCGGAGGCCACGATGAGTAGTCGCAGTTCACCGTGGCGTGTCGTTCTGGCGCTGTTTGTGGCGGTCAGTCTCGCCGTCGGACTCGGCGGCTGCACCGGCATACCGCGCGACGGCGTGGTGCACGCCGGCAATGACATTGCGCCCGACGATAACCCGGCGCCGGTCTTTCTGCCGGCGCTGCCGCAAAAGGATGCCTCGACGGAGTCCATTCTGCGCGGCTTCATCGACGCCTCCTCCAGCCCGGAGAACAACTACGACATCGCCCGCCAGTTTCTGACCCCGGCGTTTCAATCCAGTTGGGATCCCACGGCGGGCGTCACGGTGGACAACGGTTCAGGGCGCACCCTGACCGTCATTGACGACGCCACCACCCTCGTAGCTGTCACGCCGATCGCCGAAGTGGACCAGTCCGGGGAATACCGCGAAGTTGACGCGAGCCCGGTACCGTTGCGCTACGAATTTGCGCAGATCGGCGGCCAGTGGCGCATCAGCGCGGCCCCGAACGGCACCGTGATCGATGAGAACACCTTCAATGATGTGTTCAGCGCCCAGCCGGTCTACTTCTACGACCCGGGTTTTCGGTTTCTGGTGCCGGACCTGCGCTGGTTTCCGCGCGGGGCGTCCGCTCCGACAAAACTGGTCAACGCCGTCCTGAACGGACCGAGCGCCTGGCTGACCGGTGCCGTGGCCACGGCGTTTCCGCAAGGCTCCAAGCTCACCGCCGATGCCGTGCAGGTCGTCGGGCGCCAGGCCATGGTCGACCTGAACAGCGAAGCTCTCATTGCCGATCGGCAGGCCCTGCAGCGCATGAAGGCCCAGCTGGCGGCGAGCCTGCCGACGGGCCTGACCGTCGAAATCACCATCGACCAGAACTCCCAGGCCATCAACGATCTGGAGTCCGGCGCTCCGCTCGTGGATCCGCGCGTGGATGCCAGGGCGCTCGTGCTGCGCGGTGATGAGTTCGGTTTTCTCGCCGCGACCGGGCAGAGTGTCACTCCGCTCGACGGATTGTCTGACACCATCGCCCAGCTGGCCCCGACCGCGGTGACGCTCGCTTCGGGGCAGGGATCGGCTGCCGTCCTCGCCAACGACGGCGTCTACCTCGTGCGGGCCGGCGACGGCCCCCAACTGCTCGATACGCGTGCGGGGCTGCTCGCTCCGTCGATCGACAATGACCGCTTCGTCTGGTCGGTGCCGGCCAACGATCCGAGCGCGCTGGTCGTGTACAGCCCGTCGGGGGAGGCGACCGTGCTGCCGACTCCGTGGCCGGAGGCCACGTCGATCTCGTCGCTGAAACTGTCCAGAGACGGCGCTCGGCTGATCGCGCTGCTCGGCACCGGTTCCGAGACGCGATTCGTCGTCGCCTCCATCATCCGCACCGGCGCAGTGCCGACCGGTATCGGCGCGCCCGTGCTGCTGGCCTCGGGCGGCGGGGTCGGCCTCGACGCCACCTGGATCAACGAATTGACCGTCGCATCGCTCAGCCTGCTGCCCAGCGGCGAGGCCCGCATCGCCCAGCAACAGATCGGCGGCGTCAGTACCGTTCTGGAATCCCCGGTGAGCAGTCGCTTCATTGTCGGCAGCAACTCGGTGCGCGACCTTCGAGCCCTCACCGACACCGGCAGCCTCGAGGTGCAACGCGGAGCGGGCTGGCAGGCCCGTATTGATAAAGTGACCCTTCTCGCCACCCAGCAAGGCCTCGGCGGCTAGCGTCTCCTCCCCAGTGGGCGTCCAGGCCCGGTTATGCACCGCTGGCGAACTTGCCCAGCGCGTCGCCGTGTTCCGCGACACACTGAGGCCATGAGCCGAGAGCTGCGCGATCTCCTGGCCGCCGCCGGCCGCGACGCCTGGGCCACCCTGCTGCCGACCGAGTGCAGCGGCTGCGGTGCCGTCGACCGCGCTCTGTGCGCCAGCTGCCGGCTGGCACTGGCGCCCGGCGTGCACGCGGTCGCCCGCGACGACGTCGTCATCTGGACCGCGCTGACCTACGAGGGCCCAGCCCGCCACGTGATCGCCGCCTACAAAGACGGCGGGCGAACGGATGCCGCCGCCGCGCTCGCCGCGCCGCTGCGGGCGGCCATCCTGGCCGCGCTCGCCGCCGTGCCGAACCCGACCGTGCCGAACCCGACCGTGCCGAACCCGACCGTGCCGAACCCGACCGTGCCGAACCCGACTGTGCCGAATCCGACCGTGCGCTCGAGTGACATTCAGCTCGTCACCATCCCGTCGTCCCGCTTGGCCTGGCGCGTTCGCGGCTACCACCCGGTCGATGCCCTGCTGCACCGGGCCGGCCTGCACCCGTCCCCGGCGCTCATGCAGCGCACCGAGGCTCTCGACCAGGTGGGCCTGGGGCGGGCGGCGCGGGCCGCGAACAAGAGCAACAGCCTTGTCGCGCGGCATTCGCTCGACGGGGTGCCGGTGATCCTGGTCGACGACATTGTGACGACGGGCGCGACCCTGCTCGAGGCTCGCCGCGCCGTGTTCGCTGCGGGCGGTATCGTCGTTGGTCTGGCCACACTGGCGGAAACACGGCGTCTGCTGCACCGGTAATGCCACCCCGTGCAATTCAAAGCACCCGATTAGCAAACTCATCGACAAATACTGTGACTTATCTGACTGTCCCGGCTACGGTGGAGTCAAAGGCGCGCAATGATCGCCCAGTTGTCGGGCGGTCCGCCAAACTGGAGGTCGTCATGGAAACTAACATCGTCGGACGCAACCTTGGGATCACTGATCGCTTCCGGGATTACGCGACGGAGAAGGCCGAGAAAATTGCCCTCCTCGCCGACAAGGCCCTCGCGCTCGAGATAAAGGTCAGCCGCCACCACGAGAAGAACGGTGCTGCTGTCGGCAACGACCGGGTCGAACTCACCCTGATTGGCAAGGGTCCGCTGGTGCGAGCCGAAGCGGACGGATCCGACAAGTACGCCGCCTTCGACGTGGCGCTGGGTCGTCTGCTCGAACGCGTTCGGCGCGCCAAGGACCGCAAGAAGGTGCACCGCGGCGGCGCCCACCGTCCCACCTCGCTGCACGAGGCATCCGCTGTGGGATTCAGCGTTATCGACATCACCCCGGCCAACCCGGAAACGCTCGAGCGGGTGCGCACCGGCGCGATCCCGATCGTGCAAGCGGATGCCCCAGAAGCCTCGGCCGAGGAGGAATACTGCCCCGTCGTCATCCGTCGCAAAGTATTCGCGGCTGCTCCCATGTCCGTCGACGATGCCCTCTATTTCATGGAGCTCGTCGGCCACGACTTCTACCTGTTCCAGGACATCGAGACCAAGCGTCCGAGCGTGGTCTACCGTCGCAAGGGCTGGGACTACGGAGTCATCGAACTCGACGGTTCGAGCGCGGAGCTGCAGGAGGCTGTGCCCGTTGCCAGCGGGCGTGCCAACTGACCAACTAGCATTGCCTTAGCCGCCGACCAGGTCGGTGCTCTGGCATCTGCCAGACGAGAGGTGCAGGCGTGTGCTGGAAGCCCGATTGGGCTGCCCCAGTGCATGCCTGCACCGTTTGACTAGTGGAGTACATTCGTGGCGTCAATTCTTGAAAAGGTTCTTCGTGTTGGTGAAGGCCGCGTTCTGCGCCGCCTGGAAAACTATGCGAAAGCCATCAACGCGCTGGAAGAAGACTTCCATGAGCTCACCGACGACGAGCTGAAGAACGAAACCGTCACCCTGCGTGAACGGTATTCCAACGGCGAGTCGCTCGATGACCTGCTGCCGGAGGCCTTCGCCGCCGTGCGCGAGGCCAGCACACGCACCCTCGGCCTGCGTCACTTCGACGTGCAGCTTATGGGCGGAGCAGCCCTGCACCTCGGCAATATCGCCGAGATGAAGACCGGTGAGGGCAAGACCCTCGTCGCCACCACCGCCGCGTACCTCAACGCGATCAGCAGCCGCGGCGTGCACGTCATCACGGTCAACGACTACCTCGCCAGCTACCAGAGTGAGCTCATGGGGCGCGTGTTCCGCGCCCTCGGCATGACGACCGGATGCATCCTCTCCGGTCAGACTCCGGCGCAGCGTCGCGAAATGTATGCCGCCGACATCACCTACGGCACGAACAACGAGTTCGGTTTCGACTACCTGCGCGACAACATGGCCTGGCAGGCCAGCGACATGGTGCAGCGCGGGCACTACTTCGCCATTGTCGACGAGGTCGACTCCATTCTCATCGATGAGGCCCGTACGCCGCTGATCATCTCCGGGCCGGCATCCGGTGAAGCGAACCGCTGGTTCAACGAGTTTGCCAGCCTGGCCAAGCGTCTCATTGCCGACGAAGACTTTGAGGTCGACGAGAAGAAGCGCACCATCGGTGTGCTCGAACCCGGCATCGAAAAGGTCGAGGACTACCTCGGCATCGACAACCTCTACGAATCGGCCAACACGCCGCTGATCTCCTTCTTGAACAACGCCATCAAGGCGAATGCATTATTCAAGAAGGACAAGGACTACGTCGTCATGAACGGCGAGGTGCTCATCGTCGACGAGCACACCGGCCGTATCCTCATGGGACGCCGCTACAACGAGGGTATCCACCAGGCGATCGAGGCCAAGGAGGGTGTCGCCGTCAAGGCCGAGAACCAGACCCTGGCCACCGTCACCCTGCAGAACTACTTCCGCCTGTACTCGAAGATCTCCGGCATGACCGGAACGGCCGAGACCGAAGCCGCCGAGTTCATGAGCACCTACAAGCTCGGCGTGGTGGCCATTCCCACCAACAAGCCGATGAAGCGCATCGACCAGTCCGATCTGATCTACAAGAACGAAGAGTCCAAGTTTCGTCAGGTCGTTGAAGACATCGCCCTGCGCCACGAAGCCGGACAGCCGGTTCTGGTCGGCACGACCAGCGTTGAGAAGAGTGAGTATCTGTCGCGCCTGCTCGCCAAGAAGGGCGTGCGCCACGAGGTGCTCAACGCCAAGAACCACGCCCGTGAAGCTGCGATCGTCGCGCAGGCCGGTCGACTCGGCTCGGTGACCGTCGCCACCAACATGGCCGGTCGTGGTACCGACGTGATGCTCGGCGGCAACGCCGAATTCCTCGCCGTCGCCGAAATGAACGCCAAGGGCCTTAGCCCGGTCGAAACCCCCGACGAGTACGAACTGGCCTGGGACGACGTCTTTACCGCGGTCAAGGACAACGTCACCGAAGAAGCCGAGAAGGTGATCGCCGCTGGCGGTCTCTACGTGCTCGGCACCGAACGACACGAATCACGTCGCATCGACAACCAGCTGCGCGGACGCAGCGGACGTCAGGGCGACCCGGGCGAGAGCCGCTTTTACCTGTCGCTCACCGACGACCTCATGCGCCTGTTCAACGCCGGTGCCGCCGAGGCCCTCATGGGTCGTCAGGGCGTGCCGGACGACATGGCGATCGAATCAAAGGTGGTCAGCCGTGCCATCCGCAGCGCCCAGTCCCAGGTCGAGGGTCGCAACGCCGAGATTCGCAAGAACGTGCTGAAATACGATGACGTCCTCAACCGTCAGCGCGAGGCCATCTACGGTGACCGTCGCCACATTCTCGAGGGTGACGACCTGCACGAACGCACCCAGACCTTCCTCACCAACGTCATCGACGAGGTGCTCGATGTGCACGCCGGCGACGGCAACGGCGACGACTGGGACTTCGACGCCATGTGGACAGAGCTCAAGACGCTGTACCCGGTGGGACTGACCATCGATGAGGTCGTCTCAGAGGCTGGCGACAAGGGCAGGATTAACCGTGACTTCATGCGCCGGGAGATTCTCTCCGACGCCAAGCTGGCCTATTCCCGCCGGGAAGAAACCCTCGGAGCCCCGGCTATGCGTGAACTGGAGCGCCGTGTCGTGCTCTCGGTGATCGACCGTCGCTGGCGCGACCACCTCTACGAGATGGACTACCTGAAAGACGGCATCGGGCTGCGTGCGATGGCCCAGCGCGACCCGCTGGTCGAATACCAGCGTGAGGGTTTCGCCATGTTCCAGCAGATGATGGGTCAGATTCGCGAGGAAACCGTCGGCTTCCTGTTCAACCTCGACGTTGAGGTGACTGCTGGCGCTGGTGCCGTCGCCGGACCGGTCGTTGCGGCCAAGGGGCTCGCGCCGACGGATTCCGTGGAAGAGAAGCTCAGCTACACCGCACCGAGCGACTCAGGGGGAGTCGAGGTGCGCAACCAGCGCGGCCAGATTCAGCAGGCAGCCACTGACCGGGCCAGGCGCTCGGCCACGGTCGCGGCGAGCGATGACGAGCCGGCCGAAGCGGCCGGTCCGCCCCAGCGCGGAGCGTTTGGGCAGAAGACCGAGGGTGCCGCCCCGGTGAACCGGGCCGAGCGCCGCTCGCAGGGCAAGAAAAACAGCTAGCCCTAACCCCACCACATCAACGCGTTCCCATCCATGGACGCGCGTTGATGGGGTGGGGCATCCGTCTGCTGGTGGGACTGCCGGGCATCACAAGACGACGAGTACGGTAGCCCTCCAGCGCTGATCCAAGCCCTCCAACTGCACGGAGACGACGTGCGCTCTTCGTTTGTCGTACACCAGGATCACCGCGTTGAAACCGCCGGTTTCGGTCGGCCAGGTCTTGACGTGGTCGATCCACAGTCTCGGCCGTTGGGCGACAATTCCCGTGATGGCCCTGGCACGAGAGGCGATCGTTACCCGAACGCGCAGATGGGCATAGACGTCGTCGGTGACCCAACGCGCCAGCTGCTCGAGGTCTCTGGCTCCGGCGATGACCTCGATGGCCCGCAGTGCGAGGGCGCGCAGTAATTGTTCTGTGTCGGGCCCGCGCGCAATTTCGATCCGCTTCGGGCTGACTCCGCGCTGGTCGGGGTGGGGCTCCAACGGGTTGGCCTGCAGACGGGCAGTCCCGGAGCCAGGTGACGTCATTGTTCCTCCTGATATCGAACGTGCAACTCGTGTGGCGCAAAACCTAAGCAGCTTGATCGCTGCTCTGTCGAGCGCTTAAAGAGCCTGTGCACAACCCAAGCGAGAACGCTCGGCGTCGGCTACTTTCAACGTGTGCGCTGGGATGATCTGTTTGACGACCTCGAAGGGCAACTCGAACGCGAGCTGCACTCCGAGGCCACTGACCTGCGCCTGCAGGAAGAACGTACGCGGTTGGAAAAGCTCTCCCTGCGCACTCGGTTGAGCAACGTGGTGCGATCGGCCGGCCCCGGTGGCACGGTGCAACTGCGCATCGTGCTGGTCTCCGGTGAGACCATCGTGGTTCGACCGACGACGCTGGGCCGTGACTGGCTCGCAGCGGACGTGCCTGGCCCCGCCAATGGGCGCGTTCAGTGCGTGATCCCGCTCTCGGCCATCGCCGGGGTGGTGCTCAGCGATGAGCAGAGCCTGGCCTCGCTCGCGGTCGAGTCCGAATCCACCGGCAAGCTCATCGAACGCGTCGGCTTTCCTTTCGTGCTGCGAGACCTGTGCCGGCGGCGGCGCTTCGTGGAACTCGACACCCGTGGTGGTGTCCTGGCCGGCACCATCGACCGGGTGGCGCGTGACCACCTCGATCTGGCGGTGCATCCGCTCGGAACGCTGCGCCGCGCGCCGGAAGTTCTGCACTACCGACTCGTGCCGTTCTGGCAGATTCACGTCATCCGGCTCGGATAGATGTGGATATCCTTATTTTTTTTTACGAATATGCACAATCGGCCACGATAGAGGCCACATCATCAGAATCGATTCAGACAAGCGAGGTAACGGATGAAAACACCCCGTCCCACACGCACGCACCGCCGATTCTGGGTCGACCCCCGATTCGTCATCGGTCTGGTGCTGGTCGCTGCCTCGATATCGGGAGTCGGCGCGATTGTCGCCGGCACTGACCGCACCACGGCGGTCTACACCGCACGGCACACACTGACCGTCGGTGACCAGCTCCGCTCGGCCGACCTCATTGAAACCCGCGTACAGCTCGGCGGAACGGCCGACCTGTACCTGGTGCCGTCCTCCGGGCTGAAGGGTGGACTGCTCGTCACGCAGACGATTCTGACCGGCGAGCTGGTGGCCCGGTCAGCGGTCGGGGAATCGTCGGGGAGTGACGTGACCAGTGTCGTCGTCGACGTTCCGGGCCGACTGGCAGCCTCGATCGCGGCCGGTTCGGTCGTCGACATCTGGTCGGCGCGGGCGACCGGTCCGAGCGAATACGCGCCACCAACGATTCTCGTGGGGCAGGCCGTCGTCGTGCGAATCGTCGAACCGACCGGTATCATTGCCGCCTCCAGTGGGCAATCCGTCGAGATACTCGTGCCGAAAGCCAACGTGGGCGCGGTGCTCGAGTCCATCATGAACGGTGACGCCCTCGCGATCGTGCCCGTGAACACCCCGGTGGTGCCCTGATGGCCCGGCTCGCGCTCGTGCTGGACCGGGCGACCGAGCAGCGCATGCTGGCCGACATCATCGATTGTGGCCACAGCGTGCTCACACGCGTGGATACCGCCCGGGAGTTCCTAGAGACACTGTCGCATGGGCAACCCCACGTCGTGGTGGTCAGCGGTCGCCGCGAATCCCTGACCGGCCAACTGATCGCCGCGTGCGACGAGCGCGGCATTCGGGTCGTCGCCCTGACGAAGACGGAACAGGAGCGGCGCCACGCCGGCACGCTCGGCCTCTACGAAACGGTCGCGATTCCCTGCGACTGGTCGGAGATCGAAGATTTGCTCGTGTCAGGGGTTGTCGTCCCGTTGCGGGTGGGGGAACGACACTTCACCGGCGGCGCACTCAACACCGGCTCGGTGATCGCGGTGTGGGGCCCGAGCGGCGCCCCGGGGCGCACCACGCTCGCCATCAACATTGCGGCGGAAATCGCAGCGGCCGGCCACACTGTCGTCTTGGCCGACGTCGATACCTACAGTGCCTCGATCGCTCCGAGCCTGGGCATGCTCGACGAAGCCCCGGGGTTCGCCGCCGCCTGCCGACTGGCCGGCAGCGACAGCCTGAACCAATCGGAGCTCGAACGTATCGCCCAACGCTACAACTCGCCCAAGGGTGCCTTCTGGGTGCTCACCGGCCTCGGCCGGCCGTCGCGCTGGCCGGAACTCTCGACCGAACGGGTCACCCGCACCATCGACGCTTTGCGCCACTGGGTGGACTACGTCGTGCTGGACACCGGGTTCAGTCTGGAAAGCGATGAAGAACTGACCAGCGACCTGTTGGCGCCCCGGCGCAACGCGGCCACCGTCACTGCCCTGCGCGTGGCAGACCACGTCGTCGCCTGCGGGCTGGCCGACCCGGTCGGGATGGCCCGGTTTCTCCGCGCCTGGAGCGACCTCACCGAGGTGATCGGCAGCAGCACGGTCAGCGTCGTGATGAACCAGGTGCGGGCGAGCGCGGTCGGGCTGAATCCACGCGGGCAGGTCGCGGCAATGCTGTTGCGTTTCGGCGGTATCGAATCATCGATCGTGGTGCCGCACGACCAGGGCAGCCTGGATGCAGCGGTGTTGACCGGGCGCACCCTGCGGGACGCCAGCCCGAAGTCTGCGGCGCGCGTGAGCATCCGTCGTTTTGTGCTGGAGGAACTGATCGTGGTTGCAGCTACGGAATCCAAGCGGATACCGCGGCGCGCCCGGTGGCGCGGACGAAAGGCGGCCCCGGCCACGTGAGGTCCGAGTTACATCTAGGCTATGGAGAGTGTCGACGCTCAGTGATCTCGTACTTGCCCAGGGCCGCAACAGCGCGGAAGATGTGGACTGGCTGCACATGCTGGTCGCGGACGGCCAGCTGCTCGCCGACCTTGCCTTCGCGGATATCGTCGTGTGGGTTCCGGCGCAGGCCGGCAGCTTCGTCGCGGTCGCGCACGCGCGTCCTTCAAGCGCCGCCACGCTGTTCTACCGCGACTTCGTCGGGCAGCAGATCAAGGTCGAATGGCGCAATCAGGTTACCGAGGCCTTCGAAACCGCGAGGATCGTCGACGCCACCGCTCCCGACTGGTACGAGGAGACGCCGACCCGGGTGCGAGCTATCCCGGTGCTGCGCCGCCTGAGCACGACCGGCGCCGCGGTAACGGATGCCCCGGTGGCGGTGCTGACCTGCCATAGCAACCTGAGCGAGGCTCGCACGCCGGGACGCCAAGAGCTGACCTTTAACGATTGCGCCAACGATCTGTTCGCCATGATCGCGTCCGGCGATTTTCCCGACCTCGGAGCTCCAACCGGTCCGCGCCGCGGCGCGCCGCGCGCCTCCGACGGGCTGCTTCGGCTCGATGTCGACGGACTGACCACCTTTGCCAGCCCTAACGCGCTCTCCGCGTTCAACCGCATGGGTTTCGCGGAGGAACTCGAGGGAGAGTCGCTCGCCGAGGTCACCACGAGCTTGCTCACCGGCACCGCCGTCGTGGACGAGTCGCTGCCTCTGGTGGTCACCGGGCGGGCACCGTGGCGCACCGACATCGAAGCGCGCGGCGTCACGGTGTCGCTGCGGGCCATTCCCATTCGCAACCGGGGCGAACGAGTCGGGGCGATCATTTTGTCGCGTGACGTCACCGAGCTGCGGCACCAGGAACGTGAGCTGATCACCAAGGATGCCACTATCCGCGAGATTCACCACCGGGTGAAGAACAACCTGCAGACCGTGGCCTCGCTGCTGCGCATCCAGGCCAGGCGAACCCAGTCTGACCGGGCGCGCGAGGCGCTGACCCAGGCGATGCGGCGGGTCGCAGCCATCGCGGTCGTGCACGACACCCTGTCGGAGGGGCTGAGCCAGATCGTCGACTTTGACGCCGTCTTTGAGCGGGTGTTGCTGTTGACGGTGGAGGTGGCATCCGCTCACAATACGACGGTGCATCCGAAGTCTTTCGGCAGCTTCGGAACGCTGCCGAGCGCCTACGCGACGCCGCTCGCGCTCGTGCTCACGGAACTCGTTACCAACGCGGTCGAGCATGGCCTCGCCGGGCGTGAGGGCGAGGTCTCGATCGAGGCGCAGCGCAGCGACGAGACCCTCACTGTCATGGTGCGCGACACCGGTGCCGGCCTGCCGGAGGGCAAGGTGGGGTCCGGTCTCGGCACGCAGATCGTACGAACCCTCATTCAGGGCGAACTGGGCGGCACCATCGACTGGCACACCATGATGGGCAGCGGCACCGAGGTCACGATCGAGATCCCCCTGCGCTTCATGCAGAAAGGCTAGCCCCTCGTTCTATCCGAACGGGGCCCGGGCCCCGTCCGTGGGCCCAGTTTATAAACTGGGCCCACGACCATAAGGTGGGCCCGGCGAGCGGACGCCCGCCACGAGACCTGAGGGCTGTGAGTGCCGGACCGCGTACGCACAAAAAAGCGAGCCTGCGGCTTCCGGGAGTACCGGATGGCCGTAGGCTCGCGTTCTGTAGTTGTGCTGGCTCGCTAGGAGGCGCGGCGGGCGCGCGCGGCGCGACGCTTGAGCGCACGGCGCTCGTCTTCGCTCAGACCTCCCCAGACTCCCGAGTCCTGGCCGGTCTCGAGTGCGTACTGGAGGCACACCTCGGTGACGTTGCATCGGGCGCACACCGACTTTGCCTTCTCGATCTGGTCCACAGCGGGTCCAGTGTTGCCGACCGGAAAGAAAAGTTCCGGGTCAGCGGTGAGGCAGGCAGCTTTATCGCGCCAGTCCATAGGGATGCTCCTTTATTACATGGGTGCACGGCCGATTGGCCAGAGTTGCAGGGGTGATGGCCGGTTGCAGGAAAGTGGGATCTGCGCGATAACCGCGTTGAAACAGCTCACGTCCCTGTGAGCGTCAACCGGGCCTCATATATCGTCCCATAATAGAGGTATCGAATCAATAGTGTTGTATGGCTTTTCGCTGTGAACAGCGGCTCTGGCGCACGGCGTCCAGCCCGGATCGACCTCCGGGCGCTTCGCCGTACCCCCCTGTTGGGGGTGCTGATCGCGCTACTCGCCGTGGAAGCGCTCGCCCTGTGGGCCTTCAGCGCCTGGTGGGTGCTCGAACTACTCGTCGCCACCCCAAACTCCGTCGGAACCTCGCTCGCCCTGCTAGCCCTCACCGTGGTCGCTGCCGTGTGGGTCAGCGCGATCACTGTCGGGGCTCTCCGCCGCCGTCCGTGGATTCGCGGCGCCGCCGTCACTTGGCAACTCGTGCAGGTGATGATCGCCATCGGCTGTTTCCAGGGCATCTACGCTCGTCCCGACGTCGGCTGGGCGCTGCTCACTCCGTCGATCGTCGTGCTCGTGCTGGTCTTCAACCCGCGCGTGGTCGCCGCCACCAGCCACGAACCCGAGCCCGAGCCCGAGGCCGACTGACGGAGCCAGCGCCGAGCCAGCGTTGACCGCAGCTGGCACAGTGCCGGCCGTGAAGACCAGATCAGGCCGAACTCAGGCGTCGATGCCGAGCTTCTTACGCAGGCTCGCGACGTGGCCGGTGGCCTTCACGTTGTAGAGGGCATGGGTGATGATTCCGGCCTCATCGAGCACGAAGGTGGACCGCAGCACGCCGGTCACGAGCTTGCCGTACAGGTTCTTCTCGCCCCAGGCGCCGTAGGCCTGGTGCACCGCAAGGTCGGTGTCGCTCAGCAGCGGAAAGTTCACCGCGTCGAGCTCCTGAAACTTTTTGAGCTTGGCCGGAGCGTCCTTCGACAGACCCAGCACCTGGTAGCCGGCCGATTTCAGCGACCCGAGGTTATCGCGAAAGTCGCAGGCCTGGGTGGTGCACCCTGGGGTCATCGCGGCCGGGTAGAAGTAGACGACGACCTTGCTGCCAGCGAAGTCCGCCAGGGAAACGGATACCCCATCCTGGTCGGTCAGGGTGAACTGGGGGGCCGTGTCGCCAACTGCTAGGCGTGCTGATTCCGTCATGCGTCCATCGTATCGAGCGTTCATTGCAGGTATGTCGACAGTCCCCGCGCTTCGGGCCGGCTGGCGCGCGGGTTCTACGCCAATACGCGGGGGTTGTGGCGAGGCTCGGGAGTTGCGGTAAGGAGCATCCGCCGGGTTGGGTTGTGGTGCGCGGGCGCGCGACCGAACCTCAGCGGGCGGGGGCGAAGGTGGCGAGCAAACGCTGCAGGGAGTCCAGGCGCACCTGGCCGGTGTCGCCAAGCTCGCCCGCTTCAACGGCCTCGATGATGGCGCAGTCCGGCGAGCCCGGCAGATGCGTGCAGCCGCGCGGGCAGCGCTCGGCGATCGTGGCCAGGTCGGTGAACGCCTTGAGGATGTTGTCGGTGTTGATATGGCCGAGGCCGAAGGACCGCACGCCGGGGGTGTCGATGACCCAGCCGCGGCCGGCATCCGTTTGAAGGCGCAGCGACACGGTCGACGACGAGGTGTGGCGGCCACGGCCGGTGACGGTGTTGACGACGCCGATGGCCCGGTTGGTGCCGGGGACGAGCGCGTTCACCAGGGTGGACTTGCCAACGCCAGAGTGCCCGACGAAAACGGTGTCGTGGCCGACCAGCGCCGCCGAGATCTCCTCGATCGGCATGCCTCCCTCGCCGCTTTGGAACACCGGCAGGTCGAGGCCGGCAAAATTCGCCAGAAAAGCTGCTGGGTCGGCCAGGTCGGTCTTGGTGATGCACAGAATGGGCTTGACGCCAGCATCGTAGGCGGCGACCAAATAGCGATCTACCAAGCGGATGCGCGGCTCCGGGTTTGCCGCAGCGACCACGATCAGCATCTGGTCGGCGTTGGCCACGATCACGCGCTCGACGGCGTCGGTGTCGTCGGCGCTGCGCCGGAGCAGGGTATCCCGCGGCACGATGCGCACGATGCGGGCCAGGCTGCCCTCGGCTCCGGTGGTGTCACCGACGATGTCGACCCGGTCGCCGTTGACGACGGCCTTCTTGCGCAGCTCACTGGCCCTGGCGGTCGTGATGCGTCGCTCGGTGGGCAGGTTCTCGTCGAGCATGACGGTGTAGCGTCCGCGATCCACAGAGAGGATGCGTCCGGTCAGGGCGTCCTGATGGCTCGGCCGGGTCTTGGAGCGCGGTTTAGAGCCCTTACGGCCGGGTCGCACGCGCACGCTCGACTCGTCGAACTCGGGTTCGTCGTCGTCGGCGGAGGCCCACCAGGTATCGCCGGGATCGCCGGCCAAATCGTCGGGACCGGCCAAATCGTCGGACCCGTCACGATCGTTATCCCAGGTGGGGTCGCCAGCGGTCGGCGCCACGGGCATCTACAGCGTCGCTTCGGTGATCATCGCGTGCCACAGCTCGGGAAACTGGGGGAGGGTCTTGGCCGTCGTGCCGATGTTCTCCACGTCGACGCCGGCCACCCTTAGGCCGATCAGCGCCCCGGCCGTGGCCATGCGGTGGTCGTCGTAGCTGAGCCACTGGCCGCCGTGCAGTGCGGCGGGCTCGATCTGCAGGCCGTCGGGCAGCTCGATGACGTTGCCGCCGAGTCGGTTGATCTCGGTCGCCAGCGCGGTGAGACGGTCGGTCTCGTGGTTGCGGATGTGCCCGATGCCGGTGATCGTGCTCGGAGTCTCGGCCAGGGCGGCGAGGGCCACGAGGGTGCAGGCGAGCTCGCCGCCGGTGGAGAGATCGAGTTCGACGCCCAGGATGCGCTCGCCGCCGGTGACAGTGAGGCGGTCGCCCACCCTGGTGACGCTGGCACCGAACAGCGGCAGTAGCTGCTCCAGGTCGGCGCCGACCTGCGTGGTCGCCTCTGGCCAGCCGGTGATCGTGACGCTGCCGCCGGCCACGAGGGCGGCGCAGAGGAACGGCGCGGCGTTGGAGAGATCGGGTTCGATATCGATCGTTCGGCCCGCGATCGGCCCGGGCTCGATGATCCATTCGCCAACGGCAGGGGTGGCAACGGCCACGCCACGCGCGCGCAGTACCTCGATGGTCATCTCGATGTGCGGCAGGCTCGGCAGCCGTTCGCCGGAGTGCGTGAGGTGCAGCCCCTGCTCGAAGCGTGCGCCGGCCAGCAGCAGTCCAGAGACGAACTGGCTCGACGCCCCGGCATCGATCGTCACGGCGCCGCCGCTGACCGCTCCGCGGCCGTGCACGGTGAAGGGCAGGGCGCGCTTGCCGTCGTCATTGATATCGCCGCCGAGGTCACTCAGCGCACCGATGATCGGCCCCATCGGGCGGCGGCGGGCGCCGGCATCACCGTCGAACGTCGTCGGGCCGAGGGCCAGGGCGGCCAGCGGCGGCAGAAAACGCATCACGGTGCCGGCCAGACCGCAGTCGATCGTGGTGGAGCCGAGCAGTTCCGCCGGCGGGGTCACGCGCAGGTCGGTGCCGAACGCTCCGGAGCCGGGAACCGCCTCAATGGTTGCCCCGAGCTGGCGCAGCGCGTCGACCATGAGGTCGCTGTCCCTGGAGTGCAGCGGCGACCGCAACAGCGACGGTTCACTGGCCAGAGCGGATGCGACCAGCTCCCGGTTGGTCAGCGATTTCGAGCCCGGGAGGGCCAGCACCGCCTGCAGCGGCGCGTCCGTGGTCGGCGCGGGCCACCAGGCATCCTCTTCGGTCGGCGAATTGTCGCCGTACGGATCGAACTCCGGCTTGGAATATCTCGAGATCAACATCGGTTATCAGAATAGTCGGTGATAACAATCTGAGGGAGATCCGTAACGGTGTCAATGCTGTTGGAACGACCCCTGGCTGTGGGTAACAGCTTAGAATTACCCGTGATGACTTCAGACACGCCCGTTTCCGCGGAAGACCTTTCCAGCAGTGACCCAGAACTCACGCCCCAGGCCCCGACCAAGGCCGAACTGCGCGAGCAGACCCGCGGACTGTTCGAAGAGCAGGCGTTGCCTTTCCTCGACCAGCTGTACGCGGCGGCCATGCGTATGACACGCAATCCCTCCGATGCGCAGGACCTCGTGCAGGAAACCTTCGTGAAGGCGTTCGCCGCATTCGCGCAGTACGAGCAGGGCACCAACCTCAAGGCGTGGCTGTACCGCATTCTCACCAACACCTTCATTAACCAGTACCGCAAGAAGCAGCGCGAGCCCTACCAGGGCACCATCGATGAGCTCGAAGACTGGCAGCTCGGCGGCGCCGAATCCACCACCGCCATGTCTGGGCGGTCAGCCGAGGCTGAAGCCATCGACCACCTGCCGGACAGTGCCGTCAAAGACGCCCTGCAGTCCATTCCCGAAGACTTCCGACTCGCCGTGTACTTCGCCGACGTCGAAGGGTTCTCCTACCAGGAGATCGCCGAAATCATGAAAACCCCCATTGGCACCGTGATGAGCCGCCTGCACCGTGGCCGGCGACTCCTCCGCGAGCTTTTGGCCGGCTACGCGGCTGAGCGCGGGCTGGGTATGGGCCAGGACCAGAAAACATCCAGGAGCGCAGACAAATGACCGATTGTGGTTGCGAGAAGGCCAAGGCCGAGCTCGAAGAATACCTGCACAACGAACTTCGCAAGAACGATGCGGCGGACATTCGGGAGCACCTCGCGAGTTGCCCAGATTGCAGCAGTGAACACCTCGTCGGGCGCACGCTGACCGACGTCATGCAGCGCGCCTGCAAGGAGACCGCGCCGGAAGACCTGCGCGACCAGGTTCTGCTGAAGCTCCGCGCGTTGCAGGCTTCGCACTAAAAACTCAGGCACCAGGGGACTGTTCGACCTGGCCCAGCAGGAAGACGGCGCCGGTCGCATCCGCTATCTGGGCGAAGGTGCCGAAGTCGGAATCCCACGGTTCCCGCAGTACCGTGCCGCCGAGTTCAGGCACCCGTTCAGCGGAAGCCCGCACGTCGGCGACGCCGAGATACACCTGCCAGTGCGACGGCACCCCGGCGGGCAGCATGGCATCGGCGTCGTACACCCCGCCGGTCATCGATTCGTCGTGGCCGAAGGTGCTGTACCGAAAATCGTTCGTGTCGCTGAGCGGAATCGGCGTCCAGCCGAAGACCTCTCCGTAAAAGGCGACCGCGCTCGCAAAATTGCGGGTGATCAGCTCGTGCCAGACCGGCGTGCCGATCTCATTGTCGGCAGCGAAGCCCCGGTGGCCACCGGCCTCCCAGATGCCGACGGCCGCTCCGGCCGGGTCGGTCAGCACCGCCAGCCGCCCCTGGTCGCCGACCGTCTGCGGCACAGCGAGCACGGCGGCACCGGCAGACTTCGCGGACTGAACCGTTTCATCGACGCTGTCGACAGCGAGAAAGGTGGTCCAGAAGTCTCGGTTTCCGTTCGACGGGTCCTGGGCGGTCAGACCGGCGATGGCGGCGTCGCCGTGAAAAAACATCGTGTACCGGCCGCTTCCGGCCCCGGTATCGACGGCCCGCCAGCCGAGCAGCGCGGCGTAGAACTCAATCGAGGCGGCCGGGTCGCGCGTTACGAGGTCGATCCAGCACGGCTCCCCGAGCGGGTTTTCAGTGCGAGCGGGCATGGTCTCTCCTCGGGTGTGCCTGCGAGCCTAGAACTGTCGGCTGGCAAGCACAATGCCAGCCGAACCGCCTGCGCGAGAACGCGGCAAGCGGATGCTGCCACCCCAACCGCAGACGGCCGCAGAGACAGCAATGGAGGGTGACGACGTCACCCTCCATTGCTACCGCATTGCTGTGATCGTTACAGCGTCAGAGCGTCGCGCTGCAGCTGGGCCTGCTCGATCGCATGGCGCTTGGCCGAACCGGCAGCCGGCGAGGCCGAAGCGGGGCGGGAGAACAGACGCATGGCGCGCGGACCGAGCTTATTGGTCTCCAGATAGAAGAACGGCCAGGCTCCCTGGTTCTCCGGTTCGTCCTGTACCCAGGCCAGTTCGGCGTTCGGGTATTGGGCGGCCACGCTCTTCAGTTCCACGGCGGGCAGTGGGTAATACTGCTCGACGCGCACGAGGGCGATCTCGGGGTTCGGGTTCTTCTCGAGTTCGTTCAGCAGGTCGTAGTAGATCTTGCCGGCCATGAACAAGACGCGCTTCACGGCGTTCTTGTCCTGGACGCGGGCATCGTCGATGACCGTCTCGAACTTGCCGCTGGTGAGTTCGGCCACGGCGCTCGTCGCGCCGCGCAGGCGCAACATCGATTTGGGCGTGAACACGATCAGCGGGCGGCGCGGGCGCATGTACGCCTGGCGGCGCAGCAGGTGGAAGTACGATGCGGGCGTTGACGGGCGCGCCACGGTCATGTTCTCCTCGGCACACAGCTGCAGGAACCGCTCGATCCGGGCCGACGAGTGGTCGGGGCCCTGACCCTCGTAACCGTGCGGCAGCAGCAGCACAACGGATGACCGCTGGCCCCACTTCTGCTCAGCCGAGGACACGAACTGGTCGATGATGGTCTGCGCGCCATTGGCGAAGTCACCGAACTGGGCTTCCCAGAGTACGAGGGCATCGGCGCGTTCCACCGAGTAGCCGTACTCGAAGCCCATGGCCGCATATTCGCTCAGTAGCGAGTCGTAGATCCAGAACCGGGCCTGGTTGTCCTTGAGGTTGGCCAGCGGGAGCCATTCCTGGCCGTTCACTCGGTCGTGCAGAACGGCGTGACGCTGCACGAACGTGCCGCGGCGGGCATCCTGTCCGGCGAAACGCACCGGGGTGCCCTCGACCAGCAACGAGCCGAGGGCGAGCAGTTCGCCGAAGCTCCAGTCGATGTTGCCGTTGCGACTCATGTCGAGACGCTTCTGCAGCAGCTGCTGCAGCTTGTTGTGCACCGTGAACCCGACCGGCTTGTTATTGAACGCGTCACCGATGAGCTGGATGACGCTTTCGGGAACACCGGTGGTTTCTGGCTCGCCGGCGGCGTCTTCCCTGGCCTGCGCTTCAGACTCAGCCTTGGCGGCAGCGGCCATCTCGGGAGTGATGATCGGGATAGATGCGGTCTGTGCGGCGTGCGTCTCCATGAAGGCGCGTTCGAGACGGTCCTGGAAGTCGCGGTGAGCGGCTTCATATTCTTCCTCGGTGATGTCGCCACGGCCGACGAGCGCCTCGGTGTAGAGCTTGCGTACGCTGCGCTTGGCCTCGACCAGGTTGTACATCAGCGGCTGGGTCATCGAGGGGTCATCGCCCTCGTTGTGGCCTCGGCGGCGGTAGCAGATGAGGTCGACGACGACATCCTTCTTGAATTCCTGGCGATAGGCGAAGGCGAGCTCGCCGGCCCGAACCACGGCCTCCGGGTCGTCCCCGTTGACGTGGAAAATGGGCGCCTGGATGGTCTTGGCGACGTCGGTCGCGTAGACGCTGGTGCGGGCATCCTGCGGCAGGGTCGTGAAACCGAGCTGGTTGTTGACGACGATGTGCACGGTTCCGCCGGTGCGGTAGCCGCGCAGCTGCGACATCTGCAGGGTTTCGAGCACAACGCCCTGGCCGGCCATCGCGGCGTCACCGTGAATGAGGATCGGCAGGGTGGAGAAAGTGCCGATCGGCTTGCGGTCCTGCTTGGCCCGCACGATGCCCTCGAGCACGCCGTCGCCGGCTTCGAGGTGCGAGGGGTTCGCGGCGAGCGACACCGGAATCTCGGCGCCGTCTTCACCACGGAAGGTTCCCGTGGTGCCGAGGTGATACTTCACGTCACCGGAGCCGTGCACCGTGCGCGGATCCTGGGTGCCCTCGAACTCGCGGAAGATCTCGCCATAGGTCTTGCCGGCGATGTTAGTGAGCACGTTCAGACGGCCGCGGTGGGCCATGCCGATCGCGACCTCGTCGAGGCCCTGCTCTGCAGCGCCCTGCAAAATGGTGTCGAGCAACGGAATAGTGCACTCTCCACCCTCGAGGCTGAACCGCTTCTGACCGACGTACTTGGTCTGCAGGAACGTCTCGAACGCTTCGGCCTCGTTGAGCTTGGCGAGAATTCGCATCTGCTCGTGGTGCGTGGGCTTGACGTAGGACTTCTCAATCTTCTCCTGCACCCATTTGCGCTGGGCCGGATCCTGAATGTGCATGTACTCGATGCCCGTGGTGCGGCAGTAGGAGTCGCGGAGCACACCGAGAATGTCGCGCAGGAGCATCTGGCGCTGGGATCCGAAACCGCCGGTCACGAAGGACCGGTCGAGGTCCCAGAAGGTGAGGCCGTGGGTGGCGATGTCGAGGTCGGGGTGACTGCGCTGCGAGTACTCGAGCGGGTCGATGTCGGCCATCAGGTGGCCGCGCACGCGGAACGAGTTGATCAGTTCCTGCACGCGGGCGGTCTTGTCGACGGCGCTGGCCAGGTCGACGCTGATGTCCGGTGCCCAGTGGATCGGGTCGTAGGGGATGCGCAGGGCCGAGAAGATCTCTTCGTAGAAGTTGTGCTGGCCGATCAACAGCTCGTGCACGATCTTGAGGAACTCGCCCGAACCGGCTCCCTGGATGACGCGGTGGTCGTAGGTGCTGGTCAGGGTGATGGTCTTGGAGATGGCCAGGCCAGTGAGGGTCTTGACGCTCGAACCCTGGAACTCGGCCGGGTAGTCGAGGGCGCCGGCACCGATAATGCAACCCTGGCCCTTCATGAGGCGGGGCACCGAGTGCACGGTGCCGATGCCGCCCGGGTTGGTCAGCGACAGCGTCGCGCCGGCGAAGTCGTCGGCGGTGAGCTTGTTCTGGCGTGCCCGGGTGACGAGGTCTTCATAGGCGGCGAGGTACTCGCCGAACGTCATCGTGTCTGCACGCTTGATGGCCGGAACCAGCAGGGCGCGGGTGCCGTCGGGCTTGGGCATGTCGATGGCCAGGCCCATGCCGACGTGGGCGGGGGCGACGACGGACGGCTTGCCGTCGACCTCGTCGTAGTAGACGTTCTGGCTGGGGAACATCTTGAGCGCGCGAATCAGCGCCCAACCGATCAGGTGGGTGAAGGAGACCTTGCCGCCACGAGCCCGCTTCATGTGATTATTCATGACGATGCGGTTGTCGATGAGCAGCTTGGCCGGTATGGTGCGCACGCTCGTGGCGGTCGGCACGGTGAGGCTGGTGACCATGTTGGTCGCGAGCGACTTCGCCATGCCGCGCAGCGGAACGACCTTGTCTTGCTTGACCGGTTCTGAGGCGTCGACGACGACGGCCTGCGGGCTGGTCACGGGGGCGTCGGCGGGAACCGGGGCCGGCTTGGGCGCACTCGAGGTGGTGCGGGCCGTCGGCTGGTTCTCGGTGACGGGGGCTGGCGCGGCAGCGGGTGCCGCTGCAACAGCTGCGGCGGCTGCCGGTGTTGCTGGGGGAGCGGATGCAGCTGGTGCGGCTGCCGGCGCTGCCGCCGGGGTATTGGCAGTCTGGTGGTAGCTCTCGAGCACCGGCCACCATGATTCATCCACCGACTGCTTGTCGATCAGGAATCGTTCGTACAATTCGTCAACGAGCCACTCGTTTGCTCCGAATTCGCCTGACGTTGTCTCGTCAGAAGCTCCACCGGTTACCTGGCTTGACACCGTGGGATCGCCCACTCTCTGCTTTGAATTTGGTTGCCCGAAGCGGAGTCAATCGCCGGGTCAATCTGCGTTTTCAGTGTCTGTCGCTGACGATGTCGACCGCCAGGTCAGTCTGCCCATCTAGCCTAATCCCATCCTGCGCGACCATTAACACCCCACAGAACGGCTAGCGTTCTTGGTATGCAGTTCTATGGAACGACGCCCAGCCACGATTTGACCTACTCCGACGTGTTCCTGGTCCCCGGTCAATCGGCCGTCACCAGCCGTTTAGACGTCTCGCTGGCCCCGAATGACGGGACAGGCGCCACGATCCCCATCGTGTCGGCGAACATGAACTCGGTCACCGGGCCGCGCCTGGCGGCCTCACTGGCGCGGCGTGGCGGGCTCGGGGTGCTGCCGCAGGACATGCACCTGCAGGACCTGGATGCCGCCATCCGCTGGGTAAAAGATCAATCGGTTCGTTTCGACACGCCGTTCGTGTTCGCGCCCGACGACACCGTCGAGCGGGCGCTGCGGCAGGTTCCGGCCGTTGCAGGGCAGGGACTCGTGATCCACTCCGGCGCTGGCGACTACCTCGGCTGCATCGCCGCCAGCCGGCTGGCCACCGCACTGCCCGACGCGCGCCTGGGCGATCTGCTGCACGGCGAACTGACCGCACTCGACGCCGATGACGTCGACGGGCCGCGTCGCGCGTTCGACCTGATGACCGAGGCCGACATCGATTTCGCTCCGGTGCTGCACCACGGCGTCGTGGTCGGAACCCTCAGCCGCAAGAGCGCCCTGCGGTCCACGCTTTACCAGAGCACCCTCGACGCCCACGGACGACTCAAGGTGGCCGCGGCGATCGGGATCAACGGTGACGTTGCGGCGAAGGCTCGCGCGCTCGCGGCGGCCGGCGTCGATATCCTGGTGATCGACACCGCCCACGGTCACCAGGACGGCATGCTGCGCGCGCTCGGCATCGTCGCCGACCTGAACCTCGGGCTGCCGATCGTGGCCGGCAACGTCGTGACCAAGGACGCCGTGCGCGACCTGGTCGGTGCCGGCGCCACGATCGTCAAGGTCGGAGTCGGTCCAGGGGCAATGTGCACCACCCGCATGATGACCGCCGTCGGTCGGCCCCAGTTCTCGGCCGTGCTCGAAACGGCCACGGCAGCCCGCGAACTCGGCGCTCACGTCTGGGCCGACGGTGGGGTGCGCTACCCGCGGGACGTGGCGCTGGCACTGGCCGCTGGCGCGGCATCCGTCATGATCGGTTCTTGGTTCGCCGGCACGACCGAAGCCCCAGGCACGCTCAACACGGATGCCCGTGGCGCGCTCTACAAGGAAAGCTGGGGAATGGCCTCGACTAAGGCCGTGCAAGCGCGGTTCGAACGCCTCGACGCCTACGACCTCGCCCGAAAGACCCTGTTCGCCGAGGGAATCTCGAGCTCGAAGATCTACCTCGATCCGCTGCGGCCGTCGATCGAGGATCTGCTCGACATGATCACCTCGGGCGTTCGCTCCTCGTTCACCTATGCCGGGGCCACCACCGTGGCCGAATTTCACGAGAAGGCTCTCGTGGGCATTCAGTCGGCAGCCGGCTACGAGGAGGGCAAGGCGCTGCCCGTGTCCTGGTAGGTGCGGTCTCGCGCTGTGAGGCAGGCGCTGGCAGGCCGGGTGGGTTGCAGCATTCGGGGTTACCGGGCGCAGGTCAGACGCGCCCGGTATACTCGGACGAATAATGGATGACCCTCCCACCGCTGAACCCTCTTCCCACAAACCCTCGCCCGTAGCCGCTGTCGGTGTCGCCCATGTCTGAGCTGATCATGCTCGGCTTCGGCCTCATCCTCACCGTCGGAACGGGCCTTTTCGTCGCCAGTGAGTTCGCCCTGGTGAATCTCGACCGCGCCGACCTCGAAGCCAGGCGCGACCGCGGCCAAACCCGCCTTGCCCTCACCATCTCGGCGCTGAAAATCACCTCGACGCACCTCTCGAGCGCGCAGTTGGGTATCACGCTCACGACCCTACTCACCGGGTACACGATCGAACCGGCCCTGTCATCGCTGCTACGGGGCCCGCTGACCGCGACCGGACTTCCCGTCGACGTCGTACCGGTGTTCGGCACCACGATCGCCATTGTCACGGCGACCCTGGTGTCGATGGTCATCGGCGAGCTGGTTCCGAAGAACTTCGCGCTCGCCCTGCCCATTCAGACCGCTCGCTTGGTCATTCCGTTCCAGACCGTGTTCACGACCGTGTTCAAACCGGCCGTGCTGGTGCTGAACAACAGCGCCAACGGTCTACTGCGCGCCATCGGCATCGAGCCCAAAGAAGAACTCTCCGGTGCGCGCACCGCCGAGGAACTCTCCTCGCTGGTACGCCGTTCGGCCAGCGCCGGGCTGCTCGAGAAAGACACCGCGACCCTGCTGCACCGCACCCTGCGCTTCTCCGGACACGATGCCTCCGACGTTATGTCGCCGCGTCCGCGGGTGGCGAGCATCCATCGCACCGATTCGGCGCAGGCCGTCATTGACCTCGCCCGCTCCACCGGTTACTCCCGGTTTCCGGTCGTCGACGAAAGCGTCGACGACGTCGTGGGCATTGTGCACGTCAAGCAGGCGGTGGCTGTGCCGCGCACGCGTCGAGCGGATGTTCCGGTGTCCGCCCTGCAGACCGACCCGGTTCGCGTGCCAGAGACGATGAAACTCGACGACCTGCTTGGTGAGCTGCGTGGCCGCGGCTACCAGATGGCGATCGTCGTTGACGAGTACGGCGGAACGGCCGGCGTCGTCACCCTCGAAGACCTGGTCGAGGAACTGGTCGGCGAGGTCGCCGACGAGCACGACCGGGCCCGTGCCGGCGTGGTGCGCTCGCCCGACTCCCTGACCTTTCCCGGCATGCTCCGGCCAGACGAACTGCTCGAACGCACCAGCGTTGTCGTGCCGGAGCAAGGCCCCTATGAGACCGTGGCCGGTTTTGTCATGAGCGTGCTGGGCCGACTGCCGGTGGTCGGTGACCGGGTACCGGTCAACGGCGGCTTCCTCACCGTTGAGCGGCTGGAGGGGCGCCGCATCGACCGGCTGCGCTTCACCCCGGAGGTCGTGCACGAACCCGTATCGACTGTTGAAACCAAGTCCGATCGAAAGAAGGTGAACGACAAATGAGCGATTGGGCCGGACTTGCCTGGTTGGTCGTGCTTCTCGCCGCCAACGCCTTCTTTGTCGGGGCGGAATTCGCCGTGATCTCGGCGCGTCGTTCGCAGATCGAGCCGCTCGCCGAGGCCGGCAAGCGCAGCGCCAAGACGGCGCTGTGGGCGATGGAACACGCCACGCTCATGCTCGCGACCTCCCAGCTGGGCATCACGGTGTGCTCGCTGCTCATTTTGAACGTGTCAGAGCCGGCGATCCACCACCTGCTCCAGGTGCCGCTCGGCCTGACCGGTCTGCCCGACGCCTACATCGGCACCATCGCGTTCATCGTCGCGCTGCTCGTGGTCTCCTACCTGCACGTCGTGTTCGGTGAGATGGTACCGAAGAACCTGTCGTTCTCGGTGCCGGACCGCGCCGTGCTGCTGCTCGCGCCGCCGCTCGTGTTCGTGGCCCGTGTGTTCAAGCCGCTGATCCTCACCCTTAACGCCTGCGCCAACGGTGTGTTGCGCCTGTTCGGAGTGCAACCGAAGAACGAGGCGACGAGCGCGTACACCCTCGACGAGGTCGCCACGATCGTCACCCAGTCCACCCGGGAGGGTGTGCTGAGCGACGGAACCGGCGCGCTCAATGCCGCGTTCGAATTCACCAATCTCAAGGTGCGCGATGTGGCGGTCGGCCTCGGCAAGCTGGTCAGCTTGCCGGAATCGGCTACGCCGGCCGACGTCGAGAAGGCCGTGACGCGCCACGGATTCTCCCGCTACGTGCTCGCCGATGCTGAGGGCTACCTCACCGGCTACGTGCACTTGAAGGACGTGCTCGACCTCGATGTGGCCTCGGCCTCGGTCGGCGGCGCAACGCTGGGCGTGCCGGACAGTTACGCGGGAAGGATCCCGGCCAAGCGCATCCGGGCCCTGATCTCGATCTTTGAAGACACCGACCTCGAAGACGCCCTCGCCACCATGCGGCGCTCTGGCGCTCACCTCGCGCGGTCGTTCACCGCTGAGGGCGAGACTACCGGGGTGCTCTTTCTCGAGGACATCATCGAAGAGCTCGTCGGCGAAGTGCAGGACGCCACGCGTAGAGACTAGCCCCGCCACTGCTACGGGACGGGGCCCGGGCCCCGTCCCCGGGCCCAGTTTATAACCTGGGCCCACGGACGGGGCCTGGGCCCCGTCCGGCGGCACGCACACGGGCCGGCGACAAACGGATGCCGCCCCCGCCTCGCCAAGACGTCGGCGCGGGCGTAAAATGCTCCCTGAAAAATGCACATTCACCCATGAAAGTGCAGAAAGGGAATGCTCATGTTAAGTCAATTGGAAACCTACTCCGTGCTTCCTGCGCGTGATTTGGCGCGCGCCCGGCGCTTCTACAAGGACGTGCTCGGCATGGAACCGGTTGAGGAACGCATGGAGGGGCTGCTCTACCGCACCCCGAAGGGCGCCGCCATCATGATCTACGAAACCGACAATGCCGGAAGCGCGGCGAACACGGCGATCGGCTTCGACACCGACGATATCGAGGCGGAAGTCGCCGTGCTGCGCGGACTGGGCGTCACGTTCGAGGAATACGATTTTCCGGGATTGAAGACCGAGAACGGCATCGCCACCACCAACGAGGATCGTGCGGCCTGGTTCAAGGACACCGAGGGAAACATCCTCTGCGTGTCGCAGACCAACCAGGTGGAGGGCCTTCCACGGCGCGAGCGGGAAGGGTCGCAGTCCGCGAACTGATGCCCGCCGAGGCGGCTGCCGACACGTCGAGGCGGGTGGAGGCATCCGCCTGCGCGGATCTGAGAAACGACCTATCGTGGAGGCATGGTGAAACCGCGCGGCTGGCTCGAATGGGAGGCCGAACAGGCCCGCGACTGGATCTACCGGCCCCAGGCCGGCGACGACAAGTATTCGCGCGGCGTGCTGGGCGTGCGCACCGGTTCCAAGGACTACCCGGGCGCCGCGGTGCTCGGCGTCGACGCGGCCGTGCGCACCGGCCTGGGTATGGTGCGCTACCTCGGCCCGCGCCGCGCCGCCACCCTGGTACTGCAGCGCCGCCCGGAGATCGTGACCGTGCCCGGGCGGGTGCAGGCCTGGCTGCTCGGCTCCGGCATCAATGGCAGCACGCGAACGGATGCCGTCACCACCGCCCTGACGGCGGCCCTCGCCGAGGGCCTGCCGACGGTTCTCGACGCTGGCGCGCTCGATCTGGTCTCCCGGGCGATCGGCCCGACCGTGATCACCCCGCATGCCGGCGAGCTGGCCGCCATGCTCGCGGATGAGGCCAAGCCTGGTTCGGCGTCGCAGATCGCCGCCAATCCGGGGGAGTGGGCCATTCGCGCCGCTCGCCTGTTCGACGTGACAGTGTTGCTCAAGGGCACCGTCACCCATATTGCGTCGCCGTCTGGTGCCCGCCTGACCGTGTCGACCGGGCCGGCCTGGCTGGCCACGGCCGGATCTGGCGACGTTCTCGGCGGCATTCTCGGCGCGCTCCTGGCCACGCACTCCGACCAGCTCGAAACGGATGCCGCCTCCCTCGCCCCGCTCGCCGCCACCGCAGCCCTGCTGCACGCCGAAGCTGCGATTCTCGCTTCAGCCGGCGGTCCGATCGCGGCTCTCGACATAGCGGATGCCGTGCCGCGGGTGGTCGCCGCTCTGCTCGCCCACGGCATTGATCAGGGGCCCCGCCCGATCCGCTAGAACGAAACACGACGCGGCCGGCTGTGCAAAGGTAAAAGCGTGCAAATTCCCGATGAGAGCAGGGCCGTGACCCGGTCTGCGCAGCCGGTGCTGCGGCATCCGCTCGCCGCGCTGTGGTCGGCTTTCGCGCTTGTGCACCTGCTGCTGATCCTGCTGGCCCTGTTCAGTCCCGGGTATCCGCTCGGCGACGTCGAGATCGTCTACCGCCGCTGGGCCGCGAACGCGGCCGCGGGCAGCATCGTGGGAATCACCGACAATTTCGTCTACCCGATTCTCGCCCTCGTGCCGATTCTGGGTGCGTTCGCCTTCGGTGGGCCGGCCTACCTCGCAACCTGGCTCGCGCTCGTGAGCGGGCTGAACGCCGGGGCGTTCTGGGTACTCGTGCGCTCGCACCGGACCGTGGCCTGGTGGTGGCTGGCCTTCCTGGCGATGCTCGGCCCCATCGCGCTTTTGCGAATCGACGCGGTCACGGTGCCGCTGTGCATCGTCGCCCTGCTCTGGCTGCGTCGCCGCCCATTCTGGGGCACGGCACTGCTTACGATCGCGACCTGGATCAAGATCTGGCCGGTCGCCGTGCTCGCAGCCCTGTTCGTGGCGTCGAAACGACGGTGGCGGATGCTCATGCTCGCCGCCGCGGTCACCGCAACGGTTATCGGGGTTGCCGGGGCGTTCAGCCTGAGCCGGGGCAGCGGCATTCACGTGCTGAGTTTCGTGGCAGAACAGGCGGGCCGGGGGATCCAGATTGAATCGCCCGTTGCCGTGCCCTGGCTCTGGCAGACCGCACTGGGCGTGCCGGGCAGTTTCATCTACTACGACCACGAGATTCTCACGTTTCAGGTCGACGGCGCTGGCACTACCGCAATGAGCGCCCTGATGACCCCGCTGTTGGCCCTGGCCGCCCTCGCAGTGCTGCTGCTCGGCCTACGCGCCCAACGCCGGGGAGCGAGCACTTTTGCGGTACTTCCGCCGCTGACGCTCGCGTTGACGGTAACCCTGATCGCGTTCAACAAAGTGGGTTCGCCGCAATTCATCAGCTGGCTGGCCGCACCGATCATTCTCGGGCTCGTTCTGAACGGCCGCGACTGGCGCACCCCGGCGCTGCTCGGCCTCGCGCTCGCCGCACTCACCCAACTGGTCTACCCGTACCTGTATGACTGGGTGCTGGCGGCCCATCCGCTCATGGTGCTCGTGCTGACCGTGCGCAACCTGCTCGAATTCGTGCTGCTCGGCTGGGCGCTGCGGGCACTGTACCGACCGACGTCAGGAGCGTTCTTGTGAGTGCCAGACTGCGCCCGACGCCAGCCTCCGGTGCCGGCTCCGAGCCAACGGCCGCACTCGAGGTGTGGCACACCCTCCCCGCCACGGTCGTCGCCACCCGGCTGGACGTCGATCCCGCCACAGGTCTGACCAACGCGTCGGTCGAGGACCGGCAGCAGGAATATGGGCCGAATCTCCTCGCGGAGCCGAAAAGGGTACCGGCCTGGCGCAAGGTCATCCGCTTGCTGGCGGAGAAGATGACACTGGTGCTGGTGATCGCCGCTGTGGTCAGCGCCGTCGTCTCACGGGAATGGGAGACGCCCGTTGTCATCCTGGCCGTGATCATCCTCAACACTGCCCTGAACTACCTGCAGGAACGACGGGCCGAAAATAGCCTCCAGGCGCTGCGAACCATGTCGGCGGGCACGGCTGTGGTTCGCCGGAACGGCATCGAGCAGGAGGTCGCCCGGAGCGCGCTGGTGCCAGGCGACATCGTTCTGCTCGATGCCGGGGATTCCATTCCGGCCGACGGTCGCATCGTGGAGCAATCGCGATTACAGGTGGCCGAGGCCACGCTGACCGGAGAATCCGAACCCGTTGCCAAGTCGACGAAGTCACTCGCGGCCGGAAACCTGCCGCTCGGCGATCGCGACAATATGCTCTTCATGAATACCGAAGTAACCCGTGGCCGGGCGACCATGATCGTCACCGCAACTGGTGTGCGCACGGAGGTCGGCGCCATTGCGGCGTTGATCAGCGAGGTGAGAAGCGAACGCACCCCGCTTCAACGACGGATCGACCAGCTGGCCCGGATGCTGACCCTGGTGGCCCTGAGCGTGGTCGCGGTCGTCTTCGTGCTGGGACTGCTGCGCGGGCAGTCGTGGTCCGACCTGCTGATCACCTCGGTGTCGCTGGCCGTGGCGACCATCCCAGAGGGGCTCACGGCGGTAGTCGCCTTCACCCTGGCGATGGGTGCCGCGCGGCTGGCCGGCCGCGGGGCCATTCTCAAGCAGCTCTCGGCCGTGGAAACCCTCGGAAGTGTCACCCACATCGCCACGGACAAGACCGGCACGCTGACCATGAACGAGATGACGGCACACCGCCTGCACACTCATGGACACGATTTTCAGGTCACCGGAACGGGCTATTCGACGTTCGGAGAAATTCTGATCCCGGAGGCCTTCCCGGTACCGGACCTGACCGAGGCGCTATTGACGATGGCGCTGTGCAACGATGCCGTTGTCGATGATGGTCGTCTCGTGGGAGATCCGACGGAAGGCGCGCTGGCTGTGCTGGCCGAGAAGGGCGGTCTCGATGTTGGCGGAGCCCGGCGAGATCACCCGCGCCTGGCAGAGGTCCCGTTCGACTCGGAGTACAAATACATGGCCACCTTCCACCGGCTGGCGGCGAATTCGAACCCGTCCGCCCCGACGCCGGTCTACCGCTGTCTGGCGAAGGGGGCACCGGTCGCGCTGATGCAGCTGGCCGACTCGGTACTCACCGCTGACGGTATCCAGCCGCTGACAGAGGAACATCGCCGGCGTATCCACGATGCCATCCAGGATCTGGCCGGAGAGGGCCTGCGCACGCTCATGATCGCTGGGCGGCAACTGCACACGGTCCTCCCGGACGACGAGAAATCGTTGCAGGCGCTCGTCACCGGTTTGACGATCTATGCGATCGTGGGAATCGTCGATCCCGCCCGTGCCGAGGCTGCCGAGGCCATCGCTGAGGCGCGCGGAGCCGGTATCACAGTGCACATGATCACGGGGGACCACCTGGTCACCGCTTCGGCCATTGCGAAAGATTTAGGTATCCTCGGCGACGCCGCGTCCGGCCTCGACCTCGACGAACTGGACGACGGCGAGCTCGGCCGACGTGCTGCCGAGTACGGAGTGCTTGCCCGGGTCACTCCCGCGCACAAGATCCGAATGGTCAAGGCTCTGCAAAGGGAGGGCAATATCGTGGCGATGACCGGGGACGGTGTCAATGATGCCCCAGCCCTGAAGCAGGCTGACATCGGGATCGCCATGGGCATCACCGGAACGGATGTGTCCAAGGGCGCAGCGAACATGATCCTCACCGACGACAACTTCGCCACCATCGTGGCCGCGGTGAGGGAAGGCCGCGGCATCTATGCCAACATCCTGAAGTTCGTGAGATTCCAGCTCACCACGGCTTGGGGGTTCGTGCTCATCTTCCTGGTCGCGGGCGTCACTGGGCTGGCTGGCGGTGCGCCGTTCACCGCCCTGCAGATCCTCTGGGTCAACATCATCATGGACGGCCCGCCCGCCCTCGCCCTCGGCGTGGATCCGGCCGAGCCCGGCACGATGAAGCAGCAGCCCCGCCCGGCGAATGAACGGCTACTGACCCGGGCCCGGCTCGTCCGGATCCTCGGGCTCGGTCTCGTCATGGCAGCCGGCACCCTCTTCGTGCTGACCCTGGCTCCGGTCGTGTTCCCGGACAGCGCCACCGATGCGGCCTTCCCCACTACCCTGGCGTTCACCACGTTCGTGTTCTACCAGGTGTTCAATCTGCTCAACGTGCGCTCCGACACCCACTCGGTCTTCTCCGCCCAGACCTTGACGAACCGGAGCATCTGGGTCGCACTGGTCGCTGTCATCGTGCTACAGGTCGCCGTGGTGCAGCTCGAGGTGCTGCAGGGCCTCTTCCACACCACGGGGCTCACCGCACCCCAGTGGGGTGTGGCCGTTTTAATCGGATCGTCTGCCCTCTGGGTCGAAGAAGCCGGTAAAGCCATCGTTCGGGCGGTCGACCGCCGCCGGGTCGGTTCAGCCAAGAAGAAATAGTCATCTTTTCCAGTCAGATCATCACACCGAAGGAGTCACCAATGCTCGTAGCATTCTCTGTCGCACCATCCGTCGCCGCCGACTCGCAGGGATCCGTGCACGACGCGGTCGCCGCCGCGGTGCGGGTTGTTCGCGAATCCGGCCTGCCCAACCACACCGACTCGATGTTCACCACCATCGAGGGCGACTGGGACGAAGTCTTCACCGTGATCAAGGCCGCAACCGAAGCGGTGGGCGCCTTCGGGCCGCGCGTGTCCCTGGTACTGAAGGCGGACATCCGCCCCGGCCACACCGGGGAACTCACCGGCAAGCTCGAGCGCCTCGAGGCCGCCCTCGTCGAGTAGCTCTCACGTGCGGGCAGGCTCGGGCTTAGGCTTGATACATGCCCCTCACTCCTGACGGGTCGACGCAGCTGTCGTCGACCCGTATTCGTCTTGCCCTGCTCGCCCTTGCCCTGGGCGGATTCGGCATCGGCGCGACCGAATTCGTCGCCATGGGTCTGCTGCCGAGCCTCGCCGCCGACCTGCTGCCGGGACTCTATGCGAGCGCACCGGATGCCGCCAACGCGCAGGCCGGCTGGCTCATCTCGGCCTATGCCCTCGGAGTCGTCGTCGGCGCGCCGACGATCGCCGCAGCGGCCGCCCGCTGGCCGCGCAAGCAGTTGCTGCTCGCGCTGCTGACCGCGTTCACCCTCGGCACCATCGCCTCGGCCCTGCTGCCGACCTTTGAGACCGTGCTCGCCGCCCGGTTTGTCGCCGGGCTGCCGCACGGCGCCTACTTCGGCATCGCCTCGCTCGTTGCCGCCCACCTGATGGGCCCGGGCAAGCGGGCCCGTGGCATCGCGATCGTGCTCAGCGGCCTGACCATCTCCAACGTCATCGGGGTGCCGACGATCACCTGGATCGGCCAGATGAGCGGATGGCGCGTTGCTTACCTCGTCGTCGCCGCTATTTTCGCGCTCACCTTCGTGGCCGTCGCCGTGTTCGTGCCGTTCCAGTCCGGCAACCCGAAAGCGACCATGCGGGCAGAACTACGGGCGTTCGGCAAACTTCAGGTCTGGATCACCCTGTCGATCGGTGCGATCGGCTTCGGCGGTTTGTTCGCCGTGTACACCTACGTCGCCCCGCTCGTGATCGAAATCACCGGGCTCGCCGCCGCCTCGGTGCCGCTCATTCTGGTGGTGGTCGGCCTCGGCATGACGGTCGGCAACTTCGCCGGGGGAGCGCTGGCCGACTGGAGCGTGCGCCGCACCATGTACGTCTCGTTTGGCGTGCTCATTATCGCGCTCGTCACACTCGGCTTGTCGGCGCAGTTCTTGGCAGGGCTGCTGGTGGGGATGTTCCTGGTGGGGGCTGCGGCATCCGCTTTGTCGCCGACCATTCAGGCCCGGCTGATGGATGTGGCGCACGAAAGCCAGTCGCTCGCGGCGGCGCTCAATCACTCGTCACTCAACGTGGGCAATGCGCTGGGCGCAGCCCTCGGTGGTGTGGCTATCGCCGCGGGGCTCGGCTATCTGGCCCCGGTCTGGATTGGCGTGGCGCTCAGCGCGCTCGGCGTGCTGCTGACCCTGCTCACCTTCAGCATCGACCGCCGGCGTCGCCGGCGCGGCCACCACGTGCCATACGGCACGCAACTGATCCCGGTCGTGCGCCAGCGTTAATGCAACGAACGATCAGTCGGTCTGCAGCAGGATGCCGTCATGGATGGCGCGCTTGCGCAGCGCGACCTTGGTTCCCACGTCGTACCCGGCCAGGCGGTACTTCTCGCGAATGCGCTTGAGGTAGCTTTTGGCGGTCTCCTCGGAGATGCCGAGCTGATAGGCGACGGCCTTCACCGGCTCACCGGCGCCATAGAGCGCCATGACCCGGCGTTCCTGCGCGCTGAGCCGCGGGCCTTCGACGTTCTCGGTGGAGTTGAGCGCATAGTCGAGCTCCGCCGAGATGTACGACTTGCCGTTGTAGGCGGCTCGAATGGCGTCGACGATCATGCTCGCTTCCTCGCTCTTCACGAGGTAGCCGAGCGCGCCCGCCGCGAGGGCTTCTCGCACGAGGGCCGGTTCGGAATAGGTGCTCATGAGCACCGTCTTCACGCCGGTCGTCTTGAGCGTGGAGATCTTCAGGGACACCGGAATGTTGTCTTTGAGATCGAGGTCGAGCAGCACGACATCCACCGGAAACTCTGGGTGCGTCAGCAGCTCGGGCCAGGTGGTCACCGCGGCCACCATCTCGATGTCATCAGCGGCGCTGCGGATCCACTCGGTGAGGGCCCCCAAGAGCATCCTGTGGTCATCAACCAGGGCTAACCGGATGGGACGGTCTGTTGTCGTCATTTTCTGCCTCCTCCTACTAAGTGCACCCTAGCGTCAAACTGACCCATATTAGGCATCCGCCGGATTGTCCACGCTGCACTCGATATCTACCCTCAGACTACCGGCGCGATTCGAATCCACATGGGGTCCAATGGCCCTAATTGCCTGCCAAGTTTCTGGATCGACACGCCGCCTGGCCACCCCCGTTGTGGTCAATTCAACGGGAAAACGCACCTTTCGGTGCGGACCAGCCCCATGTGTGGGGGCGATCGGTCCAAGGCGCAGCGAAACGGATGCCCCCGACCGCGCAGTATCCCCGATCAGCAGCCAGATTGTCAGCAGCAGCCCATCGCGTTGCGGCGGCGAAAGCAGGCCGGCCAGGCCGGCCGGATCGCTGAGCGCAACCACCGGACCGAGAAATTCGCTCTCGGTGACGGCGTGGTGCAGCCAGGTTTCGGTGCGTCCCTCGATGAGGTGCAAGCGCAGTTGGGTGGCCAGAGAGGCCGCCGTGGTCGCCGTCGACGGCGCCAGCGGCAGTGCGGTGCGGCCCTGGGCCACATCGTCAAGCAGGGTCTCGGCGTCGAGGTCGAGCCGTGCCAACTGCTCCGAAGCCAGCATCCCCACCGCGAATCGCGGCTGGGAGACCGTGCTCTGCACCAGAACGAGGTCGAGTTCGCGCTGCACCATGCGCCGAAACGCCTGCACGATGCTCGCACCGACCAGCGATGGTGCGACCGCGAGGGCAATGGAGAGGATGTCGGGGCCGAGGGTGAGCAGGTCCGTGCGCGTTTCAAACAGTGTCGCCGCGCTCATCGCCAGACCGAGGGCAACGGTGGCCATGGTGATGTCGCCGGTCTCTCGCAGGGTCACGATCGACAGCAGAAATGCGCCGACGGCGGGCGCCGCGGTCGGGAAGTCTGCCGCGCCGGCCGCCCCCCAGGATCCGGCCAGATCAAGCGCCACCACGACCGCGCAAGCGCCCAGCGCCCCCAGGAACAGCCAGAGCGGCAGTCGGGAGGCCAGTTTGTGCACCGCGAGGTGAACGGCCACCGCGGTGGTCAGCAGAATGACCCAGGCCAGAATGCTCAGCACCGGTACGTGTGCCGGGTCCCTCTCGATGAACAGCCGCGCGAGCAGGAACACCGCGATGAAGGCTCCGCTGATGCTCATGCCGATACCGAGGTGGCGGGCGCCCAAACCGTTCTGGTCCGACCGAAAGACGGTGATGCGGCCGTTGCCGCGCAGGAGCGTGCGGGGAAACCGCAGCGGTAACAGGTCAGCGCTGGTGCGATGCGCAGCGGATGCCGGTGGCCAGCTGCGCTCGGAGGATCCGCCGAGCAGACGCGAACCCACACCGCGGGCCCGCGGGTGGGTGGAGATGGGGGCGGTGTCGTTGAACGGGCTCACTTGGGAACTTCCAGCACCACCGTGGTTCCGGCGCCGGGTGAGGAAAACAGGCGGGCGTTGCCGCCGACATCCCGAAGCCGGGCAATCACCGATTCGGCGACGCCGAGCCGCTCCGACCCCACCTGGCCGAGGTCGAAGCCGACCCCGGTATCGGTGACCATCGCGCGAACGGTGCTGGCGTCATCCGTTATGGTCACGTCGGCGTGGTCGACACCGGAATGACGGCGCACGTTTTCAAGGCACTCAGAGAGAGCCAGCAGAAAGGAATCGAGCACGTTGCTGGAGAGCTGTACCTGCCCGCTGCCGTGCCAGTTGACCGTGAGTCCCATGCGCTCAAAACGTTGGCGCACCGCGTCGAGGGTGTCTCCGAGGGTGAGCACGGACGCCGGTTCCAGGCTGTAAACCCCGGAACGACGCGGCGTCGGCAGACCGCCGAGGCGCAGCTGGCGCAGCAGTCGAGCGTCGTCACCGGCCTGCTTCTGCAGGGCGATCGGGCTCACCCCCACGCCCGAGTGGGCCAGCAGGGTGAGCGTGGCGAGCACCGTGTCGTGCAGCAGTCGGGCGTCCTGGCGACGCTGCGCCTCCAGCTCGCTCGCGTATCGCTCCGCCCGGTGAGCGCGACCGATCGCGGCGATGCGGTGCATTACCCGGGGCACGCTCTGCGCGATCCACCAGGCGGCGAGTGTGAACGCCAGCCACATGCTCACGGTCAGCACCACAAGCACGGCGCGGTCGGGCGCATCGACGGTCACGACGGCCACACTCGAGATGGTGAGTGCGAAACACGAGATGAGCAGCAGCACCCGGCGGGGGCTTGTCAGCAGCACGGCCGCGACCGCGCACATGGGCGCGGTGGAGACCATGCCGATGACGCTCTCCTCGATGAGGTTCAGGGGAGCGCCGGAATGGCTGGCGAAGCCAACGATGAGAATGATAGCTTCCCCGCTGAGCACGATCAGAACGGCCCAGCGCAGCGCCCCGGTGCTGCCGAGCAGGTACTGGCCCGCGCCTAGAGACAGCACGAGCACGGTGCACCACAGGCGTGCCCCGGCCTCCACCCCGCCGGGCACCAGCAGGCAGGCCAGCGTCGTTGCCGAACCCACGAGCCCGGCCGCCTGCACCGCTCTGCGCAGGAGACGGTCGCGCTCCTTGAGGATGCGTTGCATGGGGGCCTGTCCGGTTGGAGATGAACGTGTTCTATCAGCACCATACCGGGCGGCGCACGGACGGGCTCACCCTAGTGCAGCACCCGACGGATCTGGGCGCCGATTGCCTCGTTCTCAATGAGGAAACCATCGTGACCATAGCCGGATTCCAGCACGACCGCGGTGGGTCCATCAATATTGTTGGTCAGATGTGCGGCGATGGTGTGCTGGCCATCGACCGGAAAGAGGCGGTCGCTGTCAATTCCGACGACGACCGATCGGGCGCTGATCCGGCCGAGGGCGGCCTCGACGCCGCCGCGACCGCGACCGACATCGTGCGAGTTCATGGCTTCGACCAGCACGATGTAGCTGTTCGCGTCGAATCGTCGGGTGAATTTATTGCCGTGAAAGTCAAGGTACGACTCAACCGCGAAGCGGCCGTTGGCGCCGAGCGGACTGATGCCGCTCTGCCAGCCCCGGTCGAAACGGGCGTTCAGCTCGGCCGGGCTGCGGTAGTTGAGCAGGGCCATTCTGCGGGCCAGGGCGAGGCCGCGGGTCGGGCCGTCGCCATCCGCTTCGTCGTAGTAGTCGCCGGCGCGAAAGGCCGGGTCGGTGCGAATGGCCTCGATCTGCACCGAGTTGAGCGCGATCTGGTCGGCGGTGGTAATGGGTGGCGCGGCCAGAATGATCAGGCGCGCGACGCGCTGGGGGGTTTCGATGGCCCATTCGAGGGCGTGCATGCCGCCCATGGAACCGCCGATGACGGCCGCCCAGCGGTCGATGCCGAGCCGGTCGCTGAACACGCGCTGGGCGCTGACCTGGTCGCGAATGGTGAGATAGGGAAAGCGGATGCCCCACTCCAGCGCGTCGGGCGCGAGCGAGGCCGGCCCGGTGCTGCCCTGGCAGCCCCCGAGCATGTTCGGGGCGACGACGAACCAGATATCGGTGTCAATGGCGAGGCCTGGGCCGACGATGCCGTCCCACCAGCCGCCGGTTTCCTGGCCGGGGCCGGGCGCGCCGGCCACGTGGCTGTCGCCGGTGAGGGCGTGCAGCACGAGCACGGCGTTGTCAGCGGCCGGGCTGAGGGCACCCCAGGTTTCGTAGGCGAGGCGGGCCGCCGGCAGGCTGCCGCCGGCTTCGAAGCTGAGCGGGCCGAGGTTTTGAAACTGGCGGTGGCCGACCGCGTCACCGTCGCGCCAGGCTCCGGTCGCCGGAGGCTTGCCAAGTACCGAGCGCGCCTGAGCTTCGGTGATGAAGCTCGACGGGACCGTGTCTGCTGACGATTGCCATTCCATACAGGTCCATTCTGCCGGTCGAATGAACCGCCCGGGCGCATGTTACGTCGTACGCCCGGGCTCGATTGCCTTTAGGCGTCGGCGCGGTCGCGCTTGACGACGGCGCGGGCGGCGGTCAGACCGGCCTCGAGGTCGGCCTTGAGGTCGGCGACATTCTCGATGCCCACCGAGAGCCGCACCAGGCCGGGCGTGACGCCGGCCGTGAGCTGCTGCTCCGGAGTGAGCTGGGAGTGCGTGGTCGAGGCCGGGTGAATCACCAGGGAACGCACGTCGCCGATGTTGGCGAGGTGGCTGAACAGGCTCAGGTTGTCGACCAGGGAGCGGCCGGCTTCGACACCGCCCTTGAGTTCGAACGAGAGCACTGCTCCGACGCCAAGCGGCGCGTACTTGTTGGCGTTGGCATACCAGGGGCTCGACGGCAGTCCGGCGTAGTTCACCGAGGCGATGTCGTCGTGGGTGTCGAGCCACTCGGCGATGTCCTGAGCGTTCTGCACGTGGCGTTCGATGCGCAGGCTGAGCGTCTCAATGCCCTGGATGAGCTGCCAGGCGCTGGCCGGGGCGATGGCGCTGCCGAGGTCGCGCAGCAATTGCACGCGGGCCTTGATGACGTAGGCGATGCCGTCGCCGACCGCGGTGGTGTAGCTCGCGCCGTGATACGACGGGTCGGGTTCGGTCAGGCCCGGGAACTTCTCCACGTTCTTCGACCACTCGAACTTGCCGCCGTCGACGAGCACGCCACCGATGATGGTGCCGTGGCCGCCGAGAAATTTCGTCGCCGAGTGCACGATGATGTCGGCTCCGTGCTCGAACGGGCGAATCAGGTACGGGGTGGCGATGGTGTTGTCGACGATCAGGGGAATGCCAGCGGCGTGGGCGATATCCGCTACCAGGGAAATGTCGAGAACGTTGATGCGCGGGTTGCCGATGGTTTCGGCGAAGAACAGCTTGGTGTTCGGGCGCACCGCGCGCTGCCATTCGGCCGCGTCATCCTGGTCTTCGACGAAGGTAACCTCGATGCCGAGCTTGGCCAGGGTGTACTTGAACAGGTTGTAGGTGCCGCCGTAGATCGAGCTCGACGACACGATGTGGTCGCCGGCCTGGGCGATGTTCAATACCGCAAAAGTTGATGCCGATTGGCCGGAAGACAGCAGCAGCGCCGCGGTTCCGCCCTCGAGCGCGGCGACGCGCTCTTCGACGACCGCCTGGGTGGGGTTCTGGATGCGGGTGTAGATGTTGCCGAATTCGGCCAGGGCGAACAGGTTCTGGGCGTGCTCGGCGCTGTTGAACACGTACGACGTGGTCTGGTAAATCGGGGTCGCCCGCGCGTTGGTGACCGGGTCGGGCCGAGCGCCGGAATGAACCTGCTTGGTCTCAAACTTCCACGATGAAGAATTGTCGGTCACGATAGCCTCCGGGTCATTCAGCGCGGACTCTCCAGCGCTCTGGCCCCGAGCATAAAGAGGCCCGAATGGCCGTGCAAGAGCGGGCGAAACACAACGTCATGTTCGGCCAGCTGCTAGTTGCGATCGCGGTGCGGCAACACGATCGTGCCGGTCGGCGTCGCAGCGGCAGGCCGGAACAGCCAGCGTGCCCGAGGCTCGACCAGGGGCCGAGCCAGCCGCCGCACAATGGGCAGCGACAGCACGATCGAGATGGCGACGCTGAGCACGATCATGCCGGGCAACACCCACCACGGCTGGGGCCCGTCGAGCAGACCGGACTCGCGCAGCGGGTACAGCACGAAGGTGTGCAGCAGGTAGATGTACATCGTGGCTGCGCCGAGGGCGGTGAACCAGGTCGTGCGGCGCGGGATCAGCATGAGGAACGCCACGATCAGCGCGAAAGCGAGCACCATGACCGCCAAGCGGATGCCGCCGGCCCAGAATTCGGAATAGTCGAACGTAGCGTACGACTCGTCATAGAGCAGAAAGCGGCGCACCTGCAGGGTGCGGAGGGTATCGATGTTGAGCCCGATCAGCAGGTAGAGCAGGGCGAACAGGCCGATCGCGCCGGCCCGCCAGCGCCAGATCAGGCCGGCGGAGAGCTCGAGCCAGGTGTCGGTCAGTAGCCACTGGCGTAGCTTCCAGCCGAACACGAAGAACGGCAGCAATCCGAGGGTGCGGGCCAGCGTGAAGGTGCCGTCGATATTCGTCAGGTAGCCGGCCCCGATCGAGATCAAGATCGCGATCGTGAGCGGGTAGCGCAGCAGCACGAGGTAGGGCAGCGCGATGCGCCAGACCAGCAGTGCGAGCAGAAACCACAGGGTCCAACTGGCGGTGGAGTAATCAGGCAGTAATTTGTCGGCATCCAGCTTGCCGCCGAGAATCCAGCGCAGACCCGTCCAGAGCGTCTCAAAGATGAAATAGGGAAAAATGATGTCCGTGAGCAGCCGATGCATCTGCCGCCCGTCCGGCGGTCCCGACTTGGCGAAATAGCCGCTCACCGCCACGAAAACCGGAACGTGGAAGGCGTAGATGAACAGGTAGAGCGTGTAGGCGACATCCGCTTCGCCAATGAGTTTCAGAATGGCGTGGCCGATCACCATGAGAGTGATCGCGATCCAGCGCGCGTTGTCCCAGAGGGGTACACGACGTCGCGGAGAAGTGATGGCGGTGCCAACTGAGTTCATCGGTACGTAGCTCATTGAATCCATTCTCCCGCCACAATGGAGAAATGAGTACTCGAAGAGTTGTGGTGACCGGGGCAAGTTCGGGAATTGGAGCGGCGACCGTTCGGTTGTTCCGGGAGCATGGCTGGGATGTGGTGGGGGTCGCTCGGCGTGCCGACCGTCTCGCTACGCTGCAAGCGCAAACGGGTGCGGATGTCTTCACCGCCGACCTGACGGTGCAAGCGGATGTCGACGCCCTGCGCGACTATCTCGCCCAGACCGGCCCGGTGCACGCCCTGGTTAACAATGCCGGCGGTGCCAAGGGACTCGACACCGTCGAGGCCGGCAGTATCGCCGACTGGGCCTGGATGTTCGAGATCAACGTGCTCGCCGTCAAGCGGGTCACCACGGCAATCCTGCCGCTGCTGCGCGCCGGCATCGACTCCGGTGCCGGGTCGGCCGACATCGTGACAGTGACGTCGATTGCCGGACACGTGGCCTACCTCGGTGGAGGCGGGTACAACGCGGCCAAGTTCGCCGCGCACGCAATGACGGAGGTGCTGCGCCTTGAACTCTCCGGCGAGCCGATTCGAGTGATCGAGATCGCACCGGGCATGGTCAAAACGGATGAGTTCGGCCTGGTTCGCTTTGACGGCGACGCCGAGAAGGCGTTCGCGGCCTACGACAACGTGCCCGATCCGCTCTCGGCTGAGGACATCGCGGAGACAATCGTGTCGAGCGTTGAGCGCCCCGCGCACGTGAACCTCGACCTGATTGTGATCAAGCCGGTCGCCCAGGCGGCTCCGACCCGCATCGCCCGTGGCGAGCTGAAGGTGCGCGAGGAGTAAGCCTGCGGCCTGCGGGCTTCTCGGCGCGGCCGCAGCTTGTCAGCGCGGCCCGCGGCGTCGGCGGGTCATCCGCTCCTCGCTCAAAACTCGCCACCCCGCGGAAAACCCGTCGCCGCCGCTTCCCCAAGACGGCCCGGGTGGCTGTACGTAAAACCGGTTGAATTCCGACACGCCGGGCTCCCCATGCTCGAAACACGGCGTGTCGCAAAATCTACCGGCACTACGTACCAGAACCTACCTGCGGGACGGACTCTGCGCATCCGCTGATCGCGTTGGTCGGGATCGCCCTCAACCAGCCTGAGCCGGATCGTAGATCGCCGGTACGGAAAACGGGCCGGACAGGATGTGAATCCTGGCCGGCCCGTTCGTTGTACCGCGAGGGTTAGTGCTCGACGGCCTTTTCGGCACCGTGACCGGTGAGTGAACGCACCGACATTTCGGCGGCGAGCTTCGGGCTCTCCTTCACTGTGCTGGTGACCGATCCGAGCCAGCCCAGGAAGAATCCGAGCGGGATCGAAATGATGCCGGGGTTGCTCAGCGGGAAGAACGCGAAGTTCACGTCGGCACCGAACATGGAGGTATCTGTACCGGAGAACACCGGCGAAAAGACGATCAGTAGCACGGCCGAGCCGAGTCCGCCGTACATGCTCCAGACCGCGCCCCGGGTGGTGAAACGGCGCCAGAACAGAGAGTAGAGAATGGTCGGCAGGTTGGCGCTCGCCGCGACGGCGAAGGCCAGGGCTACCAGGAAGGCGATGTTCTGTCCTTGCACACCGATACCACCAGCGATGGCGAGGATGCCGATCACGACCACGGTTCGACGAGCAACCTTGACCTCGTCGTCGGGGTTTCCCTTGCCCTTCTTGATGACGGAGCCGTAGATGTCGTGCGCGAAGCTGGTCGCTGCCGTGATGGTGATGCCGGCCACCACGGCCAGGATGGTCGCGAAGGCGATGGCCGAGATGAAGCCGAGCAGCAGCGGACCGCCGAGGGCGAGCGCGAGCAGCGGGGCTGCCGAGTTCACTCCGCCGGGAGCGGCGAGCACGGTGTCAGCACCCACGAGCGATGCGGCGCCGAAGCCGAGCACCAGCGTGAAGATGTAGAACGCGCCGATGAGCCAGATGGCCCAGACCACCGAGCGGCGAGCTTCCTTGGCGGTCGGAACCGTGTAGAAACGCATGAGCACGTGCGGCAGGCCGGCGGTTCCGAGAACCAGGGCGAGGGCGAGCGAGATGAAGTCGAGCGGGTTGGTGCCGTACTTCAGGCCAGGAGCCAGGATGTCGGCGCCGGAGGCGGAGATGGCGACGGCGCTGTCGAGCAGGTTCGACAGGCTGAAGCCGTTGATCGCCAGTACCCAGATGGTCATGGCGAAGGCACCGATGATGAGCAGGAACGCCTTGACGATCTGCACCCAGGTGGTGCCCTTCATGCCGCCGACCAGTACGTAGACGATCATCAGGGCGCCGACGACGGTGACCACGATGGACTGGCCGAGCTTGTCGTTGATGCCGAGGAGCAGCGAGACGAGTCCGCCGGCTCCCGCCATCTGGGCGAGCAGGTAGAAGAAGCAGACGGCCAGCGTGGTCGTTGCCGCTGCCACTCGCACTGGCCCCTGCTTCAACCGGAAGGAGAGCACGTCGGCCATGGTGAACTTGCCGGTGTTGCGCATGAGCTCCGCAACGAGCAGCAGGGCCACGAGCCAGGCGACGAGGAATCCGATCGAGTACATGAACCCGTCATAACCACTGACGGCGATCGCGCCGACGATGCCGAGGAACGACGCCGCTGACAGGTAGTCGCCGGCGATGGCGAATCCGTTCTGCGGCCCGGTGAATGAGCGCCCACCGGTGTAGTAGTCCGCGGCGGACTTGTTGTTGCGGCCGGAGCGGATCACGATGATCAGCGTGACCGCCACGAAGGCCAGAAAGATGGAGATATTCAGGACCGGGTTGTTTTCAACCGATTTGACTGTGGTGGCCAGAAGGTGCAGTGCGCTCATCGCTGTTCCATCCGCTCGAGTTCAAGGCGAAGTTCTTCGGTGCGGGGGTCGATCTTGCGGTTGGCGAAGGTCACATACGTCATGGTGATGGCAAAGGTCGTGACGAACTGGCCGAGGCCGAGGAGAAGTCCGATGTTGATGCTGCCGAAGACGGGCGTAGCCATGAACTCGTGCAGGTACGCTGCCGCGAGCACGTAGGCGATGTACCAGACGAAGAAGAAGATGGCCATGGGGACGACGAACTTATTGCGGGTGCGCTTCAACTCGAGAAAACGGGGGGTCTTCTCGAACGCCTCGTAATCGATAATGGACTTCGGTGGGGCGTCTTTCACTGCTTCACTCATGGGGCCTCCTTGCCTCAGGGACGGAAAATGCGGGTTTTGGGGAAAATTGTGGGTGCGCGGCGGGGAGTGGTCGTGACCGGGTTAGGAAACGGACGCTGACAGCGCTCGTTTCAGATCGTCAAGGACCGTGGGGTCTTCGATGGTGGGCGGGATGGAATATTCTTCTCCATCGACGATTTGCCGAATGGTTTTCCGAAGAATCTTGCCCGACCGCGTTTTGGGCAGCCGGTCGAGTATGGTGACGTCGCGAAACGCTGCGACCGGGCCGACGTGCTCCCGAACGAGGGCGACGAGTTCTGCGGTGAGTACGTCGTGATCGACAGTACTGCCCGCCTTGAGGGTGACGAAACCAGCGGCGCGTTGGCCCTTGAGCGGGTCGTGCACGCCGAGCACCGCGCACTCGGCAACGGCCGGGTGCAGCGTGAGGACCTCTTCCAGGGAACCGGTCGAGAGCCGGTGCCCGGCAACGTTGATGACGTCGTCGGTGCGGCCCATCACGAACAGGTAGCCGTCGGCATCGAAGTGGCCGGAGTCACCGGTGGCGTAGTAGCCCGGAAAAGCGGTGAGGTACGAACTCGCGAATCGTTCTTCGCTGCCCCAGACCCCGAGAAGCGTGCCGGGTGGCAGCGGAAGTCGGATGGCGATGTTGCCGTCCTTGCCGATCTTCTCGATCGGCTTGCCCTTGGAGTCCAGAATGGCGATGTCATATCCGGGAACGGGAACGGTGGCCGAACCCGGTTTCGTTGGCAATTCCTCGATGCCGAGCAGGTTGGCGCAGACCGGCCAGCCGGTCTCGGTCTGCCACCAGTGGTCGACGACCGGGCAGTGCAGGCCGTTGTTGGCCCAGTGGAAGGTTTCGGGGTCGAGGCGTTCGCCGGCCAAGAACAGGCTGGTCAAACTCGACACGTCATGATTCTTCAGCTCGAGCAGGTCGGGGTCGACGCGGCGGATGGCTCGAATGGCGGTCGGCGCGGTAAACAGCACCTTCACCTTGTAGTCGTCGACGACGCGCCAGAAGGCACCGGCATCTGGGGTCCCGATCGGTTTGCCCTCGTAGATGACCGTGGTCGCGCCCGCCAGGAGTGGTGCGTAGACGATATAGGAGTGCCCGACCACCCAGCCCACATCAGAGGCAGCCCAGTAGACGTCGCCTGGGCCCACGTTGTAGACGTTGCGCATCGACCAGTTCAGGGCCACGGCGTGGCCGCCATTGTCGCGGATGATGCCCTTGGGCTCGCCGGTCGTACCGGACGTATAGAGGATGTAGAGCGGGTCGTCGGAGTGCAGGGCCACAGGGTCGGCCGGTGCTGCCTTGGCCTCTTCGTCGGCCCAGTCGAGCCAGACGGCATCCGTTTCTGCACGGTTCTGATAGTCGGCAGCCGAACCGGGAATGCTGTCCCGACCCCGCACGATCACCGTGTGCACCGAGCCCCGGCTGAGGGCGAGGGCCTTCTCGACCAGCGGCAGGTATTGCACGGTGCGGCCGGGCTCCAGACCACCGGATGCCGTGACGATGACACTCGGGCGGGCGTCATCGATGCGCGCGGCCAGTTCGGTCGCGGCGAAACCACCGAATACAACTGAGTGCACCGCACCGATGCGCGCGCAGGCGAGCATGGCGACGACGGCTTCGGGGATCATCGGCAGGTAGATGATGACGCGGTCGCCGGTGCCGACGCCGTTGGCGCGGAGCACGCCGGCGAATCTGGCGACGCGGCCGAGCAGTTCGAGGTAGCTCAGCTGAACCCGGGTGCCGGTCATGGCGGAGTCGTAGATGAGTGCCGTGTGGGAGCCCCGGCCGGCCACAACGTGCCGGTCGAGAGCGTTGTAGCTTGTGTTGAGCATTCCCCCGGGAAACCAGCTTCCGGTCGCGGTGCCGTCGACGGCGAGCGCACGTGTCGGTTGCGTGATCCAGTCGATACCCTCGGCGGCCTCAAGCCAGAAGTCTTCCGGCGACGAAATGCTGTGTCGCCAGACCTCCCGGTAGCCCTCACCTGATTCGCCGTTCATGTCTACCTTCTCCATCGAAGTGCCTTGTGTATACAAAGAGTGGTTGAAGTATTGCATATAACCCGGCAATGTGGAATAGGATCGCTCTTGTGTATACAGAAACCGCAATGTTGGGGTTAGACGTACCGCTTCGCGCTAGCGAGCGGGCGTACCGTCAGCTGCGCGGGGAGATTCTGGGCGGCCTCCTCGCCCCCGGCGCCGCCCTGCTCGAAGTAGAACAAGCCGAGCGCATCGGCGTGTCTCGCACCCCGCTGCGTGAAGCGGTAGCCCGGTTGATTACCGACGGGCTCGTCGTTGGACGTCGCGGCCGCGGGTTCGAGGTGACCGACATCTCCGTCGACAGCATCTCCGAACTGTACGAACTGCGCCAGGCGCTCGAGGTGCAGGCCATCCGTCTGGCCGCCACTCGGCGTGACCCCGCACCGTTCATGAAACTGCGCGACGCCTTTGTGAGCGCCCCGGAGCTGCTGGAGCAGGGCGATATCGGTGTGCACCGCTACTACGTGCTGATCGACGAGCTCGAAGATGCTGTCGACGTGGCCGTCGAAAACCCCTTTCTCGTCGGCGCCCTGCGCGCCGTACGCACCCACTTGGCCCGTATCCGTCGGTTGGCCCGGAGAAATCCGCTGCGGCTTCGTGCCGCAGCGGCCGAGCACCTGCTGATTATCGACGCCATCATCGCCGGCGACCCGTCGCTGGCAGCCCATGCCACCCATATTCATCTTCACCAAAGCCTCTTGAGCGTCCTCGCGGCGATCGAAGAGGACTCGGTCGGTAGTCGATCAACGACTGCGGCCGACTAACGAAGGGATCCACCGTGCAGCTGCACCACGTTCGAGTTCACAAGAGCGACGAGAATCTGGCCCGCGAGGACCAGTTGGCCTGGAAGATCGCTGAGGTCGCCGCCGATCCAGCCCCGGTCTCCGAGGAGGTGACCGAGATGGTCATCAACCGCGTCATCGACAACGCTTCCGTTGCCGCGGCCAGCCTGACCCGTCGCCCGGTGATCGCTGCTCGTTCGCAGGCACTCGCGCACCCGCGTTCGAACGGCGGCGACGGCGCGACCGTGTTCGGCCTCGCACCGGCCCGACGGGTGTCGCCGGAGTGGGCCGCCTGGGCCAACGGCGTCGCCGTGCGTGAACTCGATTACCACGACACCTTCCTGGCCGCCGAATATTCCCACCCGGGCGACAACATTCCCCCGATCACGGCCGTCGCCCAGCACCTCGCCGCCGCCCGCGGCCTGACCGGCAGCGACCTGATTCGCGGTATCGCCACCGGCTACGAGATTCAGATCGACCTCGTGAAATCGATCAGCCTGCACGCGCACAAGATCGACCACGTCGCCCACCTCGGCCCGTCGGTCGCCGCCGGCATCGGCACCCTGCTCGGCCTCGACAAGGAAATCGTCTTTCAGGCCGTCGGCCAGGCGCTGCACACCACGACCGCGACCCGCCAGTCGCGGAAGGGCGAAATCTCCAGCTGGAAGGCGCACGCCCCGGCCTTCGCCGGGAAGATGGCCGTCGAAGCCGTTGACCGTGCGCTCCGCGGCGAGACCAGCCCGACCCCGATCTACGAGGGCGAAGACGGCGTCATCGCCTGGCTGCTCGACGGACCGGAGGGCTCCTACGACGTGTCGCTGCCCAAACCCGGCAGTATCAAGCGCGCCATTCTGGACAGCTATACCAAGGAGCACTCGGCCGAGTACCAGGCGCAGGCCTGGATCGACCTCGCTCGCAAGCTGCACAACGAGCACCCCGAGCTGCTCGTGGCCGGCGCCATCAAGAGCGTTGTGATCCACACCAGCCACCACACGCACTTCGTGATCGGTTCCGGCGCCAACGACCCCCAGAAGTACGACCCCACGGCGAGCCGCGAAACCCTCGACCACTCCATTCCGTACATCTTCACGGTGGCCCTGCAGGACGGCACCTGGAACCACGTCGACTCCTACAGCCCGGAGCGCGCGGGCCGCCCAGACACCATCGCCCTGTGGAACACCGTCACCACGACCGAAGACAAGGAGTGGACGCGTCGCTACCACTCCCTCGACCCGGCCGAGAAGGCCTTCGGCGGTCGCGTTGAAATCGAACTGGCCAACGGAACCCGTCTGGTCGACGAGATCGCCGTCGCCGATGCGCATCCGCTCGGCGCTCGACCGTTCGCCCGCGCGGAGTACATCAACAAGTTCCGCACGCTGGCCGCGCCGGTGATGGAGGAGGCTGAGATCGAACGCTTCCTCACGCTCGCGCAGCGCCTGCCGGAGCTGAACGCCGCCGACCTCGGCGGCCTGACCATCGTGGCCAAGCCCGGGCTGCTCTCGTCGATCGCCACCCCGAACGGAATCTTCTAATGCTGTACGCCGGAACGACCGCCGCCGACAAGCGCGTCGCCCTCCGGGCTGGTCTGGCCAGTGGCAAGATTCTCCGTTATCCCGGCGCGTTCAACCCGCTCTCGGCCAAACTGATCCAGCAGAAGGGGTTCGAGGGGGTCTACATTTCGGGCGCGGTACTCTCGGCAGACCTCGGCCTGCCCGACATCGGTCTGACCACCCTGACCGAGGTGGCCGGCCGGTCGCAGCAGATCGCCCGCATGACCGACCTGCCGGCCATCGTCGACGCCGACACCGGGTTCGGTGAGCCGATGAACGTGGCCCGCACCATCCAGACTCTCGAGGATGCCGGCCTGGCCGGTATGCACATCGAGGACCAGATCAACCCGAAACGCTGCGGCCACCTCGACGGCAAGCAGGTAGTGGACGCCGACACCGCGATCAAGCGTATCCGCGCTGCGGTCGACGCGCGGCGGGATGCGAACTTTCTCGTGATGGCGCGCACGGACATCCGTGCCGTCGACGGGCTGGACGCGGCCGTGACGCGGGCCAAGCAGCTGCAGGATGCCGGAGCCGACGCGATCTTCCCCGAGGCGATGGGCAGCCTGGCCGAGTTCGAAACGATTCGGGCGGCCGTGTCGGTGCCGATCTTGGCCAACATGACCGAGTTCGGCAAGGGCGAGCTGTACACCGTGCAGCAGCTTGAAAACGTGGGTATGAACCTGGTGATCTTTCCGGTTTCGTTGCTCCGCCTCGCGATGGGATCGGCCGCGCGCGGACTGGACGCGATCGAGCAGACGGGCTCCCTCAGCACGATGCTGCCGGAGATGCAGCACCGGGCCGACCTGTACGAGTTGCTGGATTATGCGTCGTACAGCCAGTTCGATTCGGGTATCTTCGATTTCACGTTGAACCCGCACATTTCCACGCCCAGTTCACAGGTCTAAAGGAGCACAATGTCTGACACCCAAACTGTCGAACCGCACGTTTATAAGGGGCTCACCGGCGTCGTCGTCGACACGACCGCGGTCTCCAAGGTCAACCCGGAGACCAACTCGCTGCTCTATCGGGGCTACCCGGTGCAGGAACTCGCGGCGAAGAAGAGCTTTGAAGAGGTCGCCTACCTGCTCTGGCACGGCGAACTGCCTACAGACCAGCAGCTCGCTGACTTCGAGGCGCTCGAGCGCTCGCTGCGTCACCTCAGCCCGGTGGTGAAGCGGATCATCGACGAACTGCCGCTGACCGCCCACCCGATGGACGTCGTGCGCACCGCGGTGAGCGTCATCGGTGCGAGCGACCCGGAGGCCGAAAACCCATCGCCCGAATCCGACCTCGCCAAGTCGATTCGCCTGTTCGCCCAGCTGCCGGCGATCGTCTCCTACGACCAGCGTCGTCGGCACGGCCTCGATTTGGTCGAGCCCCGCGACGACCTCGGCTACTCGGCAAACTTTCTGCACATGGCTTTCGGCGAGGTGCCGGAACTCGTCGTGGTCAACGCGTTCGATGTGTCGATGATTCTCTACGCCGAGCACTCCTTCAACGCGTCGACCTTCACCGCTCGGGTCATCACGTCCACCCTGTCTGACCTGTACTCGGCCGTGACCGGTGCGGTCGGGGCGCTCAAGGGAGCGCTGCACGGCGGCGCCAACGAAGCCGTCATGCACACCTTCACCGAGATCGGCTTTGAGGCCGGATCGGCCACGCGGGCCGAGCCGTGGCTCGAGCAGGCGCTCGCCGCCAAGCGCAAGATCATGGGCTTCGGACACCGCGTCTACAAGAGCGGCGACTCGCGGGTTCCCACCATGCGGGCCGCGCTCGTCACCCTGGTTGACCACTACGAGAAGCCGGAGCTGCTCGAACTGTACGAAGCCCTCGAGACGGCGATGACCACGCGCAAGAACATCCTGCCCAACCTCGACTATCCGTCGGGCCCGGCCTACCACCTGATGGGATTCGACACCCTCACCTTCACCCCCATCTTCGTGGCGGCGCGCATCACCGGGTGGACCGCGCACATCTGCGAGCAGAAGAAGAGCAACGCGCTCATCCGCCCGCTGTCGGCCTACAACGGCGTCGATCAGCGGCAGGTGCCGTAGGCGCATTTTCTGTGAAGCGGATGCCGCACTACCAGCTGGCAGTGCGGCATCCGCTTTGTGTATGGTCGACCGGGATATGGATAGCATTGACGGATGACATTTGATGCCGAGGTTTTGCCCACTGCGCCCGCTATCGACCGCGAAATTCTGCAGTGGACCGACTTCGCTGCGGCGTCGCGCGAGCTGGCGACCCGGGTACGGGCAAGCGATTTTCACCCGGATGTCGTGATCGCCATTGCCCGCGGTGGGCTGCTGCTGGCCGGCGCAATCTCGTACGCGCTCGGCACCAAGAACTGTGGCAGCATCAATGTGGAGTTCTACACCGGTATCGACGAGCGCCTGCCGGAGCCCGTGCTGTCGGCGCCGATGCTCGACGCCCCGGCGCTCGCCGGCAAGAAGGTGCTCTTGGTTGACGACGTCTCCGACTCCGGCCACACGCTCGCGCTCGTCATGCGCCTGCTCGGCGAGACGGCAATGGAGGTGCGCACCGCGACGCTATACACCAAGCCGCGCACCGTGCACGTGCCCGACTTCACCTGGCGCGAAACCGACAGATGGATCGTGTTTCCCTGGTCGGCGTTGCCGCCGGTACCCGGCGCGCCCGGCGCGAACGCGCCGGAAGCGTTCGCCGACGTGAGTCTTGACGGGGCTGCCGAGGTCTCCGCGTGAGCGTGCACCTGGTCGGCGGCGGGGGAGACGCTGAGAGTGACATTCCGGTCTTCGCCACGTTCCGGGCCGAGGTCACGGCGCAGGCTTTCAAAGCCAACCGCGACGAACCGATCGTGGCGATCATCACCGTCGGCCCGGGCAGCGCCCACGCCGAGGAACTGTCCGCAGCGCTCGGGCTGACGGCGCAGGCTCGACTGACCGTGCTCGCCCCCGGCGACGTGGCCGCCCTCACCGCTGTTTCTGCGGTCGACGGCATCATCATCGGCGGCGGCGTGACGCCCGACTACCTCGCTGCCTTGCTGCCGATTGCCGGCGAGATTCGCCGCCAGGTATCGGCCGGCGTTCCCTATCTCGGCTTCTCGGCCGGTGCCATGATCGCGGCCGAACGTGCCCTGATCGGCGGCTGGCGCATCGGCGGCGTCGAGGTCACTCCCGAAGACGTCTCAGAGGGACTCGACGAGATCACCCTCGCCCAGGGCATCGGACTGCTCGATGTCACCGTCGACGTGCACGCCGCCCAGTCCGGCAGCCTGTCCCGCCTGATCGCCGCGACCGAGGCCGGGCTCATCGACGGCGGCCTGGCCATCGACGAGAACACCGTGCTCGTGGTCGGCGAGGGCGCTCTGCGCGTGCTCGGCTCCGGCAGCATCTGGAAGGTCAGCCAGGCCGACGGCGGCGTGCTCGTGAGCACCATCGGCGCCTGACGAGTGAACCTCGACGCCCTCGCGGCCAGCGGCGAGATCGACCCGGGCTGGGCGCGAGCGCTCGCCCCCGTGGCCAACGACCTGGCCACGGTTGGCGCGTTCCTCGCGAGCGAACGCGCGGCCGGCCACGAGGTGTTGCCAGCCGCCGATGACCTGCTGCGCGCATTCCGGCAGCCTTTCGACGCCGTGCGAGTGCTCATCGTCGGGCAGGATCCGTACCCCACTCCGGGGCATCCGATCGGTCTGGCGTTCGCCGTCAACGCCGACGTGCGGCCGGTGCCGCGCAGCCTCGGCAATATCTACACCGAACTCGGCACTGACCTCGGCCTGCCGCGCCCCGAGCACGGCGATCTCTCCGCCTGGTCCGACCAGGGCGTGCTGCTGCTGAACCGGGTGCTCAGCGTGCGCGCCGGGGTGGCCGGATCGCATCGGCGGCACGGTTGGGAAGCAGTGACCGATCAGGCCATCCGTGCGTTGGTGGGGCGGACGCATCCGCTCATCGCGATTCTCTGGGGTAAAGATGCCGGCGCGCTCGCGCCCCTGCTCGGCGACACGCCCGTGCTCGAGTCGGCGCACCCGAGCCCGCTGTCGGCCCGCCGCGGATTTTTCGGCTCCAAGCCGTTCAGCGCGGCCAATCGGTTACTTGCCCGGCAGGGGGCGGCACCGGTCTGCTGGGAGCTTCCGGTAATCTGGAACCAACCAGAAAGGGGAGTTCCGGGTGCTTGAGGAAGAATACGAGCCTCGTCGTCGGCTGCCCCGCCACCTGCGGCCGGAAGCTGTGGCCGAGGCACCGTTCGAGTACGAGATGCGCGAGGTTCGGGCGACCGATCTGCCGCACATTCGCGAGATCTACAACTACTACGTGGCCAACAGCACGGTCACCTTCGACGAAGATGCCATGACGCTCGCCGAGTGGCGCGATAAGTTCTACTACCTGAACAAGCAGGGCATGCCGTTCGTCGTTGCTGTCTCGCCGGCCGGCCAGATTCTCGGGTATGCCCTGGTCAGCCCGTGGAAGCAGAAGAAGGCCTACCGGTTCACGGTGGAAAACTCGATCTATCTCGGTGCCGCGTCGACCGGCAAGGGCCTCGGGCGCGAGCTGCTCGGCGAGCTGATTAAGCGCTCCAAAGCAGCCGGCTTGAAGGAGATCATCGCCGTCATCGCTGACCAGGGAGCGGATGCCTCGATCAAGCTGCACCGCGACTTCGGCTTCGAGGAGATCGGCCGCATGGGCAAGGTGGGGTTCAAGTTCGAGCGCTGGCTCGGCACGATTCTGTTGCAAAAAAGCCTGAAGTAGCTTCAGTATCCCGGGTCAGCGGGCGGCGCGTGGCGTGTTCATTCGCCCGACCGCATTGAGCACGGCGCGCCGGGGATAGATGCTCGCTACCCGGGCAAGAAGGGCATTGCGGGCTCCGACCAGCACCACAGACGGCGTCACCGAGCGGTCGAGGGCGGAGAACGAGGCCCGCATGACCTCCTCCACCGTGAGCGGTTTACCCTTCTTGCCGCCGCTGGTCTGGGCAACCTCGAAGAACTCGGTGTCGGCAGGCCCGGGGCAGATCGCGGTCACCTTGAGGCCGCTCGCGCGGGTTTCGTAGCTGATTGCCTCGGTATAACTGAGCACGTACGCTTTGGTCGCCCCGTAGACCGCCATGCGCGGCACGGGCTGGAACGCGGCCGTGCTGGCCAGATTCACGAGCGCTGCCGTGTGCGGATTCAATGAGGCCGTTTCGACCAGGTCGGGCAGAAAGGCGTGGGTCAGCGCGGTGAGGGCGTGCACGTTGAGGGCGACCTGCTCGCGTTCCCTGGCCTGGTCGGAGTCGAGAACGGTGCCGAAGGTCGCGAAGCCCGCGTTGTTCACGAGGGTACCGATGGTGATCGTCCGCTCACGGAGGTCGCGCACCAGCTCGGGAACGGCATCCGCTTCGGTGAGGTCGAGGGGGATGACGGTGGAGACCGTGCCGTATTTCTCGGCTAGATCGACAGCGAGGGCTTCGAGGCGAGCCTGCCGGCGGGCGACGAGCACGAGATCCGCGCCGCGCTGCGCGAGCTCGTGCGCGTATCCGACGCCGAGTCCGCTCGACGCTCCGGTGATAAGCGCGGTGGTGCCGATGGGGTTGTACAAAGCGCTGGCCATGGCTTGAGGCTAGCCGTCCTGCGCGTGCATAACCAGTGTTGGCTGGCCGCCCGCCCCGGTCGAACTAGGCTCGGGTCATGGCTGATCCACACGAATTGACTGCTCTGGAACAATGGCAGGCCCTGCAGAGCCGCGATATCAGTCCGAGCGAGCTGACCGAGCATTACCTGGCCCGCATCGAGAAATTCAACCCGGCGCTCGGCGCCTTTGTCACCGTCACCGCGGACGCCGCCCGGGCCCGCGCCCGTTTTGTCGAAGAGCGGATGCCGCGCACCGCGCCGCTCTGGGGCCTCCCCTTCGCTGACAAAGACCTCTACCTGCGCGCCGGGGTGCACGCCGGGTTCGGCTCGCGCCTGTTCGCCGACTACGTGCCCGAACAGTCGGACGACCTGGTGCAGGCGCTCGACGACGCCGGCGGAGTCAGCCTCGGCAAGACCAACACCCCCGAATTCGGTTTGGCCTCCTACACCGAAAGCCTCGCCGCACCGCCCGCCCGCACTCCCTGGAACCTCGCGCTTGGCGCTGGCGGATCCAGCGGCGGTGCCGCCGTCGCGGTCGCCGCCCGGCTGCTTCCGTTCGCACCGGGCTCCGACGGTGGCGGGTCCATCCGCATTCCAGCTGCCGCCTGCGGACTGGTCGGGCTCAAGCCGAGCCGCGGGCGCGTGCCAGCTGCCTCCGGCATCGACAAGCTCGGCGGTCTGCCCGTCGGCGGCCCGCTGGCGCGCACGGTAGCGGATGCCGCCCTGCTGCTCGACGCTATGATCGCGCCCCGAGACGGTCACCCCGACCATCACTACGCTCTGCGGGCTCCCGGCGATGAGACGCCATTGCTGGCGGCGGCGGTGCGCGGCGAGGGCCGGTTCCAGCTCGGCGTGATGACGACCTCGGTCTGGGACGACGACTACGACATTGCGATCGCCCCCGAAGCGCGAGCCGCCCTCGACCTGGCCGTGGCCGGATTCGCCGCGCTGCACCACGGCCTCGAGGAGACGGCGCTACAGCCCGACCCGAGCTACGCGCCGGCGTTCCGCACTATCTGGCAGGCCGGGGCGGCCGGTATCCCGGCCGAAACCGACGACGAGATCGCCCTGCTCGAACCGCTGACCCAGTGGCTGCTGGCCCGGGGACGAGCACTCAGTGCCCGCGACCTGGCCGAGGCGCTCGCCGCACTGACCGCGTTCGAGCGGTCGTTTATCTATCAGCTGTCGAAATTCGATGCCGTGCTGACCCCGGCCATGGCGATGACGCCGCGCCCGGTCGGCTGGTACGACGCCGACGACGCCGAGGCGAATTTCGCGCAGCAGGTGCAGTACACGCCGTTCACCTCGATGATCAACGTGAGCGGGCTGCCGGCCATCGTGCTCCCCGTGCACCAGACCGACAATGGCCTGCCGATGGGCGTGCAGCTCATCGGCCGACCGGGCGGGGAGGCCACGCTGCTGTCGCTCGGCGCGCAACTGGAGCGGCGCATCCGCTGGCAGGATAGGGTGCCGCCGGAGCCGGCCTAGCGGGCAAGTAGAGCCAGCCAGCCGGGTCGGCCTGACTTAGCGGCGGGTCGCCACCGGCCGCGACGGCCACCAGAACCGGTCGTCGACCAGAAACACTATCGCCGGGACCAGTACGGTGCGCACCACGAGGGTGTCGAGCAGCACCCCGATGCAGACGATCACGCCGATCTGGGTGAGCGCCACGACCGGCAGCACCCCGAGCACGGCGAACACCGCCGCGATCAGAATTCCGGCGCTCGTGATCACCGCGCCGGTTGACGAGAGCGCCCGCACCATGCCCTCGCGGGTGCCGTAGCGCTTGGCCTCTTCGCGGGCCCTGGTGGTCAAAAAGATGTTGTAATCCACACCGAGTGCCACCAAAAACAGGAACGCGAACAGCACAACGTTGGTGTCGAACGCCGTGAAACCGAGCAGGTTCTGAAAGATTAGGTTCGAGGCGCCGAGGCTCGCGAAGAAGGTGCCGAGCACGGTCACGATGAGCAGCACCGGAGCCACGAGTGAGCGCAGCAGCAGCGCCAGGATCAAAAAGACGATGCCGAGGATCAGCGGCAGGATCAGGTCTTGGTCGCGCTCGGCGCTGGTCTTCGTGTCGAGGGCCGTGGCATCGCTGCCGCCGACGAGCGACTGCGAGACTGCGGCCGGGGCATCCGCTAAATCGGTGCGCAGCGCGGCGATGGCCGTGAAGGTTTCGTCGCTGCCCGGTTCGCCCTCGAGCGTGACGTCGATGCGGGTGAGGCCGCCGGAGTTCTCGCCGGCCACCGCCGAGGAAACCCCCGGTGTTTTCAGGGCGACCGCCACCGCGTCAGCGGATGCCGCATCCGGCGCCAGTACAACCGTCTGGCTGGTCAGCCCCGCCGAAAAAGACGCGTCCACGATCTCCTGCGCAACGACCGACTCCGGGTTTCCGAGCAGCTGGTCGGCCTGGGACAATCCGACGGCGGCGCCGTTCAGCCCGAACGCGAGAGAGCCGATCGCCAGAACGGACACGACCGTCACGATGGCCGGGTGCCTCGCCACGCCGCGACCGAGCCGGGTCCAGAGGCCGGTGCGCGGGGCGACGGACACGGGCTGCACCCGCGGAATGAACGGCCAGAACAGGCCGCGCCCGCACACCACGAGGGCCGCCGGCAGCACGAGCAGGGCGAACAGAATGGCGATGATCACGCCGATCGCGCAGGCGATTCCGAGCGCCCGGTTGCCGGCCAGCTCGGCGAAGACCAGGGTCGCGAGGCTCAGCGCGACCGTGCCGCCGCTGGCCGCGATGGCGGGGCCGGCGCTCGTCACTGCGGTGCGCATCGCGACGTTGCGGTTCTCGGTGTGCAGCAGCTCTTCGCGGTAGCGGGCCACGAGCAGCAGGGCGTAGTTGGTGCCGGCGCCGAACACCAGCACCGAGAGAATACCCGAGATCGAGGCGTCGAGGGCGAAACCGAGCGGCTCGGCCAGCGCGCCGGCCACCTTGCCGGCCAGGCCGTCGGCCAGGCCAACCACGACGAGCGGCACGATCCAGAGCACGGGGCTGCGGTAGGTCACGATCAGCAGCACTGCGACCACGATCACGGTCACCAGCAGCAGGCGAAAGTCGGCTCCGGCGAAGGCGTTGGTGATGTCGGCCTGAAAACCGACCGGCCCGGTGACATAGGCGTTGACATCGCTGGGCAGGCCGGTCGACGCCGTAGAGCGGATGTCGGTGGCCGTCTTCTCAATATCGGCAGTGGCCGTGGCAGCCTGAAGCGGCACCACGCTCAGCGCCGCCTGGCCATCCTGACTGAACTGGGGCGTCGCTGCCCGCGGGGCGATCGACGCGGCGCCGAGGTTCTCGGCGGCGGCGGTGATCGCGGTCTTGTCGGCCGCCGTGAGGTCTTCGCCGTCGCGGCTCCAGACCACGATCGCCGCGGTCTGATCGGCCGACGGAAACTCGGCGAGAAGTTTCGTGACCTGCGCGGCCTGGCTGCTCTCCGGCAGGCCGGCGGCTGGAAAATCGGCGGATTCATTGGCCGGAAGCAGCGCGAACAGCAGTCCAACGGCAATGATCGTGCCGAGCAGAACCGCCCAGGCGGTGCGTTTGCCGGTGATGAAGCTGGTGATGGCGAGCACAGTTCCTCCCAGAACCTCGATGATCGCTATCCTAGCTAGGTAAATGAGACCCTGATGGCATTTGTTTTGATTCACTCAAAACAAATGCTAGGGTTGACTCATGACAACGATCGATTCGAGCCAGGACCACGCAGGCCGTCGCCTGGCCGCGGCCGACGCCGAGTTGCTTGCTGACAGCATCCGTTCGGCCGGACTCAAGGTGACTGCGCCGCGACTGGCGGTGCTGCGTGCCCTCACCGTTATGCCGCACTCGAACGCAGAGGCCCTGTTCGGCGCGGTGCACGCAGACCTGCCCGGCACGTCGCTGCAGGCTGTCTACGGTGTGCTCGCGTCGTTCGGCACCGCAGGGCTGGTGCGCAAGATCGAACCGGCCGGCTCGCCCGCGCTGTTCGAACGCCGGGTCGGCGACAACCACCACCACATCGTCTGTACCCGGTGCAGTGTGGTGCACGACGTGGATTGCGCCGTCGGCCACGCTCCCTGCCTCACCCCGGCGGATGCGCTCGGTTTCGACGTGCGCGCCGCCGAGGTCATCTACTGGGGCCTCTGCGCACAGTGCCAGCTCGACACCTCGAACCCCTAAACTTCCTCCGTCAACCTCGCGTTGCTGATCCACACTCAAGGAGCACCATGACTATCAAGCCTACAACCGACCAGACGGGAACGCCCGTCGCCAGCGACGCGCACTCCCTCACCGTCGGCGCCGACGGCGTCACCGCGCTGCACGACCGCTACCTGGTCGAAAAGCTCGCCCAGTTCAACCGCGAGCGCATTCCGGAGCGCATCGTGCACGCCAAGGGCGGCGGAGCGCACGGCGAGTTCGTCGTCACCGGCGACGTCTCCAAGTACACCCGCGCGGCCGTGTTCCAGCCGGGCACCGTCACCCCGACCCTGCAGCGCTTCTCCAGCGTTGCCGGCGAACAGGGCAGCCCAGACACCTGGCGCGACGTGCGCGGCTTCTCGGTGAAGTTCTACACGACCGAGGGCAACTACGACATCGTCGGCAACAACACCCCGGTGTTTTTCATTCGCGACGGCATCAAGTTCCCCGACTTCATCCACTCGCAGAAACGCCTGCCGGGCACCGGCCTGCGCGATGCGAACATGCAGTGGGACTTCTGGACCCTCTCCCCGGAGTCGGCCCACCAGGTCACCTACCTCATGGGCGACCGCGGCCTGCCGCGCTCCTGGCGTGAAATGCCCGGCTTCGGCTCACACACCTACCAGTGGATCAACGCTGCCGGCGAACGCTTCTGGGTGAAGTACCACTTCGAATCCAACCAGGGCAACGTGGAGATGGAAGGCTCAGAGGCCGAACTCATCGCCGGAGCGGACGCCGACTACTACCGTCGCGACCTCTCCGACGCCATCGCCGCCGGCAACTTCCCGTCGTGGAACGTGTCCGTGCAGGTCATGCCGTACGAGCAGGGCAACACCTACCGGTTCAACCCGTTCGACGTGACCAAGGTCTGGCCGCACGCCGACTTCCCGCTGATCCCGGTGGGTACCCACACCCTCAACCGCAACCCGGAGAACTTCTTCGCGGAGATCGAGCAGGCGGCGTTCTCACCGGCCAACCTCGTTCCCGGAATCGCGGCGAGCCCCGACAAGATGCTCATGGCGCGCATCTTCTCCTACCCGGATGCTCAGCGTTATCGTGTGGGCACCAACTACGCGCAGCTCCCGATCAACGCTCCAGTGAGCCCGGTGAACAACTACTCGCAGGACGGCGCGCAGCGTCACCACTTCAACTCAGCCGACGTACCGAACTATGCACCCAACTCCCTCGGTGGCCCCGTCGCCGACCCGGCCGCTGCCGGCGAGGGCGCCTGGGAAGGCGACGGAACGCTGCTGCGTGCCGCCGCCACCCTGCGCAGTGAGGACAGCGACTTCGGCCAGGCCGGAACGCTGTACCGCGAGGTTTACGACGACGCTGCCAAGGCCCGGTTCCTCGACACCATCACCGGTGCCATCAGCGGAGTGACTCGCCCCGAGGTCACTGAGCGCGCTATCTGGTACTGGACCAGCGTTGACGCCGACCTCGGCGCCAAGCTGCGCGCGAATCTCGCCGTGTTCGCCGAAGCTGCTGCCGTCGACGCGGAATACGTCGCCGCGAAGTAGCTCGTCTCGTTTGATCACAACCGCCCGGCCTGTTCGCAGGCCGGGCGGTTGTGTCTGCGCTGTCGCTCGGAAGGGTCGTAAATGGCGTGTTTAGGGGCTGGCTGAACTAGCGGAGGTAGCCGCCGTTTTTCAGGCCGGCCTCGATCTCGAAACGGTTTTTCAGCGGATTGCGCCCGGCGACGGCGTAGAGCAGCGGAAAGACCATTCCGAAGCGCTGCCACTGGTGTTTGTGCACGGCTTCGTGCTCGAGCACGGCCGCGGTGACGTTCTGGCTGGTGAGGTAGCAGCCGCCGACGCAGGAGCCGCCGCGACCGAAAGTCCACGCGGGCATGCCGCGAAACACATACAGTCCAGCCCTGCGTTCGACGCGGCCGGTGCTCCAGATCGAGCCCCAGACCAGCCCGAACGCGGTTGCGTAGAGATAGCCGGCACGGCTGATGGTTGAGTCGAAGAGAAGGCGGCGCATCCGTTCAGCCTATTCTTCAGCTGTGTCGGTGAACCCCGGGCGTCCGTAGGCCTCGAGCAGACGCAGCCACACCTCGCTGAGGGTCGGGTAGCTCGGCACCGCGTGCCACAGCCGGTTGATCGGCACTTCGCCGACGACGGCGACCGTGGCCGAGTGCAGCAGTTCGGCGACGTCCTGCCCGACGAAGGTGACCCCGAGCAGCACCTCCCGATCAAGATCGACGATGGCTCGGGCCTTGCCTACGTAGCCGACGGCGAGCACCGAGGCGCCGCCGAGGTTGGCGAGGTCGTAATCGAGAATGCGGATGCGATACCCCGCCTTCACGGCTGATGCTGCGGTCAGCCCGACCGAGGCCACTTCCGGGTCAGTGAAGGTCACCTGCGGAACGGCGGCGTGGTCAGCCGTCGCGACGTGGGCGCCCCAAGGGGCATCATCGACCGGCCCGCCAGCCGCACGGGTCACGATCGCGTCGCCGGCCGCACGGGCCTGGTATTTGCCCTGGTGGGTGAGGAGGGCCCGGTGGTTGACGTCGCCGGTGGCATAGAGCCAGTCGCCGGAGAGGGCGGGGGAGTCGCCCTGCACGAGTAGCGTGTCGTCCACGTCGAGCCAGTCACCGCCGTTGAGGCCGACCGTCTCAAGGCCGAGGTCGTGCGTCTGCGCCGTACGGCCGATGGCCACGAGCACTCGGTCGGCCGTGACCGTTCTGCCGTCATCGAGGGTAAGGGCGACCGCGCCGTCGTTGTCGCGGTGCGCCGCGGTAGTGGATGGGCCGACAAGTATGGTGACGCCATTTTCTATCAAGGCGGCGGAGACGAGTTCGCCGGCGAAGGGTTCCTGCCCGCCGAGCAGGGGGCTGCGCGCGATGACGGTCACCGCCGAGCCGAGCGAGGCATAGGCTGCGGCCATCTCAGCGGCGACGACGCCTCCGCCGATCACCGCGAGGCGTTGCGGAATCTGCTGGGCGCTCGTCGCGTCACGGCTGGTCCACGGTTCGATGTCTTTGAGGCCGGGGATATCGGGCAGCACCGCCGCCGATCCGGTGCTGACGACGACGGCGTGGGTGGCGGTGAGAACGGTCACCGCCCCATCCGCTGCGGTCACGGTGACTTCCTTGACTCCGGTCAGTCGAGCGTGGCCACGAACGAGGGCGATGCCGGCGGAGTCGAGCCATTTCGCCTGGCCGTCGTCCTTCCAGTTGCTGGCGATGGAGTCGCGTTGTTTGAGGGCGGCGCGCACGTCGACGGTTCCGGTGACGGCCTCGGCGGCGCCGGGCACTCGGCGGGCCGCAGCGAGGGCGGCACCGCTGCGCAGCAACACCTTGGAGGGCATGCAGGCCCAGTAGGAGCATTCACCGCCGACCAGTTCCCTCTCGACGACGACCGTGCTCAGGCCGCCCTGCGCTGTGCGGTCGGCGACGTTCTCGCCGACGGCGCCGCCGCCGATCACGATGACGTCGTAGCTCTGACTCGACATTGAATCTCCTTGACGGGTGGCGATGGGTTTGGAGCAGCCTAGCCGAGGTTGTGACGTTCGGGGTGGGTTGTAGCGGGAACGGGTCATCCGCTCCGCGCGCAGACGAAAAATCGCCACCCCGCGGACAATTCGCATTTGCCGCTCGGGGGGTCGAAGGTGATCACAATTCAGCTACTGTAGCTCCATGCCTGGCCGTCGAACAATATCCGGAGGTCTTTATGAATGACGTAGCGTCCACGTCCAATCGCCGACATGCTGCCGTTATCTACAATCCGATCAAGATCGATCTGGATGCGATGAAAGCTGTCGTCGGGCACGAGGAAACTGAAAACGACTGGGATCAGACCATCTGGCTTTCAACCAGCGAGGATGATCCGGGGCAGGGTCGCGCGGCGGAAGCGCTCGAGTCGGGCGCCTCGGTGGTCATCGTTGCCGGCGGCGATGGCACGGTTCGGGCCGTTGCCGAGGGGCTCAAGGACGGAGCTGTTCCCCTGGCGCTGATTCCGTCCGGAACCGGAAACCTCCTGGCACGCAATCTGGATCTCAGTCTGGATGATGTTGAACTCTCCGTGCACACCGCCTTCACCGGCGTCGATCGCAAGATCGACCTGGGAATGCTCGAGATCACACGTGCAGACGGGGCCAAGACCAGTCATGTGTTCCTCGTCATGGCCGGGCTGGGACTGGACGCGAAAATGCTGGCCAACACCGATGACGACCTGAAGAAGAAGGCGGGTTGGCTGGCCTACGTCACAGCTCTCGCCACGACTTTGCGGGACAAGCATGAGCTGCGGTTTCGGTACAGCCTCAATCGTGGTCCGACCCGCGCAACCCGGGCGCACACCATCATCGTCGCCAATTGCGGGTCGCTTCCATCGAACATCGTGCTGCTGCCCGACGCCGCTGTGGATGATGGGCAGTTCGACATCGCGTTGCTACGCCCGGAGGGATTCGTTGGCTGGGTGCAAATCTTCGTCAAGGTGATCTGGGAGAACGGCGTTCTGAGACGCACCAGGGCCGGTCGCGCTCTGATGACCGGGGAGGTCAGCGCTCTGCGGTACGTGCGGGCCGAAGAACTCAGCATTCGGCTGGAACGCCCGGAGCAGATCGAACTTGACGGCGATGGATTCGGCGAAGCAGCAGCGTTCGATGTCCGGGTGAATCCGGGCGGCCTGACCATCAAATTTCCTTCGAGCTCATGACGACTCCGATACCCCCGCAGTCGTTGGTCCACTCGCCAGGTCGCCTGGTACCGTCCCCACCGACCCGTCGGATCGAACTGGACGGTTGTGAATTCGGAGTGCATTATTCACCTGGACCATTGGTCGCGGTCAGCACGCCCGTGTTCGTTATCGTGCACGGTATTGGAACCTCACACCGGTATTCCGTCCCACTGCACCGCGCTATCGCAGCCGGGCACAGAACCTACTCGGTGGATCTGCCGGGCTTTGGCGGGATGAGAACACCGCAACACCGTTTATGGGTCGAGGATTACGCGCACCTGCTCGGTATCTTCCTGGACACGCTCGGCGTGACGAACTGCGTCATGGTCGGCCATTCGATGGGCGCCCAGTTCGTCACAGAACTTGCCGTTCAACGGCCCGAGCTGGTTTCCCAGCTCGTGTTGATCGGGCCGGTTGTCGATGCTCGCCGTCGAACAGTTGTGGCCCAGGCCGTCGACCTGTGCAGGGACACGCTCAAGGAACCGCTGCGTGCGAACATATTGGTTTTCGGCGACTACGCGCGATGCGGCCCGCTGTGGTATACCAAAACGCTCAGTGCCATGCTCGCCTATGCGACCGATGAGCGCCTTGTGCGCGTGGCCGCGCCCGTGCTGGTTTTAAGGGGCAGCGATGACCCGGTAGCACGACGAGGCTGGTGCAGTCGTCTCGTGCACAATTCACCCCATGGGCGCCTCGTGGAAATTGCGGGGCACCGTCACCTCGTTCACTACAGTGCTGCCGATCGGGTCGCGGACCACATCGTGCAGTTCGCGGGTGTCGGCGCAGACCCGTGAAATGACCGTCGGCATCCGTGATCTGCTGTCGTGGGCCCAGGACTACGCCTACGCCGCCAACAGGCAGCTACGTGCGCTCACATCGCGCGAGAGCCCTCGCGGCTTTCAGACGGGCGACGGTTGTCCGGTCGTGATCATTCCCGGAGTGTACGAGACGTGGAAGTTTCTCCAGCCGCTGATCAAGCGGGTTCACGATGCCGGCCACCCCGTGTACGTCGTCGACCGGCTGTCCTGGAATATCGCCTCCGTTCCCGACGCTGCTCGGCACGTTGCAGATTTTATCGCCGACGAGCACTTGACCGACGTTGTCCTCCTCGCGCACAGCAAGGGCGGGCTGATCGGAAAATTTGTGATGATCGGGCACGACGCCGACTCGCGCATTGCAGGAATGATCGCAGTAGCTGCCCCCTTCTCCGGCTCCACCTACGCAAAATATATGCTCCCGCCGAGCCTCCGGTCCTTCGCTGCGAGAAACAAACACATCATCGGGCTAAATGAGAACACCAAAACGAACCGCAAAATCACGTCCATTTTTGCTCGGTTCGACCCGCACATTCCGGAAGGAAGCGCACTTGCCGGAGCGAGAAACTTTGAAATCGACACCGGTGGGCACTTTCGTCTCCTCGCTGATGTGCGCGTGATCGATGCTGTCATGACGGTGTTGGCCGGTTTCGGCCACCCCAACGGCATCGCCAGTGCCGAATAAGGGCCTCCTGGGGACTCTGCGGCCACCCTATGAACGTGGGCCCAGTTTCTAAACTGGGCCCGTGGTCGGGGCCAGGTCCCCGTCCCGAAACGAGGAGGGTCAGTGACCTACGAAGACTGCGGCGGTTCGGGTGAGGAAGGACTGCATGCCGATTCGGGAGTCCTCGGTCGCCACCAGACGGGCGAGGGTGGGTTGGAGCGTTGCCTCAGCGGATGCTGCCCCCTCCCGCTGGGCAAGATGAGCGTTGGCGAGCGTGGCCTGGATGGCGAGGGGCGCCTGGGCGGCGATTTTCTCGGCGAGTTCGAGGGCGCGGTCGAACTGGGTGCCGTCGGGCACGATCTCCTGCACGAGGCCCAGGCGGTGCGCCTCGGCAGCATCGAACAGGTCGCCGGTGAGTAGCCAGCGCATGGCATTGCCCCAGCCGGCAGCGCGCGGAAACCGAATGGTCGCGCCGCCGAACGGCAGAATTCCGCGCGCCACCTCGATCTGCCCGAACCGGGTCGACTCGGCGGCGACCACGATGTCGCTCGCGAGCATCAGCTCGATGCCGAGGGTGAGGCAGGTGCCCTGCACGGCGATGACGACCGGTTTGCTGAGGGATTGGCCATCCACTTGCCACGGATTGATGCCGCCCTCCGGCACCAGCTCGAGCCCGTTCGGGCCGAGCCTGGGCCCGATGTCGGCGAGGTCGAGCCCGGCGGTGAAGTGCTCGCCGACCGCGTAGACCAGGCCGACGCGCAGCTCTGGGTCGCGGTCGAGCTCACCGTAGGCGAGGGACAACTGCTGAAGCAGGGCGAAATCGGCGGCATTGCGTTTCTCGGGCCGATTCAGCCCGATCAGCAGAATGTGGCCGCGGCGTTCGGTGAGAATGCGGGGCTGGTCGGTCATGGGGCCTCCATTGATCGGTGTGATTTCGTACAGTTCGATCAGCGGGTGAGCGCCCCGATAATGCGCAGGATGCTCGGCAGGTCGTCGTTCGCCGCCTCGGGCGAGGCGGGCGCAAACCCGGTGATGGTCGCGCCGGCGAGGGTGAACTCGGCGCGAAGCGCGGTGATCGCACCGCCGAGATCGGACACGCTTAGCCCGAACGGAATCAGGTCGCTCAGGCCGTCGAGCGCCGACGGGTCGAGCACGTCGAGGTCGATGTGCACGAAGACGTGTGTGGCGCCGGTCGCCGCGATCGCCGCGACGAGCGCGGACGGGTCGGTCAGCTCTGAGCACGACACGCTCACCAGGCTGCGTTCGTGCAGCAGCTCGTCTTCGGCGTCGTCGACGTCGCGAATGCCGGCCAGCACCACGTTCTGCAGCGGCACGGTGCTTGCGGCGGCCAGTTCGAGTTCGGCCGGACCCTCGCCGCTGATCGCGCGCAGCACCATGCCGCAGAATCCGCCCGACGGCGAGGATTCAGGGGTGTGCAGGTCGGGGTGGGCGTCGAACCACACCACGGCCAGATCGCCCGGATGTGTGCGTGCCGCGTGCTCCACCGCGGCCAGCGCGATGCCGCAGTCGCCGCCGATCGAGAGCGCCCAGTCGGTGGTGTCCTTCAAAATCTTGGTGTGGCGCTGGCGCACCTGCGCGATCGCGGAGAACCGATGTACCCCGGTATCGAGCGCATCACCGGCCTCGACCGGCACGTCGACCAGGCGGGTGGCCGAGAACGGCAGGTCGCCCTGAATGGCCGCCGCCCCGTCGACCAGGCGCATCGCGCGCGGAGAAATCGAACCCTGCCACTGCGGCACTACAACGAAGGTGGGAGCCATACCTCAGTATGGCGCAGCGGCCGGGGGTGGCAGCATCCGCTTCGCCAGCAGCGAATTTCTTGCGAAGCGGATGCTCGAACGCTCACTCGACGAATTTGACGGGTGTTACGGGGCCACAACCCATCAAAGTTGTCTACTCAGCGACTAGCTCTCGATGGCGGCGTTGTTGCCGGCCTTGAGGGCCGCCAGGCGGGCATCCACCTCGGTCAACTCGCCGAGGTCGTCGAGGCTTTCGAACTGGGCGTCGAGGCTCGACGCTGCGAGCTCCTGGGCGCCGCGCACGCGGGCTTCTTCGCGACGGATCTTGTCTTCAAAACGGTTGACCTCGCTCGTAGGGTCCATCATGTCGATGCTCTTGACGGCGTCCATCACCTGCGCCTGCGCCTTGGCGGTCTTGGAACGCGCGATCAACTCGGCGCGCTTGTTGGTGAGCTGCACCAACTTCTCCTTCATGGCGTTCAGGCCGGTCTTGAGCTGGTTGACCACGGCGGTCTGCGACTGGATCTGCGGTTCGGCGGTCTTAGCCTCCTTCTCGGAGGTCAGCTGGCGACCCAGCGCTACCTTGGCGAGGTTGTCGAACTTGTCGGCGTCGGCAGCGTTGCCGACCAGGCGCAGTTCGTCGGCCTTGCGGCTGGCCGCGAGGGCCTTGTCGCCCCACTCCACGGCGGCTTCCTGGTCTTCGCGGTGGTCGTCTTCGAGCAGGCGCAGGTTTCCGATGGTCTCGGCGATCGCGCTCTCGGCGTCGGAGATGCTGCTCGAGAAGTCCCGCACCATCTGATCGAGCATTTTCGCCGGGTCTTCCGCCGAGTCGAGGATAGCGTTGATGTTCGCCTTCGCGAGCTGGGAAATACGGCCGAAAATGGACTGCTTGGTCATTCGGAGGTCCTTTCAAAGGAGTGACCCTGGGCGAGGTCTCGCCAGGAACGTGCGTGCCTGTTGCAAAGTTTAGGGTGAGCGACAGACGCGAGTCTGGGAACCGCCAAAAATCCGCTCCGGTCGTGATGTTGCCCTGTGTTACAGGGACGCTCACGTGCCACGCGCGCCCCACCCAAAATAGAACCAACGCAAGAAGATCGACACCGACGGGAGCCGGCATGAACCAAGAATTCACCGACCGGATGCTCGTCGTCGTCGAGGTCACCACCGAGCGTCCCGACCGCCCGGCGTATCACGCCAAGGTGCAGGTGCTCAACGCTCGCGTTGTCACCGAGGCCGAAACGGCGGGCTGGGCTGTCGCCCGCGTCGCCGCGGCCGACGTCACTCCCGCCGACCTGCTGCGCCTCACAGCGGATGCCGACGCCCTCGTCATCGTCGGCGGCGAAGACATCACGCCCCACTTCTACGGCGGTGCCACGGGCTACGAGGGCGAGACGCACCACTTCGCCACCGCCGACGAGGGCCAGATTGCTCTCGTGCAGCGTGCCCTCGCCCTCGGAACCCCGCTGCTCGGAATCTGCCGCGGGCTGCAGATCATCAACGTCGCCCTCGGCGGCAGCCTCGTGCAGCACATTGACGACGGCATCCACAAGAATGTCGGCGTGCCGATCGACCAGATCCTCTCCACTCACGGCGTGATCCTGGCCGCCGACAGTACCCTGAGCCTGAGCCTCGGCCGGGTCGATATCTCGGTGCAGAGCGCGCACCACCAGATCGTCGACCGCCTCGGTGCCGGCCTGGTTTCCGCCGCCCACGCTCCCGACGGCCTGATCGAGGCCCTCGAACACGAGACCGCGCCGATCGTTGGCGTGCAGTGGCACCCTGAGGCACCCAATGCCCCGGCCGACCAGCTCGGTCTGCTGCTGGCTTCCCTCGCCGCCCAGCACGACGCCCGAGCGCTCGCCGAGGCCCTGGTCGCGAACGCCCTGGCCGCCTAAGCCCGCACCCGGCTAGGCAGCAACCGAGAACGTCGCATCGAGGGCCGCCGCGAGATCCGCCACCAGGTCCGCGGTGTCTTCGAGGCCCACCGAGAAGCGCAGGTGCCCGAACTCGCGGAACGCAGCCGGGTAGGCCGCGACGCGCGGCCCGGAATTGTCCACGTGAACGATGAGCGACTCGTCGTGGCCGAGCGACACGGCCGAGGTAATCACGCGCAGGTTCGCGACGAACCGGTTCTGCGCCGCCTTGTGGCCGTTGACGGCGAAGGCGAGCATACCGCCAAACCCGTGCGGCAGTTGCCGCAGTGCCACGGGGTGCTGCGGATGCGACGCTAAACCCGGGTAGGCCACATACGCGACTCGCGGGTCGGACTCCAGAAAACGGGCGATGCCCAGTGCTGAGTCGCAGTGCTGCCGAATGCGCAGGGGCAGGGTGACCGAACCGCGCATGATCAGCCAGGCGTTGAACGGGCTGATCACCCCGCCGACATCGACCATCGCGTCGAGCTTGATCCGGCGAATTAGCTCCGCCCGGCCGATCACGGCGCCGCCCATCGCATCGCCGTGCCCGTTGATGTACTTGGTCAGCGAGTGTACGACGAGGTCGGCTCCGTGTTCGATCGGCCGAAACAACGGCGGCGGCGTGAACGTGTTGTCGATGGAGAGCAGCGCGCCGGCCTCGTGCGCGATGGCCGCAACGGCCGCGACATCCGTTACCGCGGTTGTGGGGTTGCCGACCGTCTCAATGTGAATCAGCCGCGTCGACGAGCGGATGGCGCCGCGCACCGCCGCGAGGTCCGTCGCGTCCACGAAGGTGGCCTCGATGCCGTACTTCTCGGGCAGCAGCTCGGTGAACAACCGATAAGAGGCCTCATAGGTCACGTTGGCCACCACGACGTGGTCGCCGCTCTTCAGCAGCGTGAAGAACACGGCGTGCAGGGCGGCGACGCCGCTGGCCATCGCCACGGCATCCTCGCCGCCCTCGAGCACGGCGAGCTTCTGCTGCAGGCCCTCCTGGTTGGTGCCGGTGTTGCGGGTATACAGGCCGGGGATCGCGCCCGACCAGCTCAACGTTGACGGGTCTTCCGGCAGGGCGTACGAGTTCGCCATCACGATCGGTGTGCGCAGCGCGCCCGACCCGGCATCGATCGCGTTGCCGGCGTGCACCGACTGGGTCTGAAAGCCCAGGGTGGCGGGGTTATGTTTGTCGGGCCGCGGTGCCGGGCTCGTGGTGGGTGTCGGTTCGGTGCGAGGGCTCATTCCTCCACGCTAGGCCCGTTGCGCCATTCGGCGCTGAACGTTACGCGCGATCGACATCCGGCCGGGCCAGAGACCACGAAAAAGCCCCGGTACTTCTCGCCTGGGGGGAGGTGAGAAATATACCGGGGCCAATCGTTGGAGTGGGGGAACTCCGTGTGTAACCGTACGTGGGATGGCCTGAGAAGAGGCTGATAAAAATGCAAAACGTGAGTTTACCCTCGCCGGGCAGTCAGTCATTCCCGGTCGGTCGGTTTGTTATGCATCCGTTGCAATCGCGCGCATCGCGGGCCGTCCTTGCTTCGAGTGCACTGCATTTACCTGTTCGTGACTCCCGGTCACACTCTGTCGACGTCGTGGGTGTGCACATGGTCGGCGGCCTGGTCGGTAGCCTGTTGATCGGGTTTCGCAACGGATGCCGCCCCAACGGTCGCAGCGGCCTGTTCTCCGGAGGCGGCGTCGAGCTGCTCGGCATCCAGGCACGGCGACGCCAACGTCGTGTTGGCACCGTAAGCATTCGCCCTTTCCCCCATCATCGATTGTCACCGAGCAGGAGCATGCAGTGAGTTCCGTACCGAACACAGCACCGAGCCTTCCCACGGCACCCAGCATTCCCACCGCACCGAGCAGTTCGAAGTACGTCGTGATCGGGGCAGGCCTGGCCGGCGCGGCCACCGCCTGGCAGCTCGCCAGCCGCGGGCACGAGGTCACCATTCTGGAGCGGTCCACCCCCGCCAACGATGCCGGAAGCTCGCACGGGTCGGCGCGTATCTTTCGCTACGCCTACCCCGATGCCTTCTACACCGGTCTCGTGCAGCAGGCCAGACTCGGCTGGGACGAACTGACCCGGCTGAGCGGGCGGCAGCTGATTACCCCCACCGGTTCGGTCGATTACGGGGCGCTGCGCCAGCCCGAAGTGCTCGCCCGGGTGCTGCGGGCTGCCGGCATCGAGCACGACCTGCTCACAGCGGATGCTGCCCGCGAGCGCTGGCCGCAGATCGCCTTCGACACCCCGGTGCTCTGGCACCCAGGCGCCGGGGTCATCGACGCTGAGACGGCCGTGACCACCATGGTCGAGCTGGCCCTCGGGGCGGGCGCTCAGTTACGGAGCGACTGGCCGGTGGCCAAGGTAACCGAGACGGCCACTGGATACCGGGTGCACAGCGACACCGGGGAGTCCGTCGACGCCGAGAACGTGATCGTCAGTGCCGGCGGCTGGCTGCCGAGCCTGCTCGGCGAACTGCCGCTGCCGAGCGCCTTCCGTGCGCAGATCCCCGTGATCACGGTCATGCAGGAGCAGGCCTATCACTTTCCCTACGTCGACCCTGACAGTGCCGGCCGCTGGCCGACCTTCATCCACAGGATGGACGGCATGCAGGTGTACGGGCTGCCGGGCGGCCGCGACGCCTCGTTTCGCGGCCAGAAGATCGCCGAGTACAACGGAGGCAGGCCCCTCGCCTCGGCCGCCGACCAGGACGGCATCCTGGGAGCGGCCAACCGCGATCGTGTCGTCGACTACGTGGCCCGCTACCTGCCGGGACTCGACCACACACCCTACGCGGAGACCACGTGCCTGTTCACCAACACGCCCACCGAGGACTTCATCATCGACCGCGTTGACAACATCACCCTGCTCTCGCCGTGCTCGGGGCACGGCGCCAAATTCGCCCCGGTGATCGGTCAGCTCGCCGCCGACCTCGCGACCGGCATCGGGTCGGTGCCGCAGCAGTTCCGGGTGCGCCCGTGACCATTCCGGCTGCTGGGGGCTCTCGCCGCACCCGCTGACACGGTTCAGCTCACCGAGGAGTACCTCAGTCGCACCGTGAGCTTGGACACGGTGCTGCGGGATCGCCTGAGCCTCATATTGCCGGATGCCCGGTGCAGCACACCGGCGCCGGTCACGACGCGGGAATTCTCACCCAGTTCGTGCCGACCGCGATGCTGTTCGTACGCAATCCCACCGGGGTGTCGCACTCGCCGGAGGAATACGTGGAGATCGCGGATGCCGAGGCCGGTGCGCGTGCGCTCGCCGCAGTGCTGTCCGATCTCCTGCTACCCCAGCCCCATTCCCCCCGTCACGTCGCGCGAGAGCGGGAAATTTGCTGCTTCGGGGGTGCTGAAGCGACGAATTTCCCGCTCTCGCGAGCAGGAAGAGACACAGAAGGCGGTGCGACCCGCGATCGGGTCGGCACCGCCGTGTGTTGGGGCTGATGGCATCGATTGGTCGGGTTAATCGGTGTCGATCCCGGGTAACAAGGGGTCAGGCGGCCTGGTGGGTGCCGGCGCTGACCGCGCTGGTGGCGTGGGTCCAGGCGAGTAGTTCGGCCTGCGCGCGCCGACGGCTCGCAGCAGTCTGTTTGGGGGGTACCGGAACGTTCATGCGGGAGCCGGGGCAATCGTTGGTGGAGTTGGCCAACGAGTGATAGGTCGCGAATCGGGTATCCGACGTGATCCATACCATTTGCTGGCATTCTGGGCATTCTGTCTGCAACATTTTCACGATTGTCCGTTCCATCGCCGACTCGGGTAATCGGTTCGATAACTCCAATCTAGTGGGGATAGACAAGTCGATGTCCTCCCCCTTCGTGGGGACAGCAAAAAACATGAATCGGTGATATTTTGTTCCCGGCAGCGCGTGATCAGCGACCGGCTGCGTACCCCTGAGCCCCGCGCGGATTGGCCGCTGCCTGCAGCAGCCTGGTCTGCGGGTCGCGAGTGACCGCCGAAATGCGGCCGAGTGCCCAGTCGCCCGCGCGGGTGATTCGGTGGCCGCGCTGTTCCAGCGCAGTGATGACCGCGTCGCCCAGCCGATCCTCGACCACGGCGCCGCCGGGCTCCCACGTGCGCGGCCAGAACGAGCCCGGAAATGAGGTGCTGTGAAAGGCGGGCGCATCGATCGCCTGCTGCGGCGAATAGCCGCCGACAATCGTGCGCAACAGGTAGAGCAGCTGCCACTGGTCCTGCTGGTCGCCACCGGGGGAGCCGAGCGCCGTGACCGCCTGCCCGTCCTTGAGCACGAGCGTCGGGGTGAGGGTCGTGCGCGGACGCTTGCCGCCGGTCAGCGCCGAGGGTGCGCCGGGTTCGAGCCAGGTCATCTGCAGCCGAGAACCGAGGCAGAATCCCAGCTCGGGAATGGTCGGCGACGACTGCAGCCAGCCGCCCGACGGAGTTGCCGAGATCATGTTGCCCCAACGGTCGACGACGTCGATGTGGCAGGTGTCACCGCGCAGTTCCCCGGTCGAGAGCGTCTCGGGCTCGGCGCTGCCCGGTGCGGGTCGCGTCGGAGTCGCCACCGTCGGTTCACCCACCCCAGCGGATGCCCCGGCACTCTGCGTCGACAGAGCCTCCGTTGTGTACTCGGTGCGCAGCACCGGGTAATACGGGGTGTGGCCGGGAACGGTACCCGGTCGGAACTCGTGTGAGGCGGCATCCGTGATGAGGGCCCGCCGGGTGGCCGCATAGTCGGCCGAGAGCAGGTAATCCAGCGGCACGGTGTTAGTGGGCACGGTGTTGAGGGGTGCGGTGTCGATAGGTTCAGCGGCGTCGCCGTAGTAGGCCTCCCGGTCGGCGATGGCTAACTTCTGCGCCTCGAGGATCGTGTGTGCGCCGAGCGCGGTCGACGGGTCGAGGTATTCGTCACTGAAGCCATCGAGAATCATCAGTGTCTGCAACAGCGCCGGCCCTTGGCCCCAGGTGCCGGTCTTGGCGATCGTGTGGCCCCGAAAAACGACGGTCGTGGCGTCCTCGATGCCCGCTTCGAAACCGGCCAGATCCGCCAAGGTCATGACACCGGCGTGATCCGTGCCGGAGGAATGCCGGTGCGCCGTGCGCCCGAAGTCGACGATGGCGTGGGCCACGAACCCCTCCCGCCATTCCCGCCTGGCTGCGTCGATGCGCCCCTCGCGGGTGGCGACGGCCGCATCGGCGCTCGCCGCGAGCAGACGGTCGAGGCTCCGCGCCCATGCCTCGTTCGTCACGAGATCGCCGGCCCGGGGGAGGTGACCGCCCGGCATCCACTGCGCCGCCGAGGTGGGCCAGTGCTCGGTGAACAGCGCCGCGACGGAGTTGATCGTGGCGACAACCCGACCCAGAATCGGATGCCCGTCGCGCGCGTATCCGAGGGCGAACGCGAGCACATCGGGCAGTTCCCAGGTGCCGTAGTCGCGCAGCAGCACGAGCCAGGCGTCGACGGCGCCGGGAACGGCTGCGGCGAGCACGCCAGACCCGGGAACCAGCTCGAGGCCCTCCGACCGGTAGTGCTCGATGGTGGCCTTTTTTGGGGCCGGGCCCTGCCCCATCAAGACGCGCGGGGCATCCGGTTCACTGGCCGTCGCGAAGACGCCGGTCATGTCGCCGCCGGGACCATTCAGGTGGGGCTCGACGATGTGCAGCACGAACGCGCCGGCAACGACGGCGTCGAAGGCGTTGCCGCCGCGCTCGAGCACGGCCTGGGCGCAGGCCGTCGCTAGCCAGTGCGTTGAGGCGGTCATGCCGAAGGTTCCCTGCAGAGTCGGACGGGTGATGAAGACGAACGGTTCGGTATAGGTCACCCGTCTACCCTTGCACTACGGGCGGCCGAAGCGCCAGAAGACGGGCTCCCGTCGGTAAGAGACGGCAAATTCGTGCAATGATCAGGCCGAGCGGCCCGCCCGCCCATTCGGAGTCCCCGAAGTCAGAGCTGTGAAGTGGAGACACCATGAACATTGATTGGGAATTCAACGGACTGCCGCTGCACGTGCTGATCGTGCACGCGGTCGTGATCGTGGTGCCGCTGGCGGCACTGTGCGCGCTGCTCACCGCCTTCTGGCCGGCCGCTCGACGGCGACTGGGCATTGTGACGCCCCTGGTGGCCCTCGCCGCGCTGGTGCTGGTTCCGCTCGCTGTGCAGGCGGGGGAGTGGCTGCAGTCACGGCTGGTCAACGTGACCCCGCTACTCGGCACGCACACGTCCCTTGGTAAGACACTGTTGCCGTGGGTGATCGCGCTCTTTCTCGTGGCAGTGCTGCAGTGGGTGTGGTACCGCTACGTTGCGGTTGACGGAGCACGCTTCGGTTCCGCTGTGCCGAGCCGTTCCGGGCGTCTCGCGGTACGGATCCTTCTCGACGTCGTCGTTGTGGTGAGCGCGCTGGGAGCCACCGTGACCGTTGCCCTCATCGGGGAATCGGGTTCTCGAGCGGTCTGGACCGACCTCTTCACCTCGTGAGGCTGCACGGCACGTTTGGCACCCTCAAAGCACGGGTCAGGCGCGCGGCCGCGGTGGCTGCGGTTTCTGGACGGCCAACTCGCCGCCGACACGTCCGCCGAAGGGGCGGCCATGGTCGGCGAATTCCTCCCGAAAGTAGCCCATCCGCCACGGGCCCATTTCCAGCCGTGATCCGGTGCGCAGGATCTGGCCGTTGCCGATGCTGCGCCCGTCCTCGGTCGGCCGGGAGCTGCCCGCGACGGTACCGATCGCAAACAGTCGGTACTCATCGTTGTGATCGTGGCGAATCTCGGCGTGCAACGGTTTCAAGCCTGGCAATTGCAGGTCGGCGTCGGCGGAGGAGCCGATCGTCGTGGTTCCCGGCAGCAGGTTGAATTCGCGGGGCATCTGCCCGTTCCAATTCTCCGATCCCACGACGAAAATGAGGCGGGGACGCCCGCTTCCCGGCGTGTAGTGCGTCGTGGTGATCTTGCCGCGGCGGTGTCGATCGAAGGTCGGAGCGAGGGGAAACACCGTCGACGGCGGAAGTGGAATGGCGACCGGCATCCGCGACTTTCCCCGCAGGCGAGCCTGCACGAGCGGGCCAAGAGCGTTCCGCGACCCCAGCACGATGTGGGGCGATCGCGTCATGAGGCGTTGCGAAACGGATGCCTGCACGTGGCCGAGTCGGGCAATCAGCCCGACCGGCCCGGTGACGGCCACGGTCAGGCCGCGCGCCGCCAATTCGGCCGCAAGCCCGCGCAACGGGTCCAGATTGAGGGCTCGGCCCTGCACGAACATTTCCGGGTTGCTGGTGAAGATGGTGATTTCCGTGCCGTTGGCGGTCACCGTGCCCTGCATCGCATCCGCTGCCCCGAAGGAATCCCCGAACGCCGCCCCGGTCGAGTCAGTGCGGGATTCGGCTGTGGAAGCCCCGACGGCACCCGGCGGTTCGATCATGGAGAAGGCCAGGTCGATGTGCAGGCTAACGGTCGGTTTCGCTGGTGCGCCGCCCGCCGTCGAGCCCGAGAAGGAGCTCACGATCAGCCCCGAAAGGGATCAGAGCCGACGGATTTCTCGTCGCTCGTCGTGACGCGCAGGGTGCCATTGAACTTCCACACGGCGCGCGGGGCGTCGGGACCGATGTCCCGGGGAACCTCCACGACCATATCGATGAAGCTGTAGTTGATCGCTGCGCCCTGGCCGGTGAGATAGGACCACATTTCCTGGCCGAGGTCGGTCCAGTCCTTGATGGTGTGCTCCTCAGATTCGTCGGAGCTCTCGACATTGCCTAGGTACGTCTGTCGTTCGGTCACGGTAGGTTCCTTTTCGCTCGCACAGAAAATGGTGCCGGTTCCGGCAGGTTCACCGGTCACGAGGAAGAGTCCCTCGAGGTTTACTTAGCTTAGGTACCTAGTTGCGCGTCGTAAAGGATTATGGGTAAACGGGGAGCAGGTATTATTCGGCGTCGAGGTCGGTTTCGAGAATCTTAACGAGGGATTCCAGAGCCTCATCGGCGCCCTCGCCTTCTGCCCGCAGCACGACAGTGTCGCCGTTAGAGGCGCCGAGGCTCATGATCGAGAGGATGCTCGAGGCGTCCATGGCATCGTCGGCTGGCTCACCGGCCATGGCAATGGTGACTTCGAGAGGCAGCTCGCCCACGGCGGCGACGAAAATTCCGGCCGGGCGAGCGTGTAGGCCGACGCGGCTGGCAATGACGGCGGTTCGTTCAGACATGGGGTCCTCCAGGGTAGGCATGTGAAAGTCGTGCGGTGAAACGGGTGCGACGGGTTAGAGACCCAGCGATATAAGTATGGGCAGTTTCTCGCGAACGAGGCGACGGGCATCCGCTGCCGAATGCGCCGACAGGGCCAGTTTGGCCAGCTGCTCTGCTTCGACCAGTGTCACGCTCGCGAGCACAGCGGCGACGGCGGAGAGTGCCCGCGCGGTCATCGACAGGGTCGCCACGCCGAGGCCGACCAGCACGACCGCGAGGGCTGGGTCGGCCGCGGCCTCGCCGCAGACCCCGACGGGCTTGTCGTGGCCTTCGTCGACCGACCCAGCCACGGTCAGCCGAATCAGCTGGAGCACAGCGGGCTGCCACGGCGTGTTGAGTCCCGCGAGCTGGCCGAGCTGGCGGTCGGCCGCCATGGCGTACTGGGTGAGGTCGTTGGTGCCGAGACTGACGAAGTCGACGTGTTCGAGAATGCTCGCGGAGGTCAGGGCGGCGGAGGGGACCTCGACCATGACTCCGGGCGTGGTGAGACCGGCCGTGGCGCAGAGGGAGGCGAAGTGCTCGGCCTCCTCGGCGGTGGAGATCATCGGCGCCATCACCCAGACCTGGGCTTTGGTGCCCTCGACGGCCTGCGCGATGGCTTGTAGCTGGCGTTCGAGCACTCCGGGCGAGGTGAAATCGGTGCGGTAGCCGCGCACGCCGAGGGCCGGGTTGGGCTCGGAGGCATCGGTCAGAAATGGCAGTGGCTTGTCGGCGCCGGCGTCGAGGGTGCGCACGACCACTTTCTTGCCCGGAAAAGCGTCGAACACGCCGCGATAGGCCTCGACCTGTTCGGCGATGGTGGGTTCGGTGTCGCGTTCCAGAAAGCAGAACTCGGTGCGCAGAAGCCCGACGCCCTGGGCGCCGGCCGCTGCGGCCTTGACCGCATCCTTGGCACCGCCGACGTTCGACAGCAACGGAACCAGGTGGCCGTCCTTCAGCCGCCCAGTGCCGTCGAACACAGCGAGGGCTGCGGTAGTCGTCTCCCACGACTTGGCGAGGGCAACCTCGTCGGCGCCGGGGTCCACCACAATGGTGCCGGCGGCTCCGTCGACGAAGACGAGGGTGCCGTCAGTGAGACCGTCGACCCCCACGGCCGCGACCACGGCCGGCAGCCCGAGGGCGCGGGCGATGATGGCCGTGTGCGACTGCGGTCCGCCGCTGGCGGTGACGAGAGCCATGACCTTCGCCGGGTCGAGGGTGGCGGTGTCGGCCGGTGCGAGGTCCTCGCCGACCAGAATGAACGGGGTCTCCGAAAAGGGAATCCCGGGGGCGGGAACGCCGCGCAGCTCGGCGACGATTCGCCCCCGTACGTCGAGCACGTCGGTCGCGCGTTCGGCCATGTAGCCGCCGAGGTTGTGCAGCATCTCGGCAACGGATGCCGCGGCGTCCCAGATGGCGCGTTCGGCCGAGGCGCCGTTGGTGATGAGCTTGACGGCTGCCTTCACCAGCATCGGGTCATTCGCCATCAGTGCGGTAGCCTCCAGCACCTCCCGGCCGGCGCCCACGGCTGAGGCTGAGCGTGCGGTGAGGTTGGCCTGCACGGCTTTCGCTGCGGTACGCAGGGCAGCGGATGCGTCTCCCGCGCTGGTTCCCGCAGCCAGAAGCTCGCCCACCGCAGGTTCACGCACCGCCTTGGGCATCAACAGGACGGAACCGATGATGCGTCCGGGGCTGACTCCGACTCCGGCGAAGGTGCGGCCGGTCTCGGCCTCGTCTGCCGGTGCCTGGTCTGCACCGGCACTGTCTGAAAGCGTCTGCACGATCGTCCTCGATTCCTTCATCCCCAGCCTGCGGCTGGCGTTACTTTACTGCGGAACTGTAGTCGCGCGTGGCGCCGGCAGTTCGCGCGGTGACTGCGCCGGATCAGGCGTTGACGAGCACGGCCTCCGGAGCGTCGACCGGACGCTTCCGCACGGCGTAGCGCTTGAGTCCGACGACAGTAAACGCTGATACAACAGTACCGATCGCGATTGCGAGCAGGAACAACCAGAAGTTGTCGATGGCGAAGAACACGAACGCTCCTCCGTGCGGAGCCTTGCTCGTGATGTTCCAGGCCATCGAGAGACCTCCGGTCACGGCAGCGCCGAGCATGCTGGCCGGGATCACCCGGAACACGTCGGCGGCGGCGAACGGAATGGCACCCTCGGAGATGAAGGAGAGTCCGAGCAGCCAGGCCGCCTTGCCGTTCTCTCGCTCAGCGAGGCTGAACAGCTTGCGGTCGAGCGTGGTGGCCAGGGCCATCGCGAGCGGCGGCACCATGCCGGCGGCCATGACCGCGGCCATGATCTGCCACGGTGCCTGGTTGGCGAGGGTGGCTGCGCCGAGGCCGGCAACGGCGAAGGCGTAGGCAACCTTGTTGACCGGGCCGCCGAGGTCGAAGGCCATCATGAGGCCGAGAATGACACCGAGAATGACAGCGGATGCCCCGGTCATGCCGTTCAGCCAGTCGCTGAGGCCTACGGTCAGCAGGGCGATCGGGCCGCCGAGCACGATGAACATCAACCCGGAGGCGACGATCGACGCAATGAGCGGAATGATGACGACGGGCATCAGACTGCGCAGCCAGCGCGGAACGCTGATTCTGGCGATGTTCACCGCGACGACACCGGCGAGCAGCCCGCCAACAATGCCGCCGAGGAACCCGGCACCCATGAATCCGGCCACGGCACCGGCGACGAAGCCGGGGGCGATGCCGGGGCGATCGGCGATGGCGAAGGAGATATAGCCGGCCAGCGCGGGAACCAGGAAGCCCATCGACAGGGCGCCGATCTTGAAGAAGACCGCTCCCAGGTAAATGTTCAGGCCCCCATCGGGAAGATTGAACAAGCTGTTGTTCAGGACGACCGCATCGGCGACCTTGGTGATCTCGAAGCCGCCGAGGGCGAAGCCCAGGGCGATCAGGAGGCCTCCGCCGGCGACGAACGGAATCATGTAGCTGACACCGGTGAGCAGCGCACGCTTGAGCTTCTGGCCCAGGTGCTCGCTCTTCTCCTCTGACGAACCACCCAAGTCCACGGTGCCACTGACACGACGGGCGTTCGGGTTGAGAGCGGCGGCGAGGGCTTCCTCGATCAACCGTCCGGGTTCGTCGATGCCGCGCTTGACCGGGGCATTGATGACGGGCAGTCCGGCGAAGCGTTCCCGGCCGCGCACGTCGACGTCGACGGCGAAGATGACGGCGTCGGCCGCTGCGATGACGGCGGGGTCGAGCGGGGTGAGTCCGGCCGAACCCTGGGTCTCCACCTGCAGGTCGACTCCGACAGCCTTGGCCGCGGCCACGAGAGAGTCGGCGGCCATATAGGTGTGTGCGATGCCGGTCGGGCAGGCGGTGACAGCGACGATGCGCTTCATGCCGGATCGTGCGGGGCCGGTGCCGGCGTTCGCGTTGTCGGCGCCTCCGGCATGAGCGCCGGCGGCAACCGGCACCGGGGAGACGACGTTGCCCACGAGTTCGACGATCTGCTGCGGCGTCGACGCGTCGCGCAGGGCGGTGGTGAAGTCCTTCTTCATGAGCGACCGGGCCAGCTTGGCCAAGATCTTCAGGTGCTCCTGGTCGGCGCCGTCCGGCGCGGCAATGAGAAAGACCAGGTCGGCCGGGCCGTCCTTAGCTCCGAAGTCGACCGGGGTCGAGAGGCGAGCCAGTGCCAGCGTGGGCTCCAGCACGGCCGTAGAGCGGCAGTGCGGAATGGCGAGGCCACCCGGGATGCCGGTGGCGGTCTTCGCTTCGCGAGCGAGAGCATCCGCGTAGAGCGACTCGATCTCGGTGGCTCGGCCGGCGCCGACGACGAGCTCGGCGAGGTGCCGAATGACGTCTTTCGGCTCGGAACCGAGATAGGTGTCCAGAGCAACAAGCTCCGGGGTAATCAGTGCACTCACTGGTCATCCTCCTTTGGATGTGTGGCCAGAACCGGCCCGGAGGCCAGGACTGGGGCCAGCGGCGTCACGGTGACGACGCTGGGGTTGGTTTGGTGCAGGGCGGGAACAGTGGAACCGGGCAGGGAGGCGGCGGCGGCGCCGTGGGCGGCGGCCTGGCGCAGGCAATCGGGGGCACTCGCTCCGGCGTTGCTCTGCAGCAGGTAGCCGGCCAGGGCCGAGTCGCCGGCACCGACCGTGCTCACGGCGAGCATCGGGGGAGTGGTGGCCAGCCAACTACCGTCGGCCGTGACGAGCACCGCGCCCCTCGCTCCGAGAGTGGCCAGCACGGCGCCGACACCACCGGCGATGAGAACGCGAGCCGCGTCGACGACGAGATCGGGGTTCGCTTCGAGCGTGTCGCCGTCGAAGAGGCCGCTCAGCTCGGCGAGTTCTTCGCCGTTGGGCTTGAGCAGGTCGGGGTGGGCCAAAGCTGCTGCGGCGAGCGGGCCGCCGGAGGAATCCACGGCGACTTTCGGCGCCTGGTTGCCCAGTCGAGTGCGCAGCTCGCCGATGATGCGGGCGTAGAAATCGTCGGGCACGCCGGGGGGTACCGATCCGGCCAGCACCAGCCAGCTGGCGCCGACCGACTTTTCCAGAACGAGTTCCACCAGGGCATCCTGCTGGGCGAGGCTCAGCATTGGGCCGGGTTCGTTGAGCTTGGTCGTGGTGCCGTCAGGCTCGGTGATCGCGACATTGCTGCGGAGCGGCGCGCCGATCGGCAGGCCGAGGTGCGGGATCGAGTGGCTGGTCAGGGCCAGCAGCACCGGGTCGTCGGCGTCACCCGGCAAAATGGCGAGGCTTCCGATGCCGCTCGCTTCGAGGGCGCGGCAGATGTTGACGCCTTTGCCGCCGGGTTCGCTGTGGGCGGCCACGGCCCGCTGCACCTCGCCGCGCTCAAGCGGTCCGGCCAGCTCGATAGTGCGGTCGAGACTCGGGTTGGGGGTCAGTGTGACGATCACACGATCACCACGTCGACGTCGGCAGCGGCCAGGGCGGCGGTGAGGGCTGCGGATGGCGCGGCATCCGTTATCAGCGTGTCGATGGCATCGAGGGTGGAAAAGCACACCAGCGTCTCCTGGTCGAGTTTGGAAGAGTCGGCGAGTACGACGACCCGCCTGGTCGACCGGACGATGGCCGATTTGACGGCCGCTTCAACCGAGTCCGGGGTGCTGAGGCCGAAGGTGGCACTGATGCCGTTGGCGCCGATGAAGGCGATGTCGGGGCGCAGAGCGCCCATCTGCGCGACGGTGCCGGCGCCGACGATAGCGCTGGTCAACCCGCGCACCCGCCCTCCAAGAATGTGCAGTTGGATTGCCTCGTTGCGGGAGAGCTTGCCGGCGATGGGCACCGCATTCGTGATCACGAGCAGCTGGTCGCCGGCGACGGCGGGAGTGAAGCCGGCCAGAAGGTCGGCCAGGCGCTCTGTGGTGCTTCCGGCGTCGAGCATGACCGAAACGGTACGACTGGCCGGAATCAGGCGCATGGCCGCATCGGCAATACGCGACTTTTCGTCGAGACGCTGCGTCTGGCGTTCGTCGAGGCTCGGCTCGGACAGGCTGAGGCGGTCGATGGCGACGGCGCCGCCGTGCACGCGACGCAACTGGCGGGCCGCTTCGAGGGTGTCGAGGTCGCGGCGCACGGTTTCGGCTGTGACGGCGAATCGCGTGGCGAGGTCGGTCACGGTGACCCGACCCTCGGTCGCGACGAGCGCGGCGATCAAGAGTTGACGTTCTTCGGCGAACACGAATGCCTCCGTGGCGGTGAGTGATGGTGGTCACAAAGTTGGTTTCATTGACTTTAGCTGTGAATATTTTTGTTTGTCAAGAAAAAAGAAGATAAACAAAGAAAAATGCACAAGCACGGTGAGCGGATGCTGCCGGTCGGGCATGTCGGTGGGCGACGGTAGCGTGATTGGTATGAAGATTCTGCACACCTCGGACTGGCACATCGGGCGCACCTTCCATACCCATTCCACGCTGGAGCACCTCGGTCTCGTGCTGGACGCACTCGTTGCGGTGGTGGCGGAACGTGGTGTCGACGTGGTGGCCGTGGCGGGTGATGTGTTCGATTCCGCGATGCCGTCCAAAGAGAGCTATGCCCTGCTGGCCGACACACTGCGGCGTCTGAAAGAGGCCGGGGCATCCGTTGTGATGACGAGCGGCAATCACGATTCGGCGACCCGCCTCGGTTTTCAGTCGGAGTGGGCGGCGCTGGCCGGCATCCACATCGTGACTCGGCCGGAGCAATACGCCTCGCCGATCACCCTCGCCGACGAGCACGGTCCGGTGCATTTCTATGGTATTCCCTACCTGGAGCCCGCACTCATTCGCCACCTGCACCCCGGTGTGATGCTGAAAACGCACGAACAGGTTCTCGATTTCGCCATGACCCGCATTCGAAACGATCTGGTCGGCCGTGGTGGCCGCAGCGTCGTGCTCGCGCACTGTTTCGCGGCCGGCGTCACCCCGGCCACCGAGTCGAGCGATGTGGAGCGCGATATCACCGCCGGTGGGCTCGACGTCGTGCCGCTGTCGGTGTTCGACGGCTGCGACTACACCGCGCTCGGCCACATCCACGGGCGGGCCACCCTCACCCCGCGAGTACGCTATTCCGGGGCGCCGCTGCACTATTCCTTTGCCGAGGCCGGCAAGCCGCGCGGAGCCTGGCTGGTCGAACTCGGCGCCGACGCCAGTGCCGTGGAGTGGGTCGATCTGCCCGTTCCGCGCCGCCTCGTGGTACTCACCGGCGACCTCGCCGATTTGCTCGCCGACGAGGCGTTTGCCGACAACGAGGGCGACTGGGTGAAAGCCATTCTCACCGACCAGGTGCGTCCGCTCGACGCCATGAGGGCGCTGCAAACCCGATTTGCCCACGCTGTGACACTCGAGCACCGCCCCACGATAACTTTTGAAGCGGATGGCTCCACCTACGCCGAGCGTATTCGTGCGGCCACGAGTGATCCTGAGATTGTGGCGGGCTTCCTGTCGTTCGTGCGCAACGGGGTCGGTCCCAGTGAGTTTGAACGGGCGTTGGTCGCAGAACTGTTGAACGAACAGAATGCGAAGAAAGCGAACGCATGAAGATCAAGCGACTGCGTCTGGCCGGATTCGGGCCCTATAAGACTGAACAAATTGTCGATTTCGAACGTTTCGATGCCGACGGAATCTTTCTCATCACCGGCAAGACCGGTGCCGGCAAGTCCAGTATCCTCGACGCCATCAGTTTCGCCCTCTATGACCAGGTGCCGCGATTCTCGGACGTCGCGCCGCGTTTGCGGAGCGATTACTGCGGGCCCGATGATCCCACCTTCGTCGAACTCGATTTCAGTCTGCGCGGTCGTGAGTACCGTCTCCGGCGCAGCCCGGCCTACGAGCGAGCGAAGAAGAACGGCACCGGAACAACCACCGCAGCGCCCACCGCTGTACTGCAAGTACTCCACGGCACCGAGTGGCGGGGCATTGCGGCCAAGCCACACGCCGTAGGCCTCGAACTGAGCGCGATCCTGCCCTTGAAGGCCGACCAATTCCTCCAGGTGATCCTGCTCGCCCAAAACCGGTTCCAATACTTTTTGCTGGCCAAGACCGATGAACGACGTGCGGTGCTGCGCACCCTGTTCGGGACCACCCGATTCGAACAACTCGAAACCGCGCTCGTGCAACGCCGCAAATCCCTCGACGACCGGCTGGCCGACGTGCAGCGCGACGTCGCCGAACACACCACAGCTGCCATGCATCAGCTTCGGCTTCTTGAACCGCCCGTCGCCCCCGACCTCGGCTGGTTTCGGGGCGCTCTGGCCGGTCTGAACGCCGCAGTCGACGTGGCCTCGGAGGGGTCGACCCGTGCAGCTGCTCGACTGTCTCATGCCACCACCGAACTCCGAGCGGCAACGGAGACCCAGCGGCGTCAGAGCCGGCGCGCCCTCGCCGACACCGCCTTGGCTGCCCTCGATGGCCGCCAGTTGGAGGTCGAGGAGCAACGCCGTACCCTGCTGCGCGCTGCCCGGGCGGCTCGGGTCTGGCCACACATTCGCAGCAGCCGCGCCGCGACTGCCGACTGGCAGGCGGCCCTGGCCGCCGAAACCACGGCGCGGATCGCCTGGCTCCCGTTCGGCGACAGTGCTACCGCAGACAGCGGCGCCGATGACAGCAGCGCGGATGACAGCAGCGCGGGTGACAGCAGCAGCACGGCGCGCAGCCATTCCGAGCCGGCGCTGCGTCCGATCATGGACGCCCTGGCGGGACGGCTCGGAGCACTCGCGGAGGTGCTCGCGGAAGAGAAGCAGCTCCCGGCCCTGAATCACGAGATCACCGCTCTGTTCGACGTGCTCACCGGACACACCGATGGCTTGACGCGTGCGCAGAAGCGCATCGATGCGCTGCCTCAGCAGATCGATTTCGTCAGCGAGCAACTCGCGGCCGCAACCCTTGCCGCCTCCGGTGCGACCGACGCCGACGAGGCCATGCGCCGGTCCGACGCCGCGTTCACGGCCGCCGAAAACGTGGTGTCGTTGCAGACCGAGCTGGCCGGGGCAGGCGCACAACTGCTCGACCGCAGTCGGGACAACGCTGCGGCCGCCGTTGACTACGAGGCACTGGTGACTCGCCGGTTTGCCGGGCAGGCGTCTGAACTGGCCAGCCGGCTCGTCGATGGTGCGCCGTGTGCGGTCTGCGGTTCGGTCGAACACCCTGCTCCCGCAGCGGCGGACGGCGAGCTGGTCACTGCAGCCCACCTCACCACAGCCCGACTGCAGATGCAGGGCCGGCAGCACGACCTGGCCGATGCCCAGGAGGTCCAGGCCACCCTGACGAATCGTCTCGGGCAGGCGCAGGCCCTGGCCGGGCAGCGAAGTGTCGATGAGCTCCGCGCCGAATGCGTGGCTGTTCGCGCCAGGTTGGCCACCGCGCGCACGGCTGCCGACCTGGTCGGTGGGCTTCGACAGGAACAAGCCGACCTTCGGGACGCCCAGACCGGCGCACACGCCGCGGTGGTGAGCCTCCGAGCGGCACGCGATACGGCCGCAGACACCCACAGCGAGCGGTCAGGGCAGCGCGACCTGCTCGTGGCCCGCGTGGGTGCGCAGCGTGGTGGAAGCGATAGCGTGACCGACCAGGTGCGTGCCTTGGAGCACGAGCTCAAATGCGCGCACACTCTCGACGACGCCCTCCTGCTCAGCCAGCAACGCGCCGTCGCCCGCGATGCGGCCGTCCTCGACCTCGCGAGCCAGTTGACCGAGCAAGCCTTCGATGACGAGGAGGCGGCTGCCAGGGCGCGGCTCGACGAGCGCCAGATTGTCCAGCTGACGAACGACGTGCGGTCCTTTGACGACCAACGTGCAGCAGCCCTGGCGGCAGTGGCCGATCCCGAACTGGTCGCTCTTGCGTCAGATCCGGTCGATCTCGAGCCATTCCGGCTGGCCTTCGACGCCGCGAGCGGCGCGCGCGACGACGCCGTGAGCGCGCACAGCTCGCTCGCCGAACGTGCCGGCCAGCTGGACCTGCTCGTGCGGGGCGTTACCACACGATTCGCGGCATCTGCCGGCCTGCTCGACGAGCGCTCTCAGGTACGAGGCCTGGCCGACGTCGTGCAGGGCGACGAACCGAACACGAAACGGATGCGACTGGAGACCTACGTTCTGGCCGCCCAGCTGGAAGAGATCGTCGTGGCGGCAAACCTACGGCTGCGCACGATGACCAGCGGGCGCTACACCCTCGAACACGATGACTCGCGAGTGAAGGGTGGTGCTCGGTCTGGGCTGGGGCTGGCGATCCGCGATGAGTTCACCGGTCGCGCCCGGGCGACGCACTCCCTGTCGGGTGGCGAGACCTTCCTGGCCTCCCTCGCCCTCGCACTCGGACTGGCGGAGGTGGTGACCGGGCAAGCCGGCGGCATCACGCTCGACACCCTGTTCGTCGACGAGGGTTTCGGCTCCCTCGACAGCGAAACCCTCGAGACCGCCATGAGCACTCTGGACAGCTTGCGCGCCGGCGGGCGCACGATCGGCCTGATCAGCCACGTCGACTCCATGAAAGAGCAGATTCCGACGACGCTGCGCATCTCGGTCACCGACCAGGGGTACAGCCGAATCGAGGTCGATACGCCCGTCGAATGACCGTACGTGGGTCGTGACTTGCCGACCGAGCGCCGCGGCGGCTGCCGGGCTGGCCACATGAGGTTGGCTTCAGCCATTGCCCATCCGGGGTGAGCCTGTCACGATCGGAGCGTTGCCGCAACGAAGCGAGCCGCGCCAGGGAGCCCGAATGAAAAAGATCCTCTATATCGACCTCGACAACACCCTCGTCAATGTGCAATCGGGGATCGACCGACTCACCAACGCCGAGTATATCCGCTACGAGAAACGGCTCGACGAAGTGCCGGGCATTTTCGCCCGCATGGAACCGATCAACGGTGCCATTGACGCGTTTCACACGCTCGCCCAATCGTTCGACACCTACATTCTGTCGATGGCACCGTGGGGCAACGCAAGTGCCTGGCAGCACAAGCTCGAGTGGGTGCAGGAACATCTGGGAGCGGATGCTGGCGGACCGGCCTACAAGCGGCTGATTCTCTCGCACCACAAACACCTGAACCGCGGTGACTTTCTCGTCGACGACGGGTCTGCCGTTGGCGCCGACCGGTTCGAGGGCGAGCTGATCAAATTTCTCACCCCGTTGTTTCCCGACTGGAACACGGTAACGCGTTACCTGCTGGAACGCGCCGAACGCGCACCGCGCCCGAAATTCTTCCCGCTCGCTGCCCGACCTGCGCTCCACAGCGGCGCGGCGCTGACACCGTGATAGCGAACTCGGAGGTCTTTAACCTGATGTCGAAATTCTGGCGAGAGAATAGGTGAATTCGGCCCTTGATCAGGTGCACGGCCTTCGGTATATTCATGTTGCTTAGACCAGTCCGATCGCCCTGCCGACCGGACTGGTCCTTCCGTTTTCGCGCGTACGGTTCCCGCAGCTGTCTACTTCGCGCGGGATACCATACATCGTCCACATTATTTATCCAGGGGTTTACCCACATGTAAATCTGGGGTAATCTCACTTTCAGACAGGTTTGGATCGGTCCCGGAAATTGCCAGGGCGGGTGCGGGCCACCAGATGATTGGGTGAAGACGATGGTGGAACTGAAGAAGATGACGGAACTGAAATCGGATTTCGTTCCGATGGGCGAAGTCAGCGCCGATGAGCGTTCCCGCATGGCGTTCGGCAAAGCCGGAGTGCACCGCGACGATCGTTACGCCGTCGCCGTGAATGCCGAGGGTGAAATTCTTCTGACCCCGCTCGTTTCCATCCCGCGCCGCGAGCTCCTGGTCTGGGATGACGAAGGCATCCGTGCCGCTCTGGTGCGAGGCCTCGAGCACAGCAGCAAGGAAGAGACCAGCGAGGGTGGCGACTTCACCCGGTACGCCGATGAGGAGCACGCTGTCGATGAGTCGGCCGTGCCCGCCGAGCCCCAGTCATGAGTTTTACGCTCCTTCTCACGCGGGAAGCGGCATCGGGACTGTCCATGCTCGAGACAAAACCACAACTGGTCGGCCGGCTCAAACGGGTGCGCACCGCACTCGGCCGGCTTCAGCTGAACCCCGACGACCCGGCATTGCGCTCGCACAAATACGTGTCGCTGGCCGGTAAGAAGGGCGAGGCCGTCGGGGACTCCTATATTGAGCACCGCACGCCCACGGCCGGGCGCATCTACTGGCATTACGGTCCCGGGCTTGATCGCATCACCGTTGTGATTATCACGCCGCACCCGTAGCGCTGTGCCCGCCGTCCGCGGCCGGGGGCTTGGCCCTAAAACGGGTTGAGCAGCCGGTGCAGAAACTGACGGGTACGTTGCTGCTGCGGGTGCCGCAAAAGCTGTTTCGGCTCGCCATGCTCGACGATGGTGCCGCCGTCCACAAAGGCGATCTCGTGCGCGACCTCGCGGGCGAATTCGAGTTCGTGGGTGACGATGACCATGCTCCAGCCCTCGTCGGCCAGCTCTTTGATGAGGCGCAGTACGTCGCCGACGAGCTCCGGATCGAGCGCAGAGGTCGGCTCGTCGAACAAGAGCAGCTGCGGGCGAAGCGCGAGGGCCCGCACGATGCCGACCCGCTGCTGCTGGCCGCCGGAGAGTTCGAACGGGAAGCTGCCCTGCTTGTCGGTCAGGCCGACCCGCTCCAGTAGGGCGAGCGCTTCGGCCGTGACCTCGGCGACCGGGCGGCGTTGCACGACGACCGGTCCCTCGATCACGTTTTGCAGCACGGTCTTGTGCGGAAACAGGTTGTAGTGCTGGAACACCATGGCTGACCGGTCCCGTAGGTCTGCGCGCTGCTTCGACGTGGTCTTGACGGTGAAATCAACGTTTACCGGCACGGCCGTATTGGTACCGCGACCCGGAGCCTGGCCGACACGACCGCGGTCGGTATCGGCGGCTGCGGCGACCTCGATGGTGCCCCCGTCGGGCAGCTCCAGCCCATTCAGGCAGCGCAAAATGGTGGTCTTTCCGGAGCCGGACGGCCCGATCAGGGCGAGCACGCGGCCGCGGCCCACGGTGAGGTCCACCGATTCGAGCACCCGGTTGCTGCCGAAACTCTTCTGCAGGCCGCGAACCCGCAGCAGGGCAGCGGATGCCGCAGCATCCGCCTGGCTGGTCGACGTTGGCAGATCAGCGGGCGACATAGCGGTCCAATCGCTTCTCAAGAAAACCCTGCCCGGTGGACAGCACCAGGCAGATAACCCAGTAGATGAGCGCTGCTTCGAGGTAGATCAGCATGAACTCGTTACTGAAGGATGCGATCTGCTGAGCCTCACGGAACAGGTCGGTGACCAGAATCAGCGAGGCGAGGGACGTGTCCTTGACCAGGCTGATGAACGTGTTTGACAGCGGAGGCACCGAGACCCGAGCCGCCTGCGGCAGGATGATGCGGGTTAGGGCCCGACGGTGCGACATGCCGATCATGTAGGCGGCCTCCCACTGGCCCTTAGGCACCGAGAGAATCGCGGCCCGGATGACCTCGGCGGCGTATCCGCCGACGTTGATCGAGAACGCCACGATAGCGCTCGGCCACGGGTCGATGAGCACGCCGACCGAGGGCAATCCGTAGAAGATCACGAACAGCTGCACGAGCAAGGGGGTACCGCGCACGATCGAGATGTAGCCGCGAGCGATGCCCGACAACCAGCGCTTCGTCGATAACCGCATGAGCGCGAGAACGAGAGCGAGCACGAGGCCGATCGCAAACGACGTCAGGGCAAGGGGAATCGTGCCCCGCACAGCGCCGTCCACCATCGGCCAGAACGAGCCGAAGAACAACTCCCAATCAGGCTGGATCATCGAATCGTCGGGTTACTGGCTGACGTCGGCGCCGAAGTACTCATCGGAGAGCTCGGCGAGCGTTCCATCGTTGCTGAGGGTTGCCAGAGCCTCGCTCACGGCGTCGGCCAGCGCGGTGCCGTCCTTTGCGAAAGCGAACGCACTCTCGGAGCGCTCCTCGGTCTCGGCCGCGATCTTCAGGTTGTCGGCGTCATTGGTCTTCTGGTACTCCAGAAAGGTCAGCTTGTCGTTGACCGTGGCATCCACTCGGCCCTGTTCGACCAGGGCGACCGACTGGGCCCAGCCCTCGATGTGCTGCACGTTCGCGCCGCTCTCGGTAGCCAGGGTGTCCCAGTTGCTGGACAGCGACTGCGCCGTGGTCAGGCCCTCGAGGCTCGCGAACGACGTGATCGACGTGTTGTCGGCGAGAACCACGATGACACCGGGGGAGTAGGTATACGGCGTCGAGAACTCGTAAGCCTCCAGGCGCTCCGGGGTCATCGACACCTGGTTGGCGATGGTGTCCCAGCGGCCGGCGGTGAGGCCCGCAAAAATGCCGTCCCACTGAGTTTCTTCAAACACGGCATCAACGCCGAGCTCGGCGGCAACGGCGCGGGCCACCTCGACGTCGTAGCCGGTGAGTTTGCCCGAACCGTCTTCATGGAACGAGAACGGCCGGTAGGTGCCCTCGGTGCCGATCGTGAGGGTGCCAGAGTCGAGCACACTGCTCAGCGAGTCGTCGGCGGCAGGCGTGCTGTCGCCATTAGAGGCGGAGCAGCCGGCGAGAGTGAGGGCGACGACACTGAGCAGGGCAGCCGGAATGAGTCTGAACTTCATGGAAAGAATCGCCTAACAAGCTAGGTGGGGGTCGTGTCGCCCCCGAATGGTGCGGAGGCCGCGGGTAGCGGCTTGCTTAGATTATCAAGGAGCCGCAAGCCCCAATTATTCCAGTTCAGCCCGATAATGGCCTACGAGCGCAGGGCCAGGGTGAACGGAAGTACCGCCGATGCGCCGTGCCGGCGCAGCACGCGCGCAGCCACGGTCAGGGTCCACCGGCTGTCGGCGTGGTCGTCGATCAGCAAAATGGGGCGGCCGGTGAACGGGATGAGTGCCTCAGTCAGCTCGGGGCCGACATCGAAGCGGTCCCACACGCTGGACAGCCGGTAGGCGCTGTTGCCGCCCGGCTCCCCGCTGGGGCCGCCGTTCGCCCAGCCCAGGGTGCCGAGCAGTGGCAACCGACCGACGTCTGCCAACGATCGTGCCACCGAATCGATGATGAGTGGATGCCGCCGCGACGGCATCGAGACGATGGCTGCCGGACGCTCTGCCCACCCCCACTCGGCGAGCACGCGCACACAGGCGGCCAGCATGGCCGGCGAGGCTACGGCATCCGCTGCCTGGGCGTCGAACAGATCACGCAGCGGACCGCCCCAGCCGAGGTCGGTCAGGCGGGCCAGCGCGCGGCCGGGCTCGGCGCGTTCGCCGAGCGCAATTTTGCCGGTGGCCGCGACGCCGAGGCTGCTCATGCCGGTCGGCCACTGCGCACGCACATCGATGGCGACGCCGACGCGATCGAGCGATTGCGTGGCCGTCGCCACGGCTCCCTCTGCCACATCACTCGGATACCAGGCACCCCGGCAATTGTCACAGCGCCCGCACGCCACCGCAGTCTCATCGTCGAGGGCGCGCTGCAGAAACTCCATGCGGCATCCAGCGGTGGTTTCAAATTCGAGCATGGCCTGCTGCTCACCGAGCCTGGCAGCGGCGATGCGTTCGTAACGCTCCCCGTCGTAGACCCAGGGCCGCCCGGTGGACTGCCAGCCGCCCTTGACCCGGTGCACCGCGCCGTCGACGTCGAGCACCTTGAGCAGCAGCTCAAGCGGAGTGCGCTTGAGGTCGACCCTGGCTTCGAGCGCCGGTGTGGACAGGGGAACGCCGGCGGCTTCGAGCTCGCCAATCACGGCGAGGGCCTTCGCCTGATTGGGCATTGAGGCGGTGGCGAAATAGTGCCAGATGGCCTCATCTTCGGCACCGGGCAGCAGCAATACGTCGGCCGAGGCGGTGGCACGGCCGGCGCGACCGACCTGCTGGTAGTAGGCAACGGGGGAGGACGGCGCGCCCAGGTGCAGTACGAACCCGAGGTCTGGTTTGTCGAATCCCATTCCGAGGGCGCTCGTGGCGATGAGCGCTTTGACCTGGTTGGTCTTGAGCAACTCCTCGGATTCTTCGCGTTCGGCCGTGTCGGTCTGGCCGGTGTAGGCGCGCACCGCGTGACCCGCCTCACGCAGCAGCCGAGCGGTGTCTTCGGCGGCCGCCACGGTGAGGGTGTAGATGATGCCGCTGCCCGGCAGTTCGGCGAGGTGGCTGAGCAGCCAGGCCAGGCGGGCGCGCGAATCGGGCAGGCGCAGCACACCCAGCCGCAGCGATGAGCGGGCGAGCGGGCCACGAATGGTGACGACTTCAGCGGTTCCGGCGGTGGCGCCATCGAAGCCGGTGGCGACCATGCCCACCTGCTCCGCGACATCCTGCACGACGCGGCTATTGGCCGTGGCCGTGGTGGCGAGCACGGGCACGCCGGGCGGCATCTGGGCGATCAGGTCGCGCAGGCGGCGGTAGTCCGGGCGAAAATCGTGGCCCCAATCGGAGATGCAGTGCGCCTCATCGACCACGAGCAGGCCGACCCGAGAGATCAAGGCGGGCAGCTGCTCATCGCGGAAAGACGGGTTGTTCAATCGTTCGGGCGACACCAGCAGCACGTCGACCTCGTCGGCGTCGAGCTTCTGAAGCACGTCGCTCCACTCGTGCGCGTTCGACGAGTTGATCGACACCGCCCGCACCCCCGCCCGGGCCGCGGCGGCGACCTGATCACGCATAAGGGCGAGCAGCGGCGAGACCAAGATGGTCGGGCCCGCGCCTTGGCGTCGCAGCAGCAGGGTCGCCACAAAGTACACGGCCGATTTGCCCCACCCGGTGCGCTGCACGACGAGCGCGCGGCGGCGCTGGTCGACCAGGGTTTCGATGGCCTCGAATTGTCCGTCGTGCCAGGAGGCGTCTTCTCGCCCAACGAGCGTACGCAGAATGGCCAGAGCGGATGCGCGGGTGTCGGTCATCCTTCAAGGGTGCCAGATACCGCCGACACGGCTCGCCCTCGGGCTTGTGCGTGTGAGCAAAAATCGGCTTGGAGTCAGCGTTCGCGCAAACGCCTCCTCCTACCCCGGTGCTACGGAGTCAGCCCGAGAAACTTTTGGAACTGTTCGGTTATCACCTGAACAGTGTCGCATCCAGGGTTCGACAACTGACTATGCACGTGTCATCTCGCAAAACCGTGTCCTAGGCTGACCTCATGAGCGACTGGCGGGGAATCGGCGACATATATACCGTCAGCGACCGCTCGCCCGCCAGGAGCGGTGGCAGCGAAGTGGATCCGTGATTTTCTCGAGCAGAAACTTTCACGGCTGGAAAATCCGCGTCAGCTAGGCAAGAAGCTCGTCAATGAAGAGTTCTGGCGGTACCGGGTCGGCGACTACCGAATCCTCACGCATATCGACGACGATCAAAGCGTCATCCTGATCGTTGAAATTGCGCACCGGCGCGAGGTCTACAAGAATCTCTGAAATGACGATCACAACGCGGGCGTCCCGCCAACGATTCGCCGACAAAACGCCGGTCGAACCCCCGGTTAGGCGAATCCCGACGGGGTCGTCAGTGCGTGTCGCGGGGCATCCGTCGCCTTCGAGCGGCATCGCTCAGTAGGCTCGGTGGGTGAACGTGATTCAGGAGATCGAAACGCGACTGCCGGAACAGGCCGTCGTCGGTTTCCGCCGACTTATCGGGCAGGCCCGCGTGAAAGATGCGGTGCTGTTGCAGGAGCGGGCCATGGCGCGCATGGTGGCGCCAGCGCAGTGGATTCTGACCCGGGTCGGGGCCGACGGCATCCGTTTGACCAAGGCGGGGCATCTGCCGCCGGCGGTCGTCCTTGAAGCATCGGCCGAGCTCAACTGGGGCTGGCCGATCAGCGTCAACCGCGAGGTGCACCTGCGACCCCTGCAGGAGCTGCGCGGTCACCTGCGCGACGTTGGGCTTCTGCGCGTCAGCAAGGGGATGCTGGTACTTACCAAGAAGGGCGCCGCCCTGTCCGGGTCTTCCCGCGAACTGTGGTGGCATCTCGCCCGCACGATTCACTCAAGCCGCACGCCCGCCGTGGCTGACGCCACCCGACTGCTGCTGCTCTTCGTCGCCACCCGCGGTCTGGCCCGCCGCGAGGACTACCTTACGACCCTGTCTCGCGCGCTCGGTTCGCTTGGCTGGGTGCAGTCCGACGGCCAGGAACCGACGACGGAATCGGTCTGGCACCTCGTCGACGCCAAATGGCGTCTGCTTGACCGGCTCGGGGCGTTCGAGCAGACCGAGGCCTGGCACGGTGACCGCGGCACCGTCACGGTCGGTGGCGCCGCCTTCGCGCGCGCTGCGTTGCAGGCCGACGCACCCGCCGAGTAGGTAGCCGGCCGCGGCATCCGCTGCACTGCGCGGGTGGTTGGATGGGTGAATGGATGCTACACCGGACTACATCGCTGATTTCTCCGCCTTTCTGCAAGCGTCACCGTCGTCATACCACGCCGCCGCCGAGATCGCCCGGCTGCTTCACGCGGCCGGTTTTACCCGGCTGAGCGAGTCGGAGAGCTGGACGACCGACGACGGCGCTGGTCACTACGTCGTGCGCGACGGCGCCGTGATCGCCTGGTCGCAGCCGGTCGGCGCTGGCCCAACGACGCCGTTTCGCATTCTCGGCGCCCACACCGACTCCCCGGGATTCAAGCTCAAGCCCAAGCCCACGATCGGTTCGCACGGCTGGCTGCAGGCCGGCGTCGAGGTCTATGGCGGTCCGCTGCAGAACTCCTGGCTCGACCGCGAACTCGAATTGGCCGGCCGGTTGGTCACCCGTGACGGCGCCGAGCACCTCGTGCGCACCGGGCCGTTCCTGCGCATCCCGCAGCTCGCTGTGCACCTCGACCGCGAGGTCAACAACGGCCTCACCCTCGACCGGCAACGTCACCTCTCGCCCGTTTTCGGCGTCGGCGACCCGTCCGAGGCTGACCTGCTCGCCCACCTGGCTGGTTTGGCCGGGCTCGAGGCAGCGGATGTTGCCGGCTACGACATCCTCAGCAACGACACCCAGCCGCCCGCGATCTTCGGCCTGGGCAGCGAGCTGTTTGCCGCCGGACGCCTCGACAACCTGTCGTCGGTCTACGCGGCACTGCACGCGCTCCTCGCGACCAGCAATCGGGCCGGCGGCCCGATCAGCGTGCTCGCCGCCTTCGATCACGAGGAACTCGGCTCCCAGTCCCGCTCCGGCGCGAGCGGACCGCTGCTCGACGACATTCTCACCCGCATCGGTCACGGCCTTGGTGCCACCGGGTCAGACCGATTGCGGGCCTACGCCGAATCATGGTGCCTCTCGGCCGACGCCGGTCACGCCGTGCACCCCAACTATCCCGAGCGCCACGATTCGGCCAACCAGCCCATTCTCGGCGGCGGCCCGCTGCTGAAGATCAACGCCAATCAGCGTTACGCGACGGATGCCCATGGCGGCGCACTCTGGGCCCGGACCTGCGCCCAGGCGGGCGTCGCCTACCAGGAATTTGTCTCCAACAACACCGTTCCGTGCGGTTCGACCATCGGTCCACTCACCGCGACCCGGCTAGGCATCCGTGTGGTCGACGTGGGCGTGCCGCTCTTGTCGATGCACTCCGCCAGGGAGCTCTGCCACGTCAACGATCCGCAGGCGCTCGCCGCGGCAACGGCGGCCTTCTTCGCGCCCGCGGCGTAGCGGGCCGCCGGCTCAGGCGGTCAGCTCGTCGGCGCGATTGATGCGCGCGAGCCGCGCGCGGGCGGCATCCTCTGAGGTTGAGGAGGGACCGAGCAGGGTGCGCACCACTCCGAGAACGAGCCGGGTGCCCCAGACAACGGGCAGACGCGACCGCTGGAGGCCGAGCATGTCGCGATACTCGCGGGGGATCGACGCCACCGCGCCGGCGAACATAATGCGGTAGAACGGCAGCATGCCGCGACTCAGCGGCGGGTAGCGGATGAATCGCACGGCTTCCGCGACGCGGGCGTCACTTTTCAGGATGCCTGCGCTGCGAAATCCCTCGAGCTGGGCGGCGAGTTCGTCAGTCGAATGCGGGGCATTCTGCACTCCGATGAGTTCGCCGGCCGTGGCCCATTCCTTGACGTAGCGGTCGGCGCCGCCCGGAATGGCATCACCCCAGAGCAGGTGGGATTGCAGGAAAGCGTCGGTGAAGACCACGTGCACCCACGACAACAGCTCGGGATCACCCGCGGCATAGGGCCGTTCCTCGCCACGCGCGTCGAGATAGGTGCCGCTCACCCGTTCGTGAAAATGAGCAACCCGCCCCGATTCCCGCTCGGCCACGACGGTGTCGGCGAAAGTCACCGTGATGAGCCACTGAATGGTGCCGGAGAGACGGCCGAGGGGATCTTCGTGATACCGGGACCAGTCGTGCACGCCAGCCATGGCGCCCGGGTGCAGGGTCTGCATGAGCAGCGCGCGAATGCCGGCGACCATGGTCGCCATGCCGCCGTGCACTGCCCAGGCCGCACTTCCCGGGCCGAAGAAGCCGGCATTGTCGCCGGTAGCGATCTGGCCGACCCATTTCGGCCGTCCCTCGCTGTTCCCTGAGAGAGTCACCAGAAGGTGCGAGCGCCAACTGTCCGTGAATCTGCCCATTCTCGGATGGTAGCCCCGCCTCGCTGGAAGCCCGCCGCGAGCGGTTGAGTTTCGAAATCCTTCGGGGCTTGACCTGGCATTGCTGTGCACGGGGCCCGGGCCCGGAACACGGGCCCAGTTTGCAAACTGGGCCCGTGTTCGCAACATGGGCCCAGGCCCTACCCTGGAGAAAAAATCAACTGGAACAAGTAGCGCAAGCCCTTCAACCGCTACCGCGTCGTCGTTGCGGACGACGAACGGAGGCGCCAGCTGACCAGGGCCAGGTCCAGGGCGGTACGCCGTTCGCGGTTGTCGAGATCGAGACCCCCGAGCAGCGTTTCGATGCGCTCCAGGCGCCCGTAGAGAGTCTGGCGGCGAATGCCCAGCGCTTGGGCAGTGTGAGTTTTCGACAGTCCTGCCTCCAGATAGGCGTCCAGCGTCATGACCAGTCCGGCACCGGTCTGGGCGTCGTGTGCGAGCAGGGGACCAAGCTGGTCGGCGACAAAATGCTCCAGTTTTTCGTCATCAACGAGCGAGACCAGCAGCTGGTACAGCGCGAAGTCGGCAGCGAGCACCACACTCGCCGACGGTGTCAAACGCAACGCCAAACGTGCCGTCTCCCGGGCAGCAGGAATCGCGCCGACGAGAGCCGGAACCGAGTCGACTGCTGGCCCGACACTCACCATGACCGCCGCGCCCATCGTCGACCGCAGCTCCCGATCGAGTTCCTCGGCAAACCTGGTCAGGTCAGCGCGCAACTCGCGCGGTCGAGTGAGGGCGCCCACGAGTACATCACCGCCGTGCTCGGCAACGAGGCACGCGCCGTAAACCCGGCGGGCCACGTTTCGCGCCGCGATCAAGACGCCCGCGCTGCCTGGCGAGATCGCTCTAGTTCGCACGCAGATTGCAATGACCTGCTGACCGGACCGCACCGTCAGACCGACGCCGACTGCGCGCGAGTTCAGCTCTGCGGCGCCGAGATAGTGGCCAGAGGCCATATCCCGCATCAGTTCGGCACCCGCCTGATCCCGGCTCAGCAGAGCGAATCCGCTCCGTCCGGCTTCGAGCGCGAGCAGTGGGGCTGCCGCGTCAAGTACGGTACGCAGCCGCCGGGACGGTGCTGCGTCGAGCAGCAGATAACCCCAGGTCGCACCCGCGACGGTGATCGGCTGGCGCAACGTATGTCGTTCTCCCGGTTCCACGCGAGTGGTAGAACGGGAGGCAGCGGCGACGTCGTCACCGAGAAGCGCCCCGGCCACCAGTTCTCCCGATTGCGAGTAGAGCGCTGCCGGGCAACCGGCGACATCACTGATCGCCGCGGTGAATCCGACCAGCCCACGATTCTCGCCCAGTGCCTGCAGCAGACGCTCCCGAATGTCAGTGGCCGCGCGCAGTTGCTCCAGCTCACCACCTAAAATCCGGGTGTGTGCGACCTCGGTTACCTCGATGAACGGCACCACCCCGTGCAGCAGCACCAGGGGCAGGCCCACCCGCTGCGCCTCGGCGACGATGTCCGGCGGCACCGTAGAAAACGTGCGTCCGAGTTCGAGTACCAACGCGGCTACGCCGATGCGCGCAAGCGATGCGATGTAGCCGCGCCGGGCATCCGCTGACACGGCCACCAGGCCGAGTCCGGTCGTCATCAATACCTCACCACCCTTGAGCAGGGGGGAGATGGCGAAGATCTCACTCGTGTGCACCCAGCGCACCGCCCGTTCGTCCAACGCCTCGCCGCACACCAGTTCGGCCCGCGCGCGCTGCAACTCGGGCAGATTCAGAAAATCCGCGACGGAAAACATCATGTCCCTACCGTACAGAACGTCCAGGGTTTACCGATTCGAAATGACGTTATGTCTCTAGGGGGGCTTACGCCGGTCCCTTACGCTCGAAGTGTTCCTGTGAATCACAACCCGAAAGTGAGCCCTCATGACCCGCGGCCCCTCTGCACACGGTGCGTCTCCCCGGTGGTCCCGACGAGTGCTCGGCGCTCTCGGCACAGCAGCCATTGCTGCCTTGGTCCTCTCCGGTTGCGGTGGTGCCACCGGCGCAGACCCGAGTAGCGACAGCGCGGCGAGTGACCTACCCCTGGTCTTCGGCGCCTTCGCCACCCCGCTCGAGGAACCGTGGGACGGTGCCATTCACGCAGCCCTGCAGGGTGCCGCCGATGACGGATTGATCCGATACGAGCACGTCGACAACCTCGCCACGGCCGATGACATGGAGAGAGCACTGCGCGACATCATCGGCAGTGAAGACCCCGACCTGATCATGGGTGACGCCTTCGCGGCCGAAGATGCCGTGCGCGCCGTTGCGGCCGACTTTCCCGACACCGCTTTCGCGTTCGGCTCCGGTGGTGCCGAGCAGGCACCCAACTTCAGCGTGTTTGACAACTGGATGCAGGACCCCGCCTACCTCGCCGGCATGCTCGCCGGCGGGCTCACCACGACCGGCACCATCGGCGTGATCGGCGCCATGCCAATCCCCGAAGTCAATCGCATCGTCAACGCGTTCATCGCCGGCGTGGCTGAGACTAATGCTGGGGCCACCGTGACCGTGTCCTTCATCAACTCCTTCTTCGACCCGGCCACGGCCAAACAGGCTGCGGAAGCAGCCATCGCGGGTGGGGCCGACGTGCTGTTCGCCGAGCGAGACGGCGTCATCGCGGCGGCCGAAGAGCACGAACTGCCCGTCTTCGGCATGATGGTCGACCAGCAGGAGCAGTCGCCCGACTACGTTGTCTCCTCCCTCGTGTGGAGCATGCGTCCTACCGTGGAAGCGGTCGTCGCTGACGTTGTCGCCGACAAGTTTGCGGCGAGCAACCTCGCGGAGTTCTCCTTCATGATCAACGGTGGCAGCTTTCTCGCACCGCTCAATACGGGCACCGTGTTCACGATCCCGTCCGAGCTGACCACGCTGGTCGACGAACGCCAGGGCGCCATCATGGATGGCTCGTTTGTCACCATCGTGAACGAAGACGCCCCGGCCGGATCGACGACTCTCGGCGAATGAGTTTCACTGAATCACGTCCAGACGAAGTGAGCGAGGCCCCCCGCGCGTTGGGGGTCCCGCTCGCGGAACTCGTCGGCATCACCAAGTCTTTCGGCGCGCTGCGGGCCAACGACTCGATCGATCTGGCGGTGGCACCGGGCGAGGTACACGCGCTGCTCGGCGAGAACGGGGCCGGCAAGAGCACTCTCACCCGGATCCTGTTCGGGCTGAGCCAGCCAGACAGCGGCGAGATTCTCATCGATGGCCGGCTGACCCGCATCGCATCTCCAGCGGATGCCCGCGCCGCCGGTATCGGCATGGTCACCCAGGAATTCTCCCTGGTCGGCACGATGACCGTGACCGAGAACCTCATGCTCGCCGGGGTCGGCCTCGGCCGCATCAGCCGGGCCGCAGCCCGATCCCGCGTGCTCGAAGCGGCCGCCCGCCTCGGCGTAACGATCGACGCAGACGCCGTTGTGGAAACCCTGTCGGTCGGCGAGCGCCAACGCGTGGAGATCGTCAAGGCGCTGTTCCACAACTGCCGCCTGCTGATCCTCGATGAACCCACGGCCGTGCTCGTTCCGCAAGACGTCGAGATTCTGTTCGACTCGATTCGACGGCTGCGCGCGGACGGTCTCGGCGTCATCTTCATCAGCCACAAACTGCACGAGGTCGTGGCGATCGCCGACCGGGTGAGTATCCTGCGTCGCGGTCGGATCGTCGCGAGCCTGCCCGCCGCCGGCCTGTCCCCGCGCCGAATCGCAGCACTGATGGTCGGTGCCGAGGCGATCATCCCTGACCTGGCCGAGCCGACCGAGGCGTCGTCCGACCCGGCACTCGACGCACTCTCCACGAGCATCGGACTCGCCTCCAGCGACCTTCCCGATGCTGCGACGGATGCCCCGGCACGGTCCAGTGGCCCCGTTCCTGCCCCAGCGCAGACGGCCCCAGCACAGCCCGCCCCAGCACAGCCGGCCCTCAGAATGTCGAAACTCACCCTCGCCGGCCCGGCCCGTGCCCTCCTCGATGAGGTGTCGCTCACTGTTCGCTCGGGGGAGATCGTGGGAATTGCCGGGGTCTCCGGCAACGGCCAGACCGAACTGGTCAACGTGCTCTGCGGCGTGACGGCGACCACGAGTGGAACGGTGCACGTCGGCGACGCCGATATCACCGAACGGACCGTGACTGAACGTCTGGCCGCCGGACTCGGCCGCCTCACCGAGGATCGCCGGGGGAGCGTTGCCCTCAGCCTGAGTGTCGCCCAGAATCTCGTTCTGGAAGACCTGAACCGGTTTCGGCGGGGACCGTTCCTCGACCGCCGCCGTATTCGCGCTCACGTCGCCGACCTCATCGAACGCTTCGATATTCGCGCCGATCCGAACGACCCCATTCGCAGCCTGAGCGGTGGCAACATGCAGAAGGTTCTGCTGGCGCGAGCGATCGACCGCAAGCCGCGCGCACTCGTGGCGTCACAGCCGACCCGCGGCCTCGATGTGGGCTCCTGCGAATACGTCTATTCACAATTACGCGCCCTTAAACGTGCCGGGACCGGCGTGCTGCTCATCTCGGAAGACCTCGACGAGTTGCTCGGCCTCGCTGACCGCATCGTCGTGATCTTTTCCGGCCGCCTCATCGGTGAGGTACCAGCACACACCGCTTCGCGCCAGGAACTCGGCCTGCTCATGACGGGTCACGTTGCAAACCCGGTGCCGCCGGACGAGCGCGCGGGGGTCACCGCATGAAAATTCTGCTGCGCGCACGCGACTCCCGCTGGCTGGCCCCGGCGGCCGTTGTCGGCGCGGTGCTCCTCACCCTGCTGTTGACTGCCGGTCCCATCCGGCTGGCCGGGGCTAACCCCCTGGCGGCGTACGAACGCTATCTGGTCACCCCCCTGATGAGCCTCACCGGTCTCGGTGACGTGCTGCTGGCATCCACCCCGCTGATTTTCACCGGGCTCGCCGTGGCCATCGCTTTTCGAGTCGGATACTTCAACATCGGTGCCGAGGGGCAATTTCTGGTCGGCACCGTGGCTGCGACGCTGCCTGCCCTCTACCTCTCCGAGCTGCCCGGGCTGATTGCCCTGCCGCTCGCCCTCGGCTGTGGCGCCCTCGGCGGGGCGGCGTGGGCGTTTCTGCCAGCGTGGCTCAAACGCCACGCCCGGATCGACGAGGTCGTGACCACTCTGCTGCTCAACCCGGTGGCGCTACTACTCGTGCAGGGCCTGCTCAACGGTCCGTGGCGCAACAGCGAAACCGGCTTTCCCGACTCCGATCGGTTCGACGCCGGCTACACCCTCCCCGCCCTGGTCGACGGTTCCCGGGTGCATTGGGGCCTGGTCATCGCCCTACTGCTCGTACTCGCTGTTGGAATTGTGCTGGCGTTCACCCCGCTCGGACTGCGCCTCAAGGCTGCTGGCCAGTCACCGGATGCCGCGCGCTTCTCCGGCATACCGGTCGCCACCCTGAAATGGCGCTGCGCGCTGGCCTCCGGCGCGATCGCCGGCCTCGGCGGGGCGAGCCAGGTGCTCGGGGTACAGCATCAGCTCACCGCGAGCGTGTCCAACGGCTACGGCTATACCGGTGTCGTGGTGGCGACGCTCGGTGCTCTGGCGGCCGGTGGGGTTCTCCTGGTCGCCCTGCTGCTCGGCGACATCGCCGTCGGCGCCCAGAACGCGTCGATCGTGCTGCACGTGCCCACCCAGATGGGCACGATCGTCAGCTCGACCCTGCTGTTGACCGTGGTGGCCTTTCTCGCCGCCCGGCGGTACCGTCTCGTGCTGCGCCGTCGCCCCCCGCGAACACAGGCCCCACGACCACGGGCCCCGCAACCACAGGCCCCGCGACCACGCAGCACTCAACCGCGCGGGCCCGCATCAACGCTCGGACAGGAACGCTGATGGACTTTCCCCTGATCGCCGTGCTCGCCGCCACCCTCACGATCGCCACGCCACTGGTTTGGGCTGGACTCGGCGCCATCATCAATGAACGCGCCGGCATTCTGAACCTCGGCATCGAGGGCACCATGTACGCCGGAGCGTTCGTCGGCTTCCTCACGGCCTCGGCGAGCGGCTCGGCCACGCTGGGCCTTCTCGCCGCGATCATTGCCGGAGCGCTCGCCGGGTCATTGATGGGCCTCCTCACCGTCACCCTCGGCGTCAACCAGCACGTCGCCGGAATCGGAACCACCCTGCTGCTGATTGGTGCCTGTGACTTCAGCAACCGCATCCTCTTTTCGGCGGGTTCCCAGGCCGTCACCGCGAAATTCGACCGCCTCTTCGCCGGCACCGGGTTCTTCGCCCAGTATCCGATGACCTATCTGGCCTTTCTGGTCGCCGCGCCCGCGCTGTGGTGGGTGTTGCGCTCGAGTGGCTTCGGTCTGCGGCTTCGCGCGGTCGGGGAGAACCCCGAGGCAGCGGATGCCGCCGGTATTCCGGTGGCTGGCACCCGGTACACGGCGCTCGTGCTCGGTGGCGCTCTGATGGGCACCGGTGGAGCGTTCCTCACCCTGTCGCTGCTCGGCTCCTTCACCCTGGATATCGTCAGTGGGCGCGGCTGGATTTGTATCGCCCTGATCATCTTCGGGCGCTGGAAGGTCTGGCCGGTCGTCGCGGGAGCATTGCTGTTCGGCTTCGCTGATGCTCTGCAACTCCAACTGGCCATCACCCCGCAGTTCGGCGCCGTGCCCAACGAGCTGCTCATCGCCTTTCCCTACCTTGTCGTGATCGGTGCCCTGGCCATCTGGGGCCGTGGCGTGCGGTACCCCGGTGCCTACCTCGTTCCCTACCGACGCGCTTGATCACCCAGTCCACCCCGAACCAGGAGACACCGATGACGCTCAGCAATGCCGAACTGCTCGCCTATGCCCTCGACGAAGCCCGCATCGGGCGCGCGGAAGGCGGAATCCCGATCGGTGCGGCGCTCATCGTCGACGGCCGAGTCCTCGCCGTCGGCCACAACCAGCGGGTCCAGCGGGGCAGCTCGATTCATCACGGCGAAACGAACTGCCTGGAAAACGCCGGTCGGCTTCCGGCCAGCGTTTACGCCCGGGCCACCATGGTCACAACCCTTTCACCGTGTGACATGTGCACGGGGGCAATCCTTCTCTACAAGATTCCTCGGGTCATCATCGGGGAAAACGCGACCTTTTTCGGCGGTGAAGACTACCTGCGGTCGCGGGGAGTCGACGTTGTCGTGCTCGACGATGAGGAATGCATTCAACTCATGAGCGATTTCATCACCGCCGAACCGGACCTGTGGAATGAAGATATCGGCGAAGACTGAGGGCCGCCACGTTGGTTTCGGGTGATACCCCCGTCAGAAACGAGTGGCACCCGAAGTAGGCTAGTCAGGTTGCACACGTGCACCAGGCCCGCTCGGGTCGCACACGTTACTCCAGACCCACGCTGCACAGCGAGGGTCACCTGACCCAGAGGGCGGCAGTTTTGATCGAGACAGCACGATGAACGCCTCCACGAAGGCGACCGACCGTGGCACTCCCAGTACGAACCGAAAGGTCATCGCGTTGGCCGTGGCCGGCGCCCTCGGCGGGTTTCTGTTCGGCTTCGACTCCTCGGTTATCAACGGCGCCGTCAATGCGGTGCAGCAGGAATTCGGGCTGAACGCCACCCTCACCGGGTTCGCCGTTGCCTGTGCGCTGCTCGGCGCCGCGGCCGGAGCATTCTTCGGCGGGCGCTTCGCCGACCGCTACGGACGCATCCCGATGATGGTGCTCGGCGGCGTCGTGTTCCTGATCAGCTCGATCGGCTCTGGCTTCGCGTTCGGCGTCGTCGACCTGATCGTCTGGAGGGTGGTCGGCGGACTGGGTATCGGCCTCGCCTCCGTTGTCGCGCCGGCCTACATCGCCGAAATCTCTCCGCGGCAGATGCGCGGCCGCCTCGGCTCGTTGCAGCAGCTCGCGATCACCCTCGGCATCTTCACGGCGCTGCTCTCCGACGCCGTGTTCGCCGAGAGTGCCGGCGGCGCCGGCAGCGAGTTCTGGTTCGGGCTGGAAGCCTGGCGCTGGATGTTCCTGGCCGGTGCCGTACCGGCCATCGTCTACGGCGGCATCGCGTTCATTCTGCCGGAATCCCCACGTTTTCTCATTCTAAAAGACAAAGAAACGGATGCCCGCGCCGTCTTCACCCGGCTCTGGCCGAGCGGCGACGTCGACCGGGAGATTCGCGACATGCGCCGCTCGATCGAGGTTGATGCGCGCTCGCAGAAATCCGGTTCGCTGCGCGGCAGTGCCTTCGGCCTCAAGCCGATTGTCTGGGTTGGCATCATTCTGTCGGTGTTCCAGCAGTTCGTCGGTATCAACGTAATCTTCTACTACTCGACCACCCTGTGGTCGGCGGTAGGCTTCGCGGAATCCAACTCGCTGACCATCTCGGTGATCACCAGCGTGACCAACATTCTGGTCACCCTGGTCGCGATCGCGCTGGTCGATCGCATCGGCCGACGACCGATTCTGCTGGCCGGGTCCATCGGTATGACGGTGTCGCTCGCCACAATGGCGGTGGCGTTCAGTCAGTCGGTCACTCTCGACGGTGAGCTCAGCCTGCCCAGGGCCTGGGCCCCGATCGCGCTCGTTGCCGCGAACCTGTTCGTGATCTCGTTCGGAGCGTCCTGGGGACCGGTGGTGTGGGTGCTCCTCGGCGAGATGTTCCCCAACTCGATTCGCGCCAAGGCCCTCGGGTTGGCCGCGGCCGCCCAATGGATCGCGAATTTTCTCATCACGGTCAGCTTCCCCCCGATGGCGGATGCGTCCCTGCCGATCACCTATGGGCTCTACGCTCTGTTCGCCGGGCTTTCGTTCTGGTTCGTGCTGCGCAAGGTTCCCGAAACCAACGGAATGTCACTCGAGGAAGCCGACACCCTGCTGCCACCGAAGAACTCGGCCAAAAAGAGGGCCGCGGGCAGGCCCGTCTAGCGTTCAGGCCGCCGCACGAACCAGCAATTCAACCGGTTACGCGGCCGAAACCTGCTGACGCGCGTGGCCTGCGGTAATTGTCAGCCGCATCCGGTCGCCCCTGCAGCTTTCGGCGGTGCGGCGCGGAGGCAGACCAGTCGCGCGTGCGGTTTCGGGGCACCCAGAAGACTAGACTGTCCTGTCTAGTCAATCCCCCCGAAGGGGCGGTCGTGTCGTCGGGGGTTTGTGGATAGCTTCACACCAGAAGAATGTGGAGTGTGACCATGCCCGAACGTGGATACGCCGTTATATGTTTGAAAACTACCGGACTGTTCCCGTATCAGCGGGATCGGGTCGTCGAGGTCGCCGTGGTGCACCTCGACGAGGGTGGTCGCATTGCTGAGAGCTGGGAAACCGCGGTCAACCCCGGAAGCAACGCGGGCGATGTGGCCAACCACGGCATCAGCACCGCGGAACTGCTCCGCGCGCCGACCTTCGAACAGATTGCTCCACGCCTGGTCGATCTGCTGCGCGGCCGGGTGTTGGTGACGCACAACGCCCAGTTCGTCACCGGATTTCTGATGCGCGAGTTCGAGCTGATCGGTTATACCCCCGCCCGCGGACTCGAGGCCGTGTGCACCATGCACCTCGCCCGCACCTATCTGCCAGGGGCCGGCCGGCTCCTTGTCGATTGCTGCGCCGCCTATGACATCGAAATCGAATCTGGCCCCGGTGCCCTGGTGCAGGCCGTGGCGTGTGCGAGTTTGTTGGCGGCCTACGTGCACGGCTCGCAGACAGCTGCACCGTGGATCAGTGCGCTTGACCGCGCCGAGCGGTCGGCCTGGCCGAGAATTGCGGCGGCCACCGACGCAGGCTGGGTGCAGCGCGACCCGTCAACTCCCGATGACATGGTGGTGGCGCCGAGCTTTCTGGTCCGCGCGGTAGTGAAACTCCCCGACTACACCGGCCCCGAGGAGCACCTCGACTATCTCGCCCTGCTCGACTTGTGCCTGCTCGATCGGGTTCTCGAGCCGCGGGAAACACGTGAACTTCGGGTCCTGGCCGAATTCAGCGGTATCAATGCCGCCGAGTGCAAAGCACTGCACCGTCGATATTTTGAGGATCTCGTGCGGGTGGCCTGGTCGAACGGAGCTCTCAGCTTCGCGGATTCCGCCGATCTGATCGCGGTCGCGCGCATGCTGGACGTCGCTCCGGAGGTCGTGGCGGCAGCACTGACGGCACCCGCATCCGTGGCGCAGCTGCCGATCGCCTCAATCGACACCGTGCTACTGGAGCAGGGCGACATCGTCGTGCTGACCGGTGACATGGCCCGCGCCCGCTCCGACTGGGGCCGGGAATTGGTCGCGCGGGGCCTGTCCCTGGGCACGGCGGTCACCCTGCGCACCCGGCTGCTCGTGGCCGCGGACCCGGCGTCGCTCACCGGCAAGACCGGCAAGGCGCGGGACTACGGTATTCCGATCGTCTCCGAATTCGGCCTGCGCTCTCTCATCGGGGTGCGCTGACCGCGTCTATTCGTGGCGTGAGCCCTCGCCGGCCGACCATTTCTCTTCGACGTGGCCGAACCGCCAGGCGGCGAGGGCGATGACCAAGCTCCCTTCGCGCGAACGGATGCCTGTCCCGCGGCCGGCCGTCCGGCCTCTAAACTGACTGGACCAGTCAGGCGTCGAACTCGACGGCCCGTTTGGCCACGGGGGTAATTGAATGAAGAAGAGCTACAAGGCGGCCGCGATTCTGCTGATGGTGCAGGGCGGACTGATGGAATTCGGCGTCTTCATCGGAGTCATTCCCCTGCTCCTGCTCGGGGTAGAGCAGGACACCGTCTCGGAGCATTTCTCGTTCATCGTGCCGTACTTGCAGGAGAACCTCTATCTCATGATGGTGATGAGCGGAGTGTTCGGTGCCCTGCGACTGATCGGGGCGATCGGAATTCTCGGCAATCGCCTGTGGGGTCTGGCCCTGTCGGTCATCAACTGCGTCGTCACGATGGCGCTGATGATTTTTCTTCTTCCAGCGGGAACTCTCGATGGGATCTTTTCTGGAACAGCACTGATCCTGATTCTGACCGCCTATTTCGGAACCCGGAAAATCTCCGGTGATGGTCCGCCCTCAGATGTCACTCACGCGCCTGCGAGAGTCAAACAACGCCAGTGACAATGAAGCAGACTGCGCGTGCCCGCGCTGGCACTAGCGGCGGCGCGAAGCGGCCTTCTCGGCGCACATGATGCAGAGGTCGGCGGCCGGTTTGATCTCCAGCCGGCCCTCGGGGATGCGCTCACCGCCGCGCACGCACAGGCCGTAGCTGCCGTCGACGATGCGCTGCAGAGCCCGATCGATGGCCGCGAGCTCTTCGACGGCCTCGCCCTGGAACCCCGACAGGCGTGACCATTCGGTGCGCAGCGAGGAGGCCTCAGCGTCGTGGGCACCGTCGGCCGAGCCATCGGTACGAGAGCTTTGCACGCGGGCATTGGTGTCGGCGAGGCGCTGGGACTCGACGGTCAGTTCGCGGCGGCGTTCAGCGAGAGCGGTCTCGAAGGCGTGCAGTTGCGCGGGGTCAAAGGGAGAAACGGTCATGTTCCATGGTCCCACGGCTCAGATCTGACCGCGCAGGTACTCCTCGATCGTCACTCCGCGGGTCGCAGCGCGCTGCACCAGGCGCCGGTGTTCCTCGGCGCTGAGCGAGAGCGTCACCCGGTGCAGTTCACTGGTGCTTCGCATCGCGTCGGGGCCGTGTGGGTCGGTGAACTCGCGGTGGTCCTCGCCGATATCGTCACCGAGGTCATCGAACGAGAACAACTCGTCGTGCGAGTAAGCGGCGGCACGCTCGGTGACCCGGTCCGCGGGAAGCCCCGGCGAGCCCGGCGAGCTCTGCCCGACGGATGCCGCGGCTCGCGCCCGCACCACCGGTTCGGCTACCGCAGCAGCCCCGCGAAAACCCGGGCCGGCCGGAGCCGGCCGGCCGCGCTGAAACGCCTCGGCCGCGCCGCGCGCACGCTCATCGGCTGCCTCGTTGAGCGGATGCCCGACGTGACCCTTGACCCACTCGAATCGGTACCGCCGACCAATGATGGCCTCATCGATTTCCTTGAGCAGGTCGAGGTTCATCACCGGTTTGCCGTCGCCCTTGCGCCAGCCCTTGGCCTTCCAGCCCTTCATCCACTTCGTGACCGAGTTGATCACGTACTGGCTGTCGCACAGCACGAGCAGATCGTCGTCAATGTGCGCGGTCGCGCGAAACAACTCGAGCACGGCCTTCAGCTCGCCCTGGTTGTTGGTCGCGTGCTTCCAACCGCCAGCCGCCCACGAGTAGTCGTCGACGTACCAGGCCCAGCCGGCTGGTCCGGGGTTTCCGAGGGCAGAACCGTCGGCGGCAGCGGTGATCGTCATGTGCGGGCCTTTCAAACAGCGTCACGCTCGGGCGCAGGTTGTCTAATTCTGCCACCCTCGGCATCCGCTGCCCGTATCACCGGGTCTCAGCGTGGACTGTGTCCGCCGTGTAACAGCGCCCCAACAACCCCCCGAACAGCCTGTGATCATCTGGTGATCGAAAGGTAACGGGTGCCACCGTTGCCCGAAACACGCGCTGGCTAACGTCGAAGCAGGAAAGCCGCCCGGGCTGACTGCAGTCGCTCCACTTTCATTTCCCGAGGGAGATTTCGATGACATCCAGTACCGTTGAATCAGCACCAGGCGCCACCGTACCCAGTACCGATGCGGCGGTGCTGGTGCACCGTCCGGGTCGATGGATCGACTTCGCCGTGCTCTACATCGGCACCTTCGGCTCCTTCATCGGCTTCGCCAGCGTGTTCCCCAAGCTCATCGCCGACCAGTTCCCGGCCTACTCCACTTTCCAGGTCGCGTCGGCCTGCCTGTCGCTCGCCTTCATCGGCGCACTCGTCGGGTCGCTGGCCCGCCCGGCCGGCGGACGCCTGGCCGACCGCTTGGCATCCGTCACCGTCGCAGCCTTCGGTGTCATGGTCGTCGGAACCCTCGCGGTAGTCGCGGTGCTGCCGCTCGGCAACTTCTTGGCGTTCCTCGGCAGTTGCCTGCTGATCTTCGTTGCCACCGGAATCGGCAACGGTTCGACCTACCGCATGATTCCGAGCGTTTTCTCGGCTCGCAGCGGCGTGAAAGACGCCCACCAGAACTCCGCGAAACCCTGGAGCTGACGGCATCTGCTTCGGCTGTGGTCATGCTCCCGGCCGAGGGGATCGACGTCGTGTCGGTCGGGAACACCGGGGCCGATCCCTGGGACGTCCCCGGCCTACGACCATGCGGCGGGGTGTGCATCCGCTCCGCTGCGCGTCTCGCAGTGGGCCGACCCCGAACACGGCCGCTACGTGAAAATGGTCACCCGCAGCGGTATTCTGGAGGGCTGCGTCTCTGTCGGCATGCCGCGCACCGCCGCCGAACTGACACTGCTGTTCGAACGCGGCAGCGAACTGCCGGCCGATCGTTCCGTGCTGCTGTGCTACGACGGGCCGGACTACGAGCCCGAAGCCGGCAGCGCGTTCGCCGTCGATGTGACCGTCTGCTGGTGCAACGGGGTCACCGTCGGTGCCATTGCCGAATCGGCCGAGGCCAGCAACACGAGTGTCGCCTGTATCGGTGCAGCGACCCGAGCTGGCACTGGATGCGGGGGGTGCGCAATGCGCATCGGCGAGGTTCTCGAACGGTTCGCAACGTTCGGGTCGACGCCCTGACAGCGTGAATTTTATCGCCCGGGTGAGCGATTATCCTACAGGCGAAAAAAATGATGAGATTTACCCGGTTTTATCTCCGCTGAGACCGTTACACTGCTGCACGACCGACTCACTAGAGGGAGAATTCGCATGCTGAGCAACCTGACCGGATGGCATTTCCTAATTATTCTCGTCGTGATCCTGCTGTTGTTCGGCGCACCGAAACTGCCGGGGCTCGCCCGCAGTCTCGGTCAGTCGATGAAGATTTTCAAGAGCGAGATCACCCCGGAACGCACCGACGACGGCACGCCGGTTGGTTCGGCAGACAGCGCTCGTGCCGACGGTGCTCGTGCCGACGGTGCTCGCGCCGACATTCCTCGCGCCGATCCGAGCGGCACGCCGAACCCGAAAGCCTAGGCAATCGTGGTGGTGGAGGGCGTGCGTACCGCGCCCGCCAAGAAAAAGATGTCGCTTGGGCAACACCTGCTTGAGCTGCGCAAGCGACTCTTTCTCGCCGCTGCGGGCATCCTCGTCGGTGCCATTGCCGGCTGGTTGCTTTCCGGCTTTGTCTGGGATGGTCTGCGCGAGCCGATCTACGCGATCGTGCGTGCCCAGAACCGTAACGCACAGATCAATTACCCAGATATCACGAGCGCCTTTGACCTGAAACTACGCATCTCCTTCTACGTCGGACTGATCGTTTCGAGCCCGATGTGGCTGTATCAGGTCTTTGCTTTTCTGATGCCCGGTCTGACGCGCAAAGAGAAGCAATACACCTTCGGGTTCTTTTTTTCGGCCGTACCGCTGTTTCTGATCGGGTGCGCGTCCGGCTGGTATGTGTTGCCGCACGTGGTTGAACTCATGACGAGTTTTGCGCCCCAGCAGGATGCTGCGCTGATTAATGCGGGAAACTACTTCGACTTCGTGCTGAAACTGATGATCGCCATCGGGATCGCGTTTGTACTGCCGGTATTTATTGTGTTGTTGAACTTTGCCGGGGTGATCAGTGCCAGCTCCATTATCAAATCCTGGCGCCTGGCCATTCTGGTGATCATCCTGTTCACGGCCATTGCGACTCCGGCGGCCGACGTCGTGTCCATGTTCCTACTCGCCGTGCCGATGGTGGTGCTCTATTTCGCCGCGTACGGAATTGCATTGCTTCACGACCGCCGCGTTGCCCGCCGGGTGCCGCGAGTCGGCGCGGACGGCCTGTTGCTCTAATCTGCAACCGCTCCGGCTCGAAGATTTCACCGAAACTGCACGCAACTTCGGCGCGCTCAAAATAGCGCAGACACGGACTTCTGCACGAAAGTGAGAATTATTCTTATCGTTTGCTTACAACCTTTGTCCACCCCTGCACGAAATTGATTTGCGAGGGTACGTTACCGATGTTACTGAGCCACACCCGGCACGTTCACTTACCGTCAGGAGAACCAGGATGTTTGATCAGGGATTTATTACCAATGCCATCAATCGCAGTGCGGAGAATTCTTCAGATCGCCGAAACTTTCTTCGCGCGGCGGGTGTGGCTGGCTTCGGTGTAGGAGCAGCGATGCTCGCTACCGGCGGCCCGGCGATGGCCGTCGACTCCACCGGCCCGGCGGAGGCACCGAGCGACGCGGCCATTTTGAACTTCGCCCTCAACCTCGAATACCTCGAGGCCGAGTTCTACCTTCGGGCCACGACCGGCCGCGGTCTGCCCGACAGCATGACCACGGGAACCGGCACTCGCGGCGGCGTGACCGGCGGTCGCATGGTGAACTTCAAGACCGCAATCATCAAGAAGTACGCCGATGAGATCGCCGCCGACGAGAAGGCCCACGTGGCCTTCCTGCGGTCTGCCCTGGGCAGCGCGAAGGTGTCTCGCCCGAAGATCAACCTCGACGCGAGCTTCACCGCTGCCGCCCAGGCCGCCGGACTGGTCAAGCCCGGACAGAAATTCGATGTGTACGCCAACGAGGCGAACTTCCTCTTCGGGGCCTTCATCTTCGAAGACGTCGGAGTCACCGCGTACAAGGGCGCCGCGCCGCTGATCACGAACAAGACATTCCTCGAAGCGGCCGCCGGCCTGCTCGCGGTCGAGGCCTACCACGCCGGGGTCATTCGCAGCACGCTCTACGCACTCGGCATCGCTCTTCCTTCGGTTTACACGACCGCGCAGGCCATCTCCGATGTGCGCGACGCCGTCGACGGCCCGACCGACCTCGACCAGGGCATCGGCAACGCGTCGAAGGCGAACCTGGTGCCCACCGACGCTAACGGCCTGGTCTATAGCCGCAGTGCAGCTCAGGTGCTCAACATCACCTACCTGAATGCGGCGCCGGTGAAGTCGGGCGGGTTCTTCCCGGCAGGCGTGAACGGTGTCATCAACACCAGCGGGGCCAACGGCTAGAACTGACACGCTCACGGTGCGCGGGAGTTGGGCTGCTGCGCGGGAGGCGAAACTCCCGCGCACTGGCGCAACTCCCGCGCACCATGTATGCCGCCTTAATCGATCGCGGTGCTTCGCCCTTAGTAGATGCGCGGTGTCGCGGTGCAGGTTTGATGGCTAGGCGCACGTTCAGTCAGGCGCCCGCCAGGTAAACCTGCGCCCAGGGCATTGCTACGAGATGGACACCGAGGTCTCGTGCAGTCCGGTGGCCCCGTTGGGCGCCACGTCGGCGGTGGCCGACGTTTGCACGAGGCCCTCGGCATCCGTTGCCCGCACCCTGACGGAGTGGCTTCCGCTGGTCGCATCGGTCCAGGTGTAGGCCCACTGCCGCCAGGTGTCGACCGAGATCGCTTCGGCGAGGGTGGCGTCCTGCCACGGGCCGTCGTCGATCTGCACGGCGACATTGCTCACCCCCACGTGCTGCGACCATGTGACGCCGGCGATGACGACGGATCCGGACGGCATCGTCGAGCCGTCGCGCGGCACGTCGACCCGGGAGGACAGCTTGACCGGGCCAAATTCGGACCAACCGCGCGGAGTCCAATACCCCTGTTCCTGGTCGAACCGGGTGAGCTTGAGCTCGACGACCCACTTCGTGGCCGAGACGTAGCCGTACAGGCCGGGTACGACCATGCGCACCGGGTAACCGTGCTCGAGCGGCAGCGGTTCGCCGTTCATGCCAACGGCGAGAATGGCATTGCGCTCGTCGGTCAGCGCCTCGATCGGGGTGCCGGCGGTGAAGCCGTCCTGGCTGGTCGAGAGCACCATGTCGGCGCCGCTCGTTGGCTTCGCCCGGGCGAGCAGCTCGCGAATGGGGTAACCGAGCCAGGTGGCATTGCCGATCAGGTCGCCGCCGACGTAGTTCGACACACAGGCCAGGGTGGTCGTGCTTTCTTCGAGCGGTAGGGCTAGCAGCTCGGCGAAATCAATCTCGATTTCATTCTCGACCATGCCGGTGATTTTCAGCCGCCAGGTGGTGGGGTCGATTCTCGGCACGCTCAGGGCGGTGTCGATGCGATAGAAGTCGACGTTCGGCGTGATCAGCGGGGTGATGCCCGCCACGTCGAGGCTCGCTGCGGCCGGTATTGCGGCCTGGGCAACGGATGCCGCTGGCAGCGTGAACAACGCGCGTGCGGCATCCGCTGCCCGGGTTGCTGCGGCGCTGAGCTGGCCGCCGATCAGGGCGAGCAGCCCGATGCCCGCGGTGACGCCGGTGTAGACGAGAAAGCGGCGGCGGTCGGGGCTGGGGGTTTCGGCGCGGTCCGCCACGCCCGACGGTGCGTCCGGTTGGAGCGCCCCGTCGGGCGTGGCGGCGGTGTGCCCGGTGGCTCGAACGATCGGCAGTCGGGTGGTCAGGAAGGTCAGCGCGATGGCCGCGACTCCCATGGCGACAACCGCCGGTACGGCGTCGAGGGTCGAGACGCTCGAGCGGGAGAGCGCCGCGAACAGGGCGATCGCGCCGATGAGTACGACCACGAGTCGGCCGAACGGTGGGCGCCTCGACTCGAGGATGCCGGCCAGCGCGGCGAGCACGGCCAAAACGAGCACGATGGTGACGATGAGCACGATCTTGTCGGCCGTGCCGAACAGACCGATCACGAGTTCTTTGACACGGGTCGGAACGATGTCGATGACGAGGGCCCCGACCGTGAATACCGGGCTGGCGCCGGGCGCGATCCAGGCAGCGGTCAGCTCGGCCAGACCGAGGCCGGCCAGGGCTGAGGCGAGTCCGGCGGCGGCTGGGCGCCCCAGCGCCCGGGCCGGACGTGGCGCGGCAACCGCAGCGGTGTCGGGGGTGACGTAGACCATGCCGTCAGCCTAGAACTAGCGGCTGTGATTACCACCCCGCCAGGGGCAGCGGCTTGGTTTCGTCAGACATCCGTCACATCTCGGTCGCGCGGTAGTGCACTGTTAAGGGACTATGTCTCTGCTTGCGCGCCTTGAAAATGAAACCGACCCCGACGTTCTCTTCGAGGCGTTCGAAACCTGGGCGACCGAACAGGGCCTCACCTTGTACCCGGCGCAGGAGGAAGCGGTCATCGAGATCGTCTCCGGCGCCAACCTCATCCTCAGCACCCCGACCGGAACCGGCAAATCGCTCGTGGCCGTCGGCGCGCACTTCGCGGCGCTCTCGGCCGGCAAGCGCAGCTTCTACACCGCGCCGATCAAGGCGCTCGTGAGCGAGAAGTTCTTTTCCCTGGTCGAGACCTTCGGTGCTGAGAACGTCGGCATGATGACCGGCGACTCGAGCGTCAACGCGGATGCCCCAATTATTTGCTGCACCGCCGAGATTCTCGCCAACCTCGCGCTGCGAAACGGCGAAGACACCGAGGTGGACCTCGTCGTGATGGATGAGTTCCACTTCTACGGCGATCCGGAGCGCGGCTGGGCCTGGCAGGTGCCCTTGCTGTTGTTGCCAAGGGCGCAGTTCATTCTTATGTCGGCCACGCTCGGCGACGTGAAATTCATCAGCGATGACCTGACCCGGCGCACCGGTCGGCCCACCGCTGTCGTCACCGGGGTGGAACGCCCGGTACCGCTCAGCTACTACTACGAACAGACGCCGGTGCACGAAACGGTCGAAGAGCTGCTGCACACTGATAAAGCGCCGGTCTATATTGTGCACTTTTCCCAGGCGGCCGCCCTTGAACGCGCTCAGGCGCTCGCGAGCGCTAAGGTAGCCACCCGCGAACAGCGGGACGTCATCGCCGAGCTGATCGGCGAGTTTCGGTTCACCACGAGTTTCGGCAAGACCCTGTCGCGGCTCATTCGCATGGGAATCGGGGTGCACCACGCCGGCATGCTGCCGAAATACCGGCGGCTGGTCGAGCAGCTCGCGCAGCGCGGCTACCTGCGGGTGATCTGCGGCACCGACACCCTTGGCGTCGGCATCAACGTGCCCATTCGTACCGTGCTGTTCACCGCGCTCACGAAATATGACGGGGTGAAAATGCGTCAGGTGAATGTGCGGGAGTTCCACCAGATCGCCGGGCGGGCCGGCCGGGCCGGCTACGACACGGCCGGCACGGTGGTCATCCAGGCACCGGAGCACGAGACCGACAACCTCAAGGCCATCGAGAAGGCCGGCGACGATCCGAAAAAGAAGCGCAAGATCGTGCGCAAGAAGGCACCGGATGGCTTCGTGTCCTGGGGCGAACCGAGCTTTCGCCGCCTGGTCGATGCAGAGCCAGAGACCCTGTCCTCGAGCATGCAGATGACCGCGGCGATGCTCATCAACGTGATCGGACGCGGTGGCGATGCCTTCGCCCACGTGCACTCCCTCGTGTTCGACAACCACGAACCGTGGCGCCGCCAGCTGGTGTTGGCCCGGCGCGCCCTGGGCATCTACAAGACCCTGCGCGAAGCCGGCATTGTGGAGCAGAGCGCGAGCGGAAACATCCGCTTGACCGTTGATCTGCAGGCGAACTTTGCGCTCAACCAGCCGCTGTCACCGTTTGCTCTGGCCGCGTTTGAACTTCTCGACCCTGAGTCGCCGACCTACTCGCTCGACATGATCTCGATTCTGGAGTCGACCCTCGACAACCCGCGGCCCGTGCTGATGGGGCAACAGTTCGCCGCCCGGGGAGAAGCGGTTAACGCGATGAAGCGTGAGGGCATCGAATACGACGAGCGGATGGTGCTGCTCGAGGAGATCACGCATCCCAAGCCGCTCGAAGAACTGTTGAACTACACCTTCGACACCTACAAAGCGTCGCAGCCGTGGATCGCCGACTTCGAGCTGAAGCCCAAGTCCGTGGTGCGCGATATGTACGAGCGGGCCATGTCGTTCGGCGAGTTCATCGCGTTCTACAAGCTTGCCCGCAGCGAAGGCGTGGTGTTGCGCTACCTTTCGGACGCCTATCGGGCCGCGCGGCAGACCATTCCCGACGAGGCCAAGAACGAGGATCTACTCGACCTTATCGAATGGCTTGGCGAGCTCGTGCGCCAGGTGGACTCGAGCCTGCTCGACGAATGGGAAGAGCTGCTGCACCCCGACCTCGCCGCGCACGAAGCGGATGCACACACGATTCTGCCGCCGCCGCCTCGCCGCCTCACCACCAACGTGCGAGCATTCCGCATTCTGGTGCGCAATGAGCTGTTCCGTCGGGTGCAGCTGGCCGCGCTGGAACACTACGACGAGCTCGGCGAACTCGACCGCGAGCACGGCTACTCGGCCGATGTCTGGGCTGACGCGATGGACGGCTACTTCGCCGAGCACGATGAGCTGCTCACCGGCGGCGACGCCAGGAGCTCCGACCTGCTCATGATCGAGGAGGGCGCCGCGGAGTGGACCGTGCGCCAGATTCTCGACGACCCGGCCGGCGACCACGACTGGGGGATCAGCGCGAGCGTCAACCTCGCCGACTCCGACGAGCTCGGCGCCGCGGTCGTGCGCGTCACCGGGGTGAATCGGCTCTAGCGTGCCGGTGCGGGTGGCATATGCCCGGCTCTACATGCCGGGCGCGGTCAGCGGCGCAGCCGCGTCGGCGGCCCACTCGTTGAGCGAGCCGTCGTAGATCGACACGTGCTCATTGCCAGCGCGGATGAGCGCGAGGGCACTGGCGGCCGCGGCGATACCGCCGCCGCAGTAAGTCACGAGGTGACCCGAAGCGACCGATCCGGCGGCTGAGACGGCCGGGGAAAGTATTGCATTGAGCTGGTCACCGCGCAGGAATGCATTCGTGGCGGGATCGACGAGTGTGCCGGCCGGCAGACTGATGCTGCCGGGAATGTGCCCGGACCGCGCTCGTGCCCCGGCTGTGCCGGCGAATTCCGCCGGCGGCAGGGAGCAGACGAGGGCGGCATTCGCAACGCCTGCCACGATGGACGCGACGAAGCTCTTGTCAACCCACAGCTCGGGACGAGGCCGTGCCGTGAACCCGCCGACGACCCGCGGGCGCACCGCGCCGGTCGAAAAGGGGCGCGTTTCGGCGTGCCACTTAGAGAGGCCGCCGTCGAGCACAGCGACATCGTCGTAGCCGAAGGCGCGAAACAACCACCAGATGCGGGCCGCCCACTGGCCGACCACGGCGTCGTAGACGATAACGGTCGTGCCGTTGTCGATACCGACGGATGCCGCAGCCATTTCGAACAGGTCGGCGTTCGGCCGGGAGAAATCGAATTCACCGGCCGGGTCGGAGAAGACGTCGAATAGGTCGGCGAACACCGCCCCGGGGATGTGCCCCTTGGTGAGGTAGTCCTCACGCCCGCTGAGGTAGCGCGGACCCAGTGCGCCGGTCTCGGTGGTGGACGGGGCCATCGCGAAGACGGTGGCGTCGAGAATGACCAGGTTTTCGGAACCGAGGTGATCGGCGAGCCACTGGGTTGACACGACGGGGCTGGAGACAACGCGCGAAGGCGGAACGGGAGAACTCATGGTGCAAGGCTAGCGGGGGCCACCGACACCGGGCGGAACCGGTGCCGGTTCGAGTCATCCGGCGACACAGTGGCCGGCGGCACCCGTGCGGATTACCGGGTGGTGGTCCAGTCCAGGTTGATGATCTGCTTGATGTAGATGTTCTCGCCGAGCCCCGGCACGGAGGGGTTCATGGTGAGCAGCAATTGCACCGGAATATTGAATCGTTGGGCGATGTCGAAGAAGGCATCACCCTCGACGACCGTGTAGGTGAGCAGGGCCCCGGCACCGTCGGCGGTCGTGGTGCCGCGGGCTCCTGGTGTGCTGCCGAGGTCGGTGGCCGGCCCCTGCGGCAGCGGCACGGGCTCCGCATTGGGAACGAGGTCGGGCACCGTTGGATTGGGAATGAGCGCCGGCTCTTCGGTGGGAACGGGCGTCGGTGTCGGCGTGGGGCTCGGTGTGGGCGTTGGCGTGACGGTCGGGGTGATGGTCACGGTGACGGCCGGAGCCGGTTCGCCGGCACAGCCAGCCACCGTCACGAGCAGGAGAGCGGCAACAATGATGCCCAACGGGCGGCGTGCGAGTGTGCTGCGAATGGTTCGACCCTTTCAAGAGGCGCGCTGCGACATCGTCGATGCACGCGTTCAGCCAGCTTAGGCTGCCGACATGACGCAACGAAGAAGCGTACTACCCCCGTTCAGGGGTGACTGTTCAACACTCGATGACGTTCACGGCGAGCCCGCCCTCGCTGGTTTCCTTGTACTTCGTCATCATGTCGAGTCCGGTCTGCCGCATGGTTTCAATCACGGTGTCGAGCGAGACCAGGTGGGTTCCGTCGCCGTGCAGTGCCAGCCGGGCCGCCGACACGGCGGTCGACGAGGCGATGGCGTTGCGCTCGATGCAGGGCACCTGCACGAGGCCGCCAACCGGATCGCAGGTGAGCCCCAGGTGGTGTTCCATAGCGATCTCGGCTGCATTCTCGACCTGTCGCGAAGTGCCGCCGAGCACAGCGCAGAGCGCGCCGGAGGCCATGGCACAGGCCGCGCCCACCTCGGCCTGGCAGCCGCCCTCGGCTCCGGAGATCGAAGCATTCGCCTTCACGAGCGACCCTATCGCCACGGCGGTGAGCAGATACCGACGGATGCCGGCGGCATCCGCTCCGGGAACGAAGCGCAGGTAGTAGTGGCCGACGGCCGGGATGATGCCGGCCGCCCCATTGGTCGGCGCGGTGACTACCCGGCCGCCGGCCGCGTTCTCCTCGTTCACCGCGAGCGCGAAGGCGTGCAGCCACTCGGTGGAGGTGTCCCGGTCGTGCAGCGGCAGGCGATCATATTCCTCTAGGCGCATACGTACAGCGGCGGCCCGACGCTTGACCTTGAGGCCGCCCGGCAGAATTCCGGTATGGCTGAGCCCGGCTTCCACGCAGGTGTGCATGGCGTCCCAAATGGCGTCGAGGCCCGCGTCGAGCGCTGCGGCGCCGTGAATCGCCTCCTCGTTTCGGCGGGCAACCTCGCAGATGGTGAGATTGTGGGCGTCGCACAGGGCGAGCAACTCTGCGCTGGAATCGTAGGGAAGTGGCTGGGGCACTCGGGTCTGGGCACTCGAGCGTTCGGCGCCTCGGCGGATGAACCCGCCACCGATCGAATAGAAGGTCTCCTCGAGCAGAGGGACGGCATCTGCTTCGCTGTCGGCCGCCCAGGCGGACAGCGTGAGCGCGTTCGGGTGGCCGGGCAGGCGGGTGCGGGGTTCGAAGCAGACGTCCTCGGTGCTGATCGGAATGCTGTGGCCACCGAGCAGGGTGAGGGTGGCGCCATCGCGCAGGCCAGACCAGGCGAAATGCACCTGGTCCGGGTCGCAGGTCTCCGGGCGCAGGCCGGTCAGCCCGGCGAGGACGGCATCGGGTGTGCCGTGGCCGAGACCGGTTGACCCGAGCGATCCAAACAGGGAACAGCGGATGCGCTCCACCTCGGCCAGGCGACCGGTCGCCACGAGGTCTTCGGCGAAAACGCGGGCAGCACGCATCGGACCCACCGTGTGAGAACTGGACGGGCCGATTCCGATGGAAAACAGGTCCAGGGCTGAGACGTACGCTGTCACGGACTTCATGCTACGGCACCCGCGCGCGGGGGGCTTAACCAACAATGCCCCGCACCGTGAGGCGCGGGGCATTACCCGGCAGGTCCACCCGAAGGACCTGCCGAGAATGGTGGCTACGCGATGGTGAACGTGATGGTCGATACGTAGGGGTTGACGGCGGTGCTGCCGATCGCGGCCGAGAAATTGGAGCGGTAGGTGTTGGCTGGAACGCTCAGGTTGAAGGTCGGCGCGAGGGTGAAGGTGCCCTTGCCGAGGGTGGTGGTGTACACCAGCGACTGGGCGACGTTGCTGATGGTGACGGCCTCGGCGGTGGGAGCCGCGTCGGAACCGGTGCCGGCGGTAATGGTGCCCGGCGTAATGACCAGGTTGGACGCCGGCAGGGTGCGGGCGGTCGTGTCGACCGTGCCGGCCGCGCTGACGAAGTCGGTGGCGCTGGCCGAGAGCGACCAGGCGGCGTTCGTGCCGCGGGCGTTGGTGATGGTCCAGGTGGGCGCGGTTCCGGTGGGCGACTGCGCGTTCACGCCGTCGAGAACCACCGCGGTCATCGCGTCGGGCGCGGTGGGGTTGGCGGTGAGGTTGCCGGCGGTGATGGTCGCTTGGATGGTGTCCGCACTGACGACTGCCTGGGCGGGGGAGAGGGCCACACCGAACAGGATGCCGGTGGCGACGATGATTCCCGCGGTCTTGGTGAAAGCGTGCATGGTGTGTCCTCTGAGGTGGTGCTGGTGGTGCGGGCACGCCAAATAGCGTGTCCACGCGAAGTGTGGGAGAAGCGGATGTCGCAGGCTATGAACCGAACTCGTTATCCGTTGAAAACTAAGTTCCGGTGGCGATAAATCAATCCTTACACGGGGGCGCGCAAATAGGGGGTTCGTCGCGCAGGGTTGAATCAGCGTTAGCTCAAGGTTGGCGCAATGCCCAGAATGGGGGTTGGCGCACGCTCGGATCGGCTACGAAATGGTGAAGGTAAGCACCGTCACGTTGGGGTTCATCGTTGAGGCGTCGATGGCGCCCGCGTAATTCGACCGGTACGCATTAGCCGGAATCATCAGGCTGTAGGTCGGCGTCAGCAAGTAGGTGCCCCGGTTCGGGCCCGACGTGGCGATCAGGGTTTGCGGTGCGGCCGACAGCGCCAGCGTCGGCGCGCTGATGCCGGTCGCGGCATCGGTATTGGGGCCGGTCGTGATGGCGCCCGGCGCGATGGCGAGGTTCTCCACCGGCAGCACGCGCTCGTTGGTTTCGACCGTACCGGCCGCGCTGGTCGGCGCGGTTGCGCTCACCGAGAGGGTCCAGGCCGCTCCGGTTCCCCGCGCGTCGACGATCGACCACTGGCTCGACACGCCCGTGGCGAACTGCGGCTGGGTGCCCAGCAGGGTCACCGCTGACAGTGTTGCGCCCGCGGTCGTCGCGGTGAGGTCGCCGGCGGCCGGCACCGGACTGGTGGAACTCGCCGTGCTCATGCTGACGGCGCCGTTGGCGGTCAGCGCCCGCCCGACGTAGCTGACGCCGGCCCCAATCGAGATCGCGGCCATGCCGATGATGGTTCCGGTGAAAGCGGATGCCGCCCTCAGTGACACCGCGCCGGCGATCTGCCAGTAGACCCGCGACGCCTGTGCTCCGTTAGTCAGGATGATGCTGCTGCCAGCGGCCGTGTTGAAGGCGGCATCCACTTGGATGATGAAGATGGCGTTCGGGTTGCCCTGTCCATCGAGGGTGAGCGTGGTGCTGATGGCGAGGGCGGCAGCCGCCTTATAGACCCCGGAGGTGAGGGTGCGGCCGGCCAGGTCGCCGGAGATGGCGGCGCTGGCCGGCCGCGCCGCGGCATCCTTGTACGCTGCGGCGAGGTCGACCTGTGCGGTCGCCGCCGCCGCGTCGCCGCCGCGAATGGTGCCCGTAAGCTCCCCGGGCGGAAACCCGGTGACCGCCGTTCCGGGGCTCACTCCGATATCACCGTCGAACGACGAGTTCCCGGTGTTGGCGACCGAGTGGGTGGGCCGGCGCGCGAGCGCATCGTTACTGGCGGACTGCAGGTCGAGCTGAGCCTGGGCGCTCTCGGCCGTGCCGAGGTGAGTGCTGCCGGTGACCAGACCAGGCGGAAAACCGGTCAGGCCGGTGCCCGGACTCACCCCGAGAAAGCCGCTCAGGATGGTACCGCCCGAATTCACAACGGATGTCCCGGCCAGCACCGAATAATTGCCGGCGGTTCGCAGGTTGAGCGGCGGCTCGGTCATGAAAATGTTGCTGGCCATGGCGATGGCACCGCTGGAGGTCAGCGCGCGGCCGGTGAAGCTGGCACCGGCCCCGATCGAGATCGCGGCACGGCCGAGAATCGTTCCGGTGAAAGCCGAATTGGCGCCAAGGGAGACCGCACCGACCACCTGCCAGAACACGTTCGAGGCCTGGGCGCCGTTGGCAAGCACTATACTGCTGGCCGCTGCGGTGTCGAACGCCGCGTCGATCTGAAAGATGAACACTGCGGTGGGGTCGTTCTGCGCGTCGAGGGTCAGCGTTGTGCTCACGGCGAGCGCCGCAGTGGATTTGTAGACGCCGGCCGTGAGTGTGCGCCCGGCCAGGTCGCCGGCTACGGTACCGGTCGGCACCCGTCCGGCCGCATCGGTGTAGGCGGCGACGAGGTCGGCCTGAGCGACCGTGGCGTGGCTGTCGCCGCCGTGGATGCTGCCGGTGAGAATTCCAGGGGGGAATCCGGTGATCGCCGTTCCCGGGCTGGTTCCGGCGTTGCCGCTCAGGGCGCTGTTGCCGGTGCTCGCGATGGCGTCCGTGGCCAGCACGGAGTAGCTGCCGGCCGTTTTGAGATCAACCGTGGCGGTGGCTGCCTCGGCCGCCGGCTGCGGCACGAACAAGCCGGCCAGCAGCAGAAGAATCGTCAATGCCGGCAACGCAATGAGGTGTGTTCGGCGGCCCCCCGACCGCCGTGCGCGGCGTCGGGGCAGGTGCGTCGTCGTCATCGCACTGGTCGACGCTGGGAAGCGTCGGTCTCCGAATCGCTCACCGGAAGCTCCGTCTGGGCGACCTGCGCGAAGGCCAGGCGGCGCGCCGCACGAACAGCGTGGCGCGCCAGGCACCGAAGGCGATCACGGCCACCACCAGCAGCAGGATCAGAACGATCCACCACGGCACGTCGTTGAACGTCGTGCTGACCCGCTCAGTTCCGGCAGCGGAGACCAGTTGGGCGTCGGCGTCGCCAAGCTAAATGAATGCAGCCTGCGGCAATGTTGCCTCGAGGTTGAGAGTGGCCCCCGGCAGGATGCTCTCCGGCGTCGCGAATTGCAGCTCGGTGGTGGCCCCGATCACACTGTTCAGGTCCAGGCTGGCGGTCGGATACAGGATTGTGTTTCCCGTGTTCTGAATCGGCAGGGTGAACGTGACCTCGTCACCCACGCGTTCCCAGCTCAGGTCGCCGTGGCCCAGCCGAGTTATCGCCGTGCCGGCAACGTTCAGGTAGATGCGCACGCCCTGCCGCTGGATGACGTCCAGGCGCAGCGCCGCATCACCGTCAGATGTGGTCGTCTCACCCTGTATGGGCGGACTCTGAATGATGATTCCGCCGGCATAGTCGCCCGGTGTCGCCGTGAGGGGAACGCTCAGTCGAAACGGCACGGTGAGGTCGGAGTTGGCCGGAATGGTGATTGATTCTGCACCGAGAGTGACCCAGCTGCCCACACTCGTTTGCACGTCGTTCTGGGCGGCAAGGGCGAAGGCGCCCTGCTGGGTGCTCTGTCCGTCGACCGCGTAACTCAGAAGCGTGACCGGGGCATCCGTGTGGTTACTGACGATGGCGTTGGCTTCGATCGCGGCGCCGGGAGCAAGATTGATGTGAAAAAAGTCAGATTCCAGTTCGGGGCGGATGCTGAGGGTTCCGTCGTCGATCGCGGCTGCCGGTGAGACGACGGCGAGGGTAGCGAACACCGGGCCCAGAACGGCGACAGCCACCAGGAGGGCGAGCCTGCGGATCGGACGTGCCCGAACCGGTTTCCGGGTCGAATCTGGTGTGGCCTGCGGCGTGCAGATTAGGCGACGGATGGTGGAACGGTGTGACATGGGGTGGATCTTTTTTGGTATCCGGTATGACCCCCGAATGAGGCAATAACGCTATTCTCACACGGGGGCCTCAGATCGGGGCCAGTGTTCCAGTCAGTATTGGATCAAGGTTCGCGCGAGATGCGCGTCAGACGATCGTGAACGTGAGTACAGAGACGAACGGGTTCACGGGGGATTCGTCGATCGCGCCCGAGAAATTCGACCGGTAGGCGTTCGGGGGAACGCTGAGACTGAATTTGGGGGTCAGCGTGAAGGTCCCTTTGCCCAGTGTGTTGGTCCAGACCAGCGCCTGCGGTTGGCCGGAGACGGAAACGGGCTTGGTCGTCGGGGCGGCATCGGTACCTGCGCTGGTGCGGGCCGTGACGATTCCGGGCGTGATGGTCAGGTTTTCCACGGCGACGGTGCGTTCCTGGGCGTCGAGAGTTCCGGCAGCGCTCACGAAGTCCGTGGCGCTCACCGACAGACTCCACGCTGCACTGGAACCGCGAGCATTCGTGATGGTCCACTCGGTGGGGCTGCCGACCGACGTGTGGCTGGTACGTCCGTCGAGAACGACGGGGGTCATCTGAGTTGGTGCGGAGACCACGGCGGAGAGCGCTCCGCCGAGAATCGCCAGATTGACCGTGTCGGTGGAGGTGTCGGCGCTCGCCGCCGGCGAGAGCACGGCGACCAACCCAATGGCCAGGGCGAGACTCGTGAATCCAATCAGACCTCGCTCGGTGCCACCTGCCACGAACATCCCCCATGAGTTGGAGGTTTGTTGTACAAGCTCACCCCTCACTTTTAGTACAAATACCCTAATACCCAAACGTGCCGGTCTGGAGTGCAAAAAGCAGGCCGCCTCCCACGGGAAACGGCCTGCTCGTATCGGGTGGTTCTAGTGCGTGCGGAAGCGCTGCACCATCGGGCAGTCGAACGGATCACGCGCAGCCAGGCCCACCTTGTTGAGGTAGGCGATGACGATGCCGTAGCTCTCGAAGACGCCGGTTTCCGTGTACTTCACGTCGTGGGAGAGACAGTATTCCTTGGCGATCTCCTGGGCCTTACGCAGGTGCGGACGGGCCATGTTCGGAAACAGGTGGTGCTCGATCTGGTAGTTGAGACCGCCCATGTAGTGGTCGATAAAGGTGCCGCCGCGAATGTTGCGACTGGTGAGCACCTGGCGACGAAGAAAATCGACCCGGCTTTCGGCCGGAAGCTGCGGCATGCCCTTGTGGTTGGGCGCGAAGGTTGCGCCCATATAGACCCCGAAGACGGCCATTTGCACGCCCACAAATGCAAACGCCATGCCGAGCGGCAGAAAGTAAAAGATCACCGCGAGGTAGAGCGCCAGGCGTGTGACGAGCATCGTGATCTCGACCCAGCGTTCGCTGACCTTGTTCTTGCCGAACACGGTCTTGAAGCCCTGGATGTGCAGGTTGATGCCTTCGAACATGAGCAGGGGGAAGAACAGATAACCCTGCTTGCGGGTGACGAACGAGCTGAGCCAGCTGACCTGCTTGGCATCGTTTTCGGTGAAGACGATGAAGTCGGGCTCGATGTCCGGGTCCTTGCCAATGACGTTCGGCTGGGCGTGGTGACGGCTGTGCTTGGTCATCCACCAGGCGTAGCTGATGCCGACGAAGAGATTGGCGAGGATACGACCGGCCCGGTCATTTGCCTTACCGGAGGTGAACACGGCACGGTGTGAGGCTTCGTGGGCCAGAAAGGCGAACTGGGTGAAGATGAGGCCGAGCGCGCCGGCGATGATCAGCTGGTACCAGGTGTCGCCGAGCAAAACGAACCCGGCAGCAGCGCCGAGCGTAGCGACGACGAGAATGGAGAAGACCATCCAGTAGAAGCCGGTGCGACGGCCGAGAAGGCCGAGATTGCGCACGGTATGCAGGAGCGCCGAATATTCTGTTGTGGGATTCTTTGTATCTCCACCCGGCCGGGTCCTGATAATACGGACCGAGGGTGCGGTTAGTGCTTCCGACATGAGGCCTTAGTGGATCGGGACTTCTCAGCCGGGACGTGAGTAATTACTCGTGGAGCAGATAGCCGTCAGTCTACGTTCGCGAACCCCTCCATCGTGGCTAATTCACACGCGTTTCCCAGTGAGTATATGCCAAAAATGGAATGTATTCGACCGATCTATCGCCAACTTGGCATCCAAATGTGGAGCTGCCAAAACGTGAACGAAGTCTGCATTCCGGTCCATTCAGGGAAGAAGAACGCGGTCAGCAGCAGCGCCACCCCGAGGCCGACGATCACGGCGCTAAGGGCTCCGGCCCGCGGGTGGGGGTCATGTTCGTACACCTGCGAATGTGCTGAATGCCGGTGTTCTGGCCCCGCCAGGTCGGGAATTTGCTTGAGGGACATGCCGATGACGAACACGAGGCCGAGCAGCAGATAGGGTTCGAAGGCGATGGTGTAAAACTGAAAAACCGTGCGGTTCAGGTACATCAGCCAGGGCAGGTAGCCGGCGACCATGCCCATGAGAATGAGGCCGACGCGCCATTCCCGGTAACGGGCCAGTCGATACACCAGGTAGAACAGCGCGGCGGTCGCCGCCCACCAGATCAGCGGGTTGCCGACCGACGTGATGGCCTCGGAGCAGTTCTGAAACTGGCATCCGAATTCGCCCTGACTGGAACCGCGGTAGTACATGCTGGTCGGGCGAATCATGAACAGCCAGGTCAGCGGATTGGCCTGGTACGGATGCGGCGTGGCGAGGCCCACATGGTAGGTGTACGCGGCCGCCTGGTAGTGCCAGAAACTTTGCAGGGTGTGCGGAACCCAGGCCAGCGGTCCGGTCCAGGCCGCTCCCACCCCGTCGGCCCACTCTCGGTAATAGCCGCCGCGGGTAACGAACCATCCCGTCCAGGACACCAGAAAGGTAATGACGGCCACGGGGACCAGGAGCAGGAACGTGACCGGGGCCTGCTTCAGGATGGCGGCACTGGCCCAGAACGTCACGCCGTTACGGCGCCGGGCGAGCGCGTCGACGACGACGAGGTAGACGCCGAAAGCGGCCAGAAAGTACAGCCCCGACCACTTCACCGAACTGGTCAGCCCGAACGCGAGACCGGCGGCGAGCAACCAGGGCCGCCACCACAGGGTCGGGCCCCAGCCGACGTCGATCAGCCCGACCAGCCGGGCGGCCAGGCGCGTCGCGTGCCACTGCCGATCCATCAGGATCGCTCCGAAGCCGAGAAGCGCGAAGAACATCACGAAGTTGTCGAGCAGGGCAACCCGACTCATGACGATGGCGTGACCGTCGATGGCGAGCAGAAAACCGGCGATCAAGGCCAGCAGACGGGACTGAAACAGCTTTCGAGCGATGAGCATGATGAGCACGACCGCGAGCACCCCGACCACAACGGTGGCCAGGCGCCAGCCCCACGGGTTGCCGGGGCCGAGCAGGTTCATGCCGAGGGCGATGAGCCATTTGCCGAGCGGCGGGTGCACCACGAACGACGGATCCGTCGTGAAGATGTCGGTCTGCCCCGCCTCGAACAGGGGATTGGTGTCGGCCGGCCAGGTGGACTCGTACCCGTTGTTGAAGAGAGTCCAGGCATCCTTCACATAGAAGGTCTCGTCGAACACGAGCGCGTGCGGCACGCCGAGGTTCCATAGACGTAAGCCGGCGGCCAACAGGACCACGAGGAGGGGCGCGCCCCAGTGCATCCAGCGAATCCAGTGAACCCATCGACTAGTTGCCAGCACCTGACCATCGTACTGAGCGGCGACTGCGAGACTGGACCCATGATCATCCTTGCTGCCACCCCGATCGGAAACCTCGGCGACGCCTCCCGGCGCCTGATCGAGACCCTGAGTACCATCACCATCGTGGCGGCCGAGGACACCCGCGTCACCGTACACCTGCTCAAAGCCCTCGGAATCGAAAACCGGCCCAAGCTCATCGCCCTGCACGACCACAACGAACGCGGCAAGGCCGCTGAGCTGGTCGAGCTGGCCCGCGAGGTCGACATCCTGGTGTTGAGCGACGCCGGCATGCCCACCGTGTCTGACCCGGGTTTTCACCTGGTGGATGCCGCGGTGGCTGCCGGCGTGCAGGTCACCGCCCTGCCCGGCCCGTCCGCCGTGCTCACCGCTCTCGCCGTCTCGGGGCTTCCGACCGACCGGTTCACCTTCGAAGGGTTCCTGCCGCGGAAGCACGGTGAGCGGGTCAAGCAGCTGCGCGACCTCGCTGCGGAACGCCGCACCATGGTTTTCTTCGAATCGCCCAACCGCCTCGCTGACTCCCTCCTCGACCTCGCCGCCACACTCGGCGACGACCGCCGCGTCGTGGTCTGCCGGGAACTGACCAAATTCTTCGAAGAGGTCAAGCGCGGCACAGCGGCCGAGCTGGCCGAATGGGCGGCAGCCGGCGTGCGCGGCGAGATCTGCATCGTGGTGGCCGGTGCCGAGGTGCGGGTAATTGACCTGGCCATGGGTGTGGCTGAGGTGCTCGACCTGGTGGCTGGCGGCATCCGCTTGAAGGATGCCGCGGCCGACGTGTCGGCGGCGAGCGGCCTCGGCAAGCGTGAGCTGTATGAGCACGCGCTACAGGCCAAGGCAGGCCCCGGTTTGGGCGGTTCTTCCGCGAAAAAACCGGAATATCCGAGTCTTCCTCAGCGTTGACGTCACTAAGCGCGAGTCGTGCAGTCGCGCTAGCGAGGTTCTGTCGGGAGGTACCTATGTGGCATGCGGTGCAATTCTCTCGCTATGGGGGTCCGGAAGTTCTCGATTTCGTCGAGATGACGACCCCCGTTCCGGGTATTGGTGAGGTGGTCGTCGAAGTCATGGCCGCAGGCCTGAACCCGGGCGAGTCCAGCATTCGGGAAGGCCATCTGGATAACGAGTGGCCTGCCCGCTTCCCCGCTGGGCAGGGTAGCGACTTCGCGGGCTTCATCGCACGCATCGGGGTGGACGTCACCGGGTGGAAAATTGGCGACGCGGTGCTCGGCCACACGGTGCGCGGTTCGCAGGCGAATTTCGTCACCGTTCCGGTCGGCAACGTGATCGCCAAGCCCGAGCGTTTGTCCTGGGAGATCGCCGGCAGCCTCTATGTCGCTGCCGCGACCGCCTGGCAGGCAGTCCAAGGCGCAAACCCGGGCCCGGGCCGCACGGTACTTGTCCACGCAGCGCACGGCGGCGTCGGCGTGATCGCAGCGCAGCTGGCCAAACGACGCGGATCTCGAGTAATCGGCACTGCCAGCCCGGACAGTTTCGATTACCTGCGCCAGATCGGCGTGATTCCGGTGGAATACGGCCCAGGATTCGAGGAGAGATTGCGGCGCATTGCACCCGAGGGCATCGATGCCGAGCTGAACCGTCTCGGTGACAACGTTCTGCTGAATGTCGACTCGACCGACACCGTCGTGCTTGAGAAGATCGCGAGCCTGATCGCCGACCGCCAGATCGTAATCCCGGTGGCCGCGATTTACGAATTTGAACGGGTACGCGAAGCGTATCGGGAGCTGGAAGCCGGACACGCCCACGGAAAGATCGTGCTGTGCATGATGCCGGTGGAGTATGCGCACCAAAAAGTGCACGGCATCGACCTGCGCCAGACTGAGGCCACTAAGGATGCCCCGAATCGCCCGCCGGTGCCGCCCAACCACGAGGCGCTCCCGCCGGTGTTCGGTCACCGACACCGCCTTCCGGTCGTCGGCCCAGCGGCAGACCTCTCCCGCACCGAGTAGCGAACCGTGGGGGCGATCGCTGCGCATAAGATGAACGCATGTCCGCTGGCTCTTTTTACATCACCACGCCCATTTTCTACGTGAATGATGTGCCGCACATCGGGCACGCCTATACCGAGGTGGCCGCCGACGTGCTCGCGCGCTGGCACCGACAGTCGGGTGACGACGCCTGGTTGCTCACCGGCACCGACGAACACGGCCAGAAAATTCTGCGCACCGCCATCGCCAACGGCGTGACGCCCAAGGAATGGGCCGACCGTCTGGTCGAGACCGCGTGGAAGCCTCTGCTGGAAACCGTCAACATCGCCAATGACGACTTCATTCGCACCACCGATGAACGCCACGAGGTGAACGCGCAGAAGTTTCTGCAGCACCTGCAGACGCAAGGCCACATCTACACCGGCGAGTACGAGGGCTACTACTGCGTGGGCTGCGAGGAATACAAGCAGACCAGCGACCTCGTCGACGGTACCGGTGACTATGCCGGCCAGCCGGTCTGCGCGATCCACTCCAAGCCGGTCGAGCTGCTGCACGAGAAGAATTACTTCTTCAAGATGAGCGCCTTCGCCGATCGTCTGCTGGCTCTCTACGAGGAGAACCCCAACTTCGTGCAGCCGGAAGCGGCCCGCAACGAGGTCATGTCCTTCGTCAAGCGCGGCCTCTCTGACCTGTCGATCTCCCGGTCGAGCTTCGACTGGGGCATCAAGGTGCCCTGGGATGAATCGCACGTCGTCTACGTCTGGTTCGACGCGCTGCTCAACTACATCACCGCGGCCGGCTACGGCCAGAACGATGAGGAGTTCGCCAGCCGCTGGCCGGCCACCCACATCGTCGGCAAGGACATTCTGCGTTTTCACGCCGTCATCTGGCCGGCCATGCTCATGGCCGCCGGCATCGAGGTGCCCAAGCAGGTCTTCGGCCACGGCTGGCTGCTGGTCGGCGGCGAGAAGATGAGCAAATCCAAGCTCACCGGCATCGCCCCGAGCCAGATCACCGACACGTTCGGGTCCGACGCCTTTCGCTACTACTTCATGCGTGCCATCAGCTTCGGCCAGGACGGTTCGTTCAGCTGGGAGGACCTTTCGGCCCGCTACCAGTCCGAGCTCGCCAACGGCTTCGGCAACCTCGCCTCGCGCGTGATCGCCATGGTCGTGCGGTATTGCGACGGCGTCGTGCCCGCCGCCGGTGAGCTTTCGGCCGACGACCTCGCGATTGCGGCGACCGAAAGGCGGGTGACGGATGCCGCCGGCGCCTTCATTGAGACCCTGGCGATCCACGACGCCCTCGCCAGCGTGTGGGAACTGGTCGACGAGCTCAACGGATATATCACCATTCAGGAGCCGTGGGCTCTGGCCAAGAACCCGGACACCCGGGCGCGACTCGAGACCGTGCTGCACACCGCCGTTCGCGGCCTCGGCACCCTTACGGTGCTGCTCTCGCCGGTGATTCCCATCGCGACCGCGAAGCTCTGGACCTCGCTCGGCGGCGACGGTGCCCTCACCGACCAGCGCGTCGACCGGGCCTGGGAATGGACCGGCGGTGCCCGGGTCAGCGCGCTCGAACCGCTCTTTCCGCGCATTGAATCGATCGTGGAGCCAGCTGATGCCTAGTGATTCCCTCACCGGCCTCGACGGAGGCGTCGACGGTTACGGCAGTGCCATTCGCAAGCGCGACAACACCGCGGGCCGCGATCTGAGCTACCCGCCGCTGCCGGAGCCGCTCACAGTGCCCGTCTACGACAACCACACCCATCTCGAAATCGCCGACGGGGAGCATCCGCTCAGCTATCGGGAACAGCTCGACCGCGCCTCGAGCGTCGGCGTTCGTGGGGTGATCCAGGTCGGCGGCGACGTGGAAACGTCACGCTGGTCGGCCGCCGCCGCGCTGATCGAGCCACGCATGCTCGCCGCCGTCGCGATCCACCCCAACGAGGCGCCAGCGCTCGAAGAGGCCGGCACCCTCGACGACGCCCTCGCGGTGATCAACGAACTCGCCGGGCAGCCGCGCGTGGTCGCGGTCGGCGAGACCGGTCTCGACTTCTTTCGCACCCCCGAAGAAGGCCGCGCCGCTCAGTTTCGCTCCTTCGAAGCACACATCCGTATCGCCAAGGAGCATAACCTGGCGCTACAGATTCACGACCGCAACGCTCACGAAGCCGTTATCGACACGTTGCTCAAGGTCGGTGCCCCCGAACGGACCGTCTTTCACTGCTTCTCCGGCGACGCCGACATGGCCCGGCTCTGTGCCGATCACGGCTGGTATATGTCGTTCGCGGGCAACGTCACGTTCAAAAACGCCTCTATGCTGCGCGACGCCCTGTTCGCCGCTCCGCGCAACCTGCTGCTGGTCGAAACGGATGCCCCCTTTCTCACCCCGCTGCCCTACCGCGGCCGGCCCAACGCGCCCTACCTGCTGCCGAACACGCTGCGCGGCATGGCCGCCCACCTCGAAACGGATGTTTCCCTGCTCTCCGCTCAAATCACCGCGAACACCGAGCTGGTTTACGGCCGCTGGGACGCCGAGCCGGTCACGGCCGCTCACGATGATCCGGGCCCGGACCTGACGCCGCGCGGCGGCATCGCATGACCGACGCTCCTGAGCACCCGAAGCCCGTGAAAACCCTCCTCGGTCCGGCCGAGATCCGCGACCTGGCCGAGATGCTCGGCGTCAACCCCACCAAAAAACTTGGCCAGAACTTCGTGATCGACGGCAATACCGTGCGACGTATCGTCAAGGTCGCCCGGGTCGCGCCCGGCGACACCGTCGTCGAGGTCGGCCCTGGCCTCGGCTCGCTGACCCTCGGCATGCTCGAAATTGGCGCGGCCGTCGTCGCCGTCGAAATCGACGACCGCCTGGCCGAACAGCTGCCGCTCACCGTCGAACTGATGCAGCCCGGTGCCCAGCTCACGGTCATCCGCGCCGACGCCCTGAAGATCACCGAACTGCCCGGCGACCCCACCCGACTGGTCGCCAACCTGCCGTACAACGTCTCTGTGCCGGTGCTGCTCTACCTGCTCGAGCACTTCGCGTCGATTCGCGCGGGGGTCGTCATGGTGCAGGCCGAGGTCGGCGAACGCCTTGCCGCACCCCCTGGCAACAAGATCTACGGCAGCCCGAGTGTCAAAGCGGCCTGGTACGGCGATTTCCGTACCGCGGGCAAGGTGAGCCGTCAGGTGTTCTGGCCGGTTCCGAACGTCGACTCGATTTTGATCGCGTTCGAACGTCGAAGTGCGCCGCTGGAATCCGAGGAGCTGCGACTCAAAACGTTCGCGCTCGTCGACGCTGCCTTCCAGCAGCGCCGCAAGATGTTGCGCCAGTCGCTGTCGGTCGTACTCGGAGACTCGGCCGCGGCATCCGCTGTGATGACCGCGGCGGGCATCGACCCGCAGGCGCGGGGCGAGCAGCTCACCGTGCACGATTTTCTCGCCATCGCGCGCGTCTGGTCGCCCGCGTAGGCTCGGCGGCTGTCGGTGTGGGCACGAAGGCTGGGCTAAGTTAAAAGCATGATGACGACCGCCAGCACCGCCGCTGTGCACGTGCGGGCACCGGGCAAAATCAACGTCTTCCTCAAGGTTGGCGCCGTCATGGAAGACGGCTACCACGACCTCGCGACCGCCTACCAGGCCGTCTCTCTGTTCGAAGAGGTGCGCGCCACGCCGGCCAGCGACTTCTCGGTGGAGTTCAGTGGCACCATCGACACCTCCGGTCTGGCTACCGGCGGCAGCAACCTCGCCATCAAAGCAGCCAGGGCACTCGCCCGCAAAACCGGCTATCGCGCCGGCGTTCACCTCGAGATCGAGAAGAACGTGCCGATCGCCGGTGGAATGGGCGGCGGCTCGGCCGACGCCGCAGCTACCCTGCTCGCCTGCGACGCCCTCTGGGGGACCAGCGCCACCAAAGACGAACTTCTCGCCATCGCCGCCACCCTCGGCGCTGATGTACCGTTCTCCTTCACCGGCGGCACCGCCATCGGCACCGGTCGCGGCGACCAGCTGAGCCCGGCACTGGCCAAGGGTAAATTCCAATGGGTACTCGCCCTGGCCGACTTCGGCATGTCGACGCCCGGGGTGTACCAGGAACTCGACCGGCACCGTGATCGCCACGCGCAGGACATTTTTCCGGCCGAGCATCAGCCCAGTGTCGACGCGAACGTGCTGCAGGCGTTGCGGGCGGGCGACGCGCACATGCTCGCCGACGTGCTGCACAACGACTTGCAGGCTCCAGCGCTGCACCTCGCGCCCGGCCTCGGCAAGGTACTGCAGCTCGGCGAAGAGAATGGTGCTCTGGCCGGCATCCTCTCTGGCTCAGGCCCGACCGTGGCGTTTCTGGTAGCGGATGCCGACAGCGCGCTCGAATTGCAGGTCGCGCTCTCCGCCAGTCGGCTCAAGGTCGTGCGGGCCACCGGCCCGGTGCACGGGGCCCGCCTCATCTAACTCATCGGCGTGCCGTAAACTCGGAGGCTATGGCACATCTTCTCGGGGCTGAGTCCCTGCACCTCGAATTTCCTACCCGCGTTATCTTTGACAGCGTCACTGCCGGCCTCAACGAAGGCGACCGCATCGGCGTCGTCGGCAAGAACGGTGACGGCAAGTCCACCCTCATGCGCCTGTTGGCTGGCCGCATGGAACCCGACGAAGGCCGGGTCACCCGTCGTCGCGGCGTCACCATCGGCATGCTCGACCAGTCCGACGACCTCGCCTCCGGCCAGACCGTCGGTCACACCATCGTCGGCGGCATCGAAGAACACGTCTGGGCTGGCGACGCCAAGGTACGCGACGTCATCGGCGGCCTGGTGCGGGATATCCCCTGGGACGCCCTCGTCGACGACCTCTCCGGTGGCCAGCGCCGCCGGGTGGCCCTCGCCGCCGTGCTTATCGGCGACTACGACTGCATCTTCCTCGACGAGCCCACCAACCACCTCGACGTGGAGGGCATCTCCTGGCTCGCCGGTCACCTGAAGACCCGCTGGGCCGCCCAGAGCGGCGGACTCGTGGTCGTCACCCACGACCGGTGGTTCCTCGACGAGGTCTGCAACATCACCTGGGAGGTGCACGATCGTCTGATCGAACCCTTCGAGGGAGGCTACGCCGCCTACATCCTGCAGCGCGTCGAGCGCGACCGGATGAGCTCCGTGGTCGAATCGAAGCGCCAGAACCTCATGAAAAAGGAGCTCGCCTGGCTGCGCCGCGGCGCCCCGGCCCGCACCGCCAAGCCCAAATTCCGCATCGATGCCGCCAACGTGCTGATCGAAAACGAGCCGCCGCCGCGCGACACCGTCACGATGCAGTCGATGGCCATGCAGCGTCTCGGCAAGGACGTCGTCGACCTCATCGACATTGGCGTGAAGTTCGGCGATAAGACCGTGCTGAACGACATAACCTGGCGCATCGCGCCGGGGGAGCGTACCGGAATTATGGGCGTCAACGGTGCGGGCAAGTCCACCCTGCTGAACCTGGTCGCCGGTACCCTGCAGCCGACGACCGGAACGGTCAAGCGCGGCAAGACCATCAAGGTCGCCGTGCTCACCCAGCAGTTGTTCGAACTCGACGAGATTCGCAACGACCGCGTGAGTGATGTCATCGGCCGCCAGAAGACCAGCTACATGGCCGGCGGTAAGGAGATCACGCCCGGCCAGATGCTCGAACGCATGGGCTTTCTGAGCGCGCAGCTCACCACCCAGGTCAAGGACCTCTCCGGTGGTCAGAAGCGCCGGCTGCAGTTGCTGCTGATCGTGCTCAGCGAGCCTAACGTACTCATCCTCGACGAACCCACCAACGACCTCGACACCGACATGCTCGCCGCCATGGAGGACCTGCTCGACTCCTTCCCCGGCACCCTGCTCGTCGTCTCGCACGACCGGTACCTGATTGAACGTGTCACCGACAATCAGTACGCGGTCATGGACGGTGGTTTTCGCCACCTGCCCGGCGGCGTCGACCAGTACCTCGAGGTGCGCCGCAAGGCCGTCGCCGGACCGGCCGCCGGTTCGCCGACGGATGCCTCGGGCGCCAAGAAGAAGATCCCCACCCTCGGCGGGGCGGAACTGAGAAACGCCCAGAAAGAACTCGGTTCGATCGACCGCAAGGTGGTCAAGCTGCAGGAGCGCATCGCTCTCAAACACGAGAAACTCGCCGCGCACGACCAGTCCGACTTTGCCGGTCTCGGTGCACTCGGGGTGAAACTGACCGAACTCGAAGAGACCATCGCCACGCTCGAAACTCGCTGGGTCGAACTTACTGAGCTAATCGAGGGCTGATTCGAAAGAAGCTGTGACGTAGTGTGTCGTTGCCGGCCACGCGTCGCAGCTTCGGCACGTATCGTTAAGGGGTACCTGCGCAGCTGCGGTACCAAGCCCCGCGCGGGCACAGCCTTCTGGTTTGACCGGTCATGGCCGTGTGCCCGGGAGCCCGACCCCAGATCGTCTGAAGGAATCATTGTGAAGAAAATCGTGAAGAAGAAGAGCCTGCTCGCCGCGCTCGCCGTTGCACCCCTCGTCGCCCTGTTGGCCGGCTGCGCCGGAGCCTCAACCGACGGCCCCGCCACCGGTACTGACGGTGACGTCATCAAGATCGGCGTCGTCGGAGCCAGCGACCCCTACTGGGACGTCTACACCGAGGCCGCCGCGGCCGCAGGTATTGAGATCGAGATCGTCAACTTCGCACAGTACCCGCAGGTCAACCCGGCGCTCGCCGCCGGTGAGGTCGACCTCAATCAGTTCCAGCACATCGTCTACCTGGCCGAGTACAACGAAGCCAGCAACGAGAACCTGGCCCCGATCGGTGCAACGGCCATCTACCCGATCGCCCTGTACTCCACCGAGTACAGCGATGTCGATGACATCGTGGCGGGTGACACCGTTGCAGTGCCCGACGACGACAGCAACCAGGCCCGTGCGCTCGTGCTTCTGCAGTCCGAGGGGCTCATCGAGCTGACCGACGGCGGCACGATCTACTCCGGCCTCGATGACATCGATGAAGAGGCCTCAAAGGTCAAGGTCAAGGCCCTCGAGGCGTCGCTCACGTTGGCCTCGCTGCCCGACGTTGCTGCCGCAGTCATTAACAATGACTTCGCCGAGAAGGGCGGGCTCAAGTTTTCCGATGCCATCGCCACCGACGACGCGGCCGACTCGAAGGCGCTGCCCTACGCGAACATCTTCGCCGCGCGCGACGAAGACAAGAACAACGAGACCTTCCTCAAGCTCGTCGAGATCTACCAGAACACCCAGGACGTGCAGGACGGCGTGTTCGCTGTGTCCGGCGACACCGCTGTCATGCTGACCACCCCGGTAGCCGACCTGATTGAATCTCTGGCCGACATTCAGGCCGAGATCAAGGACGCCGAGTAAGCATCCACTGTAAGTAGTAATAACGCAGTCCGGGGGAGCACGCGCCCCGGACTGCGTTATTGTGTTCAGCGGTTTACAAATGAAATGAGCGAGGCAAACGGATGGCTGTAGTCAGTCTGCGAAATGTGGGCAAGGTATACCCGCCTCAGACCAAAGACGGCGCGAGCGTCACGGCGATTGACGATGTCAGCCTCGACGTTGAGGCCGGCGATATCTACGGCATCATCGGCTATTCCGGCGCCGGAAAGAGCACCCTGGTGCGGCTGGTCAACGCCCTGGAGCGTTCCACCTCCGGCGAGATCTGGGTGAACGGGCAGAATATCGCAGCCCTGCGCGAGCGCGAGCTGCGCCAGGTGCGCCTCGGCATCGGCATGATCTTTCAACAGTTCAACCTGCTCGGCTCCCGCACGGTTGCCCGCAACGTGGCCTATCCGCTCGAAGTGGCCGGGTATCCCAAGGAACAGCGCACCGCCCGGGTGGCCGAGCTGCTCGACTTCGTCGGCCTCGCCGACAAGGCCGGGGCTTTTCCCGACCAGCTCTCCGGCGGGCAGAAACAGCGCGTGGGCATCGCCCGTGCCCTCGCCACTCAGCCGAGCATTCTGCTCGCCGATGAGGCCACGAGCGCCCTCGACCCGGAAACCACCCACGAGGTGCTCGCGCTGCTGAAGCGGGTGAACGCGGAATTCGGGGTCACCATCATCGTCATCACCCACGAAATGGATGTCATCCAGACCCTCGCCACCAAGGTCGCCGTGATGGATCAGGGTCGGGTCATCGAGCGTGGACCTGTTTTTGACGTTTTTTCGAACCCGCAGGCAGCGGCATCCGCTCGATTCGTCTCGACGGTGGTTAAGGGGGTACCATCGCCAGACGAACTCGCCGTGCTGCGCGCGCGGCACGCTGGACGCATCGTGACGCTGGCATTTCGCGACAGCGCGGTCGACCAGAAGGCCGTCTTCGGCGAGCTGTCGGGGGCCGGCGTGGCGTTCGAGGTCGTCTACGGCGGAATCAACGAGATTCAGGGACGCCCATTCGGGCACCTGACCCTCGCCCTCACCGGCGCTGACCCGGTGATCGATACGGTGCTCGCCCACATTCGAACGCTCACGACTGTTACCGAGGTGCGCTGATGGATGCCCTGATCGACCTGCTGCCCGAACTCTGGACGGCCACCTACGAAACGCTCTACATCGTTGCCCTTACCCTGTTTTTCGGCGGCCTCGGCGGTCTGCTGGTGGGTCTCGGGCTCTACCTCACCCGGGCCGGCAGCATTCTCGAGAACAAGCCGCTGTTTTTTGTGCTCAATCTGCTGGTGAACTTCATTCGCCCGATTCCGTTCATCATCTTTCTCGCGGCGGCGCAACCGCTCGCCCGAGCGGTCACCGGCAGCGGCATCGGCAATAACGCCATCATCTTCACGATCGCCCTCGCGGCGTCCTTTGCCATGGCCCGCATCGTGGAGCAGAACCTGCTCACCGTGACTCCCGGCGTGATTGACGCGGCCCGCAGTGTCGGCGCTGGCCCGATTCGCATCATCTTCACGGTGCTGCTGCCCGAAGCGCTCGGACCGCTGATTCTCGGCTACACGTTCATTTTCGTCGCGCTCGTGGACATGTCGGCGGTCGCCGGCTACGTCGGCGGCGGCGGCCTCGGAAACTTCGCCCTGTTGTACGGCTACCGGCAGTACGAACCCGTCGTCACCTGGGCGGCCGTGCTGATCATCATCGTGCTGGTGCAGTTCGTGCAGTTCTTCGGCAACTACCTCGCCCGTAGGGCGCTGCGTCGGTAGACCAGGCCCCGCTAATTCTCAGTCGAAGTCCAGGCTGAGCTTGCGCAGCAAACCGGCCAGCCGCTCCTGATCCGTCACTGACAGGGTGTCGAGCAGCTCGGCCTCGGCGTCGACCAGCCGAGTGATGGCGGCATCCACTCGCGTGAGGCCGGGGGGAGTCATGCCCACCAGGATGCCGCGGCCATCGTTGGGTGCTGAGCGGCGTTTCACCAGGCCACGTTCGACGAGTCCGTCGATGCGGTTCGTCATGGTGCCGCTGGAGACGAGGGTCTGTTGCAGCAAGGCTTTCGGGCTGAGCTCGTAGGGGGTGCCGGCGCGGCGCAGGGCGGAGAGCACGTCGAACTCCCACGATGCGAGCTCCGAACGAGAGAAGGCGGTGCGGCGGGCCCGGTCGAGGTGCTTCGACAATCGGGCCACCCGGCTGAGCACCTGCAGCGGCGCAAAATCCAGATCGGGGCGTTCGCGCAGCCACGAATCGACGATTCGGTCGACTTCATCATGGCTAGGCATTGCTCCATTATCCCGCTTACCCGGGGGTTTCTTCGCCCAGAGGCCGCCTGACCGCCATCAGCGGTGCTGCACGACGCTAAGAATCTGGCAGACTTGACTGGTTGCTGGCCTCGGCCGGCATGGTCCGCCATAGTGTAACGGCAGCACGGCAACCTTTGGAGTTGTTCGGTCCAGGTTCGAATCCTGGTGGCGGAGCCCTCAATTTCTCTATGCGTTAGGAATCCTGTGACAGACGCCCGCCTCGCCATTGTTGTTCTGGCCGCCGGCCAGGGTACCCGCATGAAGTCCAGCCTGCCCAAGCTGCTGCATCCGCTCGCCGGGGTGCCGATCGTCAGTCACGTGCTCGCGACCGCACGCGCCCTCGATGCCGCGCACGTCATTACCGTCGTGCGGCACGAACGCGACCTGCTCGCCGCCGTCGTGGCCGAAGACCTGCCGGAGAGCACCATCGTCGACCAGGACGAGATCCCAGGCACCGGCCGCGCCGTCGAGCAGGCTGTCGCCGCGCTTCCCGCCGATTTTGACGGCGACGTGCTTGTCATCAATGGTGACGTGCCGTTGCTGAACGCCGCCACGCTCGCCTCGTTCATCGCCTCCCATCGACAGGGCAACGCGGCAGGAACCGTACTGTCCGCCTACCCCGACGACGCGACCGGCTACGGCCGCATCATCCGCTCGGCCGAGGGCGTGTTCGACCGCATCGTCGAGCAGAAGGATGCGACGGATGCCGAACTGGCCGTCAACGAGATCAACGCTGGTGTCTACCTGTTCGGTCTGGCCGCGCTGCGCGAGCAGCTGGCCGAACTCACCACCGCCAACGCGCAGGGCGAGAAATACCTCACCGATGTGATTGAGCTGCTGCGCGGAGCCGGCTCCGAAGTGAGCGCCGTTCCCGTCGCCGATGCCTGGATCGTCGCCGGCATCAACGATCGCGCCCAGTTGGGCGACACCGCGCAGAAGCTCAACGCCCTAATCGTGCGCGGCTGGCAGCTTGCCGGTGTGACAGTGCAGGACCCGGCCACGACCTGGATCGACCTGAAAGCCGTACTCGCGCCCGACGTCACACTGCTGCCCGGAACTCAGATCGTCGGTGCCACGGTTGTGGCTACTGGCGCGATCATCGGCCCGGACACTACCCTGCGCGACTGCGAGATCGGCGAGAATGCCCGGGTGAATCGCACCGACGCGACCCTCGCCGTCATCGAGGCGGGGGCATCCGTCGGCCCGTTCTCGTACCTGCGCCCGAATACCGTGCTCGGCGCAGACGGCAAGATCGGCGCCTTCGTCGAGACCAAGAACGCCCAGATCGGCGCCGGCAGCAAAGTGCCGCACCTGAGCTACGTGGGTGACGCCACGGTCGGCGTGGGGTCGAACATCGGCGCCGGAACAATCTTCGCCAACTATGACGGCGTGGCAAAGCACCACTCGGCGATCGGGTCGCACGTGCGCACCGGGTCGCACAACGTCTTCGTCGCGCCGATTACAATTGGTGACGGGGCGTACACGGGGGCTGGCACAGTCGTTCGCAAGAGCGTACCGGCCGGTGCACTGGCCATCAACGTGGCCCCGCAACGCAACATGGACGGCTGGGTTCACGTCAACCGTCCCGGTACAGCCGCGGATACGGCGGCGGCAAGCAGCGAAAAGACTGGAGAATAGATGTCGGAAATCAAGACCAGCGGCGACAAACGATTAGTACTGGTTTCGGGGCGAGCGCACCCGCAGCTCGCACTCGATATCGCCACGGAGCTTGGTTCTGAGCTGCTCCACACCGATGCGCGCACCTTCGCCAACGGCGAGCTGTATGCCCGGTTCGACGAGAGTGTGCGCGGCTCGGATGCCTTCGTCATCCAGTCGCACACCGCGCCGATCAATGAATGGCTGATGGAACAGCTCATCATGGTCGACGCGCTCAAGCGGGCCTCCGCCAAGCGCATCACCGTGGTCGCTCCGTTCTACCCCTACGCCCGGCAGGACAAGAAGGGTCGCGGCCGCGAGCCGATCTCGGCGCGCCTCGTCGCCGACCTGTTCAAGGTGGCCGGCGCCGATCGCATTATGTCGATCGACCTGCACGCCGCTCAGATCCAGGGCTTCTTCGACGGCCCGGTCGACCACCTGTTCGCGATGCCGGTGCTGCTCGAGCACTTCCGCGAGAAGCTCGACCCGGCCACCCTCACCATCGTCTCGCCCGACATGGGCCGAGTGCGCGTCGCCGACATCTGGAGCGACCGCCTCGGCGTACCGCTCGCCATCATCCACAAGCGTCGCGACCCGCTCGTACCCAACCGCGTCTCCGTGCACGAGATCGTCGGCCAGGTTGAGGGTCGCGTCTGCCTCCTCGTCGATGACATGATCGACACCGGACGTACCATTGCCCTGGCCGCCGAGGCCCTGCGTGAGGCCGGCGCCATCGGTGTCGTCGTCGCCGCCACCCACGCCGTGTTCAGCGACCCGGCCGTTGACATGTTGCAGAACCCGGCCATTAGCGCCGTCGTCGTCACCGACACGCTGCCGATCCCGCCGGAGAAGCGCTTTCCGACCCTCACGGTACTGCCGATCGCGCCGCTGCTGGCCCGCGCGATTCACGAGGTCTTCGACGAGGGTTCGGTCACCTCGATGTTCGACGGCGCCGCGTAGGGCTGAGAACCATCCAGCCCCGCGAGTGGCTGGTTTCGGGAGGCGGTGGCTGCGGCAGCCGCCTCCCGTTCATTAACTGCGCCAAAAATGGATGCTTCCCGCCCGTTCCAGGCGATTTTCGGGCCGCAACTCACTGCTCGGCGGGGCGAACTCATCGAAACTCACGGGTCGGCGGGACCGGCAGGGGAGAGTTCCGCTAGGTGCGTGTGGCGGGGACGATCTGGCGGGGCGCGGCGGGAATGATGCCGAGCGGGGTGACGAAAGTTTCCCGCTCGTTCTGGTCGATCGCGTAGCATTGCCAGCCGAACCCACCTGGGCCGGAGAGGTCGAAGCGGGCGTCGTAGTCGACGGCGAACGGGTAGTACTGCGCCACGGCGCTCAGGCAGGCGTTGGCGGCGGTGTCCGAGGCGACCCGCATGGTCGTGAGCACACCCGGCACCACCAGGGCGATGAGCCCGAGCACGACAGCGACCCGCAAGATAGCGGTGAAGTGTTTGCCGCGCAGAGGACGGTAGTTGTCGTTCGGCTCGTAGCCCGAGAGCTCGGGGTGTTTGTCAGTCATGGGGAGTCCCAGTATTCCAGACGTGGGTGTGAAGCGACCCGTGTAAACAAACCGGCCGACAGCATCCGTTCAGCCCGGGGGAGGGACGGATGCTGCCGGCCGGCAACGCTGCTGTTGTCAGTGCGTCGACGCCTCGGTGGCGATCTCGGTGCGGTCGCCGGACCACAGGGTGTGGAAGGTGCCGGGCATGTCCACGCGGTGGTAGGTGTGCGCTCCGAAGAAGTCGCGTTGACCCTGCACCAGGGCGGCCGGCAGGCGTTCACTTGCGAGCGAGTCGAAGTAGCTCAGGCTTGAGCCAAAGCCGGGAACCGGGATGCCCGACAGCGCTGCGGTCGAAACCACGCGGCGCCAGGCTGCCTCACCGGAGGCAACGGCCTCGGCGAAGTACGGGTCGACGAGCAGACTCGGGATGGACGGGTCGTTGTTGTAGGCATCCACGATGCGGTTGAGGAACTGAGCGCGAATGATGCAGCCACCGCGCCAGATAGTGGCGATTGCGCCCTTGTCGATGCTCCAGCCGTACTTCTTCGCGCCGGCGATGATCGCGTCGAAACCCTGCGCGTAGGCGACGATCTTCGAGGCGTAGAGCGCCTGGCGCACATCTTCCTGGAAGGTGTCTCCCACAATGGCAATTTCGGGCCGGGCCAAGAGCGTCGCGCGCACGGGACCGCGCTGCTCCGGGTGGCTGGAAACGGCGCGGGCGAAGACGGCCTCGGCGATACCGCCGACGGGAACGCCGAGGTCGAGCGCGTTCTGAACGGTCCAGACGCCCGTTCCCTTGGAGCCGGCCTCGTCGAGCACCACGTCGATGAACGGCTTGCCGGTCTTCGCGTCAACCTGGCGCAGAATCTCCGCGGTGATCTCGATCAGGTAGCTGTTAAGCTCCCCACTGTTCCAGTCAGTAAAGACGTCGGCGATGGCCTCGGGGGAGTGCCCGCCAACCCTGCGCAGCAGGTCGTAGGCTTCGGCGATGAGCTGCATGTCAGCGTATTCGATGCCATTGTGGATCATCTTGACGAAGTGGCCGGCGCCGTCGGTGCCGATGTGGGTGACGCAGGGCACACCGTCGACGACGGCGGCGATGGACTCAAGGATGGGGCCGAGGGTCTTGTAGGCCTCCACCGAACCGCCGGGCATGATGCTCGGGCCGTTGAGGGCACCCTCTTCGCCACCGGAGATGCCGGCACCGACGAAGTTGAGGCCCTTGGCGCTCTGTTCCTTTTCGCGACGGATGGTGTCGGTGAATTCGGCGTTGCCGCCGTCGACGATAATGTCGCCGGGCTCGAACAGCTCGGAGAGCTGCGAGATGACGGCGTCGGTTCCGCGGCCAGCCTGCACCATAATGATGGCGGTTCGCGGCTTCGTCAGGGAGGCGACGAAGCCGGCGATGTCCTCTGAGGCGACAAAGTTCGCCTCGGGGTGCTCGGTCGTGAGCAGGCGGGTTCGTTCGGGGGAGCGGTTGTAGACCGCCACGGTGTTTCCCTCGCGGCCGGCGAGGTTGCGTGCGAGGTTCGAGCCCATCACCGCCAGACCGACGACACCAATATTTGCCTGTGCTGAAACGGACTCTGACACGTTTTCTCCTTGCATTGATATTTTTCCAACCGCTTACAAGGCTACCCGCCGATCGTGTCTTGATACATCACGGTGTCGGGAGGGTTACCGGCATGCCGCTATCGAGATTCGTTCCAGAGATCCAGATCAATGGGTACTCTGGCGAAGCGGTATTCGGTCGTAGAGAGATAGGTATCGCCGGGACGCAGCACATTTCCGGGAAAATTCGGGCGATGTTTTGGATCAGAGAATCGCTTGGGTTCTAGCGCAAACCCGTCTGCCGACCGGTACGCACGCCCTGAAGTGCCGACAATGCTTCCGTCCAAGAGATTTGCTGTGTAGAAGACGAGGTCCGGCTCCGTAGTCCATAGCTCCAGGGTGCGCCGGGACGTTGGTTCAACGACCCGGGCAGCAAAGTTTATTGCACTCGGCTCGCCATTGACAGCAAAGTTGTGATCGTAGCCGCGGCCCCAGCGCATCTGGTCCGAATCGTCCCTGATTCTCTCACCGATGCGATGGGGTGAGGTGAAGTCGAGTGATGTTCCTGCCACCGGTGCGAGGCCAGCCAGGGGATTGAGATCTTTTCCGATGGGGAGGTAATGGTCTGCGTTCAGACGCAACTCGTGATCGAGGATCGACCCGTTTCCTTCGCCGGCCAAGTTGAAATAGGAATGATTCGTGAGGCTGACGATCGTTGGCTGGTCAGTGGTTGCCTCATACTCCACACGCAGGGTGTCCTCGTGGTCAAGGAGACGGTACGTGACTGCTGTGCGTAGTTCTCCCGGGTACCCCTCCTCACCGTCTGCACTGGTGTATTCGAGCCGGACACAAGAACTGTTGGATGTTCGAAAGCTCTCGGCTGACCACAGCTTCTTGTCGAAGCCCGAGAACCCACCATGTTTGCTATGCGGTGGGCTGTTCAACGGCACCCGGTATTCCTTGTCGTCTAAGTAAAAAATTCCATTCGGGATACGTCCCGCATGTCGGCCTATGACCGCCCCGAAATATCTGGTCTGATTGAGATAGGCTGGCAATGAATGGAATCCGAGGGCAAGATTGTCGAATTTTTCCGCGACGTCGAGGGTTCCGAATGACTGCAGGATTCCGCCATACGCGAGAATCACAGCCCGTGCACCGGTTTGGTTTGTCAATCGAAAGGCCTTAACTGGTCGGCCGTCGGGCAGATGGCCGAAAGTGAAAGTACCAATCGTCGCCAGGTTGATCATGGGAGAGCCCGACCGAGTCCCTTTGCGATCACCACAGGTCTCTTCGATGTCGGATGGAGCTGGGCTGTAATCACGTCGACGACGTCGAGTGGGGCCAGCAATATGTCGGCGCAGATTCCGTACTCGTCGGCTTCAAGCGGCTCAAGGATCTCAAATTGGGATGCGAGCAGAGACGGCGGCATGAAATCGTGAACTCGACGAACAATTCGATCTTGAACGATCTCCTGTTCTCCATCCAGAAAAACAAAGTACGCGTCGGCAACATGCTTACGGAGAATGTCGCGGTACGCCCGTCTCAAGGCGGAGCAGGCGACAACGAGGCCGCCATCGGACTTGCGTGCGTGGGCGAGGTAGCCACCCACAGCGTGCAGCCATGGCTCCCGCTCGGCATCCGTGAGCGCACGACCCGTCGCCATCTTCGCAATGTTGTCGGCTGGATGTAGTCGATCCGCGTCGAAGAACTCGAAGTTCAATGACCTGGCCAAGAGTACGCCAACCGTGCTCTTGCCAGAGCCAGAGACTCCCATTACGACAATCGATTGAATTTCTTCGGTCTGCTTCATGCCCGCCTCTGCAATTCTTGCGGCTCCCGCCCGCCTCAGGTGAGGAAAGACGAATAAAGCATATCTAAACAATTGAGTGCTGGTTCCAATATGATTTGAACGTGGGAGATACTACGAAGAAATTGCACGGCCCCCCCGAGGTGGCCGTGCCGGCGGCGGTCGGCTCAGGCCTCCATGCCCGCGTCCTGGAGCAACTCGGCCTGGCACTGTGCGATCAGGCACTGGCCACCGGATCGGTAATGAAGATTGAAGATATCGAACGGCAATACGGGGTTTCTCGATCGGTTATTCGAGAAACCCTGCGTGTGCTGGAGTCGATGGGTCTGGTTTCATCCAAGCGTCGCGTTGGTGTGTTGGTCCGTCCACCCAGCGAATGGAATCTCTTTGACCCTCAAGTCATTCGGTGGCGTTTGGCTTCACGTGCGCAGATTACCCAATTGCGATCACTCACAGAGCTGCGGACGGCCATTGAGCCGGAAGCGGCCAGACTTGCGGCCCTCCGCTCGCCCCTCTCCAGCGCGAGCGACCTGATGGGACTTGCTGGCCGGTTGTGGGCGGCTGGCGAGTCCGGTGACCAAGAGTTATTTCTCACTCTGGATATCCAATTCCACCGCCTAGTCCTTGCAAGCTCCGGAAACGAAATGTTCGCGAAACTGGAGAGCCTGATCTCCGAAGTGTTGGCTGGTCGTACGCACTATGGCCTCATGCCCACGCATCCCCACGAGGAAGCGCTTCAATTGCACGTGGATGTCGCCTCCGCCATTCAACGGGGTGCGCCTGATATTGCGCAGCGCTCGATGTTGGGCATCATGCAACGGACCATGGACGAAATGAGCACTATCTGGGCTGCTCCGCACGGGAGTGGCGATTTCATCCAAAAGTCACCCGGTCACCAATAAGTATCACTCAATGGCTGGCAATCACTAGATAAGTATGCTTTTTTGCCTTACAGTCGGAGGTAAGCGCATCATCGGACGCGCCACACTTCGCCACAGATATGCAGGGGGAATTTCGTGCACTATGCAGTCAAGCTAAACGCTGACACCGTCCATGGCAGTCGGGCCCTATGCTCGCTTCGGCGCTGAGCGACCGATGGGCCTCGTCGCGACAGAAACGTCTCCTCCCAGACTAAGGCGGCCGCCGCTCGCTGGCCAAGGCGCAGTCAGACGCAAGAAAATCAGGAGTCGACGCACCGGTCGGTCGGTCGGCTTTCTGTTCATCCTGCCGGCACTGCTCTTCATCTTCGTCTTCATGCTCTACCCGCTGGTGTCGTCTGGGTATATGAGCCTGACCGAATACAACTTCGTCTATGACGATGACCCCACGTTCGTCGGCCTGGACAACTACGTCTCGGCGTTCGAGGATCCACAGTTCGTCACGAGCCTGACAAACACGTTTGTCTTTGGCTTCTTCTTCTTCATTATCTTGATCGTGGCATCGCTCAGCATCGCCTTGTTTCTGTTCCAGAAAATTCGCTTCAATTCGTTCTACCGAAGCGCCGTGTTCGTCCCATTGGTTGTTCCTCTCTCGCTTGCTGGGCTGGTGTTTCTATGGATCCTCCAGCCGAACTATGGCCTTCTCAACTACCTGTTGGGCGACGTCTTCAACCTGCCATTCCTGGTCCAACCATGGTTGAGCCAGAGCGACACCGCAATGGGCTCAATCATCGCGCTGTCCCTATGGGCCACGATCGGTTTTGAGACCATACTCTTTCTCGCCGGCTTGCAGTCCATCGATCCGGACACCCTGGAAGCCGCCGAGTTGGACGGGGCGCGAGGCTTCAAGAAGATCTTCTATATCCTCCTGCCGAACTTGAGAGAGACCTACATTTTGACCGCGACTTGGGGCATCCTTCATGCCCTCAAGGTCTTTGTCGAGCCTATGGTAATGACCGATGGCGGCCCAGGAACCAGCACCCTGGTGTTATATCAGCAGGTGTATCTCACGGCCTTCACGTATTTCGATATGGGGTACGCATCGGCTATGGGCTACATTCTGGGGCTGATCATCCTGGTACTGATCGTGCTCAACTTTCTGTTCCTTCGCAAGGCCGGAGATAAGAATGCTTAGAATGCGAGGCTTGTCGTGGTAAGGGGTTCTATTTTTTCCAGGCTGTGGATTCACGGGGTTCTTCTTCTGCTCGCGATCGTATTCCTGGCTCCGCTGGTTTACATTCTGCTCAATTCCTTCAAGTCAGCAGATGAAATCTTCCAGGTGCCACAGAGCTTCTTACCCAAGGAGTGGACGCTGGAAAACTATGCGGCAGTGGCAGAAAGTCGTTTCGCGGAATATTTCGCAAACACCTTTATCATCACTATCGTCTCCGTCACCCTAGTCGTCGTACTCAGTTCCCTCGCCGGTTATGGCTTCGCCAAGCTTCCATTCCGCGGCGCGAACATTCTCCTATTAGCCATTGTCGGCACGCTGACTGTCCCGCTCGTCATTCTCCTGGTTCCAATGTTCCTGCTGGAGAACGAGCTTGGCTTGCTGAATACAAACCTGGGACTGATCCTGCCGAACGTCGCTGTTGCCCTGCCTTTCGCCATTCTCATCATGCGGGCGACCTTCATGGCCATTCCGCACGAGATCGAAGAATCCGCGACCATGGACGGGGCTGGGGTGTTCGCCAGATGGTGGCGGATCATGCTGCCCATGGCTAGGAATGGCATAGTCCTGGTCACGATCATCACCAGCTACAACGTCTGGGGTGAATACACCTTGGCCAAAACGCTTGCCATTGATCCCCCGGCGATGCCGCTCTCGGTCGGTCTCACCCTATTAAAGGGTGAGGTCTGGCAGTACGGAGTACTCGCGGCCGTCATCGTGCTGGCCACGCTTCCGCCCATCATCGTCTTCATCGCCTTCCAGCGCCACATTGTGGCTGGAATCGCACAGGGTGCGGTCAAGGGGTAATGCACCTGTGCCGCTCTGGCCGTCGATGGACCGTTTTATGAGTTTCCCAAACGAAAGGTAAGAATCAATGAAAAGGCAAAGCAAAGTCGCAATGCTGATCGCGTTCGGCTCGGCGGTGGCGCTGGTCGCCACGGGCTGTGCCGCAGGTGGCGGCTCGAAAGGCGAGTCCAAGTCTGGGCCGAAGTCGACCTCGATCAACGTTGCGGCTCAGGCGTGGATGATCGAGAAATTCCACATGAATGACATGGTGGACAATTTCGAAGCCGCCAACGAAGGTGTCACGGTCAACGTTGTTGAATATCCGGACAACCAGTCGCTGTCGAACTTCGCCCTCCAATGGAGTCAAGGCAAATCCAGCCAGGACGTCGTCGTCGTCGATGGCGCTTCCGTAGCCGTGCAGTTTCTGGCCAAGGACCTGATCATCGACTTCAACGAGACAGACTTCTTCGAAGGAGCAACGGCTAAGGAGAAATTTGTCGGTGAATCGCTGTCCTTCGACCAACTGGGCGACGTGCAGTTCGCCATCCCGATTGGCCTCGAAACCTATAACATCAGCGCCAACAAGTCCTACTTCGAAGAAGCGGGCCTCGTCGGCGTCGACGGCGAAATCCCCGCGCCTCAGACCTGGGACGACCTATACGACATGGCCGCAGCAATGACTCTTAGGGACGGCAGTACGGTCACTCGGCCGGGAATGACGATTCAATGGGGTCCAAACGCCGTGAATACCATGATTGCTGTGGAGCAGGCGGTCAGGGGAAGCTTCTATGAGGATGACGTTCTCACTTTCGACACGCCTGAAATGCGCGATGTCTTGGAGATCTGGAAGAAGGGCGTCGAGGAGGGAGTGTTTTCCATCGACACCTTCTCCAACAAAGACGCCGGCCGGAGCAACTTCAACGCCGGCAACATCCCGATGGTACTGGAAACCGCCGCACACGTTCCCGAAGCAATCCCCACGATCGGTGCGGAGAACTCGGTGGTACTGGCAATGCCCGGCTCTGCCGAAAACGGATCCTATGGTTTCACGGCCGGAATCCTCGTTCCGAGCGCCTCCGAAAATCAGGAACTCGCCCTGCAGTTCATCCAGGAAGCCATGATGTCCGACATCCAGGTTGCCGTGGGCGAAGAATGGGGCAAGCTGCCCGTCATAGAGGAGCACTTCGACAAGATCGACGCTCCCTGGAAAACATCGATGTACGACCTCGTGAAAATTTCTGAGCCGGCTCCCATGTATCGCGATCTCCCTGAAATTCAGGTGACCGGCAAGCAGCTGCTCCAGGAATATCTGACCGACGCTATCGACCTCGACACATTTCTGGCCGATCTTGAGAAATTGATCGAGGACGCAAACAAGGACTCCGAGTAGGGGACGGCCGCGTCGGCGGCTGACCGTACAGAAGCGGGACACCGCCTCGGGCATGCTGAACCGGGTGCGACGGGGGCATGTAACCAGGCGGTGTCCTGCCCGAAGTCAGCACTCGGTTCGGCAGCAGAAGAAGGGAACTGCATGGTCCGTGAATGGGCAGGCAAGAATTGGTTGACCGGCGAATGCGTCACGGTCTCGGCCGTCGACGGCTTGATCAGCGCGATCAAGCCGAGGAGGGAAACTTGCGAAGAGTGGATCGCTCCGGGCCTGATTGACATTCAGGTCAACGGAATGGGCGGCTTCAACCTCAACGGTGGTAGTGCCTCTCCTGAAAACGTTCGTGGCACCCTGCAGGCTCTGCACCGAGAAGGCGTAACCCGATTCTGCCCGACCATTGTCACGGGAACCCAGGCAGCGATGGTGACCAGTATTCGGGCGGTGACCGATGCCTGTACTTCCGATTCACTGATCGATTATTCGGTCCTGGGAATCCATATCGAGGGACCGTTCATCTCCTACGAAGATGGCCCGCGCGGTGCACATAACGCCGCCTGGATCAGGGACCCCGACTGGGACGAGTTCTTGGAATGGCAAGCCGCTGCCGAAGGCCGGATCAGGACGGTCACCGTGGCGCCAGAAAAGGTGGGCGCGATTGAATTCATCGAGAGGCTCTGCGAGCACGGAGTCGTGGCGGCGATTGGCCACAGTGCGGCCAGTGTCGAAGACATTCAGGCTGCGGTCCACGCCGGTGCAACGATGTCGACACACCTCGGCAATGGCGCCCACGCCTACATCAAACGCCATCCCAATTACATCTGGGCCCAGCTGGCTGAGGACGAGTTGTGGGCCGGGTTGATCGCCGACGGCTTCCACCTCCCGCCGACCACCCTGAAGGTCATGATCCGAAGCAAGGGCCGAAAGGCGATCCTCACCAGTGACGCCTCGTATCTCGCTCGGATGACCCCCGGCCGGTACACCACGCACCATGCGACCGAGGTCGTCCTAGAGCCGGACGGGCGCTTGCACTTGGCGTCTACCCCGGACATTCTGGCGGGCTCCGCTGGGACGTTGCGCGGCGGCGTTGAGAACATTGCGAACTTCAGGATCGCGCCGCTCCGTCAAGCAATTGACATGGCTTCCTTGCACCCGGCTGAACTATTCGGCCTGGCTGATTCCGGTGTGGGCACGTTGCGTGTCGGGGGACCGGCCGACCTGTTCACCTATCGCTGGGACGAGACCGCTTGCCAGAGCGAGCTGGTCATAACCTCCACTGTCTCCCGCGGTGAATCTGTCTTCACCCGCTAACCCGATCTCAAGGACAAAATCCATGAAAGCGTTTTGGGAAGCCCTCATCGGCCCCGATATCGTCGTTGACGGTTCGGTGCTCGTGGATCATTCCGTCCTGGTGAGGGACGGCCGGATCCAGGGCGTGGTTCCGATCGGTCGGATTCCGACAGAGGTTGCCCGGCGCGAGCTCGGTTCAGGGATACTCACCGCGGGCCTCGTCGATGTCCACACGCACGGCGCGGCCGGACATAGTTTCAATGCGGGCAATGTCGAGGCGAACAAGCAGGCCCTCGGGGCCATGCTCAATGCCGGAATAACGACAGTCCTTCCGACCCTCGCGACGGCACCAATTGAGAGCTTGACACAGGGCCTGGCCGCGTTGACAACGGTGCGAAACGGTTTTGGGCTTCCGCGCATTCCCGGAGCCCACCTTGAAGGCCCCTATTTTTCACAAGCGCAGCGTGGCGCCCAGGATTCGACCGCATTGCGCGCGCCCGCAGACGGTTCCATCGACCAGTTGCTCGACCACGCGGACATCATCCGAATGGTTAGTTTTGCGCCCGAATTGACTGGCGCCGTCGCGCTCACCGAAAAGCTGGTCGACCAGGGCATCGTCGCGGCGGCTGGCCACAGCGACGGGCGCGAGGCAGACCTCCTCGCCTGCCAGAAGGCCGGATTGAGCCACGTCATCCACATTTTCAGCGGGCAGTCCACGACGGTTCGCCGAGGCCCGTGGCGCTACCCGGGGATGCTTGAGGCGACGCTCTCCTCGGAGGGGCTCACCGTGGAGATGATCGCCGACGGCAAACACCTGCCACCAGCGCTGATGAAGATGGCGCACCGCTGCCTCGCCGGCCGCTTGTGCATTGTGTCGGATTCCACCCCGGGAGCGGGGATGCCCGATGGGAGCATTTACCGAATGGGGGCGATGGAGTACATCGTCGAAGACGGTGTCGGAATGACGCTGGACCGCACATCGTTCGGGGGGAGTACAACATTGGTCTCCCAGATGCTGCCCATCGCAATCGAAACCCTGGGACTAGGCCTAGCCGAAGCAATCGCCATGGTCACCTCCATCCCAGCTGCCGCTGCCCGGGTGTCGAACGTAGGCCGCATCGCGCCGGGATTCCACGCCGATTTTGCGCTGTTCGACCCGGACTTGCGCCTCCGATCAGTCGCTCTAGCCGGCCAATGGCAAGAAACGGCGTGACCGGCTCACAAACTTTCCACTTCCACTTTGCACTACGAAAGGAAATACTCTTGCAGAACCTGAAGTACAACCAGTTGAAGGTATCGATTGCTCCGTCCAACGCGGAACTCGGTGCTGCCGCCGCCGAGGAATTTGCGTCTGCCGTGCGCTCAGCACTGGCGGCCAAGGACGAGATCGCCGTAATCTTGGCGACGGGCAACTCACAGTTGAGTTTCGCTCGCGCCGTGCGGGAGCGCGACGATATCGACTGGTCGCGGATCAGCATCCTGCACATGGACGAGTACCTGGGCATGGCTGAGGATCACCCGGCGAGTTTTCGCCGGTGGATGCAGGAGAATTTGGTCCGGCATGTGCATCCCAAAGCCTTTTACGGCGTCGAGGGCGACCGCCTGCCCGTCGCAGATGAGGTCGAGCGCTATTCGGCTCTTGTGCGCGACCTAGAACCGGCGATCTGCGTGATGGGGATTGGCGAGAACGGCCACCTCGCCTTCAATGACCCGCCCGCGGACTTCGACACCCACGAAATGATGCTCGTGCTTGACCTCGACGACGTCTGCCGCAACCAGCAGGTGGGCGAGGGCCATTTCGAATCGCTCGCGGCGACCCCGCGCCAGGCACTCTCCTTGACGGTGCACGCGCTGCTTCGCCCTGCTGTTGTTCTCGTCTTGACGCCGGAGGCCCGGAAGGCGGCCGCGGTCAAGGCAGCGTTAGAAGGACCGGTCACGTCCATGTGCCCTGGTTCCATTCTGCAGACGCAGCCGCAGGCGCACTTGTACCTGGACACAGACTCAGCCGCATTGCTCGACCTCGCTAGCGACATCGCATGAGATCCGAATCCGGAGTCCTCGAACTGACCATCCTCGGACGCGGAGACAATAGAAGGCTGCGGGTGCTGGCTCCCGACGCATCGGGCCTTGGCGATTTCGAAGGAGTGCCGGGATCGGTCGCTGAGGGAATGGTTCTGGAGGGACCACTTTCGGCGGTGAACGCCCGTGCGCTCCGGGCGAACATCCCCTCATTGCAGCCGCAGCCGCTTGGACTGGCTACCTCGGCGGGGTTGGGCGACCGGCTGGGGCTAGCGACACCCGGCCACGTGCGGGCATTCCGCCGATACGGTGCCGGAATTCTTCCCGTTTTCGCGCAGCAGTCGATCCGAGAAATGGACCGTTTGGATCGGACTCCGCAGCAGGTGCTGGATGACGCTACATTCGGATGTCTGCAGGGCGGCTGGGACGGCCCAGTCGGAGCAGATGCCGACCACCTGAAGTCGACCGAGGAGATCGACCGCTGCCTGGCTGCGGGATTCACGTCTTTCACCCTGGACCCAGGCGAACACGTCAGGGCGGTTCCAGCCGTCGTGTCGACGGACCTTCTAGCCGGTCTTCAATGGGCTGCGCTGGAAGACGATGCGGATTCTATGTCCCGACGCTACGCCGGCCTGGTCGTCGAGGCCGAAGGGACGGTCATCCGCGTTGCGGAGGATGACCTGCGGCGGGCGGCCGCGAAGTACGCGGATGCTGTCGTCTATACGGTGTCCATGTACCGTCACCTCATGGCGTGCGCCCGGTATCCGGTCGATGTCGAGGTTTCGGTCGATGAAACGGATGAGCCAACCACCCTGGCCGAGCACGTTTACCTGGCCACGGAGATGAAACGCCTGGGCATGACCTGGGTCAGTTTCGCGCCCCGCTATGTCGGAGGATTCGAAAAGGGCATCGAATACATCGGTGACACAACCGTGTTCTTCGACAGTCTCGTCGCCCACGCGAACATAGCCAGGGCAATGGGACCGTACAAAATTAGTTTGCATTCCGGGTCGGACAAATTCAGCATCTATGATCAGGCCGTGGCCGCCACGGGCCGGCTAGTACACCTGAAAACCTCGGGTACGAGCTATCTGCAAGCCCTGGGCGTGGCAGCGATTCATGATCCTGCTCTGTTCCGTGCAATTTACGACGTGAGCCGCGATGCGTATCGGGGTGCTCGAGCCAGCTACCAGGTCTCGGCGCAACTGGACAGGACGCCCGCCGCCGAAAATCTCACCGATGAGCAACTGCCGGCCCTGGTAACGAATTCCGACAGCCGCCAGGTGCTGCACGTCGGCTACGGTGCCGTACTGACACAGCACGACGAAGGAGGAGCGCGCTGGATGTCCGACGCGCTGCGGTCATTGCTATCCACGCATGCCGAGGAGTATGAGTCGGTGCTCGAATCGCACCTGGGTCGGCACCTACGACCGTTTGCCGAGCTGAGCAGATGATCGCGGTTCCTTCCCCTTGGGAGTTGTTCGATCTGAGCGGTACCCGGGCAGCGGTGGTCGGCGGGACCGGCGTCCTGGGCGGCCGCTTCGCGAGGTGCCTAGCGGCCGCCGGTGCAGAAGTCATTGTCCTGGGGCGCTCGATCGAACGCGGCGGCGCGGTACGGGACAGCATCCAGAGCTCCGGCGGTCACGCTGAGTTTCTCTCCGTCGACGTGTCGGATCGCAGCACGATTGAACGGGCGGCGGAATCGCTGGAGGCCGGGGGCGGACTTGACATTCTGGTGAATGCGCCGGGAGTGAACAACACGACGCCATTTGCTGAGGTCACCGACGAAGCCTGGAATCGGCTCCTCGATGTCAATCTCACTTCGGTATTTCGCACCTGCCAGTTATTCGCTCCGTTGATGCATGACCGCTCCAACAGCGCGTCAATCATCAATATCTCTTCCGCATCGTCTGGTCCTCCGCTTAGCCGAGTCGGGGGCTATGGGGTTGCGAAGGCCGGCGTGAACAACCTGACCCAGTACCTTGCCCGCGAATTAGCCGAGGATGGCATCCGTGTCAACGCAATCTTGCCGGGATTCTTCCCCGCCGAACAGAACCGTGTCCTGCTGACGCCGGAGCGGGTCGGCGCTATTACGGGCCACACACCACTCGCCCGACTTGGGCAACCGGAAGAACTTGACGGTGCCCTGCTCTGGCTCGCATCGTCCCGGGCTTCCGGCTTCGTGACCGGTTCTCTCGTCCATGTCGACGGCGGGTTCTCCGCCATGACAATCTAACCGGCACCCACACTCAATCATTGATCAAAGGTAAGAAAAGCAATCATGAAAATCGATAAGGCTGAAGTCATCGTCACCAGTCCGGACCGCAACTTCGTCACCCTCAAACTCACGACGGATGATGGTCTTACCGGTCTCGGAGATGCCACCCTGAACGGTCGCGAGCTTGCCGTCGTGGCCTACCTAACCGAGCACGTCGTCCCGCTCCTCATTGGCTTGGATGCGCACAGGATCGAAGACACTTGGCAGTTTCTTTACCGCAGCGCGTACTGGCGTCGCGGCCCCGTGACCATGGCGGCGATCGCAGCCGTCGACGTCGCACTCTGGGATATCAAAGCGAAGGCCGCTGGGATGCCGCTGTACCAGCTTCTCGGCGGCGCATCCCGCACGGGTCTGTTGGCCTACGGTCATGCCTCTGGCAAGAGCAACAACGAATTGTTCGACAGCGTTCGTGAGCACCAAGAAAAAGGCTTTCAGGCGATACGGATTCAGGCCGGTGTTCCGGGCCTGAAATCGATCTACGGCATCGCATCGAACGCCACATTTAAAGGTAATGACGGCGTCCGTTACGATCACGAACCGGCGCAGCGGGGTGCCTACCCAGCGGAGGAAGACTGGGATACTCGTAGCTATCTCCGTCACGTTCCGACCGTGTTTGAGGCTGTACGGAACGAGTTTGGCTCCGAACTTCCATTGTTGCATGACGGGCATCATCGAATGACGCCGATCCAGGCTGCGCAGCTCGGCAAGTCGTTGGAACCATTCGATCTATTCTGGCTGGAAGACTGTACCCCGGCCGAGAACCCCGAGGCATTACGCCTCGTGCGCCAGCACACGACAACACCGCTGGCGATCGGAGAAGTCTTTAATTCGATCTGGGACTACCAGCAGATCATTCGTGAGCAACTGATTGACTACGTGCGCAGCGCCGTCACTCACACCGGTGGAATTACGCACCTCAAGAAGGTTCTCGAGTACGCCTCGCAGTACCAGATCAAATCTGGCATGCACGGGCCCACAGACATCTCGCCGGTCGGAATGGCTGCGGCGATGCACCTCGGGTTGGCCATCCACAACTTCGGTATTCAGGAATACATGCAGCACGGTGAGAAGACGAACCGAGTGTTCGAGCAGTCGTACACCTGGGACAACGGCATGCTGCACCCGGGTGACCAACCCGGCCTGGGGGTAGAGCTCAACCAGGATGAGGCGGGAAAGTACCCGTATGAGAAGGCCTACCTGCCCTACAATCGCCTCTCCGATGGCACCGTGCACGACTGGTAATCTGACAGGTTGCCTACACTCATGACAGACCCACGTTCTGCACCGCCCCTCATCGTCGTGATCGGCGCCTCCGGTTCTGGAAAGTCCACCATCGGCGCTGCAATCGCTGACCGGCTCGCTATTCCTTTCATCGATGCTGACTCGTTGCACCCATCGAGGAACATCAAGAAAATGCAGTCGGGCAATCCCCTGACCGACGACGATCGGTGGTCATGGCTTGCCCGGGTTGGGGTCGCGTTGGCAGGTGCTCAAGCGACAGGAATGGTCGTTGCGTGTTCGGCGCTCAAACGGAGCTACCGTGACGCGATTCTGGCAGAGGCACCACTCGTACTGATTGTCCATCTCAACGGCAGTAAGGAGACGCTGGTTTCGCGCTTGGCAGGCCGCAGCGGGCATTTCATGCCAAGCGCTCTTCTCGACTCACAGCTGGCTGCCCTCGAGCCACTAGGAGCCGGCGAACCGGGAGTCGTCGTGAATATCGAAGCGAGCGTGGAAAATGTCATCGCAGAAGTCCTGAACTGGATCCGGCAGGTCACATCGCGACCTGACCGTGGCCTGGCTGCGCCCGCTCGTCTGATAGATTAAGTAACTGAACTTCGGCGAGGGATAGTGCCGGGCCAGAATTTGGGACCGGCGGCATCCGTTATCGACGCGGCGGACGAGGCCTTGGGCTTTTCCTCACGCTGACATGCGTTCGAGTTGAATCAATACCCCTCTTTCTCGGGCTTCGGCCCACACCAGAACTCGGGCATCGGGCCCGGCAAGGAGAAACACCATGGCTAAAAAAGAAGTTACCGCCGTCGAGGCAGAGCTTCGCACGAACTTCGGCAAGGGTGCGGCCCGCAAGCTGCGCGTGCTCGGCAAGATTCCGGCCGTCATCTACGGTCACGGCACCGAGCCAGTGCACGTGTCGCTGCCCGCTCACCGCATCGCCCTGCTGCTGCGCCGCGCCAACATGCTCCTCGAGCTCGACATCGAAGGCGCCAAGCAGCTCGTTCTGGTCAAGGACGTGCAGAAGGACCCGGTGAAGGCCATCATTGAGCACATCGACCTCGTCGTCGTGCGCAAGGGTGAAAAGGTTCAGGTTGAAGTTCAGGTGCACATGTCCGGCGAGTCCTTCGCCGGCACGATCGCCGACTTCGACACCAAGACCCTGCTGCTCGAGGTTGAAGCCACCGACATCCCCGAGAACGTCACCGTGTCGATCGAAGGCCTCGAAGACGGCGCCCAGGTTCACGCCAAGGACGTTCCGCTGCCCACCGGCGCCGTGCTCATCTCCGATGAAGACGCTCTCGTCGTCTACGTCCACACCCCGCGCGGCGAAGACGAAGAAGAGGCCGAGACCGAGGTCATCACGGCCGGCACCCCGGCCGCTACGCCTCCCGCCGCGTAACACCCATCGTCAACTGGTTCCGTCTGGGCTTTCGCCCGCTGACACGGAGGAATCCCCTGGATACGAACCTGTGGCTCGTAGTCGGGCTCGGCAACCCCGGGCCCGACTACGCCGGCAATCGGCACAACGTTGGGCAGATGGTGGCGGCGCAACTCGCCGACCGTCTCACGTCAAACTTCAAGCGTCACAAAACGGCTTCCCTGGTCGCCGAGGGACGCCTCTTACCCAATGGACCCAAACTGGTGCTGGCCAAGCCCACCACGTTCATGAACGTCTCCGGCAGCCCGGTCGCCGCGCTGCTGCGCTTCTACTCGCTGCCCGTCTCCCGGCTCATCGTCGTGCATGACGACCTGGACCTGTCCTTTGACACGCTTAAGATCAAGGTCGGCGGCGGTCACGGCGGTCACAACGGCCTGCGCGACATTATCGCGGCCACCGGAACCAACGAATTCATTCGCATTCGTCTGGGCATCGGGCGCCCGCCCGGTCGCCAAAACCCGGCCGATTTCGTGCTGCACGATTTCACTTCCGCCGAGCGCACTGTGCTGCCCAACCTGCTGGCGGATGCCTCCGACGCGATCGAACTGATCGCCTCCGACGGCGTCGTAGCCGCGCAGCAGAAGTTTCACTCACCGAGCTGACTGTGTCGACCGTTGCGACGAGTGTCGGTACCAGTGCGTAGACTCGTTCAGTGATCCTTCAGGGCTTAATCGCAGCGCTCGCGCGCGCCTCCACGTTCGATAACGCCCTCGCCTATGCCAGCCGGGACGCTGATTTCAGTCTGACCGAGGGCCTGCGGGCCCCGCTGCTGGCCGCGCTGCTCAACCTGCGGCGCGATGATGCGCAGGCCCTGTTGGTCATCACCGCGACCGGCCGCGAGTCGGAGGCGATCCGCGAAAACCTCGGCTGCTTCGCCACCAGCGCCGAAATCATCGACTTTCCCGCCTGGGAAACCCTGCCGCACGAACGCCTGAGCCCGAGCGCCGAGATCGTCGGCAAGCGCCTGCACGCACTCCGCCGCATGCGCGAGTGGCAGGAGCAAGACGCGAACGAGCGGCATCCGCTCATCGTCGTCGCCTCCGTGCGGGCCGCCCTGCAACCGGTAGCCGACAACCTCACCGACTATGAACCGATCGAGCTCACCGTCGGCGCGCGCGGCCACGACCTCGCGGCGATCGTGCTGCAACTGGTCAACGTGGCCTACGCCCGGGTCGACATGGTCACCCGGCGCGGCGAATTCGCCGTGCGCGGCGGCATCCTCGACGTCTTTCCGCCGGTCGCTTCGCACCCTTACCGGGTCGAATTCTTCGGCGACGAGGTCGAGCAGATTCGCCTGTTCAGCGTCGCCGACCAGCGCTCCTTGCCCGAACCGGTCGAATCCGTCAGCCTGCCGCCGAGCCGCGAACTGCTGCTGAGCCCCGCCGTGCGGCAACGCGCCCGGGAGATGCAGCATGAATTTCCGAGCCTGGCCGGGCTGCTGGCCAAGATCGCCGAGGGAATCCCGGTCGAGGGCATGGAGAGCCTCGCTCCCGCCCTGGTCGACCGCTTGGTGCCGGTCACCCACTATCTGCCGAGCAACGCCGCCGTCGCCGTGATCTCGCCGGAGCGGGTCGCGAGCCGGGCCATCAGCCTCGCCGAGACCAACCGCGAATTCCTCGGTGCCGCCTGGAGCGCCGCCACGGCCGGCGCCGATGCGCCGATCGACTTAGAATCCGGCGATTTTCTCACCCTCGGGCGCCTGCGCGACAGCGTCAAATACTCAGCGCCCGGGGCCCCGGCCTCCGGCCACAGCTGGTGGACCCTGAGCACGTTCCAGGCTGCGCCGACCGATGCGCCGGTGCTGCCTGAGCACCTCGAAATGGACGAACTGCTCACCATCCGCATCGAAGCGGATGCCGTTCCCACCTTCGCCGGCAGCGTCGACGGCGCAGTCGGTCACGTCGCCTCCCGGCTGCACGACGGCTGGGTCGTCGGCATCGTCGCCCAGGGGGCCGGGCTCGTGGAACGAGCGGCGCAGGTGCTGGCCGAGCGGGAACTGCCGGCGCGCGTCGTGGACATCTGGCCGCTGGAACCGGAACCGGGTATCGCCTACCTGCTGAAGGCATCCGTCGATCATGGTTTCGAGCTGCCGCAGAGCAAATTGGCGCTGATCAGCGAGAGCGAGTTCTACGGTCGCACGGTCGGTTATGACGCGCGGCAGATTAAAAAGCTCGCCAGCCGACGCAAGAATGTCGTCGACCCGCTGCAGCTCGTGGCCGGCGACCACGTCGTGCATCAGACCCACGGCATCGGCCGTTTTCTCGAACTCACCCAGCGCGAGGTGTCCAGCGGCGGACGCAACCCGGTCAAGACCACCCGCGAATACCTCGTGCTCGAATACGCACCGTCGAAGCGCGGGCACGCCGGCGACCGGCTGTATGTGCCCACCGACCAGCTCGACCTCGTCACCCGGTATGTCGGCGGTGAAGCGCCGACGCTCAGCAAAATGGGCGGCAGTGACTGGTCCAGCGCCAAGACCAAGGCGCGCAAAGCGGTACGCGACATTGCCGTCGAGCTGGTCAAACTGTATTCGGCACGCATGGCCAGCAAGGGGCACGCGTTCGGGCCGGATACCCCCTGGCAGCGCGAACTCGAGGAGGCCTTTCCGTTCGTGGAGACCCCCGACCAGCTCACCACCATTGACGAGGTCAAGGCCGACATGGAACGGCCCATTCCGATGGACCGGCTGCTCAGCGGCGACGTCGGCTTCGGCAAGACCGAGGTGGCCATCCGTGCCGCGTTCAAGGCGGTGCAGGACGGCAAGCAGGTGGCCATGCTGGTGCCGACCACCCTGCTGGTCAGCCAGCACATGGAGACCTTCAAGGAACGTTTCGCCGGGTTCCCCATTCACCTGCGCGCCCTCTCTCGGTTTCAAACCGACAAGGAGTCGCGGGAGACCATCGCCGGAATGCTCGACGGCACGGTCGATGTCGTCATCGGCACGCACCGGCTGCTGTCGCCGTCGATCATCTTCAAGGACCTTGGCCTGGTCATCATCGATGAGGAACAGCGCTTTGGCGTCGAGCACAAAGACGCCCTGAAGAAGCTCAAGACCAACGTCGACATTCTCGCGATGAGCGCGACGCCCATCCCGCGGTCCCTCGAGATGGCGGTCACCGGCATCCGCGAAATGTCGACCTTGGCCACCCCGCCCGAAGACCGACACCCCATTTTGACCTTTGTCGGCCCGTACTCGCAACGGCAGGTGGCCGCGGCCATCCGTCGGGAGCTGCTGAGGGAGGGCCAGATCTTCTTCGTGCACAACCGGGTCACCAGCATCAACCGCATCGCCACGCAGCTCGCCGAACTCGTTCCGGAGGCGCGCATCGCGATCGCGCACGGGCAGCTGCCCGAGGCGCAACTCGAACAGGTGGTGGGCGATTTCTGGGAGCGCAAGTTCGACATCCTGGTGTGCACGACGATCATCGAGACCGGCCTCGACATCAACAACGCGAACACCATCATCATCGACCGCGCCGACAAGTTCGGTCTCAGTCAGCTGCACCAGCTGCGCGGACGCGTCGGTCGCGGGCGCGAACGCGCCTACGCCTATTTCCTCTACGACGAGAACAAGCCGCTGTCGGAGACCGCGCACGACCGGCTCGCCACCATTGCGGCCAACAACGAGCTCGGCGCCGGCATGCAGGTTGCCCTGAAAGACCTCGAGATTCGCGGTGCCGGCAACCTGCTCGGCGGTGAGCAGGCCGGGCACATCGCCGGGGTTGGCTTCGACCTGTACCTGCGTATGATCGGTGAGGCCGTGAGCACCTTCCGCGGCGATGTCGCCGAAGGGCAGACCGAGCTGCGGCTCGAGCTGCCGGTCGACGCCCACATTCCGCACGACTTCGTCGACAGCGAGCGGCTGCGGCTCGAGGCCTACCAAAAGCTCTCCAGTGCGAGCTCGCCGACCGCGACCGACGACCAGATCGACCTTGTGCTCGACGAGCTCACCGACCGGTACGGCGAACCACCGGTGCCGGTGCAGAACCTCGTGGCCGTGTCGCGGCTGCGCTGGCAGGCCCAGCAGGCGAACCTCAGCGAGGTCGTCGCCATGGGCTCGAACCTGCGGGTGGCGCCCGCCGACCTGGCTGATTCGATTCAGGTACGCCTGCAGCGGATGTATCCCGGCTCGCGTTACGTGTCGGCTACCGGTGCGCTGAGTGTTCCGATGCCGCGTCCGAACGGCGAACCACTCGATGACAACGCGCTGATCGAGTGGACCAAGACGCTGCTCGCCGCGATCTTCCCGCCCGCCGTGCCGAGTGTCACGGCAGAGGCGTAACTTCAGAGGCCTCTTCGCGGTGCGCGGGTATTGCGCCGCTGCGCGCGAGGCGCACCTTCCACGCACCGGCGCAGATCCAGCGCCTCGCGTAGCGCTGGAGTTCTGGCCAGACCAGAGCTACCTCGCATCCGGCTCCAGGGGTGCCCGGTTGTGCAGGTCAGGCGTCGGTCGCTACCGTGCCTGTTCCGGCTGGTAGACATCCGGGATGCCGTCGTTGTCGCTGTCGATGGCTTCCCGCTCGGCAATGCGCCCATAATGGCGATTGCGCGCCCGCAGAATCACCGTGGCCAGAAGGGCGGCGAGGAGCGAACCGACCAGGATCGCTACCTTGGCATGGTCGTCGTGAGCGCTGCCCTGGCCGAAGGCGAGTTCGCTGATCAGCAGCGACACGGTGAAACCGACTCCGGCCAGCACGGCGACGCCGAACACGTCGATCCAGGCCAGATCGGGATCGAGAGACGCCTTGGTGGTCTTTGTCACGATGAAGGTCGCCAGCAATACCCCGATCGGCTTACCGACGACGAGCGCGACGACGATGCCGATCGCGACCGGGTCGGTCAGGGCCCGGTACAGGCCGTCAGCGCCGCCGATGGTGACACCGGCCGAGAAGAAGGCGAACACCGGAATTGCGAATCCGCTGGAAAGCGGGCGAATGCGATGTTCCAAGGTTTCGGCCAGACCTGGCCCCGCGTCGGGCCCACCGCCGCGCTTGCTTCTCAGCACGGGCACGGCAAAGCCGAGAAGCACGCCGGCAACGGTCGCGTGCACGCCAGAGGAGTGCACGAGCGCCCAAACGATAAACCCGAGAGGCAGCAGCACGGTCCACGCCGCCCAGGCTCTCGTTCCGAAGAAGTAGGAGAATTTGTGGGTCAACAGCCAGAACAGCGCGAGTACGACCAGAGCCAGCACCAGGGGCAGCACGGCGATGTCTGTCGTGTAGAAGAAGGCGATGATGGTGATGGCGAGCAAATCGTCGACCACGGCCAGGGTTAGCAGAAAGATGCGCAGCGCGGACGGAAGCTTCGACCCAATGACGGCGAGAACGGCAACGGCAAACGCGATGTCAGTCGCGGTGGGAATCGCCCAGCCGCGGAGTGTTTCGGCACCGGAATCGAGGTTGATGAGGACGTAGATGACGGCGGGGACGATGACGCCACCCACCGCGGCCGCGACGGGTACGATGGCACGGTTCAGACTGCGAAGGTCGCCAGCAACGAACTCACGCTTCAACTCGAGGCCGGCCAGGAAGAAGAAGATAGCCAGCAGGCCGTCGGCTGCCCACGCGCCGAGGCTCAGTTCGAGATGCCACGGTTCATAACCGATCTTCAAGTCACGCAGTGCGTAGTAGGAATCGGAAAAGCCAGAGTTGGCCATGATCAGGGCAGCCACGGTCGCGGCCAACAGAATCGCACCGCCGACGGTTTCTTTGCGCAGAATGGCGGAGATGCGCACAAATTCCTGGTGGCTGCCACGGCGCAAGATGGTGGCGGTCGATGGGGGAGTTTGCGGTGTGGGCACGCGGGAAGGGTCGGTCATAAGAAGTCCTCTGGTTTTTCGGGTGCACTCATAATGTGCCGACCAGACTTCCCGGCTCACCGTTGTCCAGAATACACGAGGCACCTGACTGCCTCAGAGGCCGTTTACGATGGAATCGATCTGAGGAGTCCACAACCATGACGAATCCGTTGTTTTCATCGGCCCGTACCGACGCAACGCTGCCGGAGATGAATCCGGCCCCCGCAGTGTCGCGAGCCGCAGACACCGTCGCGGATCCGGCATCCCCTCTTTCACCGGCCGCAACACCCCTCGAGACCCTTATCGCCACCGTCGCGCGGCTCCGCGCGCCGGGCGGATGCCCGTGGGACGCCGACCAAACCCACGCCTCGCTCGTGCGCCACCTGGTCGAGGAGACGCACGAGCTGATCGAAGCGATCGAAGACGGCAGTCGCGACGACCTGCTCGAAGAACTCGGTGATGTGCTTTACCAGGTGCTCTTTCACGCCGACCTGGCTGCCCACACGCCGGAGGAGGACTTCGACATTCAGGATGTCGCTGCTCGCCTGACCGAGAAGATGGTCGGGCGGCACCCGCACGTGTTCGGTGACGTCACGCTGGAGACGGCGGAGGAAGTCTCGGCCGCCTGGGACGGTTTCAAAGCCGAGGAGAAGCCGGGGCGCACGAGCGTGCTCGACGGCATTCCGGCCGGCATGCCGGCGCTGGCCCTCGCCGACAAGGTGCTGGGTCGGGCCGAGAAGATCGGCCTGCTCGAAGCGGATGCGGGTTTCCCGCTTCCGATTGAGTCCGAGGCCGACCTCGGCCCCCTGTTGTTGGCCATCGTGGCGTCGGCTCGTTCCCAAGGTCTCGACGCGGAGCGCGCCCTGCGCGGCGCCGTGCGCGACCTGCAGGCGGAGATCCGCGGAGCGGAAATCCCAGCAGCGCCCAATGACGACGCCTTCGACGCCGGAATCATCGCCTTCCCTTCCTGACCATCACGCGAGAGCGGAAAAATTGCTGCTTCAGCATCCGTGAAGCAGCAATTTTCCCGCTTTCGCGAGCCTGCAGCTAGGCGATACGGCTCCCGGTAGGGAGATGCGTCGCGGGGGTGCGGGTGCGGCGCCAGGCCCAGGTCAGGGCGCCAGCGCCGAGCAGCAGATGTATGGTGAGGCCGATGAACCAGCTCGGCACCGCGCCGTCGTAGGTCTCCTGCGCGGTTGGCCGGGTGGAGATTCCCTGGTCGAAATAGCCGTTGGCGGCTTCCTCGCAGCCGTTGTACTCCGAGTACAGCTCCGGCGGTGTCTGGGCGCCGCGCACACCGACGGCGAGCTGACCGAACAGGTCGGTCGGGGAGCCGTTCTCATCGAAGCTGCCGGGCGCGGCATCCGCAACGACAACGTAGGGGTTGGCTGCGAGGATCCACCAGTAGTAGTCGAACCGCGGAACCGGGTAGGTCGAGGTCTGCGCGGTGGAGCAGATAATGTCGGACTGCTTGCCGGTTTTTTCGTCGTAGGTCGACGATACGACCTGGTAGTTCACGCTGGTCGCCTCCTGCTGGGTGGCGGTACCGAGCAGTGCGAACGCGATGAGGGTGCCGAGGCTGAGTGCCGCAACCATGAGGTAGGTCAGCACGATTGAAAACAGCGGCCGGGTCAGGATGCCGGACAGCCCGACACCGACCGCGGCGATGACGCCCAGTTCGGCAGCGAGCACGAGCACCGAGACGCTGATTGTGCCGAGTGAGACCTCGCCGAGAACGACCGCGAAGATGAGAAACGGCAGCGCCGCCGCGAGAAAGGCGAGCGCCGTGATCCATGCGGCGAGAAATTTGCCGACCACGAGCTGCCCGGTGCTGATCAGCGTGACCTGCGTCGTGGCGAGGGTGCCGGCATCCCGATCGCCGTTGATCGCATTGCCGGACAGCGCCGGCGAGACCAGCGTGCCGAGCAGCAGCACGAAGTAGATAATGGTCGAGAATACGCCGCCGCCCCCCGACAGCCAGGCCGAGGTGGCCAGCCAGAGCAGAAAGGTCACGATTCCTACGAGCAGCATGAAAATGCCCAGCAGCACGTACCACGAGACGCCGCGCACCCGTTGGCGCAGCTCGAGGGTGACGATCAGCCAGAGTCCGGTCAGGAACACGCGCCTATGGTCGTTCATGGCTTTACCTCCGGGTTGACGACGATCGAACTGTGTCGTGCCGGTCGCTCCCGGGTGAGGTCGAGAAAAGTATGTTCGAGGTTGCCGACGGCCGGGCCGAAGTCGCAGACCGGAACCCCGCTCAGCACGAGGTTGTGCAGCAGGCCTGCCGCAGAGGCTTCGTTCTCGACCTGCACCAGGGTGCCGAGCTGGTCGACGCCGAGCACCTGCACGAGCGCGCCGACCACGCCGGGTGCCGCGAGTGCACGTTCCAGCGCTGCGTCATCCAGTGAGCGGATGCGCCAGGCCCTGGCGCTCGCGCCGGCCGCGGCCACCTGCTCCGGGCTCGCCGTGCGGCCATCGGCGAGGTACACCGCGGCATCCGCCATCTCGTCGAGCTCGGCGAGAACGTGACTGGATACGAGGATGGCGGCGCCCTCACCGGCCAGGCGGCGCAGCAACTGGCGCAGCGAAGCGCGGGCTGCGGGGTCGAGGCCGGAGGCCGGCTCGTCGAGCAGCAGCACTTCGGGGGAGTGCACGAGCGCCCTGGCCAGGCTCAGACGTTGCTTCTGGCCCCGCGACAACACCCGCGACGGGCGGTCGGCGAAGTCTGTGAGGTCGGTCAGAAGGATCAGTTCGTCGGCGCGCACGGCGGCCTGCTCGCGGGTCATACGGTACATGCGTCCGGTGGTTTGCAGGGCCGCGCGGGCGCTCAGGCTCGGCCAGGAGCCGAGGGTGTCCGGCATCCAGCCCATCAGGGCGCGCACGCGTTCCGGTTCGGTGACCGGGTCGTGACCGTTGATGCGAATTGTGCCCGCATCGGGTGTGAGCAGTGTGGCGAGCATGAGCAGCAGCGTGGTCTTACCCGAGCCGTTCGGCCCGATCAGGGCCGTGACCGACCCGGAAGGAACGGTGAGGGTCGCGTCGAGCAGCGCGAACACGCTGCCGAATGCCCGGCTGACCCCGGTCACCGCGATGCCGCTCGGCACGATCCCGCCCGACCCGAAAACTGTCGTCACCGACATCGACACACCCCCACTTGTTTCCCCCGAGTCTAGGGTGCACTCCCTTTCGGGGGCGGGCGGTGAAACGTACCGACGGCAACTGAGAGAATTACTTCATGGCTATTGCAGTGACCCCGCCGCGCGGCATGCGCGATTTTCTCCCCGCCGACAAAGCCGTGCGTGAGCGTTCCCTCGGCATCATCCGGGACAGTTTTCGGGCGCACGGTTTCGACGAGATCGAAACCCCGGTCATGGAAGACTCCATTCGCCTGCACTCAGGGCTCGGCGGCGACAACGAGAAGCTTGCCTTCGCGGTACTCAAGCGCGGCCTCAGCCCAGCGGATGTCGCGGCCGCAGCCGAGCAGGACGACCTCGCGTCCCTGGCCGACCTCGGACTACGGTTCGACCTCACGGTGCCGCTCGCCCGGTTCTATGCCACCCACCGCGCCGCACTGCCCGCTGTGTTCCGGTCGATTCAGATCGCCCCGGTCTGGCGAGCCGAACGCCCGCAGAAGGGCCGCTACCGCCAGTTCATGCAGTGCGACATCGACATCATCGGCGAGGCCGGCCCGCTCGCCGAGATCGAACTGATCACCGCAACGGCCGCGACGCTGGAAAAGCTCGGCCTCACGGGCTGCTCCATTCGCATTAACGACCGCCGCATCCTCAGCGCCCTGCTCGCGCACTGGGGCGTCCGGTCAGACCTGACCGAGCGGGCGTTGATCGTAATCGACAAGCTCGACAAGATCGGTGTTGACGGTGTTGCCACCGAACTCGGCGCCCTCGGCATTGACGCCCCCGACCTGGCCGCCCTGCTCACCGAGCTCGGTACCGGGGGTTGGTCCCTCGGCGACAGCGCGCCTGAGTGGCTCAACCCGGAGGCGTTCGCCGATCTGACCGCCCTGCGCGCAGCCCTGCCCGGCGTCGACCTCGCGTTCGACCCCACCCTGGTGCGCGGCATGGGCTACTACACGGGAACCATCTTCGAGATTTCCCATCCTGACCTGGCTTATTCCCTCGGTGGCGGCGGCCGGTACGACGGCATGATCGGCCGATTCCTCGGCACCGACGTACCCGCCTGCGGATTCTCGATCGGCTTTGAACGCATCGTCGACCTGCTGCAAGCGGATGCCGCATCCGCTGAGCACGCCGTCGTCCTCGTCTACGAGAAAGACGCCGATCCGGCCCGTCTGGTCGCCCTCAAGCGTGACCTCGTCGCCGGTGGCCTGCGCGTGCGGCTCGAGCGCCGCACTAAGAACCTCAAGGCCCTGCTCGACCGGGCCGGAGAGGCCGGTTACGGACGCTTCGCGTTCGTGACACCCGACACCCAGACCGCCGGCGACCTCGATTTCAAACCGCTCGGCGCCTGAAGCCGGTTCAACGGATCGGCCGACACGTTTGGTTAGACTGAAACCGCCTGGATCACCCGGCACACCCCTACTTTCATTCCGACAAGTACCCCGGCGTCCACCCAGACGTTCACCCCGACAAATCAGGAGACAGTTGTGGCCCTTATTGAGGCAGTAGACGCACGCGAAATTCTCGACTCCCGTGGCAACCCGACCATCGAGGTCGAAGTTCTGCTCGGCGACGGGACGGTCAGCCGTGCTGCTGTGCCGTCCGGAGCGTCCACCGGCGTGTTCGAGGCGTATGAGCTGCGCGACGGCGACAAGGCCCGTTACCAGGGCAAGGGCGTGCTCAAGGCCGTCGAAGCCGTCATCGACGACCTCGGGCCTGCGGTCGAAGACATCGACGCGACCGACCAGCGCATCGTCGACCTCGTGCTCATCGAAGCCGATGGTACCGACAACAAGGAGCGTCTCGGCGCCAACGCCATCCTCGGCGTGAGCCTGGCCGTGGCCAAGGCCGCAGCCAGCTCAGCTGGTCTGCCGCTGTTCCGCTACCTCGGCGGCCCGAACGCGCACACCCTGCCGGTGCCGCTCATGAACATCATCAACGGCGGCTCGCACGCCGACAACGATGTCGACATTCAGGAATTCATGATCGTTCCGCTCGGCGCCGAGTCGTTCAGTGAGGCCCTGCGCTGGGGCGTTGAGATCTACCACTCGCTCAAGGCGCTGCTGCAGTCCAAGGGACTATCCACCGGCCTCGGCGACGAGGGCGGCTTCGCTCCCAACCTGCCGAGCAACCGGGCCGCGCTCGACCTCATCGTCGAAGCCATCACAATCGCCGGCTACGTTCCCGGCAAGGACATTGCGCTGGCCCTCGACGTCGCCGCGAGCGAATTCTTCAAGGACGGCAGCTACAACTTCGAGGGCAAGAAGTTCTCGGCCGAAGACATGAGTGCCTACTACGCCGAGCTCGTCACCGACTACCCGCTGGTCTCCCTCGAAGACCCGCTCGAAGAAGACGACTGGGACGGCTACGTTCACCTCACCGCGTCACTCGGCGACAAGGTGCAGATCGTCGGAGACGACCTGTTCGTGACCAACCCGGTTCGCCTGGCCAAGGGCCTTTCGCTCAAGGCCGCGAACTCCATTCTGGTCAAGGTCAACCAGATCGGCACCTTGACCGAGACGATGGATGCCGTCTCTCTCGCCCAGCGTGCCGGCTACACCGCCATCATCTCGCACCGCTCCGGCGAGACCGAGGACACCTTCATCGCTGACCTCGCCGTCGCAACGGATGCCGGCCAGATCAAGACCGGCGCCCCCGCACGTAGCGAGCGCGTCGCAAAGTACAACCAGCTGCTGCGTATCGAAGAAGAACTCGGCGAGGCTGCCGTTTACGCCGGTCGCACCGCGTTCCCCCGCTTCACCGCGTAAGCGCGCCTCACCGTACGGCGCGGGAGCGGGCTCCCGACCACCGATTTCGGCTGGTCGGGAGCCCACAGTTACACTCGCTACCGTTTTCACCAGCACGTTCATCGCCAGCGAAAGGAGTTGCCATGGATCAGAAGCGACCGGCCTTACGGCAACCCGCCGTTCCAGAGGTCGAGACGCCCGCCGGCGGCTGGCTGCGAAGCATCCGCTTCTCCGGATTTTCACTCGTGATGATGGTGGTGCTGATTCTCGCCGTCGTGGTGCTCGCGCCGAGCCTGCGCACCTACGCGGAGCAACGGCAGCAGATCAGCGAGCTCAGTGCTGCTGTCGCCGACCAGAAGGCCGAGGTCGACCAGCTGACCAGCCAGCGGGAACGTTGGAACGACCGTACCTATGTCACTACGCAGGCCCGCGAGCGGCTGTCGTACGTGCTGCCGGGTGATATCAGCTTTCTCGTCATCAATGACCTGCCCGTTGTCGCTCCGCTTGAAACGGAGACGAGCCCGGTCAGCACCAATATTCAAAGCACCACAATTGATTGGCTGGGTTCCTTGTTCGCCTCCACCATGACGGCCGGCCTCGCTCCGCAAGCACCGGCACCGGTGGTGCCGTGACCCGGCCTCCGTTCGATCCATTTACTGCCGCCGATATCGATCTCGTTTCGGCGCAGCTCGGTCGCCCGGCCCGCAACGTCGTCGGCATCGCCGCTCGCTGTGTCTGCGGTGCGCCGACCGTGGTCGCCACGGCTCCCCGGCTGGCCGACGGTACCCCGTTTCCCACTTTGTACTACCTCTGCCACCCGGCCGCGACCGCAGCGATCTCCTCACTCGAGGCCACCCAGGTCATGAACGAATACAACGACCTGCTCGCCGACGATGACGAAGTGCGCGCTGCCTACGAGCGCGCCCACGAAAGCTTTCTGTTCGACCGCGACCAGCTCGGTACCGTGCCGGAAATCGCCGGAATCTCCTCCGGCGGCATGCCGAACCGAGTCAAGTGCCTGCACGCACTGGCCGCGCACTCCCTGGCCGCCGGGCCCGGCGTGAACCCGATCGGCGACCTCGCGCTGGCGCGAGCGGCCTGGTCGCCCACGGTCTGCGTCTGCCTGGACTACTCCGCGGAGGCCACCGCCGGGACGGTTCCGGCGTGACCGTGGTTACCCGTAGGGTTAGTGCGGGCGTCGCGCTCACCATTGCCACGGCTCTGTTCGGCGGCACCATCGCCGGCTCCGTCGTGCTCGATGCGCCCGCAGCTCACGCCGACCAGATTCGTGACCTGCAGTACTGGCTGAACGACTACGGGTTCACCGAAGCCTGGAACACCACGCGGGGCGCCGGCGTTACCGTCGCCGTCATCGACTCCGGGGTCGATGGCAGCGTCCCCGAGCTGAACGGCGTCGTGACCGGGGGAACGGATGTTTCCGGCCTCGGTTCCGCAAATGGTCAAACGCCGGTCGCCGGCGACGACGATGACGGCGAGCACGGCACCCTCGTGGCCTCTCTGCTGGCCGGTCGCGGAACCGGTGATGGTGCGGGCCTCATCGGGGTGGCACCGGAAGCATCCATTTTAGCGGTGTCGGTCGGGTTCGGAAGCACCCGTTCCGCCGTGAGCAATGATGACCAGATCGCGCAGGGCATCCGCTGGGCGGTGGACAACGGCGCTGACGTGATCAACATGTCGCTCACCCGCAACACGCTGTACTGGCCGGAAAGCTGGGACGACGCTTTTCTCTACGCGTTTGACAACGATGTCGTTGTCGTGGCCGCGGCCGGAAACCGGGGGAGCGGCACCACCGAGGTCGGTGCTCCCGCGACGATCCCCGGTGTGCTCACGGTCGCCGGCGTCGACCGTAACAAGACGGCGAGCTTCGACGCGTCCTCGCAGGGAATCACCATCGCGATCGCCGCCCCGAGCGAGAAGTTGGTCGGTGTCATGCCCGACTCGTCGTACGTGCAGTGGGACGGGACCAGTGCTGCGGCGCCGATCGTGTCCGGACTCGTCGCCCTCGTTCGAGCCGCGTACCCCGACCTCGATGCGGCGGGTGTTATGAATCGGGTGATCGCCACCGCGAACGCGAACGGGCAGTCAGTGCCTAGCCCGATCTACGGCAACGGTCTGATCGATGCCGCGGCCGCAGTGACTCGCTATGTCGCTCCGGCGACGGGGGCGACTCCGAGCGAGTTGCTCACGGAGTGGATCACCCTGCACCGTCGTGCCGAGATCGAGGTCGTTCCCACCGAGGAACCCACCGCCGAGGCGCCCGTCGCCGCGGATGACGACCCGGCGTTACCGGCCCAAAACCTGCTCACGGCCTGGCTTCCCAACCAACTGACATTGACCTATATCAGTCTGCCGCTCGCTGTACTCGTGGTGTTTGGTATCCTAGTAACGCTGTTGGGCATTGGGGCCACTCGGCATATCAGGCGAATTCGGCGCAACCCCAAAGATTTCGCACAATCATAATCATGTAGGAGGCCTTCTCATCGTGCCCAAAATTCTCATTGTTGGTGGCGGCTACGCCGGTTTTTACACGGCGTGGAAGCTCGAGAAGTGGCTGCGATCCGGCGAAGCCGAGGTCACAATTGTTGACCCGCTGCCGTACATGACGTACCAGCCCTTCCTGCCGGAGGTTGCTGCCGGATCCATCGAGCCGCGTCACGCGGTTGTGTCGCACCGTCGTCACCTCAAGAAGACCAACGTTGTCTCCGCCAAGGTCACGCACGTAAACCACGCCGACAAGACGGCCACGATCACTCCGCCGATCGGTGAGCCGTACGAGTTCAAGTACGACATCGTCGTTGTCACTGCCGGTGCCGTGTCGCGCACCTTTCCGATCCCGGGTGTTGCCGACCAGGCCATTGGCCTGAAGACCATCGAAGAGGCCGTCGCCATTCGCGACCGCGTGCTCACCAACTTCGACCGTGCCGCCGCTCTGCCAGCCGGCCCCGAGCGCGAACGCCTGCTCACCTTCGTCGTGGTCGGTGGCGGTTTCGCCGGCATCGAGGTGTTTGCCGAGCTGCGCTCCTTCGCCACCTCGCTGCTCACCCTCTACCCGGAGATCAGCTTCGAGGAGACCAACTTTCACCTCATTGAAGCCATGGGTCGTATCATGCCCGAGGTTTCGCTCAAGACGAGCCTGTGGGTCATCGACAACCTGGCCGGTCGCGGTGCCGAGATTCACCTCGACACCCAGCTGACCAGCGCGGTCGACGGCAAGATTGAGCTCTCCACCGGAGAGACCTTTGAGACCGACCTCATCGTCTGGACTGCCGGCGTCATGGCCAACCCCACGATCGTGCGTCACACCGACCTGCCGATCGAAGAGCGCGGTCGTCTCCAGGTTCGAGCTGACCTGCGTGTTGGTACCGAAGACGACATCATCGCTGACGCCTGGGGTGCTGGGGACGTGAGTTGCGTCCCCGACCTGAGTGGCGGCGGCGTCGGTGGCAACTGCGTGCCTAACGCCCAGCACGCTGTGCGCCAGGGCAAGCTGCTCGCCAAGAACCTGGTCGCTGTGCTGCGCGGCGAAGAGCCTGTGCAGTACCTGCACAAGAACCTCGGTGCCGTCGCCGGTCTCGGCATCGGTATCGGCGTGTTCCAGAGCGGCAACCTCGCCATCACCGGCATGCCGGCCTGGTTCGCTCACCGCGGCTACCACGGCCTGGCTATGCCGAGCTGGGAGCGCAAGCTGCGCGTCGTCTGGGGCTGGGTCAACAACGTGTTCCTCGGTCGCGACGTCGTGTCGCTCACCGCCACCGAGAACCCGCGCGCTGTCTTTGAAGAGTTCGCTTCGCGTCCGAAGCCGCCGGCCGAAGCTCCCGCCGCCAAGGCGCCGACGGCTCCGCGCGCGCCCCGTGCGCCGCGCAAGCCCGCGGTCAAGGGTGCTGCAGCGGATGCCGCTGCTGGCGCCACCCAGGCACCCACAGCTCAGGCGCCGGTTGCGCAGAAAGCGGCCGCTGAGGCATCCGCTTCGAAGTAGCTTTTCGGTAGGTGCTGCTGGGCGCGATATTTTCGCCCGGCAGCACCTACGCTGTAACTGCCCGTCATTGGGCATGCCCCCATAGCCCAATTGGCAGAGGCAGACGACTTAAAATCGTCACAGTCTGGGTTCAAGTCCCAGTGGGGGCACCACAAATATTTCTGGTCTGATCTGGGTTTTACCTTCGTGATAGGTACCTCAGGTGGCCCGTTTCCCCAGATTTTGCCCACACTAGAAATCATTCGGCCCTGATTGAGGGCCAGCCGCGGTGTGCCTGAGGTCGTGGGTTTCGGCAAACCACTCGGCACGAGGTCGATGTCGCGACGATGTCAGCGGGATCGACAACCGGCGGGACACCGTGAGCATCAAGCCGATGGTGTCGCCACTCGGGACGGCATCATCGAACTCGTCGAGGTGGAGCTGACGCCCAAGACGTGGCAGCGGTACCAGAAGATCGTGACCAACCACGCCTACCGTCTCGTGCACGAGCACGTCGACCGGGTCGCGTACTTCTGCACGACAGATCCCCATCGCGCCATCATCCGTGAGGCCGACAAACGGCTTGTGCACCCGAACGCCCACGGTTGGTTTCTTCCCCTTGTCTTGACGCCCGCGCAACACCTATTTTTAAGTGGTGTGAAATGCTTCATCGTTCTTCGTCAGCAGCAACCCTTTAGGGAAGGTTCGACGCCAGCCGCAGCCCTCGTATTGACGAGCAAACGCAGAAAAATGTTATCTATCAGAACATTTCTGACAATTCTGGATCAATAGATCTCTGACACTGTTGCGGTGTTGGGTCCTGGCAGTTCGCCGTCGACGTTGGGGGCTCCGATTTGCGCTCTGAGGCCCTTCTCTTCAGTACCGGAAGATTGCACTGCGACCCGGCCGACCGCTATTCGATCTGGCGTAAGTCATGCCTGCAGGAATGGCCTGCTGTGGCCGATCGTAAACCTCGAACTCCGAGGGAATCAATCTGAGTGACCGTGCATTGGTACTCCGTATCGGATCGACGTGAGCACTATCCGCTAGATTCGGCCCATGACCAAACCACAAAGCGTTGGCCCGTACGTAAAAGTAACGAAGCGCGGATGGCCGGAATGGGTTGCGGTGATCGACGCGATGGGCGGCAGAGAACTCTCTCATCCCGACATCGTGCCGCTGGTGCAGCATGAGCTCGCGCATCTGGAATTGAAAAATCACGGGTGGTGGGCGCAGGGCATCACGATCGCTTACGAACAGCACATCGGCCGCCGCATCCCTGGACAGCAAGGAGATGGCACTTTTGCCGCCAGCGCCAGCAAGACAATACCCGGCTCTATGGATGCGGCAATCGCCGCCTGGACCGCTCTAGTCGACGGCCGTACGTCGTTCAACGGGCTCGAGGTGACGGTTGCGCCGACGACTTCAGCGACCGCAAAGTGGCGCTATTGGCGTTGTGGATTAGAGGATGACTCCCGGGTCAATGTCACGGTCAACGAGTCGGGGTCCGGAAAGTGTCGGGTGGCCGTGCAGCATAGCCAGCTTGGCTCGCCCGAGGCTGCGGCAGTGTGCAAGGCATACTGGAAGGCTCAACTCGCATCACTGTGATCGACGGAGCGGCTGGTTGTGTCGGCCGTCCGACGCCAGTCGACCCCGATGCTCCAGCTTGCGAACCCGACAATCGCGAGACCGGTGATCAGCGCCAGGATTCGCGGCAGGTCCGCGCTCGCACCGTACTCGGTGGCGGCTGAAATCAGTTCCGGATTCATCAGCGAGCCTCTCCCGAGGAGGGTGGCCGCCAGGCTCATAAAGAGGATGGCCAGCGTTGTGTTGACGATCGCCGTGGCGGTGATCCAGCGCCCGACAATAAAGATCCTGACGGATGGAGCCGCCCGCCCTGCCATCAAGATGAACAGTCCACTGATCGACAACGGCCAGAGGTTCGGGTTGAGGATCATGAATGGCTCGCCGTCGAGGCGCACAAAACCCTGAAGTCGATCCCAGAGCAGCGCTACCGCCAGGGCGGCGAGGATAGTGAGCGAGGAAATGACGTTTCCGACGTTGACCTGATTGACTTTCTGTTCCGGAAGTCGGTCCACATTCCAGCGCGTTCTGATGCTGGTACCGGTGCGCTCCAGGAGGGCGAAGATGAGCGTCACCCAAAACGCTACATAAACCGCGGCGGAAAGGCCTGCGGTGATTCCGGAGGCGATGATCTCGCCGATGGAATCGTTTGAGAAAGAGTGAGTGAGGGCGACACCGCCGAAGGTGATGAGCGGAATTGTCGCCAGAAGGATCCTGAGGACGCGCACCCAGGTGAGGTAGTGCCGTGCGCCGATCAGATGACTGTGCCAGTCTCAATGAATGGAATGGCCAAGATCTGCGCCCATTACTTCTGCGCGCCTTGTGCTGGAACCGCTGTCGGTGCTTCATGCCCCTCCGATGTTCGCCGTTCTGGCCGACCCCTCTCTCTATGACTTCACCGGCGGGGAAGCACCGTCGCTCGAGCGGTTGAACGGGCGCTATGCGGCTCAAGCCGTCGGGCGCTCGGCGGATGGTTCGCAGTGGTGGTTGAACTGGGTGGTCACTCAGCGTGACGGAGCGCAGCCGATCGGGTTCGTGCAGGCAACCGTCGAGAACGATGGGCCCGGACTCGTAGCCGACATAGCCTGGGTGATCTCACCGATCTGGCAAGGACTGGGTTTCGCCTCGGAAGCTGCTCGGGCAATGCTTGAATGGCTGCGTTCGCAGGGAGTGAACCATTTCACGGCACACATCCATCCGGCCAATCATGCTTCGATGCGCGTGGCGCGAAATCAAGGAATGCACGTGACGTCGTCGAAGAAGGATGGCGAAAATCGTTGGGAATAGGGCTGAATCGGCAGCTTCTACCACCCCTCATGTCAAAGTTGCATTGCGGCCACGCTCGCCTGGCGCACGCCGAACCATCCGAATCTCCCTGGTTCCATATTCTTCCTTGGACGACCCGTCCGGAACGAAACCATGTTTACGGTAGAACGCCTGGGCTCGCGGATTGGGGTCGGCTACCCAGAGTCCCGCCGCGGTGTCGCGACAGATGACTGCGTCGAGGAGAGCCTTTCCGGCGCCCGTGCCGTGCGCGGAGGCAAGCACGTAGAGGACGTTGAGCTGCTGGCTCCAGGTCGCATCGGTTTCCGTGGGGGCCGCGCTCTGGGCGATCCCGATCAGGTCGCCGCAGTGTTCCACGACCGCGATTCGATCGTGAGCGAATCGCTCATCCGTGAGCCCGATCGTCCAGAAGCGCTCTCTCGTCGACACGAACGCTGGGTCGTCCAACATCTCGCCGCTCATGATGCCCCGATAGGCTTCCTGCCACGTCGCTACGTGCAGGCGTGCCATAGCCGCCGTATCCGCTGGTACCGCCGATCGGATAACAGGTTGCGTCTTCATGCATTCGATACTAATAACGGATGTTTAGTCAGGCTCCTGATCAGACGGCGACGGGACACGCCGTTCGCTGCACCTAGAACGGTTGGGGGTTGGTGCCGGTGTCATCCCAGTTGGTATTCGTGCTGGTGTTCCAGGGGTCGGGCAGGGGTGGCGGTGGTGCGGCCGGTGGTGCTGCTGCTGGTGGTGGTGCTTGTTGTAGGTGGGGGCTGATTCGGGTGGCGGGGTCGGTGGCGTAGTGCTTGCCGGCGGGGCTGGTCCAGTGCAGGGTGCCGTCGGGGTCAGCGACGGCCGTCCAGTCGCTGAAGTGCTTCAGGTTGTGGTGCGCCGGGGAGAGGAAGTGCAGGTTGGTGGCGGTGGTGGGACCGCCGAATTGTTTGTCGATGGTGTGGTCGAGGTCGCTGTGGCCGGCGGAGCGGTTACAGCCGGGGAAGCGGCAGGTGCCATCCCGCAGCCGCAGGTACTTCTTCAGACTCGCCGGCACCNTGTTGAGGTCTGTTTTCACACACTGGGTTTAACACCCTCCGCCTTCGATTAACAGCGCCCACGCGGGAAAAGTCCGATCGGACTGAGCGGTTGGCGTGCTACCAACCGATTAGGACTCACTCATCTAGTCGGTGATCTGGAACTCGCTCTCGCCCGTTGCGGCGATATCGCTCACCTCGAGGGCGGTCACGACGGCATACCGTGGGCCGGTTTCCAGCCAATGCAGCATGCGCGAAACGGATGCCTCCCGCCCCTCGATCTCGAGTTCCACCGTGCCGTCCGGCCGGTTGCGGGCATATCCGACCAGCCCGAGGTGCAGAGCCTGAGCCCGGGCGTGGTAGCGAAACCCGACGCCCTGCACCTCGCCGCGGGCGAGAACTCGTTTGCGAATCACCTGACTATTCTGCCTCGAGCACGCTGGCACGTGCCGCAAGACCCGGGTCGAGATTGCGGCGAAGGTCTCCAACTCGACCGGAACGACCCCCGGTGCCACGACGGCGCTCGACGCGATCAGGTCAAGGGCGCTGCCGAGCACGTGCGCCTCGACCGAGCGCACCGACCGTGCGCACAACCGCAATCGCCTCGCCGTGGAGCCAGCCGCCCCGGCCGAGCGCATCGACGACGACCTCATACCTGCGCAGCGTCGACGGGTGAGTGACCGGAGTTGTCGCCAACAAACGGATGCAGTTGGGCCGCGTCGCGAAGGCTGTCAGATAGGAGTGCGCCCAGCTGATCAGTGCTCGCGATTACCGCAGCTTTCGCCGGGCCACTCCGATGCTCGACGTCAAGGAGTAAGCGGCTAGAACGACTGCTGGTCGGGGTCGGTGGTGTTCCAGTCGATGTTTCGGGTCGAGGTCCACGGGTCGTGCGCTGGCGGCGGTGGCGGTGGCGGTGGCGGGGGTTCTGGTGGTGCGGTTTGTTGTAGGTGGGGGCTGATTCGGGTGGCGGGGTCGGTGGCGTAGTGTTTGCCGGCGGGGCTGGTCCAGTGGAGGGTGCCGTCGGGGTCGGCGGCGGCCTTCCAGTCGCTGAAGTGCTTGAGGTTGTGGTGCGCCGGGGAGAGAAAGTGCAGGTTGGTGGCGGTGGTGGGGCCGCCGAATTGTTTGTCGATGGTGTGGTCGAGGTCGCTGTGGCCGGCGGAGCGGTTGCAGCCGGGGAAGCGGCAGGTTCCGTCCCGCAGCCGCAGGTACTTCTTCAGACTCGCCGGCACCCGGAACGGGGTGGCGCTGACGTCGAGGACGATGCCGGTGTGCGGGTGGGTGAGGATGCGCAGGAAACTCGTCGCGGTGCCGGCGAGGCGCCGGGCGGTTTCCGGGTCGATCGGCCCGTAGCCTTCGAGCTCGCCGGATTCGTCGCTTTTGCCCAGGAGGGTGAGCACCGGGACGGTGATGTTGACGTTGGCGGTGAGTCCGGCGCCGAGGCCGCTGCCGGTGACGCCCTGCTGGAGTAGGTCGACGGCGACATCGGCGCGCAGCTGTGTCAGCGTGCGCTCTTCAGTGGGGCCTTGCAGGCTGAGGGCGGCGTCGGTAACCCGGGTATAGAT
>NZ_PPTG01000018.1 GCF_002954245.1 Cryobacterium aureum | reverse complement strand
CGACCTTGCGACCGAGTTCTTCGAGGGCGGTCATGACCGCCACAGCCTCGGAGTCATCGAGGTGACCAAACCGCACCCCGTCAACAACGGAGGCCAACAATGCACCGGCCTGAGCAATGACCGCCACACGGGAACCCTCGGGTTCCGGCATCGAGCCGGCTGCGGCGGGCGGGGCGGTGAGGGTCATGGCGTCGATGCCTCCTTCACCAACAATTATAGCCCAAAACAACCTTAAAAGCGAGAGAATCTCAGCAATACTGCGACGTAAACTCAGAATTATTTCCTATACCTAGCCAGCAATACACGGCAGGCCCTGCTCCGAAAGCGCGACGAGGCCAGCTTCGATCAAATCCCCAAGGCGTACTGCGCACGCCCGGGTACCACGATAAGTTTGACTAGTCGTGGCTATGCGGCCAAGGAGCTCCATGCCTGTACGACCCCGCCTTAAAACCCCCCGGTTTTCCACCCTCGTGTGGATCATGCTCGGCATGGCACTTCTACTGTTGCTCGTGTTCGCCGTGATACCCACATTCGGCTCGACCGCCAGCCCGAGCCCGACGCCGACGCCGCTGGCCTTTACCGAGGAAGCGCCGGTCGACCCGGCCGCCGCCACACCGGCAGCGGATGCCGCGAGCATCGTTCTCGCCGACACCGCCGCGACCGACACCACGGCCATCGCGCTGCTGGCGACGCTGCCCGTCAAGGGCCGCGCGGCTAAGACCGGCTACGACCGCAGCGGCGGCTTCGGCACGGCCTGGCTCGACGTCGACCAGAACGGATGCGACACCCGCAACGACATACTGGCCCGCGACCTCACCACCACTGTGAAATCGGGTACCTGCCGGATTCTGAACGGCACCCTGGTGGGGCCGTACACGGGAAAGACGATCACTTTCGTGCGCGGAAACGCCACGTCGTCACTCGTACAGATCGACCACGTAGTGGCCCTCTCAAATGCCTGGCAGACCGGAGCCCAGCAGCTGACCCAGGCGCAACGGGTGTCGCTGGCGAACGATCCGCTCAACCTTCTGGCCGTGGACGGGGCCACGAATTCCAGCAAGGGCGACGGCGACACGGCCACCTGGTTGCCGCCGATGAAGTCGTACCGGTGCGCCTACGTGGCGCGCCAGATTTCGGTGAAGGCAACCTACGGATTGTGGGTAACGCAGGCGGAGCACGACGCGATGACCCGCATTCTCACGGACTGTCCCGATGAGCGGGCTACGGCATCCGCTTTCGCGCCAGCACCAGCACCAGCACCAGCGCCAGTCGTTGTGGCACCCGCGCCGGTCGCGGTCGTGCCCGATCCGGTTGCACCAATTGAGCAGGCACCGGCCAGTGCCTACTACGAGAACTGCACGGCGGCGCGAGCGGCCGGTGCGGCCCCGGTGCACAGTGGCGACCCGGGCTACGGGCGGCACCTCGACCGGGACGGCGACGGCGTCGGCTGCGAAAGCTAACCCACCCAGGTCAAAACCCGCGGCGCCCCGCGAACAGCGCGTGCAGCAGGGGCGCGACCGACGCGACTATTAGCACGGTGCCCAGCACCGCGTCATCCGCTCGCAGTAGCACGCCGGCGATGAGCAGCGCGCCGAACAATAGCGCCGACACGACCTGGCGCGCGGTGCGCTCGAGTCGCAAGATGCGCTTCTCGAGAGCGGGGCTGGTGACCGCCACGGTGCCGTCTTCGAATCGGGTGATGAGCGCGTCGAGTCGTTTCGGCAGGCGAAAGACGATGCCGGCGGTCTCCAGGGCCTGCTTCGTGAAGTCCTGCACGAGGTTGCCGCTCTCGTCGCGCAGCAGCTGTGCCGCGTAGGGCTCGACCGAATCCCAGAGGTTGAACGCGGGGTTCAGCGCGCTCGACACCCCGGACGTAAGAGACATCGCCCGAATGATGAGCAGAAAGTTCTCGGGCAGCTGGAACGGCAGCGAGCGCACCACGTCGCCGAACTGCACCGCGAAATCGCGAAACTCCCGCGGGTCGACCTCGCGCAGTTCGGCGAATCCCATGCCGCCGAAGCGGGCGAACAGGGTCGTCATCGCCCGCTCGAGTTCGGACGTCTCGGCCGAGGGCAGCAGCACGCCCACGTCGCGCATGGCGTTGACCAGGCCGCGGCCGTCACGCGACGCTGCGGCGATCAGCAGCTTGCGCAGGCCGCTGCGCGTGCTCGTGGGTACCTCCCCCATCATGCCGAAGTCGATGAAAGTCAGCTTCCACGCGCGTTCTGAATCGACGACCGGGGTGACAAAGATGTTGCCGGGGTGCGGGTCGGCGTGAAAGAAGCCCTTCGTGAACAGCTGGTCAAACATGACCGCAGCGAAGACCGGGGCCACCTCCACCGGGTCGATCCCCGCAGCCACGAGTGCGTCGACATCGGTGATCTTGATCGCCGTGACGTCTTCGAGGGTGAGCACGCGGCGCGTGGTGCGTTCCCAGACGACGCCGGGCACCCCCACCCGGTCGTCGTCTGTGAAGGCCTCCGCGAAACGCACGCAGCTCGCTGCCTCGTGCAGGTAGTCGATCTCCTCGAGGCTGGTCTGAGCGAACTCTTCCACCAGCGCGGGCATGTCGACCCGCTTGGAGACCAGCCGCACATGGCTGAGCCACCCGCCCACCTTGCGCAGGGCAGCCAGATCGACGTCGATAATCTCGTCGATTCCCGGTCGCTGAATCTTGATGATGACACCGTCGAGCCCGGTGTCGGCGGCATCGAGCGGCGAGAGCCGTGCCCGGTGCGCCTGCCCGAGAGATGCCGCAGCCACCGGCGTCTCGTCGACCATGGCGAACGCTCGCTCCAGTGACATGCCGAGCTCCGCCTCCGCGGCCGCGCGAATGGCCGCGAACGGCACTGGGGCGACTTCGTCTTGCAGCCCCTCAAGCTCCTTGGTAATCTCCGGCGGCAACACGTCGAGGCGCGAGGACATAAACTGCCCGACCTTGATCATGAGACCGCCGAGGTCGGCCGCGAGCACGTGGAAGGCCTTGGCGAAGCGTCGCATCCGTTTGGAGCGTGTGCGTTCAGCTATTTTCAGCAGCCCGATGCGAGGCAGGAACAACTCGAACCACCACGTTATGGCGAGATACCAGCTGGCAAAACGCAGAATGCGGCGGTAGCGGGCACGCATGTTTCCCGCGCCCGAATTCTTGTTGTAGCTACCTCGACGAGCCGATGGCACCCCGTCAGTCCTGGGCGAGGATCGAGTAGAGCTTGCGACGCGCGTCGTCGAGTACGGCGACGGCCTCTTTGACCTGCTCGGGCGTGCCGGTGCGGCCTACCTGGGCCGCTGCCTGGGCGAGTTCGATACCGGCCTTCGGCAGTGCCGCATGACCGTGACCGGCAGTTGACGCCGTAGCTTCCCACGGCGCGCTCGTGTCGGCGTCAGCGACAGCGTCGCGACCCTCGTCGGTGAGCGAGTAGATCTTGCGACCGTTGCTCTCTTCGGCGCTGATCAGTCCTTCGTCGGCGAGCAGCTGCAGGGTCGGGTAGACCGAGCCGGCGCTGGGCTTCCAGCTGCCGTTACTGCGTTCTTCGATCTCGTGAATGATCTGGTAGCCGTGCATCGGCTGCTCGGCGAGTAGTGCCAGCACAGCGGTGCGCACCTCGCCGCGGCCGGCGCGGGTGCCCGTTTGCTTCTCGAACCGAGAGCGGAACTGTTCCATGGCCTGCCAGATGCCGTCGATGTTGCCAGCGTTGAACCCGCCGGTTGGGAATGAATTGCCCATAATTGCCTCCTCGGAATGAAGTACGAACGATATACAGCGATAGGCCAACGATACCCAGCGATGCTCTCGAGCGATACACCCAAAACGGATGCTCAGGGCTGGTTCCCAGCCGAGTGGTTTGAAGCAATCACCATTGATCGAGTGACGGGCTGCTACAGGTCTAGCGTTGAATCATGGAGAATTCAACACTGCCCCTCACTCACATCGCGAACGTTCGGGCTGACGCTGCGGTCGAACCCGGCCGGCTCGGGCACAGTACGGTTCTCGCCTCCCCCGGCGTGCGCGTGGTCGTGCTCACGTTCGAAGCCGGTTTCACACTGAAGAAGCACTCGGCGCCCAAGATTCTGCTGATGCAAGCCCTCGACGGATGCCTGCGCGTCACCGCCGGAGGACAGGTCACCGACCTGGTGCCCGGCGCCCTGCTACGGCTCGATGCCGGTCTCGAGCACGAGGTCGAGGCGCTCGGAGAGTCGCGGCTGATGCTCACCCTGATCGGTTAGCCCCCACACGCTATACGGCCGTCGGCGCCGAGGCGTTGCGCGCATGCGCTCGCGCCAGCATCCGCTTGGCGCGTGCATGTCGAAACAGCACGAGAAAGACCACGAGGGCCACGGCACCGACGCCGGTGGCTACCCACATATACCAGGTCTGCCCGGCCAGGGCGAAGAGCAGCGCGCCGATCGTGAGCACCAGAGCCAGGAAGGCGAGGGTGAGGTAACGATCGTCGGCTCTCGCAAACGGATTCTGCAGCTCGAGGGGTGGTTCGGTCACCGGTGCCCAGACCACGATGAAGAACGTGGCGAGGGGCCCGAGAAAGAGCGAGACCAGGAACCAGTTCCAGCGGGAACGGTTCTTCTGTTCGGCCAGGCCCGCATTCACCAGGGCCAGCACGAACCACCCACCACCGTTGAGCCACCAGTTGTCTTGCTGCGGAGCCTGATTGACGATGTCGCTCACGAAGTTGTGCATGCGTCATGCTCCCACGGAAAGCGGGAGCGCGGTGGCGTACTTCCGGCAAGCGGATGCGTCACAGCAGTCGGTGGCCAAGGAGTCGGCATGCCTTTGGCCGGCACCGGCGGGTCGTGGGCGCTTTTACTCGTTCAGCGCACCACTCGATAGGTGACGTGGGTGACCAGTTCCCGCTGCACGGCGCTGATCTGTTCCAGGTTGAGGTCATCCAGCCCCTCCAACATCGGCTCGCCGGCGCCCAGCACCGCCGTCGCGATGTGCAGCCGCAGTTCGTCGATCAGCCCGGCAGACAGGAATTGCCGCGCGGTGGCGGCCCCGCCCGCGATCGCCACGTCACGCTCCCCCGCAGCGGCGCGAGCCTGCTCCAGCGCCGATTCGATGCCGCCGGTGAGGAACGTGAAGGTCGTTCCGCCTTCCATGATGAGCGGCGCTCGCGGATAGTGCGTGAGCACGAACACCGGTGCGTGGTAGGGCGGGTCGTTGCCCCACCAACCCGTCCACTCGTCGTCCCACTCGCCCCGGCCGGGACCGAACATATTGCGCCCCATAATGTAGGCACCCGCCGTCGCGATGGCCGCAATCTCCGCGGCGTTCTCGTCGGGCCGCTCAAACCGCCAGCGCGCCAGTCGTTCCCCGCCTTCACCAAGCGGATGCTCCAGGCTCTGATTCACGCCGGCCGCATAGCCGTCCTCCGAGACCATCATGTCGCAGGTCACTGTCATTTCGATCGCTCCTGTCCTCGGTCCGCACCGGTGTCCGTGGCGCGTGAAGGCTGCGGATCGAGCCCTGGACCACACTCAGAATGCAGGGGCCTTCTTACCTATCCCGTGCAAACAGCGTCTTTGAAGCGATCCAATTGCACCTGAATGCTCAGGGCATTGCTATTTCCCCCGAGTTGTTTGAAGGCGGCGTCACTCAGTCCTTTCACTTCCAGCATGCTGGCTGTGGTCGGGTCCAGCCCTGCGATATTGTTGATCAGGATCAGAAGTGATTTCTCGTCGAGGGGCTCATCCGACGTCGAAAGATCAATCACCGTCTGGCATGAGACTGTCACCGCGTCGTCCCTCAGGGCACCCGGCTCACGCAAGGGTGCGGCCCAACGCCGCAAAATGTCATCGCTGGATTCCGCCGCTGTCGTTTGAGCCTGTACCAGCACGCTGACCTCGGACGGGCTCCGCCCCAAGCCTCTCGCCACGTCGTCGAGCAATTGCGCGCCCGTTCGCGCTCCTCCACAGGCGGTGAGCAACGCCACGAGAACAACGGTCATCACCGCCCCGGCCGATGTCCGCAACAGCCGCTTTCTGGGCCGCCCGGAATTGACATCCTCGTATGGTTTCATCGGATTGCCTTCCGTGATGTGGTTTGGAACGTCCTTGTTCCGGTACTGTCTGCCAGGCACGTGTGGCACCGACATTGGCACCACACAAGCGCAGTGTCAAGGTCACGCCCGCAGTGTTTCGCAAAAATCGGAAAGTTGCTTGCTTGCCCCGCGTCGGAGCTGCACCGAACCCCGCGATGCAGTCCGCCAAAGAATAGATGAAACTCATCCGGCTGGTCCCTTTGCCGCTCGCGAAAGCTGGTTCCGGTCGGCGGGGTGTCGTTGACGGTGAGCCATGGGCTCGGCTAAACCGCGAGCGGCAGAACCTCGGGCCGTGGCTTTTGCTTTTCGTTCCACAGGTCGTACGCCGTCTGCATCCCCAGCCAGAGCTCTGCGCTCGTCCCCAACAGCAGGCCCAGGCGCACTGCCATGTCCGCTGTAACAGCGGAATGGCCATGGCGAATGCGCGACAACGTCGCCCGAGTGACTCCGAGACGCCGTGCAGCCTCGGCCAGACTGACCTCCCCGAGATAGTCCTCAAAGAGCAGGCCCGGGTGAGGAGGGTTGTACATTCCGGTCATCTTCGTTCCTTTCATTTCGATTCGGTTCAGTGGTAGTCCATATAGTCGAGCAGTACGACATCAGCGCCCTCAAACGCGAAGGTCAGGCGCCAATTCCCCGAAACCCAAATCGCGTAGTGCCCGTGCAGGTCATGACCCGATTCGCCCTCTCCCTGAAGCACATGCGGCCGCCAGGAGCGCGGTATGTCGTCAACCGATACGGCGTTGTCGAGCACGGCGAGTTGCCGTTGTAGCTTGGCAGCGTGATCCGGGCGGATTCCCGCCTTGCTGCCCGACGCATAGAACCGCGCGAGTCCCTTGTGCCGAAACGACTTGATCACATCTAAAGCGTATCTTTACGCTATACGTATAGCAAGAGCGTACGGTTTGCATTCGGTTCCGATCGGAACGGACACGACGTCGTGGTCGATCTCGGTACCGTCGCCTGACGTGCTTCGTCCTCCCGCGCAGACTCGAGCTGGCGTTTCAACGTGCCAGGCGGGAACGACCTGAGAGAATGGAACCATCATGAAGACCCTCCTCAACATCATCTGGCTCGTGCTTTCAGGCTTCTGGCTGTTCCTCGGCTACATGCTGGCCGCCGTAATCATGTGCATTTTCATCGTGACAATTCCGTGGGGAATCGCGGCAGCGCGCATCGGCGTCTACGCGCTCTGGCCGTTCGGCAAGACCGTGGTTGAGACGCCGGGCGCAGGCATCGGGTCTCTTCTTGGCAACGTCGTCTGGGTAATTCTGGCCGGCTGGTGGATCGCCCTCGAACATTTACTCTCTGGCATCGCTCTCTGCGTGACAATCATCGGCATCCCGTTCGGCATCGCCAACTTCAAGCTGATCCCCGTCGCGCTCATGCCGCTCGGCAAACAGATCGTCGACGCGCCCTAACAAAGCAGAGGCCGCCTGCTCCGGCACGAAATCACAGGGAGCAGGCGGCAAGCTACCGCTCGCGACGCCGGTCAGACGGCGACCGGCTCCGTCACAGAAACCGGGCGCTGTGCCGACGAGTCAATGGCCGCGTTGAACGCATTCTGCACGATGGCCATGCCGAGGTCAAGGCAGTCGAGATCGCCATACGACCGACGCAACTGTGTCTGCTGGTAATTCTTCGGCAGAGACGTCAGCGTTGCTCGGTGGGCCGCCGCATCGCACTCCGCGGTGAGCTGCGAAGTTGCAGCGCCTGAAGCGCCGCGGCGAAGGCTCGTTCAAACGCGACGGCGTCCTTTGAGCGGATGCCGTAGAACCAGTTAACCCACTCCCCCACCTCGAGCCGAATCTGACTCCAGAACAGGCCGTGGGTGACGACGACAGCCTCGACGTCCTCAAGCGCGGTCACGATCGCGACGCCGCCAATGGTGACCGTGACGGAGTCGTCGTGGAGTGCGAGTTTCCAGTCGCCGGAGCTGGTGAGGGCCTTGCCCCAGGCGGATGGCTGCCAAGTCGACGGCATGCTGGCTGTCCTCTCGTTAACTCGACGCGTTCGATCCGGTTGAAGGGCGCTCGGCTGAATGGCCGTGCGTCCCAACAATCGTTCTGAGTGCGCGCGGCGGGCTTCAGCCCGCACTCCGCACTCTAGTCAACACGTAGCCCGCCCACGGCCCTCGGACGGGGCTGATTTAAGGAGGTTCTGGCGAATCAGCGCGCCATGGCCTTTATCCTCGCCGACACGCACGCAGACCGCTTATCGTGGGACGGCACTGGCGCTCAGGTAGACGTCGGCGGGCATTTCTCCTTGGAGGTTCCAGGTGATGACGATCGGTTTTTCGCCCTCATTCGTGACGTACGCCACGGGACCAAGACAGGTGTAAGTGCCGATCATGCCCTCGTCGTCTCTGCCGCCGTGACGGGTGAAAGCAGCACGCTTGACCGGCTTGGCCGGCCATTGAGGTATCGACTTCCGGTCGCGTTCGCGAAAGTTGGCCATCCGCATAACGTCTCGACGTCAGCCCGGATTAGACAAGTGCCGCTCCCGGCGATCAGCGCAGCGGAAACGCCCCGGCCAGCCGGGCCAGGGCGGCCTCCCCCACGATCGGGATACCGTAGTCGCGGGCCTTGCGCGCCTTGCCCGATAGGGAGTCCGGGTCGGCAGCAACGAGCAGCGTGACCTTCTTGGTCACCGCACTTTTCGGGGCGAAGCCGCGGGCGAGCAGCTCCGATTCCCAGTCGCTGCGCGGCCGGGTCATGTCGCCGGTCAGCACCACGAGGTCGCCCAGGTGCAGTTCGAAGTGAGCACTGGCCACCGCGACCACGGTCGGCTCCGGTTGATCGAGCGCTGCGTCGAGAGCGTCCGCTGAGATGTCGAGCAGGTTGGCGACGTCGACGAGGTCGGCCATCTCATCCGTTGTGAGGATGCCGTCGGCCCAGGCGATGCGGGCGAGCGCGGCGAAATACTCCCCGTGCAGCAGCTCGCAGCGGTGGCGGCTGAGGCCGAGCTCCTCGGCGAGCTGCGCGAGCGCCTGCGCTTCGTGGGCGGAAAATTGCCGGTCGAGCAAGCAGCGATCGAGCAGGGCAAGGTAGTCCTGGTGTTCGGCCGGTCCGCTGATTTCGGGCAGTCGCACGCTGATGCGTTCCAGAAAAACGGATGCCGTCTGCTCGGTCGCGAAATCCGGCCGCGCGTACCACGGGCGCTCCGGCAACGGCAGGGCCGGCCAGCGGTAAGCGGCGGCAAGGTCGAGTGCGTCGGCCCACAGTATCGGGGCGGCAGCGCCGGTGATGTAGTGGCTGAGCAGTTGCGCGGTGGCGTAGGTGTCGACGGAGGCTCGGTGGGCTCCGATGAGATCGATGTCGTAGGCGGCGCAGCAGTCGGTGAGTGAGCGACCAGTTCCGGGCAGAAAGTCGCGGGCCAGCTGCATGGTGCAGAGGCTGATCACCGGTTCGGTGATGGGGTAACCGGCACGGGCAAGTTCGGCGAGCAGAAAACGCAGGTCGAAGGCGGCGTTGTGGGCCACGACGACGCGGCCGTCGAGCAACGACACGAGCTGCGGGCCAACCTCGGCGAAGGTGGGCGCGTTCATGACGTCGGCGGCGCGCACGCGGTGGATGTCCTGACGCCCGAGGTCACGCCCGGGGTTGACGAGCGTCTCCCACTGGCCTTCGATCTGGCCGTCGGCGCTGACGTGGGCGATGGCCACTTCGATGACCCGGTGATTGCCGCCCGCGAAGAGTCCGGTGGTCTCAAAGTCGATGACGGCGAAACCGGGCATGGTGCTCCTGAAGTGATTGGGGTGGTCCTATGACTGTACCGAGGGGGTAGACGCGGGCGCGGCCCACAGACGAGAGCGCAGCCTAATAACTAGCTTGCAAATCTAGCCTGTCGTCATATGTCAGCCGATGCTGAGCCTCGAGGAGGCAGCCGAAGTGGAGTTCTCATGTGCCCCCAAAACAGGTCTCTAATCACTAACGCGTCGAATTAGCTGCTATTACTTTGAATAACCAATAGTGGAGGGCTCAAAATGTCCGTGGGATTCATGATCGATCCGTCTCTAGTGACCGGCTACGCGCCAGAAATCACGTATTTCTGTACTCGATATCGTCAGGGTGGGCGGACCGTTTTCGCGTTCGAATTGTCACTCTATGAGATTGCCTCTTTGATACCCGCCCCGGATCCAAGCAAACCCACACCAGGGAATCGCGAAATCCGGCCCAAGCACGCTGACGATTTCGGCAAATACATTCGCAATTTCGAGCATTGGGTTGCACCGTCCCTTATACTCCGGGCTCCGGCAATATTTAAATTCACGTTACAGGCCGAGGCACATGGAGTTGAGTTTGGGATCATAAGCCTGCCGCGGGTCAGCGCAGGGGATATCCACATTCTTGATGGCCAACATCGAATTCTTGGCATCCACCTGGCGAACGCTGGAATCAACGAAGATATGGACAAAGCAAGGGACGTGCTTGACATCGCGCGTAGGGTAGAGCCAGCCGGCAGGGCTGTCTCGGACGCGCGGGCAAGAATTGAATTGCTTGAAAGTCAAAGACGACGCCTCGAGGTTGAACGTATGAGCATCCAGCTCTTTGTCGAGGAAAGCACAGCCGAGTACCGTCAAATGTTTTACGACATCGCTGAGAACGCACTCGGCATTACGGCATCCGTAAAAACTCGCTTTGATTCTCGTAAAGTCGTCAATCGAACTCTCGACGCCGTGACGAGCCATCCGCTCCTTGAAGGGCGCGTCGATGCCGAGCGAGACGTGGTGAGCCGGAAGGGGTCCCCCTTCCTGGTTGGTTCAAAGCATGTAGCCGAAATTATCAAAGTGATAGCAGTTGGCCTTGACGGTCGAGTGTCACGAAGGCAAGAGGACGAGTTAAACGAAGAATCCCTCGCTCGAAATACGAGGGACTTTTTAGACGATCTCGTATCGAGCTTCCCTGACCTAATGGATGTTCAGGAAGGCGAACTGACACCACAGGATCTTCGCAAGACAAGTCTTCTGGGCTCCATCGCAGTCCTAAAGATTTTGGGTGGCGTCTACTACGAACTGCTCAAGCGCCATGCATTCGATCGCGAAATGATCCGCGAGTATTTCAATCTCTTGGCGCTCCACATGAGCGGCCCCGTTCGCGAAGGTTCTGTCTGGATCACCCACACCAGCGCATTCCCCGAAGGTGGAATGGCGCCGCATGGCCGCCGACAGGACTTAGCCGGTCTCAAGGAGGCTTTAACCGCATGGGCAGTTGACCGCCCCGCATGGCTCACGGGACCCGGCGACATCCTGGCTTGACCAGCCGCGCACGACGAGTGCGCAAGAGCATCAGGAGGCTTGCGGTCAGCCATAAATCCCGCTCAGGTGGCTCAATCCACCGTCAATTCCGCCAAGATTTCAAACCGTCGCTGACAATCACCAAGATGCATATTGGATCCAGGCCGCGAGGCCCTGGAATGCTTCCTCTCGCCCGAATGGGGGCCACGGTAGTGCCCAACATGCTCGACGTCATCGATACCGTGCCCGGAGGGGGTACTTATGAGTAAGTTCTTTGGAACACCGGACGGCACCAAAGTTGGTCAGCTTTTTATCGATCGGCGTGAGTTGCATGAGGCTTTTGTTCACCGCCCCTTGCAAGGGGGGATTAGCGGCACGAAGTCTGATGGCGCAGATTCGATCGTGGTTTCGGGCGGCTACGGCGATGATCAGGATCACGGGGATTACATTCTGTACACCGGTCACGGTGGCAAAGACCCCAAGAGCAATCGGCAGGTCAAAGATCAGTCCATCGATGCTCCAGGGAATGCCGGCCTCATAACGAGCTTCTTGAAAGCTCTTCCTGTGCGAGTGGTGAGAGGTAAACACGCGGGCTCGCCGTTTGCTCCACTAGCCGGATATCTCTACTCCGGGCTGTACCTCGTAACCGGATGGCAGCTGATGCGCGGGCTAGACGGGTTCGTGGTAGTCCTCTTTCGCCTCGAACGTGTCGATGAGCAGCGGCCCCTCGAGCCGCAGAGCTCGAATATTCCCGATCCTGAATTCGCGACGACAATTGTTTCACGCCGCATCCGTGACTCATCACTGGCCCGCGATGTGAAGAACATGTATGACTTTCACTGCCAGATTTGCGATACCCAAGTGCCCACCTTTGACGGAAATGCTTATGCCGAAGGTGCTCATCTACGCCCATTGGGACGACCTCATGTAGGTAGCGACGCGTTAGACAATATCCTGTGTCTTTGTCCAAACCACCACACTCAATTCGATTTTGGCGGACTGGTGATTTCGGACAATCTGGAGGCAGTAGAGACACACAGAATGACCGTGATTTCGGATCTACGATTTCGAAAGAATCACCTCTTGGCTATTGAAAATGTTCGATATCACCGCGAGCTCTGGGCTCCAGCGAAGGATCAGATATCAGAAGAGCTTGCCGCTAGCTAGATAGCGGCGCATCCCAATGTGTCCGAGCGCACTACTCACGAGTCTCACCAACGTTCACCGCGGGGTTAAGAACTCTCGGACAACCACCTTCATAAATGGCGGCCCAGCTAGAACCAAAATTGCCGCCCAAGAAATGATAGGGAAGAGCTGCCACGACACGTGCCGGACCCGCGCGGTTTCGACTTCACGGTCGATCACAGCGAATTGTGTCAGCAGAGTCGGACTCGGTGGTGACGTGGGCGCAGACCAAGTCGCTGGCGAGTTCACAATGGCGACGAGCACCACCAGCTCGACTTCGGTGAGCTCCACTGGTCGTTTGAGAAGCCATCGGCGTAGATTGTTCGAATCCAGAACGTTGATGCCATCTAGCTTCTTCTTGCTCGTGATCTGTCCGGGGCTGACCAGCGCGATCACGCCCTACGCGGGTGGGAGCCGGCTGGAAATCTTACCGACTTCGATCTCGCCCTGGGCGCAGCGGTACCAGGCGACGCTGTCGGCGCCCAGAGGAGAGTATCCCCAGAACCGGGCGAAACGGGAGCGCGGTTGGACGGTCTGCTGCAAACGGAGCAACTCCTCGATGACCGATTGGGCGGCGATCTGATCGCTCATGCCCGGTTGCCGTGTTGTCATGCATCCCCCGATGGTTTCGTGCCAATTTAGCGGGAACTACTGGTTGCTCAATCGATTGACACCTTCTGCGCGGCGAGCACACCGCCCTCTGACCTTTACGTTCTGCTCCAGGCCAGAACCGCGGTGAGCTGCTGGTAGGCATCCGCTTGCTGGTTTACGCGCGGGATGCGCTCGGCCGGAACCTTGTGCCAGAGCGCCTGAATTCCTGGATAGTAGGTCGGGATGACCGCGAGGTCCTTGGTAAATGCGGCGAGCGCCGCAGCCCCCGGCGCCAGATTCTGCACCTGACCGCGAATGTAGCCGGGCGAGCACCGTGTATCGAAGCAGTTTCTCGCGATCCGTCTTGCCGCGGTCGAAGATACTGCTGTCGCGCTCGAGCACTGCGGAAAGCGGGTGTGGGCCATCGAGGTAGGAGAGCAGATAACCTCCTGCGGTCCCGAACGAGCCTCCGTCGACGCGTAGTCTGGCGTTATGCACTGCAGTGGTCACAGGGGGAAATAATGCCATCACTCGTTGCGTGGCTCGATGCATCGAGCGAAGACCAGCGCCGAATGAGGGAAATCGTCAACCTCTTCAGCGAGCGCGATAGCCGCGACGAGCTCGGCTTCGGTCAGGTTCGAGACGCACTCAGCGATTCCCTCTTTCCTGGCACGTCGACGCTGCTCACCCGCGCCCGCTATATGCTCCTCATACCCTGGTGCTTCACAGCGGCACAGTCGACCGGACGGTCCGCGGATGACATCAGCGATGCCGTCACCGCCAACGAGCGCAACTTGATCTTGGCGCTCAGAAAGGGCGGCGACGACCGAGGGCTGCTCGGACGGGTGGCGGGCGCGAATCTCAAGACTCTGCCGTCCAGCGTGTACTGGGCGGCGCTTCGAAAGTACGGCATTCTCAGCGCGCCCTCGATGGACCGCCAGGACGCGATCGCCTTCGATTCGGCGAGCTCGGTGAGCGACGGAGAGATCGGCAACGACCGGATCGGTGCCTGGTCTCCGACCCTTCCCGTCGCGCCGAGGGGGTTCCCGGCTGAATCAGCGGGCAATTTTGACCTGTCGCCGTCAGAGGCGAACTGGCTGCGCGACCGCATGGCCGAAGGCAGCGAAGGAACGCTGCTTGGCCATCTGGTGGAATACCGACCCGAGGCTGCGAGTATCTCCCCCTGGGATGATCCAACGTCACGTGAGGCCACCGGCGCCCCGCAACAGGTCTTGCAACACGCCAAGCTGTTTTCGTTCGCAGCGCACGGCGCGGCCCTGCTCTACAACCTGATGCTGGCCGAACAGTACGAATCCGCCGGGTACAACCAAATCGTTGCGCCGGTGGACCGATACAGCGACAGGCTCCGGGAGTGGCAGCAGGAACGTGATCTCCTTGCCGATGAACTGAACTCGTGGGACCGAACGGACTTCTGGACCAATATCGACGCGGGAAGCGGCTCGGTGGCGTCGCGATCGCGAATGTTCGTCAATGACTGGTTGGATGCGTCGCTCGTGCTGGACACTCACGACCTCTCCGGTGGGCGAGACATGATTCGGTCCCGAGAGCGCCAGCACAAGGGCGCCCAGTCACGACTCACCAACCAGAAGCTTCTGCAGTCCTGGCAAGGGGCATCCGGAGCGGGCCGCCTGGCGTTTCGCTGGCCTCAGGTGAACCAGATTCTCACCGACCTGCACGACGGATTGGAACGAACGGATGCTTGAACCCGACGCGCGCGCTGCCCTCACCGAGCAGCTCCGTCCACCCGCGGGGTATGAGCTGCTCCACGCTGTCGGTACCACGTTCACGCTCGACCTCACCAGTGCTCTGGCCATCCCCCTGTCGTTTGCGGCGCACCGTGTGCGCGAGAGCGACGATCCCATCGCAATTCTCGACGCGGTGCGGCGAGCCGCCGATCGGGTAGACATCTTTGCCCAGGCCGGGCAGATCGTCGCGCCCCGACAGGCCTCTGATCTGGTCGCCTTCCTCGAGCCGATGGTGCATCCGGTCACCGCCCGGCGCTCCGGTGGGCTCTTCCACCCCAAGGTCTGGATTCTCGAATTCGGCCGCGACGACGACCGCGCGTACCGGCTGTTGTGCTCGAGCAGAAACCTGACCGCTGACCGCAGCTGGGACATGCTGGTGCGCCTCGACGGCACTCCCACCGACGAAGATCAGCCGGCGAGCGCCCCGGCACGCGACTTTCTGGCTGCGCTCCCGCAGCTTGCGGTCACTCCCTTGACTGATGCCCGTTCGCTCCGCATAGCGGACTTAGCGCAACGCGTCAGCCGCGTGGAGTGGGAGGCCCCCGGTGACGTGCGCGGGGTCGTGCTGCATGCCCTCGGCATCGGGCGCCCGACAACGGCAGACTTCGATGGCAAGCGACACCTGATCATCTCGCCTTTCCTGTCCGATGACGGCATCGCCCGGCTGGCCCCCGCCAGATCAACCAGGGTGCACGTCGTCTCCCGAGCAGAAAGCCTGGACCGGCTCCGGCCGGAGACGCTGAAGCGGATCGTCCCCTATGTGCTCGACGACGCGACCCGCGACACGGCAGAGGTCGACGGTGACCCGCTCGAGGGCCTGCACGCCAAGACGTTCGTTCTCGACCGGCGCGACGGGTCTCACGTCTTTATCGGTTCCGCGAATGCGACCAACGCCGCCTTCACCCAGAACGTGGAGTTCATGATCGAGTTGATCGGCCCCCTGCCCCGCATCGGCGTCGAGGCCGTCTTCGGCGAGAAATCGGCTCTGTTCCAACTGGTCGTGCCGTATCCGGCCACCGGCGGCGTCGAGGACAGCGACGATGACAAGGCCGATCACGCCTTGGAGTCGGCGATCCGGTCTCTCGCCACCTCCCGACTGCGCAATACTGTGGTCACATCCGACGAGTCGAACTTCGACATCCTCGTTGAGTCCCTCGATTCGGCGCACCCACCGTCCGATCTCCAAATTTTCGTGCGTCTGCTGACGAGGCCGGGGAATTCGCATCCACTCCCGGTGGTCGCTGGCGAGAGCGTTCGATTCGAGGCCATGCCGCTTACCGACGTGACTCCTTTTCTTGTGATTCGGGTCGTCGACACCCGCGGCGAAGAGCGCAGCACCGTCGTGCGAGCCGAGCTGGTCGGCGATCTTCCGGGCCGCCGGGACGCCGTTCTTGCCCGGCAGATCGACACTCCGGAGAAGTTCCTGCGCTTCCTGCTGCTGCTGCTCGCGCACGACACCGCTGATGGGTCGCTCTTCACGGCAGGTGGCGGGGGCAGCTTCGGTGACTGGGGTGCCGACGGTGCCGGCCTCTTCGAGGCACTGGTGCGCTCGGTGGGGGCTCGCAATTCCGGACTTGACGACCTCGGTCGCCTGATCGAGCGCCTCCAAGCGGATGCCGCGACGACCGTTCTCCCCGCGGGTTTCGACGAACTCTGGGCTTCTGTCTGGTCGGCACATCTCACTTTGCAGGGCGCGAAGCTGTGACGGTGTTCGATGCTGAGGCCGTGCTCAGCGAGCTCAAGGGATTTCAACGCGACGCCGTCGACCACGTCATTCATCGGTTCTATGGTTCCGCCGACGCGAGCCGCCGATTTCTCGTCGCCGACGAGACTGGGCTTGGTAAGAGCGTGGTGGCTCGCGGTGTGATTGCGCGGACTATCGAACAGCTGCAACACGATGACACCGTCGACCGGATCGACGTGGTCTATATCTGTTCGAATGCTGACCTGGCACAACAGAATCTTCAGCGGCTCAACGTGACGGGCAACCCGCATCTCGCATTCACCAGTCGGCTGACGCTGCTGGCATTGGAGTCCCGACGTCTCGGCGGTACCGCGATCGACGGCAAGGTTGTGAATCTGGTGTCGTTCACTCCGGGAACGTCCTTCAACAACTCCAGTAGGCTAACCGGGTCGAAGGAAGAGCGTGCTCTGCTGCACGTGATCTTGAACGATGAGCTGCAGCACAATCTCGCGCAGAGTCACGCCTCACGGCTCTTCTTTCAAGGCACGGTGCGCACGGAGAAATCGTTCTCAGAGTGCGTGGACTGGATCCGGCGAGTGCTGGACGGCTCCGTTCACGAGCCGATCCTCACTGCGTTTCGCAGAAACGCCTCCAGCCTCGGCTTGCTTGCTCGGTACCAGCGCCTTGTAGACGACATCGTGCAGGACGGGCTGCCGACGGCGATGAACGCCATCCAGGAAGTCACCGCTGCGCTACGAGGGGCTCTCGCCAGAGCCAGCGTCGAGACATTGGAGCCAGACCTCGTCATTCTTGACGAGTTTCAGCGCTTCAGCCACTTGCTCGATCCGGAAACGGGCGGCGACGCCGCGGAGCTTGCGCACCACCTCTTCGACTACGGCCAAGCCAAGGTCTTGTTACTGTCGGCGACGCCATATAAGGCGTACACAGCCTCAACAGACGACTCCGACGACGACCACTACACCGATTTCATCGCCATCCTGGGCTTTCTCGCGGGAGGAGCGACGGCGGACCTGTCAGAGGTGAAACGGCTCTTCGAAGAGTATCGTGCCGGCATTGCGGCAGGCGCGTTGGTGGAGGGCATCGCGGCATCCCTGCGCATTCGTCTACTGCGCTGGATGAGTCGCACCGAACGTCCGCAGCTCGGCGATGACGGAATGCTGCGGGAGCGCCGCATTGCCTCGGCGGTGCCGTCGCCGGCGGACCTCATCGGCTTCGCCGGGCTGCAGCGCCTGGCCCAGGAGCTTGACGTGCCGATCTCCGTTGAGTATTGGAAGTCCATTCCCTATTTCGGCAACTTCATGGAGAACTACCAGGTCTCCAAGGCGCTCGACAAGCGACTCGAGGCCGCGGAATCTGCACAAGCGATCGAGCCCTATTTGGCGGGTTTGAACACGCTCGATGCCGAGGCATTGCGCTCCTACGAGCCTGTCCGGATTGGGAACGGACACATCGGTAGCCTCGCTAAGGACATGCTCGAGTCCGGGCTGTGGAAGCTGCTGTGGCTGCCTCCGTCGATGCCGTACTTTGAGCCGGGCGGGCCCTTCGCAGAGTGTGGTGTCGTGTCGGCCACGAAACGGCTCGTGTTCTCGTCGTGGACTGCGACACCGACAGCGATTGCGAGTTTGCTCAGCTACGAAGCGGAACGGCTGACAGCGTTCGGTTCAACCCGGCTGACCAGAAACACGGCCGAGGCCCGCAAGAATCTGGCTTCCCGCCTCAACTGGGCAACCGTGGAGGGGAGGGCCAACGCCATGTCGACACTGGCACTTTTTTGGCCTCACCCCGCGCTCGCGCTGCAGGCCGACCCGCTGGATGTCGCTCGTCGCCGTGCTGGGACGCCGGCACGAGTGTCGGCGTTTGCTGCCGAAGCTGACGTGCAGGCCTCCTTTGACGGTGAGGCGGTCGCTGGTCAGGCTTGGCAGGCGTATTTCAGCACGCCTGGCATGGTTCCGACCGGCCTGACAGCTGCTCACGTGACCTCAGCCTTGGAGAGTCGCGGAACTGCGCTGCATGACGATGAATCACAATCGAGCACCGGCCTGCGCATCCACGTCGACGCAGCGTTCGATGCCGGTCAGGCCGGCGATGACTTGTCGCACGAGCATTTGGCCCGACTCGCGCTTCACTCCCCCGGCAATATCGCCTACCGGGCGCTGTCCAGGCTCCGGACCAAAGCGGATGCCACCACAGACGCAGGATTGTGGAGTGCTGCAGCGCTGCTGTCGAACGGACTCCGAAGTCTGTTCAACCGACTGGAGACTAGTCTGCTCCTCGATCAGCTCGACTCCACCGAGGAACCCTACTGGCTCGTCGTGCTCCGGTATTGCGCGGATGGCAACCTGCAGGCATCCATGGATGAGTACCTATTCCAGCTGCGCAGCGAAACCGGGGGCACTGCCCTCACCGACGAAGTACTCCTGCAGCTCGCCGGGCGCGCCCACGACGCCGTGACATTGCGGCCGTCTACCTACCGCGCTCGAGATCTCGCGGACCCCACCAACAGCATCCCGTTCACTGCCCGCTTCGCCCTGCGGTACGGAGGGAAACAGCAGGAGACCGAAAGCGCTCGCCAGCCGGAAATTCGAAACGCCTTCAACAGCCCGTTCTGGCCGTTCGTGTTGGCGTCCACCAGCGTGGGCCAGGAAGGCATCGACTTTCACTGGTGGAGTCATGAAGTGCTGCACTGGAACCTGCCGTCGAACCCGGTGGACTTCGAACAACGCGAAGGCCGCGTCAATCGGTTCGCCGGCCACGCCGTGCGGAAGAACATCGCAGCGGCTCACTGGCCGGATGTCGTTGCGTCGAGTGAGGGGAACCCCTGGCGGGTTGCATTTGACGCCGCCCAGACGGCCCACCCCGAACTCGGGGAGTTCGCCCCGTACTGGCTCTACCCCGGCGCAGCCAAGGTGGAGCGGCAGATCATCACCTATCCCCTCAGCCGCGATATCGAGAAGGTCGAGCGTCTCAAGGACGCACTAACTCTGTACCGGCTCACTCTCGGGCAGCCCCGTCAGCAAGACATGCTGGAGATGATGCAGCGGCGCGGGGTCAACCCGTCGCAGGTCGCGAAGCTGGACTTGAGCCCGCCGGTGCGGGATCGCTGACCTGAAGGCGCGGCGTCGGTTCGGTCAGGCCTCCAGAGGCTTTTCGACATTCTGATTCTGCCAGCTGCGATGACCGATTGGGCAGCGATCAGATCGCGCATGCCCGGTGACTGTGGTGTCGTTCGGAGGGTGTGGTGCGCGGTCACCGCCCTTCGTGTGGTTCCGCATTGCCGGCCACAAAGGATTCAACGGAGGCTAGCGCCAGGCAAGAACCGCGGCGGGCTGCTGGTAGGCATCCGCTTGGTGATGTGAGCGCCGGATGCGCTCGACCGAAAGGACACTAGAACGGTTGCGGGTCGGTGCCGGTGTCGTTCCAGTTGGTGTTCGTGGTGGTGTTCCAGAGGTCGGGCGGCGGGGGTGGTGGCGCGGCCGGTGGTGGTGCTGCTGCTGGTGGCGGCGGTTCTGGTGGTGGTGCTTGTTGTAGGTGGGGGCTGATTCGGGTGGCGGGGTCGGTGGCGTAGTGTTTGCCGGCGGGGCTGGTCCAGTGCAGGGTGCCGTCGGGGTCAGCGACGGCCTTCCAATCGCTGAAGTGCTTCAGGTTGTGGTGCGCCGGCGAAAGAAAGTGCAGGTTGGTGGCGGTGGTGGGACCGCCGAATTGTTTGTCGACGGTGTGGTCGAGGTCGCTGTGGCCGGCGGAGCGGTTACAGCCGGGGAACCGGCAGGTTCCATCCCGCAGCCGCAGGTACTTCTTCAGACTCGCCGGCACCCGGAACGGCGTGGCGCTGACGTCGAGGACGATGCCGGTGTGCGGGTGGGTGAGGATGCGCAGGAAACTCGTCGCCGTGCCGGCCAGGCGCCGGGCGGTCTCCGGGTCGATCGGCCCGTAGCCTTCGAGCTCGGCCGGTTCCGTGCTTTTTCCCAGGAGGGTGAGGACCGGGACGGTGATGTTGACGTTGGCGGTGAGGCCCGCGCCGAGGCCACTGCCGGTGACGCCCTGCTGGAGTAGGTCGACGGCGACATCGGCGCGCAGCTGACTGAGGGTGCGGGGTTCACCCGGGCCTTGCAGACTGAGGGCGGCGTCGGTAACCCGGGTATAGATACCCTGCAGATCGTCGCCAGCGGCGCGCAACCAGAGCGTGGCCATACCGTCTTTATCGGGGAAGAACAGCACCCGGCGATCGGACAGGCACTTGGCGCGGCGCACGGTAATGCTGTCGGGGTGGAACCGTTCCCGGAGCTTGCGGGCCTTGCCGTCAAACTGCGTCGCGGTAAGACGTTTGGCGTGCGGCAGCAACACCGCCTCCAGTTCAGCCCGGGCGGGCTGCGGCACGGAACCGAGCTGCTCGATCACCCGGCGGGCATGGCGGAGGGAAATGTCTCCGGCGCGGAGCGCGGTGAGAGTATCGGGCCGCTCGACCACCAGTTGCCGGCTTTCCTGCAGGAGGCCGGAGGCGGTGCCGCCCGGGATGCGCAGCGCACACGCCATCTCCGCCACGAGGCCCTGCTGCGCGGCAAAGGTGGCGTCCCAGTCGTGCTCATGCTCGGGACCGGCCTGCGGGCGCCCGGTCTCGGCAGTGTTAGTGGTGTAGTCCCACGCCTCGGTGAGAACCTCAGCTTTACTCGCCTGCGCCCACGCGATGATCTTCTCGAAGTAGAGCACCCGGTCCACGAACTGCGCCTGATGCCGCTGGAACGGACTCAAATCGTCGCCCGGACTGCTGTCGGCCGGACTGCTGTCGGCCGCACTGCTGTCGAACGGTACCGGCTGGCCCGGTTCGTCGTTACTGTCGTGCTCGGTGCGGAGGTACTCGGTGTAGAGGTACTCCTCGCGAAGGTCGTCATCGAACCGGTGCTCGGGAGGCACTGCGGCAAACACCTCGGTCAGGTCAAGGGCGGCCGGTAGAGGCGGACCGTCAGGCATCTCACGGCGATAGGAAGCCCGGCCGACAGGCTCCGGACCAACAGACTCCGAACCGACAGCATCCGCTGCGAAGGGATCCGTTACGAAGGGATCCGTTACGAAGGGGTCCGGACTGACGGGCGCAGTATCGACGTCTTCGAGGGCATCGTACGGAGCGAACTGCCCCAGGCCCTCGGCGATCTCGACCCGAAAGTCGGCCTGGCACAGCGCCCAGAACGCATCAAACTCGGCACGCTCCTCGGGCGCGGAAGGCCAGTAACCGTGGGCGGCGAAGAACGGATCAACGAAGCCCGGCTGGTGGGTGTCGCCGCTCTGGCTCATAGAACAAGTGTACCAAGCTCGACCCTCAAAGTCGAGGGAATCTCACATGCTTTTGGATTTCTGTGCGAACCTGATTTCGCACTGACACTCACGTTTCCCAGACCGGCGAGTGTTGCGCCTCGGTCCCGAACTGGGTCATTTTCCTCGAAATTCACAACGACTCAACTTCCGTCGTAGAACATTTGTGCGCGGGAACCTGCCGGAAGTTGCAATCCCGTACTACCGAAACGTCATAGGCCCCTGTCTGATTACCTTTCGGTAGTACGGTTCCTAGCCGGTCGCCAGCAGACGGGCATCCGTTTGGCTGGCCAGTTTGCGGTCGAAGGTGCACAGCGGTTGGTTCGATGTCATGTCTGCCGAGGTCACGAGGTAGCAGTCGTCACAGGACAATTTGGGGTGCCCGACGTACAGAGCCAGTGCTCGATCGAACGGCGAGGCTTGGTCGACCGCTTGGCGAGCGCGCTGGCGATCACCCGCACGTGAGCGGGTGCGGCTTGAGGCCGCATCGCTCATGCACTCGTTGCCGGACGGGGTGACTGGGAGGGTTTGCTCAGGTGCGGTTAGGCACAATGGAAACCCAGCCAACCCGAAAGGCCCCCCAATGAGCAACCTCCAGCGCATTCTGAGCATGGCTTCCAAGGCCCTCGATAAGAAGGGGCAGCCGTCCTCCGGCGGGTCAGGCAAGACGGATTGGCGCGAGATGGTGCGCACCGCAGCCGACAAGGTCACCGGAGACAGCAAGCCCCCGGCGAATAACGTGCAGAAAAGTGCCGCTCCCGTTTCTGGTGTGAAAGCCGAGTCGCAGGTGAGCGCCGAAGACCGCGCGGCCATCGCCCGTTACGACTACCTGCTGCAGACCGCGCAGCCCCAGCAGCTCGAGCAGGTTCACCGCGATGCGTTCGCGCGCCTCACGCCGGTGCAACGCGACGAGGTCAACGCCCAGCTGCGCGCGGAGCTGCCGGCCAACGAATACCCGGCCTCGACCAGCCCGGAGGACCTGGCCCGGTCGGCTACCCGCGGCGAGGCCCAGAACCCCGGCTTCTTGAAGAAGATGTTCGCCAAACCGGCCGGCCGAGGAGCCGGCGGCGCCCTTGCCGGAGCGGGTGTCACCGCTGTCGGGCTTGGTGCCGGCGGGCTACTCGCCGCCGTCGCCGGTGGCGCGGTGCTCAGCAATGTGGCCGGGCCCCTCCTGGAGCAGGCGGCCGGCCTCGGCGTCGATTTCGAGAGCCTCGCCGGCGGTCTCGAGGGAATCACCCAGAGCGTCGATGTCGAGAGCCTCACCGGCGGTCTTGACGGAATCACTCAGAGCGTCGATGTCGAGAGCCTCACCGGCGGTCTTGACGGAATCACCCAAGGCGTCGCCGACGGCGCGGGCGAGTATGCGACCGGACTGGGCGAGCAGGTGAAAGACCTGGGATCGAACTTTGAGATCCCCGGCCTCTCGGCACTCGGCAACCTGTTCGGCCGCAACTAGCGAATTCCGACGAAGCCGGCAGCCCGCCTCGGCTCCGCCGGAGTCTCTGTCGCCACCGGCGTGCTGGCGCCCGCGCTACGCTGGCGTGTGCAACTTTCCCTCTGGCTGGCCCTCGTGGGCGCCGGCGTGCTGATCAGCTTCACCCCGGGCGCGGGCGCGATCAACACCATGAACAACTCGCTGACCAGCGGGTTTCGTCGCTCGATCTGGGGAATTTTCGGCCAGCAGGCTGCGCTCATCGTGCACATCATCGTGGTGGCGCTTGGCGTGGGGGTGCTGGTCGCCGGTTCCCCCGTACTGTTCAATGTCATTCGTTATGCCGGGGCCGCCTACCTGGTGTTTCTGGGCATCCGTTTGTTTGTGCAGAAGCCCGACCCGAAGCGGGACCCGGCCGTGCCGCTAACCAGGGAACCGGCCAGGTCGATGTTTCGCCGCGGCTTCTGGGTCAATCTGCTCAACCCCAAAGCGCTCGTGTTTTTTCTCGCGTTCATGCCGCAGTTCATTCGGCCGGAGCAGCCGCTACTCCCTCAGTATCTGGTGCTGACCGTGACCGTGGTGCTGATCGACGTAGTGGTGATGTGGTTCTTTTTTGCGGTGGCGGCGAAATCGTTTCAGCGCTTCACGAATACCGCTCGCGGGCAGCTCATTCTCAACCGCACATTCGGCGTGCTGTTCGTGACCGTCGCCCTGCTGCTGGCACTGGTGCACTGAGGCGCCCGCATCCGCTTCTCTGAACGGATGCTCGGTACGCTTGCCTGATGAGTAACACCGAAATTCGACCACCGCGACGCGCAGTCAGGGCGGCGACCGTGGGCTTCGCGGTCGTTGCGGCGTATGCAATTGCCGGGGCGCTGCAGATTCTGGTGTGGAATCCGCTGGCCGCAGTGCCGGGCGCGACGCTCGGGCAGATCCGCGCCGAAATGGCCCGCGCCGATGAAAGTCTCAGCGCAAACGGAGTCGTCACCTGGGCTGGCATCGGGCTGCTGCTGGCCGGAGTGATCCTGCTGGTCGCGATCATGCGCCGCATAAGTCGGGTGGGACCAGTCGTGGCGGCTTATCTCGTGCTGCTGGTATTCGCTGCTCCCGGGCATTTCTTCGTCTCGTTCGGCCCCGGCATGTCGCTCGCCGACACATTCATGATTTCGGGCGCCGATCACTCCCCGTGGGGCCTGGCGTTGTACCTGGTGAGTGCGGCTGCCCTGCTTGCCCTGATCGTGCTGATCATTCGGGCTGCTCGCGCCGCCTCGGCCGGCGCAGAATAGACGTGCTGCGGTACCGGCAACGTGGGAGCGGAGATCAGCCGGTCGCCTACCGCTCGTAGACGTCCCGTCGATGCCCCAGCGTTACCACCACGACGGTCAGGATCTGGTCGGTCACCGTGTAGATGATGCGATAGTCGCCCACGCGCACCCGGAGCCCCTCGCGGCCCTGCAGCCTGCGGGCTCCTGGCGGCCGAGGATCTTGCCCGAGGAACGCAATCGCTCCCTGAATGCGGTGTCGAATCGGCGGGTCGAGTTGCTTCAGCGCCCAAACTGCAGCCGGACGCAATTCAATTCGATAGGCCGTCATACCCAGCCGAGGTCTGCTTTGACCTGGGCCCAGGGAACGTTCTCGCCTTCCTCAGCCATGGCGGCGTCGAAGGCGAGAACGTCGGCCGCATCGTCGAGAGCGTCCATCATGAGCTCATACCGCTCCACACTCACGAGCACTGCCACCGGCTTGCCGTAACGTTCCAAGACGACGGCCTCCGTGCGAGTCAGGTCGACGGCCGCCTGCAGATTCTCGCGTGCGTTACTCACACTCATCGTTGCCATATGCGAAGTGTACAAGATACCTCCTCTTCTGTACAAGACTTCATCGTGGTGCCGACCGTGCCACTCGGCCGTCGAGCCCGGGGCAGAATAGACGAATGAGCGACGCCGGCGACTTCGTAGATCGCACGCTGCAGTACGAGGCCACGTGGGAACGTGCGGCCGAGTGGCAAGCCAGTCTGGGCACCGCGCTCGAGGTCTACGGCGCTTCTGTGGGCGCCGTGCGGGGAACCATTCGCGACCTGGCCCGCCGGCACAAGAACATGGGCCGCGACGAGGTGACCGCTCTCAGCTCCGAACTCTGGAACGTGCCGGTGTTCGAGCGCCGGCTCGCCGCGATCGTACTGCTGCAGGCGAACGTCACCCGGCTCGACAACACCGACCTCACCCGCATCGAAGGATTTCTGCGCGGCGCTGGGCTGCCAGCGCTCGTCGATCCGCTCACCTTCGACGTGGTGTTACCGCTGGTGCAGCGATTGAGCGGCGCGCATCGGCTCAGAGCGGATGCGGCGCTGGCCCGGTGGGCACAGGATGGCGACCCCTGGCTGCTCCGGGCGGCCGACGGCGTGACGGCGCGGATCGCGAGCGGGTAGCGGGGCCGGGCATCCGTTTTTGGGGCGCGTCGCGCGGCCAAAGGCTGCAGGCGCGGCCACCCGTATCCGAGCCACCGGTCAGATGTGCTGGGCAGCATCCGAAGCGTAAGAGGTCATGCGTTGGTCTCCTGCGGCACCAGAATCTGTTGGATCGCCGGCGCGACGATGCCTCGCCTTCCCGAGTACGTCGGCACCAACACCGGCACGCACATCATTCACCTGCAACTCCCCGTGCAGGCCACCTGATCGAAGCGGTGAGGCACGCCGTGGGAACGGCGTGCCTCACTAGCTTCGCACTGCCGCTACAGCCGGGGGCGACCGGCCCAGCGCTCGGCTTTGAGGGCGAGGTGCAGCTCGAGGCGGGCCTGCCCGCCGAGCGGGTCCACCCCGATGAGTGAGCGGATGCGCCTGAGCCGGTTATAGATACTGGTGCGATGCAGATGCAGCTGCTCGGCAACCTGGGCCACGGAACCATTCTTGTCGTAGAGCAGTTCGAGCACGGGCAAAAGTTCCCCGTTGTGGTCGACTTCCCGCAGTTCCACGAAGAGGGCCGACTCGCTCGGCACAACGTCTCGACCCTCGACGGCCAATAATTGGTAGACCCCGATAGCGCGAAACGAGACGAGCGGTCCCAGTTGGGCGTCCACCCAGGCTGCCTGCACGGCGCTCCGCGCCTCGGCGTAGGCGCCGGGCAACCGTCGAAGGTCGAAAAAGGGCTCGCTCAGCCCGAGCAGAACGGACGCGGCCGGCTGCCCGCCACGGCGTGAGACCTCAAGGCCAAAGCGTCTGAGAACTTCGGAACCCTCGACGCCGTCAATCACGTCGTGAAGCAACAACACCGCCTGCGTTTCGGTGCCAGCGGAGAACAGCACCGAGTCGATTCCGAGCGTGGCCTGAAGCGCGGACAATCGGTGCAACAGAATGCTCTCTGCCGGATTGCGCTGGGCATTCATGCCGCGGTCCACCAGCATGGCCAGCCGCCACGGTCCACGCCCATGCACACCGGGCCAACCTCCAACCGATACGAGGGCATCGCGATCGCCCGAACAGGCGGCGAGAAACTGAGACTCGTTCGCCGGGCGGCCATCGGAATCCGCGCTCGTGCGATCGAGCAGTAGCTCCGCGAGACTGTCCAGCTCAGAGCGGATGCCCCGTAGCTCCTGCAAGATGGCATCGGGCTCGAGCTCGTCATCGAGCTGCAGCACCCAGAGATATCCCACTCGGAATCCGCGGGCGAGCAGCGGAACGCATACCCGGCCCAACATGCCAAGCTCGGCATTGGCCGGAACCGGAACCGGTCGTACCGCCGTGGCAATACCGTGGCTGAGCTGCCAGTCGCTGACATCGGGCGGAACCACCTTGCTCAGCACGAAATTCGTGCGCACCCGGTCAGCCGTCGCGTGGTGCGCACTGTAGGCGAGCAGTCCGCCCTCGAGGTCTGCCAGAGACAGGGCACGGCCAAGGTGCTCAGCAATGATGGCCACCGCCTGATCGATATCGGCCCCCCTCATAAGCTCAATCCTACGCAAGCCGTGTGCACGTCAGGCGACAATCAACGCTCCGTGACGCTACAAATGTCGAGCCAGAGGTAGCGGCCATCGCCTTCTCTTGCCGGTCTCGGCGGAGAAAAATCCCCGGAAGAGTGGCAATTCCACGCCCCGGAAGCCGGCGAGGGGTCAGACGACGCGACCTGCGGCATCCGGCATCTGCCTGCCGGGAACGCGATGGCGTCCCAAACCCGGGCATATCGTTTTTAGGCTGGCAGAGACCCCTACATCTCGCACAATCGCCCTGGACTACAAGGAAGTATCCCCGATGTCGCAATTGCAACGCAGCACTCAACCCGCCGTGAGCACGCAGCCACACCTGGCCCGATCGCTATCAAACCGACATATCCAGCTCATCGCCATTGGCGGCGCGATCGGAACAGGCCTGTTCATGGGCTCGGGGAAGACCATCTCACTCGCCGGGCCATCCGTGATCTTCGTGTACATGATCATCGGCTTCATGCTGTTCTTCGTGATGCGGGCCATGGGCGAACTGTTGCTGTCCAACCTCGAATACAAGTCGTTCAGCGACTTCGCCGGTGACTTGCTCGGGCCGTGGGCCGGATTCTTCACGAGCTGGACGTACTGGCTCTGCTGGATCGTCACGGCCATCGCTGAGCTGATCGCGATCGCGCTGTACACGAGCTTTTGGTGGCCAGAGCTGCCGCTGTGGATACCGGCGCTCGTGGCCGTGCTGATTCTGTTGGGCCTCAACCTCGCAAGCGTCAAGGCGTTCGGTGAGACCGAATTCTGGTTCGCACTGATCAAAATCATCGCCATTGTCACGCTTATCGTTGTGGGTCTCGTGATGGTGTTCACCAAGTTTCAGTCCCCCGGCGGCACCCCGGCGAGTTTCAGCAACCTGTGGAACGACGGCGGAATGTTTCCCACCGGTCCGATGGGGTTCATCGCCGGTTTCCAGATCGCCGTGTTCGCGTTCGTCGGGCTCGAGCTCGTGGGCACCACGGCCGCCGAAGCGCAGCACCCGGAGAAGAACTTGCCGAAAGCCATCAACTCCATCCCCATTCGCATCATGCTGTTCTACGTACTCGCGCTGATAATGATCATGACGGTAACTCCGTGGCGTGAGGTCACCGCTGACGTGAGCCCGTTCGTGGCAATGTTCGCCCTCGCGGGGCTCGGTGCCGCCGCGGCCGTGATCAACTTCGTCGTGCTCACCAGCGCGACGTCCTCGGCAAACTCAGGGCTGTATTCCACATCGAGAATGCTCTTCGGGCTGGCGGTCGAGGGCACGGCACCCGCACGCTTCGAACGCCTAACCCGGCACAAGGTGCCAGCCAGCGCTCTGCTGTTCTCGTGCAGCTTTCTGCTCATTTCCGCAGTACTGCTGTATGCAAACCCATCGATCATCGCCGTCTTCACCGTGGTGACCACCATGTCTGCGGTGCTCTTCATCTTCGTGTGGACCATCATTTTGGTGAGCTACATCGTGTACCGCAAGCGCCGCCCGGCGCTGCACGCAGCCTCAAAGTTCAAGATGCCCGGCGGCGTGTACATGTGTTACGTGGTGTTGTCGTTCTTCGGGTTTTTGATCTGGGCGCTTACCCAGAAGACCGACACCCTGCAGGCGTTGCTCGTGACTCCACTGTGGTTCCTCGGCCTCACTGCGGCGTGGTTTATCATCCGGCGCCGCCCGGAACTGGCCGCGCATCAGGAACTTCACCGAGCGAACGTGCAGGCCGACAGGGTTGCCGCGCTCGCCTTTCGCCGCTGAGGGCCCAGAGGAACGTCGGCCGCACGCTGCAGTACGAAGCAACCTGGGAGCGGGCGGCTGAGGCGCAGGCCCGGTTGGGAACGAGCTCGAGTTCTATGGCGCCTCGGTGGGCGCCGTGCGAGAACCATCCGCGACCTGGCCCGCCGGTATAAGAACATGAGCCACGACGAGGTGACCGCGCTGAGCTCCGAGCTCTGGAACGTGCCGGTGTTCGAGCGGCGCCTCGCCGCAATCGTGCTGCTGCAATCGAACGTGACCCGTCTCGACAACACCGATCTCACCCGCATCGAGGGGTTTCTGCGGGGCGCTGGGCTGCCAGAGCTCGTCGATCCGCTCACGGTCGACATAGTGCTGCCACTCATGCAGGGGCTGACCGGCGCGAACCGTGCCCGAGCGGATGCGACCCTGGTGCGGTGGCTTGGCGACGGCGACTCGTCCCTGCGCCGCGCGGCCCACGGCGCGAGCGCGAGAATCGCTCGAGCGTAAGCTGCGGACATGCGCGCAATTATCGTTAGCTCCCCCGGTGGGCCGGATGCCCTCACCCTGACGACCCAGCCCGACCCGGAGGTTGCGACCCACGACATTCGGCTGAAGGTCGCTGCGGCGGGCGTGAACCGAGCGGATATCCTGCAACGGCAGGGGCACTATCCCTCGCCCGCCGACGCACCGCACTGGCCGGGGCTCGAGGTGTCTGGCGTGGTCACCGAGGTGGGCGACGACGTGACCCGGTTCGGCATCGGCGATCGCGTGTGCGCGCTCCTTGCCGGCGGCGGCTACGCCACCGAAGCCGTGGTGCACGAAGACCTGGCGCTGCTGGTGCCACTGTCAATGGACCTCATTGACGCCGCGGCCCTGCCGGAGGCCCTGGCCACCGTGTGGTCGAACGTGTTCATGGGCGCTGAGCTCCAGCCCGGAGAAACACTGCTCGTGCACGGCGGCGGCAGCGGAATCGGCACGACCGCTATTCAGCTCGCCCGCCTGGCCGATGCCCGAGTGGCCGTGACGGCCGGGTCAGCCGAGAAACTCGCCGTGTGTGAGAATCTCGGGGCAGAAATTCTGATCAACTATCGCGAGCAGGACTTCGTCGCCGAAATCACCACCGCCACCGACGGGCGAGGCGCCGACGTGATCCTCGACATCATGGGCGGCTCATACGCGGCGCGCAACATCGAGGCGGTCGCGGTGAACGGGCGCATTATGGTGCTCGCGAACCAGAGCGGTGAACCGGCCACGTTCGACCCGTTTCGCCTCATGCAGAAGCGCGCCCGCTACTGGGGAACCACCCTGCGCGCCCGGTCGCACGCCGAAAAGGTCGCCGTCATGCGTTCGCTGGAGTCGGCGGTCTGGCCGTGGATCGCCTCGGGCGAGTTTCGACCGGTGATCGACGAACGATACTCGTTTGAGAGCGCAGCGGATGCGCACCGTCGGTTGGAATCATCCGCTCACGTTGGCAAGATTGTGCTCGTGCCGTAACCGGCTCAGAAAGGGAGCCGCACCGACCGGCGCGACCCCCACTGTGACTCGAGCAGCTACGCCTGCTTGTCCGCCGTCTCGGCGGCGGCCAGGCGTGCTGCCTTGGCCTCGGCCTTGGCTGCTGCCGCCGTTGCCTTGAGGTCGGCTTCGATGGCGTCGACGAAAGCGGTGTGCTTGGCGCCGGGCAGCCAACCCTTGTCGGTGACTTTGACCTGGAAGATGATCGCCGCAAGGACCAGCACCAGACCGATGAGCACGGTGAGCATCACGCCGATGGCGGTGTTGTCACCGAGCAGGCTCACGCCAATGAGCGTTCCGAACCAGCCGAAGTCCGCGTCGCCGAAGGTGCTGTTGGCGAAGCCGAAGCTGCCGAGAACCAGTAGCAGGATGGCTGGCAGGATGGTGATGAGAATTCCGTTGACGAAACCACCGACCATAGCGCCGATACGACCGCCGGTGGCGTTGCCGTAGACACCGGCGCCACCGCCGGTGAAGAAGTGCGGCACCATGCCGGGCAGAATCAGGGCGAGGCCGAACACCGGTCCGAGCCAGATAGCCAGCACCCCGAGGCTGAGCAGGCCGCCGGCGAAAGACGCGAGGAAACCGATGAGCACGGCGTTGGCCGCGAAGGGGAAGACGATCGGAATGTCCAGCGCGGGGCGCGCTCCGGGAACAACCTTCTCAGCAATACCCTGGAACGCGGGGACGAGCTCGCCGAGGATGGTGCGCACACCGTAGAGGATGATGGCCACACCAACGCCGAACTGCAGCGCCTGGGCGAAGGCGGCCATGATGAACGCGCCGCCGTCGACGGAACCGAAGATGGCGAGGGCATCCGCTCGAGGAAGGGCGATGAGGCCCCAGATGGCGAAGACCATGTAGATGGCGACCATCGAGACCGAGGTAGCCACCATGGAGTCGCGCAGAAAGCGCAGGTTCTGCGGAAAGTTGATGTGCTCGGTGCTCTTGCTGCGCTTGCCGACGGCCTGGCCGACGGCGCCGGCAGCGATGTAGCCGAGGGTTCCGAAGTGGCCGATGGCGATAGTGTCATCGCCGGTGATGCGCTTGGTCCACGGCTGAGCGAAGGCCGGCATGACCACCATGATCACGCCGAGCAGGCCACCACCGATGACGACGACCAGCCAGCTGAGCTCAGAACCGAAGCCGACCGAGAGCACGACCGCGAGCATCATGGCCATGAAGACCATGTGGTGTCCGGTGAGGAACACGTACTTGAGCGGGGTAAACCGTGCCAGCAGCAGCATGACGACGAAGCCGACGACGAGCACATAGGCGCTGGTCGCTCCGAATTCGTCGGCGGCGAGCGCGGTAATGACTTCGTTGGTCGGAATCACGCCCTGCGCGCCCGTTACCTTGAGGATCAGGTCGCCGAGCGGGGTGAGTGAGGCAACAACTACCCCGGCGCCAGCACCGAGAATGAGAAAGCCGAGGGCCGCCTTGAGGCTGCCGCCGATGATGGTTCCGACCGGGCGACGCAGGGCGATGAGCCCGACAGCCGTGATAATGCCCACCAGGTAGGCCGGCACATTCAAAATCTGCTGGCCGATGAAATCCAGAATGACTAAGAACCACTCCATGTCGGGGTGCTCCCTCTCTTACTCAGTTGTGCGGTTGGTGGGACAGGGTTATTCGAGTGCGCTGGTGAGCTTCTCGGTGATTTCTTCGAGGTCGAAGAAATTGTCGATGACGATGACCTGGGCCTCGACGTCGCCGATCTCCTCGGCGAGCTCTTCGCTCGTGAGTACGATCTCGGCATCGCGCGCCATGCCGCGAGCCACGCCGATGTCGGCCGCCTCAACGTCGGCGTCGATACCGAGGGTGCGCAGCACCTTTTCGGTGTTCATTTTCAAGAGAACGGATGTGCCGATCCCCATTCCGCAGACCGCGATGATTTTCATGAGTGTGCCTTTTCTGTGAGCAGTTCGGGGTTGAACATAAGCGTGAGCACCTCGGCGGGCGAGCCTGCCGCTTTGAGCGCGGCGAGCAGCTCGGAGTTCATGAGGACCCCGGCGAGGGCCTGCATCATCTCGAGGTGACCTTCGTGGTCGGGGGCGGCGAGCCCGATGACGAGCGACACCGGGTCGTTCTTCTTGTGACCGAAGCTCACCGGCTCCTCGAGGGAGACCCAGCTGAGCCCGGCGCGCAGCACGGCGGGCGATGGGCGGGAGTGGGCGATGGCCAGGCCGGGCGCGATGACGATATAGGGGCCGAGCTTGTCAACGGCGGCGATCATCTCCGCGGTGTAGTCGTCGGTCGTGACGCCTCCGGCCACGAGCGCGTCGCCGGCCAGGGTGATCGCGGCCTGCCAGTCTGCGGCGACGACGTGGGTGCGAATGGATGCCTGGTGCAGCTCGTCGGCGAGATTGACTGCCATGCGGTAACTCCTTGATTCTGGCCTTCACACTGCAAGACCACGTCGTCTGCCCCAAAAAGTTTGGTGCCGTGTCTCCGAGCCTAATGCGAATTCAGAACTTTTGTCTATAAGTGATCCAAAGTCGGGGCCGAAGACCTAGCGCGTGAGGTGACTGATGCGGTCGGCCTCGAATAGTGCGTCCTGCGCGATGAGCGAAGCACCGAGAACACCGGCTTTATTGCCGAGCCGACTCGGCTCCACGGTGAGGCCCGTGCCGGAGAAGGCGCGTACGTGCGCGAGGAGGGCCTCGCGCAGCGACGACAGGTACGGGTCGCCGGCCTCGGCGAGCTGGCCACCGATGACGATCATGGCCGGGTTCAGCAGGCCGGCGACATCGACGAGGGCCCGCCCGATCTCGGCTCCGGCCGCGGCGAGCATCCGCACGGCATCGGGTGACCCCATGCGCGAGAGCGCCACGATGTCGCCGGTGGTGCGAATGCGGTAGCCGAGGGCGGTGAGCTCGCGGCGAACGGCATAGCCACTCGCGACGGCCTCGAGGCAGCCCCTATTGCTGCAGCTGCACAGTTCGTCGCCATAGCGGAAGCTGTGCGAGAAGTCGCCGGCACCGCCGCGGGCACCGCGGTAGACGCGGCCGTCGAGCACGAGCGCGCAGCCGATGCCCAGGCCCACCTTGAGTACGGTGAGGTCCCGGTGCTCGGGCCAACCGAGCCGGGATTCCGCGACGGCCATGATGTTCACGTCACGGTCGACGGCGAAAATGGCGGTGTAGTCGGCCGGAAAATAGTTCTGCACGAGCACGTCGTTCCACTGTGCGTCGATCTGGGGGGCGGCGAGCCGGCCGGTCGCGGCATCCACTGGACCGGGCACGCCCACGCCGATCCCCCGCACGTCGGCGCGGGTCTTGCCGAGCTGGCGCAGCAGGTAATCGAAAACCTGGTTGGCCCAGGTGAACACGGCGTCCGGGCCTTCCCAGAGCCCGATGTCGGCCTCGTCTTCGATGAGAATCGTCGAGACCAGGTCGGTCACGGCCACGCGGGTGTGCGAGCCGCCGATATCGACGCTGAGCAGCAGACCAGCGTCTGTGTTGATCGCGAAGCTTTCGGCCGGACGGCCACCGCGCGAATCACTCTGGCCGGCAATGACGATGATGCCGGCCGCGAGCAGTTCGTCGAGCCGTCGAGCCAGCGTGATGCGTGACCAGCCCAGCTCGTCGATCAGTGCCGGCCGGGTGGTGGCCGTGCCCGCGCGAATGAGGTCGAGCACGACGCCCGACCCCGTTGACATGGCATGCGCCACCCGGAACTCCTCTGATTGACTTAAGTATATTTATATACCAATGTGTGAAGTATGACTGTGAAACCTCGTTCTGTCACCACCGATGTCGATGTTGATCGTTCCGCTGAAGCTCGGGCAGTAGCCGCCGCTATCGCCATTCCCGCTCACGTGGTGCAGTCGAAGGGACACGGTCATGGCGGCACCGCGATGGCGCTCGCCCCACTCTCGCACGTGTTGTTCTCCCGCGTGATGCGGCACAGCCCCAGCAACCCGCACTGGGTGGCCCGCGACCGGTTCGTGCTCAGCGCCGGGCACGCGAGCCTGCTGCTCTACGTGCAGCTCTTTCTCACCGGATACGGGCTGACACTCGACGACATTGCGGCCAGCCGTACGCTCGGTTCACGTACCCCCGGGCATCCGGAACACGGTCACACCGTGGGAGTCGAGATGAGCACCGGTCCGCTCGGGCAGGGGGTGGCATCCGCTGTGGGAATGGCGATCGCCGCGCGCAAAGAGGCTGCCACGTTCACCCCAACATCGAGCCTGCTCGACCACACCGTCTGGGCCCTCGCGGGCGACGGCTGCCTGCAGGAGGGCGTCTCGAATGAGGCGTCGAGCCTGGCCGGTACGCTCGGGCTCGAGAATCTCGTGCTGATCTGGGACGACAACGGCGTGACGATCGACGGCCACACCACGGATGCCTTCACCGAAGACGTGCGCGCCCGCTACCGCGCGTACGGCTGGCGGGTGCTGGAGATCGCCGACGCCACCGACCTCGACGGCATCGAACGGATGCTGGGCCTCGCTGCGACCCGCACCGGTCGCCCCACCCTCGTTGCCGTGTCCACCACCATCGGAGCCCCATCGGCTGTGTTCGGCGGGCAGCCGGCCGCCCATTCCGGCGGATTCGGGGCCGACGAACTCGCGGCGATCAAACGCTCCCTCGGGTTCAACGCGGACGCCACGCTCAAGGAACTCGTCTCCCCCGAAGCACTCACCTTCTGCCGCCGGGCCGTGCAGCGCGGGCTCGACTTCGAGGCGCGCTGGAGCGCGGACTTCGCCGCGTGGGCCGCTGAAAATCCCGCAGCGGCGCAGGCCTGGCTCGCTTTTCACTCGGGCACCGATCAGCTGGCCACCACAGCAGCGCTCGACGCCGTCGGTATTGCCGCGCCAGGCACCCCGGTGGCCACCCGCAAGACGAACGGGCAGGTTATTCAGGCGCTCGCACCCGAGCTCGCGCTCTGGGGCGGCTCGGCTGACCTGAGCGGATCCACCAACGTGACCGTACCGGGCGCAGCCGTTTCGGCGTCCAACCCCGGCGGGGACTTCATTCACTTCGGCATTCGCGAGCACGCCATGGCCGCGATTCTGAACGGAATCGCCCTGGCCGGTCCGTGGCGGCCGATCGGGTCGACGTACCTCGTGTTCAGCGACTACCTGCGCCCGGCGATGCGGCTTGCGGCACTCATGCGCCTGCCCGTACTCTACGTGTTCACCCACGATTCGGTCGCGGTCGGCGAAGACGGCCCTACCCACCAGCCGGTCGAGCAGATCGCCTCGCTGCGCACCGTGCCGCGGCTCGCCGTCATTCGCCCAGCGGATGCCGCCGAAACCGTGGCCGTCTGGCGTCGCCTCGTTGCCAGCCCTGACGGGCCGGCGGCACTCGTACTGTCCCGCCAGGATGTTCCGGTCCTCGGCGTTCGCAGCGGGCTCGATGCGGGCGTTGCCGCCGGTGGCTATGTGGCCTGGCAGAGCGGAACCGGCCTCGACCTGGCACTGATTGCGACGGGCAGTGAGGTCTCCCTGGCGATTGCGGCGGCGGAGCGGCTCAGTGCCGAGGGCCTGGCGGTGCGCGTGGTGTCGATGCCCTGCGTGGAGTGGTTTGCCGAGGCTGACTCGGTGTATCGCGATGAGGTGCTGCCGCCAATGACGCACGCCCGGGTGGCCATCGAGGCTGGACGCAGCGATGGCTGGTGGCGCTGGGTCGGGTTGGAGGGTGAAGTCGTCGGCATCGACGACTTCGGCGAATCGGGCAGTGGGCCTGAGATCATGGCGCTGCGCGGTGTCACCGTGGAGCACGTGGTGGCGGCGGCGCGGCGTACGCTCGCGCGAACAAGTCAGGCGATCTTCACTTGCTGAGCGTGATCGAAGATGAAACGAACCCCTTTATCCCCGATATACCGACCGTGAAATCTGCCGGGTACACGATTCATGCCATGAGTAGCGACTTCGCTGTGTCGGTTCGTCGCCACTGAAGACGAAGAAGTGCAGAAATTGCTCGAGGCTGCCGCAACCCGACCGACGTGGCGCTCCCGTCACCGGTCCCGGGGTTCAAGGGTGACCGTGGCCACGTTCTTCACGAGCGGATGCAGCTGGTCGCCGCCGTCCACGACACCCGTCTCCCACCAGAGCTTCAGTCCGTCGGGAGTATCTTCCAGGCTCGCCAGGCAGTTCTCAAACCAGGGACCCTTGACCCCCTTCCAGCGAAACGGCGGAGAGGCGACCTTGGCCGAGCGGGCCAGCAGCGCGGTCAGCCGCGTGGCCATTCCGTAGGAGAGTACGGCAGAAAAGGACCGCAGCGCACGGGGTAATGGGTTGCGGATCGGTGAACAGACGGCCTGCACGATGCGGCTGCCCGACGGTCGCTCGACCTCGGAGACAGTCGAATAGTGAACGTCACCCGACAAGAATGTCACCGTCTGCGGCGCGCTCCCCCGCTGGCCGTCGGCTACCGCTGTGGCCATCCGTGCCAGCTGCAGAAAGCTGCGCTGGAACGCAGCCCAATGCTCGAGGTCGACCAGCTGACGTAACCGTTCACCGACTCGCGCTGCAGCTTTTCCCCAGGCGCCTTCCGACACGGCCTCGTCCCAGGATTCCAGGTGGTGGAGTCCGGGCGGCAGCAGAAACGGCAGCGACGTGCCGACCAAGAGGTGCCGAAACCCGCCCTGCATCCGCTCGTCCAGCCAGGACGTCTCCTCGTCGTCCAGCAAGGCGCGCCGAGCGGGGTCGAGTTCGCGGGCCGCGCGGGAGTCAACCACGATCAGCCGCACGTTCGTGAAATCGCGGCAGAAGCTCCACCGATAGCTGGTCGGCTCCTGATCACACCGCGTTGCAAACGCGTCAAGCGTGGAGCTGATATCGAGTTCAGAATCGCCGTCGTGGGACGCGATCGTGCGCCAGATCTCATCGTCGGCTCGTTCGGCGGGTGACATGTTGCCGAGGTGTTGGTACACCCAGTACGACGCCAGCCCGGCCACGATCCTGCCCTGCCACCACGACGTTGCCTGCATCTTCCGCTTCCAGCTCAGCGACGTGTTCCAGTCATCGCGAATGTCGTGGTCATCGAAAATCATCGCGGTCGGCACGGTCGACAGCAGCCAGCGGTTCGCTTCGTCGGACCAGGCCAGGCTATACAGGTGCGCGTACTCCTCGAAGTCGGCCAGCTCCTTACCGGGAGGCTTCGTCATGTCACGCCGCGCCTTGATGAACTTCTGCATCTCCTCCGTGGTCAGGTCGGCGTAGACCTGGTCACCGAGAAAGAGAATCAGGTCGGGGCGCGGCATCTCGTTATCCGGTGAGGCCAGGCGCAGCGCGTAGGCGCGCAGTGCGTCGACGCCATGCGTACCGTTGCCGTCTTTGTCGTGGCTGACGCTGGTTCGGCAGGACCCAAACGACAGCCGAAGCGGATGCCCCCCTCCGAGCGTTGCGATGACGGGCGCCGGATAGGCGGAGTCTTCTGCGGGCCAGACCCGCGTTCCATCGATGTCAACGGTGTACGGCAGAATCACGTTGGGTTGTAGTCCATCAACCTGTACGAGTGCGTAATGGTGCGCGTGCACGGCAAAGGTGTGCACCATCCACGACCGACCAGCGATGCTCACCACAACCCGAGCGGCCTCCCGCGTCTCGCACCAGATGCTCGCCGAGACATCGTCGACGTACCGCATCATCGGGCCGAGAATCAAGGGCGAAATCGTCATGAGTCAGTTGTACCGCTCCAAGCGCCGGTCGGCTATACCCTGGCGAAGTACCGGCCCGTTTAGACTCGGCGCATGCCCCGCCTCGTTCTCGTTCTGCCGCTCACGCCGCTCGAAACGGGCGACCGCTTCGCCGTCGAGGATTGGCCGCTGCACATCACTGTGCTCGCCCCCTTCAACACGGATGCTGCGCCCGACGAGATCGCGCGCGTCACCGCCGCCGCCCTGGCCGGGCACGCGGCACTCACCGTAATTGCTGGGCCGGACGAGCTGTTCGGACGTCGCCACGACATCGCCGTGACGGTGATCGACGACAACGTTGCGTTGACGAGACTGCACGACCGGCTGGTCGAGGCCCTGCGGCCGCTCACCACCGATCCGCACGAGTGGGCGTTCGCCGGCCCGGAATTTCGGGCGCACGTCACGGTCAAGCGGCAGGCACGAGTGCAGGCGGGGGACGAGCTCAACTTGACCCAGATCGCCCTCGTGGATATGGCGCCGAGAGCGGCACGCAGCGGCCGCACGGTGCTCGCAACGCTCGACCTGCCCGGACGACGGCGGTAACTGCGCCAAATGTACTGACCTGAACTTCCGGCCTGGCTCCGCGCCACTCCGGCGGAGAGTACGCTCGAATTCGTGTTGTCCCGCGATCTGATTCGTCTCTACCCCGAGCTCTACCACGTGGCCGCCGATGAAAGCTGGCCCGCCATCGAGCGGCACGGGCTGCTCAGTCCGGCCGCGCTGGTGACCCGCTGGGGCGTCAAACAGGGTGCCCCACAGGCGGCAATTCTGGGAAAGCGGCGGGGCGAGTCACGCGTGCTGGAGCATGCGGAATTCGGAACCGCGGTTATCCGTCATCAGAAGGCCATTCACGAGCCATCGCTCGACGATGCCCTCGAGGACATGACCCTCGCTGAGTGGTACGCAGCCCTGAACGACCGCGTGTTCTTTCACCTGCAGCCGCGGTTTTTGCACGAGTTGCTGAACGCCCGCTCCTACCGCGACGACGCCCACACCGTGATTACCCTGCGCACCAAGAGCCTGGTCGCCGCGCACGAAGACGAGATCGAGCTGAGCGCGATCAACTCCGGCTTCGCGCAGCGGCACAGCAAGGAGCCGCGCGGGCGCGATACCTTTCAGCCGATCAAGGACTACAAACACCCGACCCGGTCGCACGCGGTGACCAAGGGACAGGATGTCGCCGAACTCGCCATCCCGCGCGGGGTGCGCGATCTGCGCGACCACGTCGTACGCGTCGAGCGGATGCGCGAGGGCACGGTTCTCGAGCGCCTCGCCTGACGCTTTGGTCAGCGCACGGCCAGGTATTCGACGGCGGCGACGATCAGCGGCGAGGTGACGACCGCCAGCACCGTCGCAGCAGCGGCGGCGGCGAGCACCATGAACGTGGTGCGCCGGGTGCGGGCAGCGGCCACCTGCTGTTCGAGCGCGGTGAACCGAGCGTGCAGCTGCGCCGGAACGAGCGGCGTGGCGGCTGCGTGCCAGGTCGCTGGGTCGTCGATGAGCGCGGTGACCGCGGCCTGCTGCTCGGGGTTGAACGTTCGCGGGCGCGCCACGATCCACCGGCGCAGTCGAGGTGAATCGATGACGGTGACGGCATTGGGTTTGCGGTTAAGCAGAATTTTGTGCGGGTTGACCAGCACAATCACGGGTTCAACCACGGCTGCTGCCGGCATCACCGCCGCCAGCAACGCGGTGATCTGAGCCGATTCGAACCGGGCATCGCGCAGGTACGGCATGGCGTGATTATTGATCGGAATCGAGCGCAGCGACCCGGTCAGGTCGCGATCCCAGTGCGTCTTTGAGTTGATCGAGAAGATTCCGCCTGGCCCCACGGCCAGGTGGTCGACCCAGAACGCCGTATTGCGAATGGGCAGCGAATGATAGACGCTGTAGCCCTCGGGGAGCCGACCGAGAATTTCGCCGACGATCATCTCAGCCTGCGCGGCGCGCAACCAGCTGAGCTCGTTCGCGTCGAGCGGTGAGGCCCCCAGGGTGCGTGCGAGCCGGGAACGCACCGGCCGATCGCTGTGTTGGCGGAGCAGTTCCTCGACCAGGGATTGCCCGGCAAACCGACCGGGAGCGGTGGATGCCAGAGGTGTGATCGGCGTCACCGAGGCCGCTGGCTCGTGATCACGAGCCTGCATTCCAAACCTAAGAGTTGTCATAGCCACGTTCACTTGCCTCACTACGGGTTCGTACCCCGCACTATCGTGCCACCGACAGCTGCCGATTCCGTGTTAACAATCGGCAGCACAAGCGTATTGGTTAGTAATTAATAAGTAATACTCATTCGTGCTGCAGAGGCGACGTGCGGGGCTGGCGCGAAACATCCGCTGTCAATCTAGGGCGGCGACCCCGCCCGCGGCCTCCCCCATTAAGCAAGGCAACGTCGGCTAGCCTGAAAGCCACCCCACCGATTGGATTCGCACGTGAAACACCTGACGTTCAACGTTTGCGCGATCTCAGGGCTCGCTTTCAGCGGCCTGGCCGTACTTTTATTGCTGGCCAACCTGCTCTCGAGCAACCAGTTCGTTGACGTCATTCTGCCGGCAGCCGTAGTGTCTCTCCTGATCGGCGGTGCGTTCTCGGTGCGTGCCCGACTGCTCTCGGCCAAGGGTCACGGGCCAGCCAAGCGTTAGGAGGCCGACTGCGCCCGCAACGCCTCGACGATGAGGGCGTGATCGTCGAGCTGCGGCAGCCCGGAAACGCCGACCACACCGACCATCGACCCGCGTACGAACAGCGGAAATGCTCCCCCGTGGGCCGCGAAACGTGTGGGGTCGAGTCGGGAATCAACGTCGAAGTCGACGCCGCGGCTGCGAAATTCCACGCCGACGGCGAGTGAGGAGTGTCCGTAGCGGCGCACAACGGCGAATTTGCGCTCCAGCCAGCCGTCATTATCAGCGGATGCTCCCGCCAGCCCTGCATGAAACACCCGCTGGTCACCCAACACGATCGAGATCGCTACCGGCAACGCCTGGGCGGCGGCGATCGTGCGGAGCCTGATGCCTAGCGCCCAGGCATCGTCGTGGCTGAACGCATCGAATTGCAGAGTGCGTTCCTGTTCGAGCAGAATCTGCAGCTGGGCGAGGTCGTCGGTGTGCATCGAGGGTCCAATCCGGGGGCGTCGTTGCCGTGCCACCGCAGTTGCCGGACGGCTAGTCCCCCACGCTACCGGGCCGGGGCAGAATTGTCGGGCGACTACCCCAGGTGAGCGGGTTGTCGATCACGGCGGCAAGTTCCATGCGCTCGATCGGGCGCAACACCTGCGGGTGCGCGGCCAGCCAATCGCCCAGTGTGGCGGCCCCGAACACCGGCACCAGCGATGTTCTGCCCGACAGCCGGCCCGAACGGCCGGTGACCCACAGCGCGCGCGCACCCAACAGCACGAGCGCCGGCTGCACCGCGGTGCGCAGCGGCAGCCGCCCGCGAATCAACATGGTGAGCTGATTTGCGCCGGCTGCGGCGACCGCGAGATCCGGCGAGCGCTGGCCGGCGACGAGCACACTCTGGCGATGCACCCAGGCAATCTGGCCGTCGCAGAGCTGCGCGTGCAGGGCGAGAACCCCGCCGGGGCCGACCAGCAGGCGCATCGCGCTCTGGCCGCCACCGCCGAGTGTGGGCAACGTGAATGCGGCCCAATGTTCGGGCAGCGCAGCAAGCAGCCGATCGACGGCGGATTCAGTCTGCACGCGGACCAGAGCCAGGTCGGTCGGCGTCGCCGCAGTGCGGGGCGCACGGCCGAGCAGCCAGGCTGGGCCGCTTGATAATCGAGGCGCTCCGGCGCGGGTCGATTCGGGTCGTTCCGGGGGCGTCGACAGACGCCGCCGCGTGGAGAGTATGTGAGTCATCGTGCTCCTCGCCGGGTTCTACATCTTGCCAGTGCCGCCCCGGCCGTAGGACCCCCAGAATGGGGGACTTTTTACCAAGCGAATGACTGTCCAACTCAGCGGGCGGCTACCAGGGGCAGCGTCAGCACGAAGCGGGCACCGCGCAGCGCGCCAAAGCCCATGACCGGGCCCATGACCGGGCCCAGGCACTCCAGGGTACCGCCGTGCGCTCGAGCAAGCGCTCGGGCAATGGACAGGCCGAGACCGGAACCGCCACGGTTGCTGGCTCGCGCGGGGTCGAGGCGCACGAAACGTTCGAAGATGCGCTCTCGGTCGGCCTCTGGCACGCCGGAGCCGGAATCGCTCACCGTCAGTCGCGCCTCGCCGTCGATCACGGCCAGGCCGGTGCGGATGCTCGCCCCCACCTCGGTGGCGTTGCGCGCGTTCCCGAGCAGGTTGGTCACAATCTGCGCCAACCGCTGAGCGTCACCGCTCACCCAGATACCGGACTCGACGGTCAGGGCGAACTCGCGGCTGACGCCCAGCATCCGCTGCTCGGCCACGACGCCGCTGACGAGTGTGGAGAGGTCGACCGGTGCGAACGCCGCGCCCTGGTCGCCCTGGTCGAGCCGGGTCATCAGCAGCAGGTCGTCGACCAACCGAGCGGCCCGCTGGGTCTGCTGGATCATGCCGACCGTGAGTCTCTCCCGCTCGGCCCGAGGCGGATTGTCGCGCAGCAGGGTTTCAGCACTGGCCTGCAGGCCGGCGACGGGGGTGCGGAGTTCGTGGGAGACGTCGGCGAGCAGCTGGCGCATCCGCTCTTCGGCGGCGGCGGCGACCTGTGCCGCGTCCCGGGCCGTTGCCTCGGCGGCCTGCGCTTCGGCGGCGGCGTCACGCGCGGTGTTCTCGGCGGTTTCGAGCGCCTGGAGCATGTCGTCGATGGCGCCGGCGGTGCGCCCGATTTCGGTGCGCGGATTGCCTGGACGCAGCCTTCCACCGCGATCACCCTGGGTGATGGTCAGCGCGAGCGCTGTCATGCGGGTGAGCGGGCGCAACGCGACTTGGACCACGCCGGTCAGCAGCAGTCCGGTCACGACGATGGTGAGCAGGCCGGCCACGACCTCGATCGTGCGCAGCTGTACCAACACCGCGTCGATGCCGGCCTCACTCGAGCTGAGGGTGAGGGTTCCGCCGGCGACGGTTTGGGTGATCGAGAGGCGGTCGCCGGTTTGCGTCACGATCGCGCCGGGCACGGACTCGGCGTGCGGCGGAGCGCCCGGCCCGCGTCCGGGTTCGAGATCGGGATCGGCCCGGCCGTAGACCGTATCGCCGCCGACCGAATACGTGACGGTGACGTCGTCGCCGGTCAGCCGGTTTGCCAGACTCTGCGCTTCCAGGCCCTGCTCGGCCAGAATTTGCGCGTAACCGACCCGGTTGATCAGCCGTTGCTGCAGGTCGGCGCGCAGCTGACCGCCGAGCACGAGGTTGATCAGAATACCGACCGTCACCAGCACAATCGCGAGCATCGCCAAAACGGCGGCGACGACTCGTAGTCGCTGACGGCACCCTGCCCGTCGCACCGATCGCGCCGACGGACGCACCCGTCGCACCGACCTCCTAGCCGGCATGAGCAGAAGCCGCTCGGTGCGGTTTATTGTGCACGGCACCGAGCGGCTTTTGCAGTTGCGGCGAAGATTACAGCGCGCTGACGAGCTGTGGCCACATCAGCAGCAGTTCCAGAGCTCCAAGTGTCGTGAGAACCATTCCGAGCGGCAACCACAGCAGCCGGGTACGACGCGCATGCGCCACTTCTGACTCAAGCTCGTCGAACCGCTGCAGAATCTCAGCTGGTTCCATAGCCGCGAGGGCCTGCCAGAGCGCGGGGTTCTCGATGAACCCGGCAATTTCCAACCGGTCGAGCGGTGCCAGCACCGGGGGAAGCCCCTTCAACCAGGCACAGAGGTCGGCGGCCTCGATCACTTTCACCCGTGACGGCTGCGCCGTCACGGTCACACTCTTGGTATCGACGAACACGACAACACCGTGCACCGACGCGGCGCGCGGCATCCGCTCGGAAAGCAGAGTGGTGAGGCTGACCGCCTCGTATTCGGCTTCCCTGATATAGGGAATTTTCTGGGCACCGACGTGCACGCTGCGCCCGGCGACCAGTACCGATTTGCGCGCCTGGCGGTCGGAGTGCAGGGCGAACACGCCGGCCGGTCCGATCACGAGGTGGTCGACGTCGGCGCCGCGCTCTCCCACCGGCAGGGAGTGAAAGACGATCCATTCCCTCGGCAGCTCGGCTAAGGCCAGCCCAACGGCAATTTCAGCGCGGGCGGCGTCGAAGCAGCGCGCGCTGTCGGCGCCGAGCGGCGACCGACCGACCAGGCGCTCCAGCGGGCTGCGGGGCGCAACCAAACGTTGCTCCAGCAGGAGCACTTCTATGATCGACTGCGCAGGGCAACGCTGTCGCATTATGGGAGCATCGATTGTCACGGCTCTCCTCTTCGGGTGCTTGAATATAGCGGCCTGGCAGCCAGCCCCAGCAGCCCCCCGATTGGGAGGTTGCGCGCGGGCATATGCCTGATTTTTTTGCATTGAGGGAGGCTTTGTTCACCCCAGTACGGGGGAGGCGTCGGCTTGGATGGCCTATTACAGACTCGGTTGTGCCACGATGAAATTGCCCGGTTGTTCCACAGCAACCCCAAGGCACGACCAATCGGCATGTTGCCGAGGGTCGTAGGAATGTCCGGGGGAAGTTCATGATCGACAATGATCTGTCGCGCGCTGTCACCAATACGCAGGCCGCAGCGACTGCCGCCGTCGTCGCGTTCAACGCCAGCACCTCCCCGGAAGAGCCGGAGGGCCAGCAAACCTCGTTCACGACAAACGCTCGGGCGACCGCTGCGGCTTCGGCGACGTCCTATGCGACCACGCAAGGTGTCAGTGAGCAGCGCCACATCAACTATCGGTTATGGGTGCAGTCTCTCGACGGTCAGAAATACTGCGATTGGGCTCCGCGGGCGTCCCTGCTGAGCCAGGCCATCGCCGCTCGCGCTGAAGCCATCGTGGCCGTCTGGCGGTTTGATGCCAGCCAGGTCATCTCGCCGGAACAGCAGGAGGAATTCACCGCCGGCCGGCTGGGCACCACTGCGCTTCGATCGAAGCGTTCGCGATCCATTCGTCGCGGTGGTATCGCTCTCATGCTGCTGTCCCCGGTGGTCTGGGTCTTTGCCTACTTTTTTGTGCTGCTCACCGGCGGTGAAATCAGCATGCAGGCCATATTGCCGATCGCTTGGCTACTGCTCGGGACCGGAGTGGTCTTCGCCGGGGTGCGGATGGCTCGCCCGCTGCCCACGGACGAGTCCGACGTCAGCGTGGCATCCGCTACCCGGGTGGCTCTGCTCGGGTTCGATCCGCTCAGTGAGCCGGCCCGGCTGCCGCGGTCGTGGACCGAGGATCCCAAGGTGGGCGAACGCCTCGATCAGTTCATGCGCGACGCATACACGAATTTTCCGACGCCGAGCGAGCTACCGCCGCTGCGCATCCCCAACGTGCGATCTGGGCGCAGCGAGGCGTCGATTCAGGTGCGGGCCTTGCTCGAACAGTTTGCCGCAACGGATGCGTTGAATCGGCTCTGACCGCCCGCCCGCGCTCTCTACCAGTGAATTGCCTGAGGCTTGAGTGCGATCATAAGGGGGCGTACATTCCTTCGCTTATGCTGAAGCCAGCAACTTAGGCATGACCGTTCGGTCCCCTTCGCCTGGGGGCACCGACGTAAGGCACCTGCACCATGAACAAAAAGAATATTCTCATCGCCAGCGCAATCGGCGTTGTACTCGTGTTGGGCGGCGCCGGCATTGCCCTGGCCGTCAGCGACATCGGCGAAAACGATGGCCCCCTCACCGGCGAGACGCTCGACCGCGCGAGCAACGCAGCCCTGGCCGAAGTCGGCCCCGGTACCGTGACCAGCGCAGAGCGCAACGATGACGGCGGCAGCGCCTATGACCTTGAGGTGCGTCTCGACGACGGCACGGCGGTCGACGTAGAACTCAACGACGCCTTCGACGTCGTCTGGGTCGGCGACTACGACAACGACAACTCGTCGAACAACAACTCCTCGGCGCCGAGCGCCACCCCGAATGCCACGGCCGACTCGAGCGCCGCCGACCAGGCCGCGAGCGAGCGCGCGAGCGCCGAAGCCGCGGCCCTCGCCGCGATCGGCACCGGTCGCGTGACCGACTTCGACCGGGACGACGACTGGGACCACGTCTACGAAGTTGAGGTCACCCTCGATAACGGCAGCGATCGCGACGTCGAGCTCGACGCCAACTTCGTCGTCGTGCGCATCGACGACGTTCAGCAGTAGCAACCATATGAGTGCGGCCCTGAGCGAATTCGCTCAGGGCCGCACTCGGTTAACGGTCAGCGTTCGACCAGAATGCCGTCTTCGTCGCAGTAGACGGTGCGCCCGGGAGTGAAGACGACGCCGGCGAACTCGACGACGGCATCCGCTGTGCCCGATCCGGTCTTGGAACTCTTGCGGGGGTTACTGCCGAGGGCTTTCACACCGAGGTCGAGGGCACCGATGGCGACCCGGTCACGCACGGCGCCGTTGATAATCGCACCGGACCAGCCGTTCGCAACGGCGAGGTCGGCGATCATGTCGCCCATGAGCGCCGAGCCCAGCGAACCGCCGCCATCGATGACGAGGACGGCACCGTCACCGGGCGTGGACAAGATCGATTTGAGCAGGGCGTTGTCCTCGAAGCAGGTGACCGTTCGAATCGGGCCGCTGAAGCGCACTCGCCCACCGATCGTCTGGAACTGCAGGGGTACGGATTGCAGCTCGTCGCCACGCTCGTCGTACAAATCGGCGGTCAAGACGGTCATTGTTCCTCCAGGGTTTCGTTGCCTCCAGAGTAGGCCCCCCGTGCAGCCGACTACATGACGCTGTCGAGGAAGGCCTTGGTGCGCGGATTCTGTGGTTGGTCGAGCACACTGGCCGGCGGCCCGCTTTCTACCACGACCCCGCCGTCCATGAAGACGACCTCGTCGGCGGCGCCACGGGCGAAGCCGATCTCGTGGGTGACCACGACCATCGTCATGCCGTCGGCGGCGAGCCCCCGCATCACGTCGAGCACATCACCAACCAGCTCAGGGTCGAGCGCGCTGGTCGGTTCGTCGAACAACAGCAGCTTGGGATCCATCGCGAGGGCGCGGGCGATCGCGACGCGCTGTTGCTGCCCTCCCGACAATTGCGCCGGGTAGGACTGTGCCAGATCGGCCAGTCCCACCCGGTCGAGCAGCTCGCGGCCGCGGGCCAGGGCCGCCGGTTTCAAAAGCCCACGCACGCCGATCGGTGCCGCGGTGATGTTCTCGAGGGCGGTCATGTGCGGAAACAGGTTGAAGCGCTGGAAAACCATGCCGATGCCACCGCGCTGCCTGGCGACCTCGCGGCGGTTCATTTCAAAGATGCGGCCGTGCCGGGCCGCGTATCCGATCAGTTCACCGTCGACCGAGATGCGACCGCCGTCGATGCGTTCCAGGTGGTTGATGCAGCGCAGAAACGTGCTCTTGCCCGAGCCCGACGGCCCGAGCAGGCACATGACCTGACCGGCCGCGACCTCGAGGGAGATGCCTTTGAGCACCTCGACGCCGCCGAAGCTCTTGCGCACCTTGCGGGCGCTCAACAAGGGTGGCAGCAGGGTGTCGGTCACGGGGCATCCGCTCTCTCAATAGTGGGGCGCGGCGCCGGGCGCAGCACGGCCCACACCCGCGCGAGCGGAGTCGGCGGCAGTGTGCGGGCGTTGCCGCGGCCGTAGTGGCGTTCCAGATAGAACTGCGGAATCGACAGCACCGAGGTGAGGAACAGGTACCAGCAGCTGACCACCACGAGCAGTTCCACCTGGCGCAGGTTCTGCGAGGAGATCTGGGTGGCGACCGTGTAGACCTCGAGCACCGCGATGACTGAGAGCAGCGAAGTGTTCTTGAGCATCGAGATGGTCTCGTTGCCCATTGGCGGGATGATCACCCGCATGGCCTGCGGCAGCACCACCTTGAACAGGGTGAAGGTGGGGCTCATGCCGACCGAGTAGGCAGCCTCGTACTGGCCTTCGTCGACCGAGAGCATTCCGGCCCGCACGATTTCGGCCGAGTACGCGGCCTGGTTGAGCGTGAGCGCGAGCAGCCCAGCGGTGAAAGCCGGGATGAGCGTGTTGGTGTCGACCGAGAACAGGCTGAAGTCGGTGAACGGAATTCCCAGAGTGATCTGCGCGTAGAGCAGCCCGAGGTAGCCCCAAAACACGATCTGGATCAGCAGCGGTGTGCCGCGGAACGCCCAGATGTACAGCCACGACAGCGCGTTCATGACCGGGTTGTTTGACAAGCGCATGACGGCCAGTAGGACGGCGAGCACCGTTGACACGGCCATCGACACGATCGTGAGCACGAGGGTGAGCACGACCCCGTCGAGAATGCGCCGGTCGAAGATGAATTCGCTGATCGTGGGATGGTTCACGTTGTCGTTCTGCCAGAGCGACACGGCCACCGCGGCGAACACGACGAGCAACGCAGCCGCGATCACCCAGCGCCACGGATGCCGCAGCGGCACCGCGTCGATGTCGTCGGGGTCGCGCACATCCGCGTCATTTCCGACCGGAACAGCGGCCACGGGCGGCGCTCCCGGGCCGGGCCGGGCGAACGGCAGGTTGGGCATCAGGTCACGACCCCAGGTTGAAGCCGGCCTCGTCGAGCCCGTAATTGGTGAGGTCGTACTTGGCCAGGATCTCGGCGTAGGTGCCGTCGGCGATCGTCGCGACCAGCGCCAGGCGGATGGCTTCACTCAGTTCGCTGTTCTCCTTGAGAATGCCGATTCCGCTGTATACCGGGCTGTATCCGTTGGGGTTGGCGTCGTCGGTGACGACCTCGAACATCTCACCGTCGCCAGCAGTCTGCGCGGTGTGGGCGGCGACTGCCGAGTCGACGACCTCGGCGACGGCGCGGCCCGATCGCACCGAGGTCTGCACCTCGGTCTCGCCGGGCAGCTCGGAGATGATCACCGGTCCGGGGCCGGCCGTCGTGCATTCCTCGTCATAGCTGCGCAAGATATCGGCCTGCACGGTGGCCTTGGGCACAGCGACCTCCTTGCCACACAGGTCGAGTACCCCGGTGATGTTCTCGGGGTTACCGGCCAGCACGAGAATGGAGAATCCGGCGTGGAAGTAGTCGACGAAGTCGAGCGTGCCCTGCCTCTCCTTCGTGTCGTTCATGCCCGACATGATCACGTCGTTCTTGCCCGCCTGCAGCGACGGGATCGCCGTGGCGAATGCCTGTTTTTGTAGCTCGAACCGCACGCCGAGCTTGACGCCGAGGGCGGCCGCGAGGTCGTGGTCGAAGCCGGTGATGTTCTGCTTCTCGTCGTACATTTCCATCGGTGGGTAAGGGATGTCGGACGCAGCTTTGATGATCCCCGCTGTCTTGAACGACTCGGGCAGCGCGGCGGCCGCCGCGGCGTCCACTTCTCCGGTGACCGTGGCGGGTTCCGTGCTGTCAACCGCGGCGGAGCATCCGCTCAGGGCCAGACCGGCAACAAGGCCGAGCACCGGCCAGATCAGCCGGTGGGACGGTCGAGTTTCGAGCTTCACGTGCAGGGTCATGGCGGTCTCCTCTGATTGGGAAGGGCTAGAAACGGATGCTGTCGGTGCTGGCGGTGACGCTGGCCAACACGTCGGGCAGCACCTCCACACCGATGCCGGGGCCGGTTGGCACCCGCAGGTGCCCGTTCTCAAGCTCGAACGGTGCGGTAAGATCCTGCGCGAAGTACCGGTTGGAGGCTGACGTGTCGCCCGGCAGCACAAAGTTCGGCAGAGCGGCGAGGGCCACGTTGGCGGCCCGGCCAATGCCGGTTTCGAGCATACCTCCACACCACACCGGCACGCCGTGGGCCGCCGCGACGTCGTGGATGCGCCGGGCCTCGAGGTAGCCGCCGACCCTGGCCGGTTTGACGTTGATGATGCTGCAGGCGCCGAGGGTGATCGCCGTCGCGGCGTCACGGGCGGATTCAATCGACTCATCGAGGCAGATCGGCGTCGTGATGAGTTTAGCCAGGTTGGCGTGTCCGAGCATGTCGTCCTCCTTCATCGGCTGTTCCATCAGCAGCAGGTCGAAGGGGTCGAGCAGTGCAAGGTGACGGGCATCGGCGAGGGTGTACGCGGTGTTGGCGTCGACCTGCAGCAGCAGGTCGGGGCCGAAACGTTCGCGAACGGCTCGCACCGGTTCGAGGTCCCAGCCGGGTTCGATTTTCAGTTTGATGCGCAGGTAACCTTCAGCGAGGTAGCCGGCGACGGCGTCCAGCAGTTCCGAGATCGAGTCCATGATGCCGACCGAGACGCCAGCCGGCACGGTGTCGCGCACCGCGCCGAGGTGACTGCCGAACGAGACGCCGGTGGTTTTCAGCTGCGCGTCGAGAATGGCCGTTTCGAGCACGGCCTTGCTCATCATGTGTCCCTTGACCGGTTCGAGCGCCGTGGACACGAGTTCGGCGCTCAGCCGGTCGCCAAGCTCCTGCAACCGGGGCACAAGGTGGTCGCGAATGACCAGGTCGCTTGCGTCGAGAAATTCACTACTGTAGAGCGGATGCGCGTCGGCGGCGCACTCGGCCCAGCCCTCGGCATCCGCTGTAATGACACGCACGACGGTGACCTCCCGCTCGGTGGAAGTACCGAAGGACGTGCGGAACGGCCGCACCAGCGGCAGGTGCACGCGACGTAGCTCGATGGTCTCAATTTTCATTCTGTTCCTCCTGGTGCGAGTCGGTACCAGCCGTCACGGCTGACCCCCCGGGCTATATGCCCCGAAGTGAATACGTCGGTGAAAATAGAACGGATGCTCCGCCGCCACTCGGCCGCGATCTGCGGGTTCTGCGCGCGCAATGTGACGATGTCGGTGGGAACCCGGCACCACAGGGTGCCGGCGGCTGCCACGAGCACGGGGTCGCCGTCGGGACCGAGCCGGAGCACATCGGTGGGCCCCCAGGATGGACGTTCGATCGGGATCGGGCGGCCTTCGCTGCAGGCTACTGACTCGTCGCTGGTGAGCGGCCAGACGGCGACCAGACGGTCACTCTCATCGTTGGCGTTCATCTCGCCCTGCATCGGACCGTAGAAATCGACGGCGTACTTGCTGGCCTGGACGCCGAGTTTGCTGAGGTTGAAGCGGGCGTTTCGGCTGACCAAGGGGTCGAAGGTCCAGGTCATCTCTGTCAGGTCGCGGGCCAGGCCCCAGGCACGCTGGTGTTGTTTAAGGGCGAATCCCACGCCGCGGTCGCTGATGCCCGGGAGGACGCCGGCGATCAGGGAGTACATTGACGCCGATTGCGGCGTGACGATGGCGGCGGCGGCACCGACGAGCCGGCCGGCCGGGTCGCGGGCAGCGGTCACATTGCAGCCGGCGTGGCTTATGCTGCGCAGCAGTTCCGAAGGGATGGCGCTCTCGCCGGGCGGCAGCAGCCAGACCCGGTTAAAGAGTGCCTCAATCTCGAGAAAGCCGGCGAGGGTGCTCTCGTCGTTTACCCGCACGCCGGCCGATTTGGCGGCCACCCAGGCTGCGGCCTGGGCCTGTTCCGTAACGGCGGCGAGGGTGGGTGAGGGCGACATCTGCCCAGTGTGGCCGGGTCGCCTGCCGCGATCTTTAGCGTTTAGCACGAAGAACGCAGTGAATTATGGTTGCCCAGCACAATACGGGTTTACTACGGTAGACGGATGACTTCCCTGGGACTGCCGGTCGGCGACCTGTTCGCGCTGGCCAACGCCATCGCCGCGATGGTCGGCGGAGCGACAGCGATCGAAGACCTGCAGACCCGGGTGCTGGCCTACTCGACACTGCCCGACCAGCCGATCGACGACACCAGGCGCGATGGCATTCTCGGCCGTCAGGTGCCCGACCTGCCCGACAATGATGAGGCCTACGCCTCGCTGTTTCGGGCGCGCGGCGCCGTGCGGCTGCCCGGGGCCATGACGCCGAACCTGCCCGGTGAACCTGCGGTACCGGTGGGCCTGGCTCGGTTGGCGGTCGCGGTGCGGGTGGGCACCGAGCCGCTCGGATCGATCTGGGTGGTCGACGCCTCGGGCGAGCTCGACGATGCTGCCGCCGCCGAACTGGAACGCGCAGCGGACATCGCTGCGCTGCATATTCTGCGTGCTCGCAGCGCCGCCGATTTGGCCAGGGCGCAACGCGCGGTGTTGCTGCGCCGACTGCTCGACGGCGACGCGGATGCCCGCCTCGTCGCCGCCCAGCTCGGCCTCGACCCGGCCGGCCGGTACGTGGCCCTCGCTTTTCAGCCTCAGTTCGGTCCCGCCGGCGATGAACTGCGAATGAACCGGCTGGTCGACCTCGTGGCGATGGCCTGCGAGGCGCACCAGAGCGGCACCGAGTGTGTCGCCATCGGCACCACGGTTTATGCACTGTTCGTCGGCGAGCAGCTCAACGATGCACAGTTGATCAGCATAGAAGCGATGGCCGCCCGCCTGGTCGCGCGGGCGACAATTGCGATGCGGATCGCGCTGCGGGCATCCGTTGGATCGCGGGTAACCTGTGTCGACACGATCGCCCGGTCACGGCGGGATGCTGATCTTGTGCTGTTGCTGACGGACCTCGCTGGCCCGGTCGTGAGTGCACGCAATGTGGGCAGCCGGCTGAGCCTGCTCGAACTCGGGCAGGTGCTGCGGGATACCCCACGGTTGTTCTCGTCCCAGGCGCAGGCGGTGCTCGACCTGGATGCGCGTTCGGGCACCGAGTATGCGCTCTCCCTGCGTACCTACCTTGACTGCGGGCGGGACTCGGCCCGCACGGCCGCGCTGCTCTCAATACACCAAAACACGCTGCGCTACCGGTTGCGCCGGGTGCGCGACCTGTTCAGCATTGACCTCGACAACGCCGACGACACCCTGACGCTCTGGTTGAGCCTGCGCGTGGCCGAATAGCATCGTGCGCCCACGCTGTCCGTCGATGTTCAACGCAACTTGCATGCGGATACCAGCCCCCGTCCGCTAGTCGAGCTTATCGAGACCCCCATTGACCAACGCGAGACGGTCTCGAAAACGCGACGCTCAGCCCGAATGCACTTTCGCACAGAAATCCAAAGGTATCTGAGAATCTCTCGACTTCAGCCCATGATTTTGGTACAATAAAACCATGAGCCAGAGCGGCGACACCCCTCAACCGGGCGGCATCGATCCCTCCGCCGATTCTTCCCTCCCCGATTCGGACTTCGATGCTTCGGACTTCGACGATTCGGACTTCGACGGTAGCCACGACGGGGAGCAGGTGGAGTGGTCCTTCTCCGCTGAAGACCGTGCATTCATTGACGCGTTCCGCGAGGAGTGCCGGTTGGTGTGGGAGGCCGAAGAACACGCCGACGCCGCCTTCCAGGCCGCCTTCCCGGCAGCTGCCCAGTCCGTGCCGGACCCACTCGCGGGCCTGAGTCCGTTCCAACGTCGGCAGGCGGAGTTCGTGGACCGGGTTCTCGAGCTCGAGAAGGTCATCTCGTGGGCGCAGGCGAGCAAGGCGGAGGTTCTTACCGAGGCGTGGGACTACACGACTAACACCGCCGAAACCGGCCGGCCCCTGTCCGGGCCGGGCCATGCGCATGACTGGGACGCGACGTTCGCCGCGCAGCAGGGCCTGGTCGCGGAGATGGCGTGTGCGCTGCGCATCCCGGCCGGCACCGCCTCCGGGCTCCTGCAGGAGAGCCGGCAACTGGTGGTCGAGCGGCCCGATACTCTCACCGCGCTCCGCGCCGGAGACATTTCCCTCCGCCATGCGCGCCGGGTGATCGAGCAGCTCGGTTCCGTGCCGCAGCCCGCCCGCGCTGAACTAGAGGCGGTGCTGTTGCCGCACGCCAAACGCCTCACCGCGACGCAGTTCGACGGCAAGGCCCGCAAGCTCCGGGAACGGTTCCACCCTGACAGCATCACCGTGCGCCGCAGCCGGTGCCTGTCCGATCGCCGGGTGCTGTT